>NZ_JCANTQ010000016.1:0-33432 GCF_059568595.1 Lysobacter oryzae DSM 21044 | reverse complement strand
TTATTGCGGCGCAAAAAAGAAGCCCGGCACGAGGCCGGGCTTCGATGAGGCAGCTGGCGTCCGATCAGTTCTGGACGTTCAGCTCGGTGCGGCGGTTACGCTCGCTCTTGCAGCCCGGCAGGGTCTGGCCCAGGTCTTCCAGCGGACGGCTCTCGCCGTAGCCGTTCGGACCGGTCAGGCGCGCGGCGTCGATGCCGTTGCTGGTCAGGTAGTCGTACACGGCGCGCGAACGACGCTCCGACAGGGCCTGGTTGTATGCGTCGCTGCCGCACTGGTCGGTGTGACCGGCCACTTCGGCCTTCAGCTCCGGATAGCGCTTGAAGATCTCAACGGCCTCGTTGAGGATCTGCACCGCGTCGGGACGCAGGGTCGACTTGTCGAAGTCGAAGTTCACGCCCTTCAGGTCGATCGACACCGGCACCGGGCAGCCGTCCGGACCGATGGTCTGGCCCGCCTGCGAACCCGGGCACTTGTCGTCGCAGTTGTTCACGCCGTCACCGTCGTCGTCGCCGTCGGTGCAGCTCGGCGCGGCGGCCGGCGGCGGCGGAGTCGCGGCGACCGGTTCCGGACCGAGGGGAACGATGATCCCGACGGACGCCAGGATATCGCCGTACCAGTCTTCGCCGTCGTCACCCGGCGGATCGTCCAGCAGCAGCTGAGCGCGCGTGTCGTTGATGGCGACGGCACGGTAGGCCAACTCGGTGCGGACACCGAAGCGCCCCATGTCGCCTTGCAGGCCGATGCCGAACTTGCCGGAGATGGCACCCTCGGTTTCCTCGAACGGCGAATCCGGGTTCGGGAAGTTGTCCGACTCGATCTCCTCGCGCTGGTAACCCAGGCCCATCAGCACGTAGGGATTCCAGTTGCGTCCCTCGGCGATGAAGTGGCGGCGCAGGTCGAAGGAGATGCCGTACTGGCTCCAGTTGAGATCCTGGTTGGAATCCCACACCGGCTTCTGATAGTTGAGCTCGCCGTCCAGCGACCAGTTGGGTGAAATGAATTTGCCGGCGCCCAGCGCGATGAAGGGCGCGTTGCGGGTGTCGCGATCGTTGTCCTGGATGTTGAAGCCGGCCGCACCGGTCAGGTACCACCGGTCGTCGAAATCCTGGGCTTGTGCTGCCTGCGCGATGCTCAAACCACCCAGCAGGGCGGCGCAGAGGAGTTTCTTGTTCATCTTTTCTGCTCCTTGAAGAAGGGGACCACTACTGGTGGATCCTGAACTTGGACGGGTTGCTGAACGGCAACGCCACCACGGCGCAGGCTAGGGGCGTCGCGGTGAAGACCATGTTAAAAAAGCGACAAGACAGGCCCTTGGACCGAGCCTTCTCGGGCGAGTCCAGAACGCCCTAGCGATTCGCCAGCAGGCCGAAGAATGCACTGGTCGACAGGGATGCCAGGCGCGAGGGGTCGGCGGCCAAGGCCAGCAACTCGTCCACTTGGGGATGCGCGACACGCGCGCGGATCGCGGACTCGAACTTGGCCATGAGCAGGGGAATCCCCTCGGCCCGCCGCTTGCGGTGGCCGACCGGATAGTCGATGGATACCTTCGGCGAGGACGTGCCGTCCTTGAAGATCACCTGCACCGAATTGCCGATGTAGCGCTTGCCCGCATCGAAATAGTCGGCCGTGAACTGCGGATTCTCCGCCACCACCATCTTTTCCCGCAGGGCATCGATGCGCGGATCTGCGGCGATCGCGTCGCTGTAGTCGTCCGCGGTCAGCCGCCCGAAAATCAGGGGCACCGCCACCATGTACTGCAGGCAATGGTCGCGATCGGCGTAGTTCGCCAGCGGTCCGGTCTTGTCGATGATGCGCAGGCCGGCTTCCTGGGTTTCGAGCACGATGCGCTCGATTTGGTCCAGGCGATCCTTGACCTGATCGTGCAGCGCCAACGCGCATTCGACGGCGGTCTGGGCATGGAACTCGGCCGGATAGCTGATCTTGAACAGGATGTTTTCCATCACGTAGGTGCCGAAGGGGCGTTCGAACTCGAACGCCCTGCCGCGGAACGCCACGTCGTAGAAGCCCCAGACCGGCGCCGACAGCGCGCTCGGGTAGGCGGCGACGCCCTTGACCGCGTTGAGGGCGTGCACGACCGCGCGACGACACGCGTCGCCTGCTGCCCAACTCTTGCGCGGGCCGGTGTTCGGCGCGTGCCGGTAGGTGCGTAGTGCACCGTTGTCGATCCAGCTGTGCGACACCGCGGCAATCACTTCGGGGCGGCCTCCTCCGAGCATGCGTGTCGCCACGGCCGCCGAGGCCAGGCGCACCAGGATCACGTGGTCGAGGCCGACCCGGTTGAAGGAATTGCGCAGTGCGTAGCACCCCTGGATCTCGTGGGCCTTGATTGCCCAGCCGAGCACGTCGCGCATCGTCATGGCCTTGCCGCCGTCGTGGTCGAGCTTGCGGCCCAGGTAATCCGCCACCGCCAGGATCGTTCCGAGGTTGTCGGAGGGATGGCCCCATTCCGCGGCCAGCCAGGTGTCGTTGAAGTCCAGCCAGCGGATCTGCACTCCGATGTTGTAGGCCGCCTGTGCCGGATCGAGTTCGTGTCCGGTAAAGGGCACGCGCGCGCCGCCTGGCATGTCGGCGCCGGGCACGAGGGGGCCGAGGTGCTTGCGACACTCCCCGTGCTCCATCGCCAAGGCCGCGCAGGCCAGGGAATCGAGCAGCATGTAATGGGCCGTCCGGTACGCCTCGTCCGAGTCGGGGGCGAAGTCGACGACGTAGTCCGCGATGTCTAGCATCGCTGCGTCCGGTGCGGGACGGACGGTGGAACGCAGGTCCGGGGGGCTGCCCATGTGCGCACTCCGTGGCGGGAAAGGCCGACTGCGGTTCGGGTGGCGATTGCGGCCCATGGCAAACGCCTCCACGCGGGACCGGCGCTTGGAATCTACGCGCCCAGGGATCACCCTGACGACATGAACGCCTCGGTCCGATTGCCGACGATCTTCCTGTCCCATGGTTCGCCCATGCTGGCCATCGAGGACTCCGCCGCGGGACGCTTCCTCGATGGGCTGGGCACCGCCCTTCCCCGCCCACGCGCGATCGTGGTCGCGTCGGCGCACTTCCTGGCCGACCGCCCGATGCTCGGTGGCCATGCCCAACCGCATACGGTGCACGACTTCGGCGGCTTCCCGGAGCCGCTTTACCAGCTCCAGTACCCAGCGCCGGGAGCCCCCGAGCTAGCCGAAGACATCGCCGCCCGCCTTGCCCATGCCGGCCTTGGCGCGAAAGTCCGGCCCGGCCATGGTCTCGACCACGGAGTGTGGGTGCCGTTGCGGCGGATGTATCCCCAAGCCGACATCCCGGTAGTGCCGCTGTCGGTGAATCCCCTCGCCGACGCCGCTTGGCACTTCGACCTCGGCCGTGCACTGGCAAAGTTGCGCGACGAAGGGGTCCTGGTGGTTGGCTCGGGCGGCTTCGTCCACAACCTGGGCGACCTGGACTGGCAGCACAAGCATGCGCCGCTGGCGCAGTGGGCGGCCCAATTCTCGGCATGGATGCACGCCAAGCTGGCCGGCCACGACTGGCCAGCCCTGCTCGACTGGCACGCGCAGGCTCCCAATGCCCGCCATGCCCACCCGACCACCGAGCACCTGATGCCCCTGTTCGTCGCACTCGGCGCCGCCGGCGACGGCCCGGAAGTCGAGGTCCTGCACCGCTCCCACGAACTTGGAACGCTTGCGCTCGATGCCTTCGCCTTCCGCTGAACTGGGCGGAATCGACCTCGCCGCCTACCACCGAAATGCGTCGACCACAATCCGTGATCGCAGTCACTATTCAGGCTTGGTTGGGAAACCCGCCTTTACCGTGCGCCAACTTTTCAGCCGCCCCCGGCGGCACCGTCGCAGCGCCCACGCCCCACGCGTGGTCCCGATGCCCGGGCAAAGCACGCCATAGAGCGCGCCGCCCTCCCCAGTACGCCATACCGGATTTCGCCCCAGGCGACCGCCTCCGCAAGGAGACGCCGCCGAAGTGCGGCCCGGCCAACGGAGCAAGGAGTACGACATGAAACTCGCCTGGATCCTGTGGCTGGCCTCCGTGCTGCCGCCGCAATCGGCCGATTCGCTGTGCCTCAGCACCACTGTCTACCTGGAGGCCCGGGACCAGTCGGTCCGCGGCCAGCAGGCGGTCGCCGAGGTCGCCCTGCGCCGCCGCGACAGCGGCCTGTGGGGCACCACCGTCTGCGACGTGGTCACCGCGAATAAGCAGTTCGCCCCCACCCTGGTCTCCCCGTCGACCCGCTTGGGCAATACCGAGGCCTGGGCGCGGGCGGTCACGGTGGCCCTGGAGGCCGAGAACAACTGGGCCCTGCCCGCCGGCCAGCGCAAGGAAATCGTCCCGGGCGCCAGCCACTTCGCCGCCCTGGCCGTGGCCAGCCCGTCGTGGCGCAACGCCTATCAGGTAGCGACCATCGGCGACCACACCTTCTATAAGGTGCAGTCGCTCAAGCCGCGCAAGCACGCATCCTGAATCCGCTTAGCAGAGCGAAGCCCACTTCGCCGAATCTTGGATCCGCCGCCGCGCGGATCTTTTTTTGCCCCACGCACACCGGCGGACCGTAACGCAATGTTGCGCTCGCGCGATTGAGCGAGCCGCTCGAGCCACGTCATAGTGTCCGCCTGATCCAAGACTGGGGACCTATGAAGCTCTATTCCTCGCCCGGCGCCTGCTCGACCGCCGACCACATCGCGCTGCAGTGGACGGGCGGCGACTTCGAAGTCGAAATCGTCCCTCGCGATCGTCGCCAGTCGCCCGAGTACCTCGCCGTCAATCCGGCCGGCGCCGTGCCTGCGCTGCGCGACGGCGAGTTCGTCCTCACCCAGAACGCCGCCATCCTCGGTTACATCGCCGACAGCTGGCCGCAAGCCGGACTCGCCGGCGATGGCAGTGCGCGCCAGCGCGCGGAAGCCAACCGCTGGCTGGCGTTCGTCAACTCCGACCTGCACCCGGCCTTCAAGCCGATCTTCGGTCCAGCCCGGTACATCGCCGACGAAGCGCACCACGACGCGGTGAAGGCGCAGGCCCGCTCGAACGTGCGCGCGTTGTTCGAGCGTGCGGACGCGCAATTGGAAGGACAGCCCTGGCTCGCGGGCTTCCGCAGCTACGCCGACCCGTATCTCTACATCACGCTACGGTGGGCCGCGAACTGCGGCATCGACCTTTCCGGTCTCGACAACCTAGCGGCGTTCAAGCAGCGGATGGAAGCGGATCGCGGCGTGCAGGCCGCGCTGAAGGCCGAAGGCCTGGCCTGAACGTCGAGCATCGCACCAATGAAAAAGGCCGCGCAGGTGCGCGGCCTTTTTCGTCCTGCATGCTCAGCGCTTGTCGATCGCCACGTACTCGCGATCTTCGGGACCGACGTAGTTCGCACTCGGACGGATGATCTTGCCGTCCTCGCGCTGTTCGATGACGTGTGCGCTCCAGCCGGTGGTGCGCGCGATCACGAACAGCGGGGTGAACATCGGCGTGGGGATTCCCATCATGTGATAGGCCGACGCCGAGTACCAGTCGAGGTTCGGAAACATCTTCTTGGTGTCCATCATCAGGTTCTCGATGCGCTCGGACACGTCGAACAGCATCTGGTTGCCGCCGTCCTTGCACAGCTTGCGCGAGATCTCCTTGATGATTGGATTGCGCGGGTCGCCGATGGTGTACACCGGGTGACCGAAGCCGATGACGATCTCCTTGCGTTCCATGCGCGCGCGGATGTCGGCTTCCGCTTCGTCAGCGGAGCCATAGCGGCTGATGATGTCCATCGCGACTTCATTGGCGCCGCCGTGCTTCGGGCCACGCAGCGCGCCGATCGCGCCGGTGATGCACGAATGCAGGTCCGAGCCGGTGCCGGCGATCACGCGTGCGGTGAAAGTCGACGCGTTGAACTCGTGCTCCGCGTACAGGATCAGCGACTTGTCGAGCGAGTCGGCGTGCAGCTCCGACGGCTCTTCGCCATGCAGCAGGTGCAGGAAGTGCGCGGCGACGCTGTCGTCGTCGGTTTCCACGTCGATGCGGCGACCGTTGCGGGTGAAGTGCCACCAGTACAGCAGCATCGAACCGAAGCTGGCGACCAGCTTGTCGGCGATGTCGCGCGCCTCGGATGCCGGATGGCCGTCGCGCTCGGGCAGCACGGTGCCGAGCACCGAGCAGCCGGTGCGCAGGACATCCATCGGGTGGGCGTTGGCGGGAACAAGCTCCAGCGCTTCCTGGACGATGGCGGGCAGGCCGCGCAAGCGCTTCAGCTTGGCCTTGTAGGCGTTCAGCTGGGACAGCGTCGGCAGCGTGCCATGCACGAGCAGATGAGCGACTTCCTCGAAGGTCGACTTCGTGGCGAGGTCGTGGATGTCGTAGCCGCGGTAATGCAGGTCGTTGCCGCTGCGACCAACGGTGCAAAGCGCGGTATTACCGGCAGCCGTGCCGCTCAGGGCTACGGATTTCTTGGCCTTGGGAAGGACCTGGGCGGAGTCTGTCATCGGTTTTCTCCTGGAATTTATCCGCGTCCGGTTTTCTTGCTGTCCGGTCGCGCCGTGGTGGAACGTTGTTCAAAACAGGTACGCCTAAGTGCGACTGGCATGTCGCAAACGACCGTGGCGAGCCACTATCGCGCTCGCTACGGTCGTTGGGCGGAAAACGCGCCGGCGGGGCAGGTTACGGGGGGCACGCACGGCGTGAACCAGTTCCACCCCGTCGGCCGACCCGTCCCTTGCGTCACTTCTCCTGCGCGAACAGCGCGTCGAGCTTGTCCTCGTAGGCGTGGTACCCAAGGTAGTCGTACAGCTCAGCGCGCGTCTGCAGCGTGTCGACGATGCCCTTCTGCGTGCCGTCGCGGCGGACGGTCTCGTAGAAATTGAGCGCCGCCTTGTTCATCGCGCGATAGGCGCCGCAGCAGTACAGGGCGATGTCGACCTTGGCGTCGCGCAGTTCGTCGGTGGTGAAGAAGGGCGTGCTGCCGAACTCGGTGAGGTTGGCGAGGATCGGTACCTTCACCGCGGCCTTGAACTTGCGGTAGTCGTCGAGCGAGTTCATGGCTTCCGGGAAGATCATGTCCGCCCCGGCTTCGACGTAGGCTACCGCGCGCTCGATGGCCGAATCGATGCCTTCCACCGCGGCCGCGTCGGTGCGCGCCATGATCACGAAGCTGCTGTCGGTGCGTGCATCCACGGCCGCCTTGACGCGGTCGACCATCTCGTCCTTGCTCACCACTTCCTTGCCCGGGCGGTGGCCGCAGCGCTTCTGGCCTACCTGGTCTTCCATGTGCACGGCGCCGACACCGACGTTGATGAAGGATCGGATGGTGCGCGCGATGTTGAACGCCCCGCCCCAGCCGGTGTCGATGTCGACCAGCAACGGCATCTGGGTGGCATCCACTATCCGGCGCGCATCCGTCAGCACGTCTTCCATCGTACTGATGCCCAGGTCGGGCATGCCCAGCGAATTGGCGGCTACGCCACCGCCGGACAGGTACAGCGCCTTGTAGCCCACCCGCTTGGCCATGAGGCCGGCGTAGGCGGTGATGGCGCCCATCACCTGCAGCGGGGATTCTTCTTTGACGGCGGCGCGAAAGCGGGCGCCGGCAGAAACATGGGACATATTCGATACCTCTACGAACCAAAGCGACGAAGGCGACCGGAGCCGCCTTCGTGTCTGTTGCTTACAGCAGGTGCGCCACGCCGGCACGCTCTTCCTCGAGCTCGGCCAGCGTCTTGTCCATCATGGTGCGGCTGAACTCGTCGACCGGCAGGCCTTCGACACGGGTGTATTCGCCGTTGGCGCAGGTCACCGGCACCCCGTACATCACGCCCTCGGGAATGCCATAGCTGCCGTCGGACGGCACGCCCATGGTCACCCACTCGCCGTTGGTGCCCAGCGCCCAGTCGCGCATGTGGTCGATGGCGGCATTGGCGGCCGAGGCGGCCGACGACAGGCCGCGCGCTTCGATGATCGCCGCGCCACGCTTGCCGACCACCGGGATGAAGGTGTTGGCGTTCCAGTCGGCGTCGTTGATCTTGCCCTGCAGCGACTCGCCGTTGACGGTGGCGAAACGGTAGTCCGGATACATGGTCGGGCTGTGGTTGCCCCAGACGACCATCTTCTTGATGTCGGCGACGGCGACATTGGCCTTCGCGGCCAGCTGCGACAGCGCGCGATTGTGGTCGAGGCGCAGCATCGCGGTGAAGTTCTTTGCCGGCAGCGACGGCGCCGACTTCATGGCGATGTAGGCATTGGTATTGGCCGGATTGCCGACCACGAGCACCTTGACGTTGCGCGAGGCGACGTCGTTGAGCGCCTTGCCCTGCACGGTGAAGATCTCGGCGTTCTTGAGCAGCAGGTCCTTGCGCTCCATGCCCGGACCGCGCGGCATCGCGCCCACCAGCAGGGCGTAGTCGGCGTCCTTGAACGCGACCTTCGGATCATCCGTGCCGACCATGCCGGCGAGCAGCGGGAACGCGCAGTCCTCGAGTTCCATCATCACGCCCTTGAGCGCGGCCTGGGCCTTTTCCAGCGGCAGCTCGAGCATCTGCAGGATGACGGGCTGGTCCTTGCCGAGCATTTCGCCGGAAGCGATGCGGAACAACAACGCATAGCCGATCTGGCCGGCAGCACCGGTGACGGCAACGCGGACGGGGGTCTTCATGGGGCAACTCCTGGATGAAAAAGCGGGGCGCCGGGCGCCCCGCGACGATGCGTGTTGGATGGATCAGGAAAGTTCGTTGAAGAATTCCTGGAAACGCTGCAGGCCCGGGGCCAGCTGCGGCGTCGGACAGGTGTAGCTGATGCGCAGCGCGCGCGGCTCGCCGAATGCGGAGCCCGGCACGCAGGCGACGCCCTTGGACTCGAGCAGCGCGTCGCAGAAATCGACGTCGTTGTTGATCTTGGTCCCGCTGGGGCGATGGGTCTTGCCGAAGGCGATGGAGATATCCGGGAACACGTAGAACGCGCCCTGCGGACGCGGGCACACCACGCCCGGCAGCGAATTCATCACCGCCATCACCTGGTCGCGCTTGGCCTGGAATTCGGCGCACTTCTGCGTAGGCACGTCCTGCGGTCCGCACAGAGCGGCGACCGCGGCGGCCGTGACGATTTCCGGGATGTTGGTGATGTGGTTGGAATTCATGGTGGCGATCGCCTGCGCAACCGATTCGGGGCCGGCCATGAAGCCCACGCGCCAGCCCGGCATGCCGTAGGTCTTGGACAGCGAGTCGATGAAGATCACGCGGTCGCGCAGTTCCGGACGGGCATGCACGAAGTTGTGGTACCCCACGCCGTCGAACACCATGCGGTTGTAGATGTCGTCGGTGATGATCCAGGTGTCCGGATACTTGGCGACGACGTCGGCGAGCGCGCCGATCTCCTCCTTCGAATAGACCATGCCGGTCGGGTTCGAAGGGTTGTTGAACAGGAACACCTTCGGCTTTTTCGCCAAGGCGGCATCAAGCTGCGCGGGCGTGAGCTTGTAGTCCTGCGAGGGCGGGCACGGCAGCAGGTCGATCTTCGCGTTGACGATTTCCGCGATGTCGAGATAGCTGGTCCAGTATGGCGTCGGGAAGGCGATGGTGTCGCCCTCGTCCAGCAGCGCTTCGGCCAGGTTGTAGATCACGTGCTTGGCGCCGATGCCGGTGGCGACGTTGACCTTGCCGTAACCGTCCAGGCCGATCTTGTGGATGTGCGCCAGGAACGCGTCGAGCAGCGCATCGGAACCGCGATTGCTGCCGTACTGCCCGCTGTCCTTGTCCAGCGCGGTGCGCGCTGCGGCATAGACGTGCTCGGCGGGGAGAAAGTTGGGAACACCGATCGAGAAACTGATGATGTCGCGACCTTCGGCCTTGAGGCGCTTGGCCTTCTCGGCGACCTGCATGATCGCGCTCGGCTTGGCGCGACCGATGCGCCGGGCAAGCTGGGGCATGGGGCGGGGACCTGTGGGGAGGAAGTCCCATATTGTAGCCACGCCGCTGTTGCGTCGCAGCCACGCAGTATTCCGTGCGCCGCAACGAAAACGGGGGCGCTGCATGCGCCCCCGTCCGGTATTGCCGATCCTGCCGGTCAGGCTGCCAGGATCTTGTTCCACTCCGCGACGCGATCGGCCTTTGCGGCGAGCACCGCGGCGGTATCGCCCTCGATCTTGATCGAGTTGATCACGTCGCCCTGCTTGATCGCATCGACCACGTCCTGGCCTTCCAGCACCTTGCCGAAGACGGTGTGCTTGCCGTCCAGCCAGCCGCACGGGACGTGGGTGATGAAGAACTGGCTGCCGTTGGTGTTCGGGCCGGCATTGGCCATCGACAGCACGCCGCGCTCGTGGCGCAGGCCGTTGTTGGCCTCGTCCTCGAAGCGGTAGCCCGGGCCGCCGGTACCGGTTCCCTGCGGGCAGCCGCCCTGGACCATGAAATCGTTGATGACCCGGTGGAACTTGAGGCCGTCGTAGAAGCCGCGCTGGGCCAGGTTGACGAAGTTGGCGACGGTCAGCGGCGCCTTGTCGGCGGCCAGTTCGACCCGGATCGGGCCGCGGTCGGTGGCGAAATTGGCGATCAGGCTCATGGGACGGCTCCTGCGAGTGGGGGGGGTGAGGCCCCGGATATGGGGTCCGTGAACGGGACCGACAAGAATACTCCAGCCGTCCAGCCTGAATGGGACGCGGGTAACCGCGCCGGGCTATAATTTCCGGCTTCCTTCCGCTGACCTGCGTCCTCGCCGGCGCTTTCCTGCATGTCCATCGAACGCCTGCGCAATATCGCCATCGTCGCCCACGTCGACCATGGCAAGACCACCCTCGTCGACTGCCTGCTCAAGCAGTCGGGCACCCTGTCCGAACGCACGGTCCTGGCCGAACGCGCCATGGACAGCAACGACCAGGAAAAGGAACGTGGCATCACGATCCTGGCCAAGAACACGGCCATCACCTGGCAGGGCAACCGCATCAACATCGTCGACACCCCCGGCCACGCCGACTTCGGCGGCGAAGTCGAGCGCGTGCTGTCGATGGTGGATTCGGTGCTGATCCTGGTGGACGCGATGGACGGCCCGATGCCGCAGACCCGCTTCGTGACCCAGAAGGCGTTTGCGATGGGCTTCAAGCCGATCGTGGTGGTCAACAAGATCGACCGCCCGGGCGCGCGTCCGGACTGGGTCATCGACCAGGTGTTCGACCTGTTCGACAAGCTCGGCGCCACCAACGAGCAGCTCGACTTCCCGATCGTCTACGCCTCGGCGCTGCACGGCTACGCCAGCCTGGACGACGCCGCGCGCGACGGCGACATGACCCCGCTCTACGAAGCGATCATGAAGCACGTGGCGCCGCCGCAGGTCGATCTCGACGGCCCGTTCCAGATGCGCATCAGCCAGCTGGATTACAGCAACTTCGTCGGCCTGATCGGCATCGGCCGCATCCAGCGCGGCAAGGTGAAGAAGAACATGCCGGTCAGCGTGATCGACCGCGAAGGCAAGAAGCGCCAGGGCAAGATCGTGCAGGTACTGGGCTTCATGGGCCTGGAGCGCATCGAGACCGAAGAAGCCGAAGCCGGCGACATCGTCGCCATTGCCGGCATCACGGACCTGTCGATCTCCGACACCGTGTGCGCGCTGGAACATCCCGAAGCGCTGCCCGCGCTGACCGTGGACGAGCCGACCATCAGCATGACCTTCCAGGTGAACAACTCGCCGTTCGCCGGGCACAAGGAGTACAGCGGCGGCAAGTTCCTCACCAGCCGCCAGCTGCGTGAACGCCTCGAGCGCGAAACGCTGCACAACGTCGCCCTGAAGGTCGAGGAAGGTTCGGATCCGGACAAGTTCCTGGTCTCCGGCCGCGGTGAACTGCACCTGTCGGTGCTGATCGAGAACATGCGCCGCGAGGGCTTCGAGCTCGCCGTGTCGCGCCCGGAAGTGATCATCAAGGAAATCGACGGCCAGCTCATGGAGCCGGTCGAGCAGCTGGTGGTCGACATCGAGGAGCAGCACCAGGGCGGCGTGATGGAAAAGCTCGGCATCCGCAAGGGCCAGCTCAAGAACATGGAGCCCGATGGCAAGGGCCGCGTGCGCCTGGACTACATGATTCCGGCGCGTGGCCTGATCGGCTTCCAGAACGAGTTCCGTACGCTGACCCAGGGTTCGGGCCTGCTGTTCCACGTGTTCGACCATTACGGTCCGAAGGAAACCGGCGCGATCGCCAAGCGCCTGAACGGCGTGATGATCGCCAACGCCCCCGGCGCCACCCCCGCCTATGCGCTGGGCCCGCTGGAAGAGCGTGGCCGCCTGTTCGCGGCCGAAGGCGACCAGGTGTACGAAGGCCAGCTGATCGGCATCCATTCCAAGGACAACGATCTGACGGTCAACGCGATCAAGACGAAGCCGCTGACCAACATGCGCGCTTCGGGCAAGGACGACGCGATCAAGCTGACCCCGGCGATCAAGTACACGCTGGAGCAGGCGCTGGACTTCATCGAGGACGACGAACTGGTGGAAGTCACCCCGAAGGAAATCCGCCTGCGCAAGAAGTTCCTTACCGAAAGCGATCGCAAGCGCGCCTCGCGCGCGGCCTGATCGACCGGACAAGCGACGATTCGTGGATAACGGGCTTGGCCAGCCGATGACCGGTGCTCCGCAGCAGGAGCACCACTACAACCCGGATCCGCATGCGCATCCGGGCCTGCATGCCATCGCGATCTTCGAAGCTGCCAAGGGCCTGCTGGCGCTCATCGCCGCCAGCGGGCTGGAGATCCTCGGACCGGTGCCGTTGCGGCGCTGGCTGCATGAGCTGATCAACCGCTTCCAGCTCGACCCGCACCACGGTGCGATCGACTGGCTGTCGCGCACGCTCAATCCCGACTCGGTGCATCTTGCGGCAGGGATCGGCCTGGCCTATGCCGTGCTGCGCTTCGTGGAAGCCTGGGGCCTGTGGCGGGTGCGCGCGTGGGCGTCATGGCTGGCCTTGATCAGCGCCGCTATCTACCTGCCGATCGACGTCTACGCAGTGATCCAACATTCGGGCTGGCTGTCCATGACCGTCCTGGTGGTCAACCTCATCGTGGTGGCTGCCCTGGCCCGCGACCTGTTCAAGCGCCGGCATTGATGCGTCGCCGCGTGACGCCGTCGGATTGATCCGCGGCTGACCGATTCCCCCTGCCGCAACTGACTCTTCCTGGCGCCACCGCGCGGGCCAGCGCCACGACCGCTCCGGCGTTGCCGCTCACTGGCCCATTCGCCCCGGTTGTCGGCGAGGCTTCCGGTTGCATGCGTGCAGCGTGACGGGCGGCACGCCTTTGTCCGCGCCCTGACCTTGTTCCCACCGGGCCCGCGGGTAATCCTGAACAGGTCCGCATTTCGCGGCTAGGGGAAATGCATGTCGGTCCTGAGCCGGATCCAAGCCGGGCGCATCCTGCCCGCCACGTTGCTTTCTGTCGCCCTCGCGACCGCACTGGGCGCTTGCGACAGAATCACGTTGTTCGCCGGTGCCGCGCCGGAAGCCCCGGCCGCGACGGCGCCGACCGATTTCTCCTTCGCCGAAGCCGGTATCGGCGACCTCGGCGCGCGCATGGCGCGGGGCGAGCTCGACAGTCGCACGTTGACGCAGGCCTACCTCGACCGCATCGCGGCGATCGACGATGCCGGCCCCAGGTTGAATGCCGTCATCGAACTCAATCCGGATGCGCTCAAGGAAGCCGAGGCCCGCGACGCCGAACGCCGGGCCGGCCGCGTGCGTAGCCCCCTGCACGGCATTCCCGTGCTGCTCAAGGACAACATCGACGCCACGCCGATGGTGAATTCGGCCGGTTCACTGGCACTGGCCACGCACCGCCCCGCGCGCGATGCGTTCGTCGTCGAGCGACTGCGCGCCGCCGGCGCGGTGATCCTGGGCAAGACCAACCTCAGCGAATGGGCCAACTTCCGCTCGGTGCATTCGACTTCTGGCTGGAGCGGACGCGGCGGCCTGACGCGCAACCCTTATGTGCTCGACCGCAGTGCCTGCGGATCGAGTTCGGGCACCGCCAGCGCGATCTCCGCCGATCTCGCTACCGTCGGCGTCGGCACCGAAACCGACGGCAGCATCCTGTGCCCGGCCTCGGTGACCGGGCTCGTCGGCCTCAAGCCGACCGTGGGCCTGGTCAGCCGCAACGGCATCATCCCCATCTCCAGCAGCCAGGACACGGCAGGACCGATGGCCCGTAGCGTGACTGACGCGGCCTACCTGTTGGCTGCGATGGTCGGTCGCGATGAAGGCGATCCGGTCACCGCCAACAGCGTGGGGCGCGCGGTGTTCGACTACCCCCTGCACCTCAAGGCCGACGGCCTGCGTGGGGCGCGGATCGGCGTGCTGCGCGACAAGATGGGAACGAACGCCGAAGCCGATGCCGCCATGGAGAAGGCGATCGCGACGATGCGTCGTGCCGGCGCCGTGATCGTGGATGCGCAGATTCCCACCGATGGGCAGTGGGAAGCGGCCGAACTCGACGTGCTCACCTGGGAATTCAAGGCCGGCCTCGAGCATTACCTGGAGAGCCGGCAGGCGCCGGTGCGCACGCTGGCGCAGATCATCGACTTCAACAAGCGTCACGCCGGCGATGAGATGAGTTACTTCGGCCAGGACCTGCTCGAGCAGGCCGACGCCAAGGGTCCCTTGGACGATCCGGCCTACCTCGACGCGCGCAGCACCATCCGCCGGCTCGCGGGCGTGCAGGGAATCGATGCCGCCCTGCAGGCGCAGCGGCTCGACGCCCTGATCGCGCCGGCCACCAGCGCCGCCTGGCAAGCCGACATGACCAATGGCGATCCGCACGTACCTTCGGGCTTCGGCGCCGCTGCAGTCGCGGGCTACCCGAGCCTCACCGTGCCCATGGGCGATGCGCGCGGGCTGCCATTGGGACTGGTGTTCATGGGCACGGCCTGGAGCGAGCCGCGCCTGCTCGAGCTGGGCTACTCGTTCGAACAGGCGACCAAGGCGCGCAAGGCGCCGCAGTTCCTCACAACACTCGCTACTCCTCCCCGGCAGGCAACTGCCGCGAAGTAACCAGCAGCCCGCTTATTCGGGCCGAGCGAGCTGGGCCTGCTTGCGCACGATCAGCATCGCGATTTCCAGCGCCTGTTCGTAGTTGAGTCTCGGATCGACGGTCGAGCGGTAGGCGCGCTCGAGGTCGCTTTCGGTGAGGTCACGCGCACCGCCGAGGCATTCGGTGACGTCCTCGCCAGTAAGTTCCAAGTGCACGCCCCCCAGGCGCGTGCCCGCGGCCGCGTGCAGTTCGAAGGCCAGTTCCAGCTCGCTGCGGATATTGCGGAAGCGGCGCGTCTTGTAGCCGTTCGTGGTGCTCTCGGTGTTGCCGTGCATCGGATCGCACACCCACAGCACGCGACGACCTTCGCGCTTGACGGCCTCCAGCAGCGCCGGCAGTTTGTCGGCGACCTGCCCCGCGCCCATGCGATGGATGAGCGTGAGGCGACCGGCCTCTTCGCTGGGGTTGAGCACATCGATGACCCGCAACAGCTGGTCCGGAGTCGTCGACGGTCCGACCTTCAGGCCGATCGGATTGCGGATGCCGCGGAAATATTCGATGTGGGCGCCGTCCAACTGTGCCGTGCGCATGCCAACCCATGGGAAGTGCGTGCTCAGGTTGAACCAGCCCCACTGCCGCGGCACCTGCCGGGTCTGTGATTCCTCGTAGGGCAACAACAGCGCTTCGTGCGAGGTGTAGAAGTCCACGCGATTGAGGTTGTGCACCTCGCTGCCCGACAGCGTTTCCATGAACCGCACCGCATCGCCGACGCCGTCCACCATGCGCTGGTACTCGTCGGCCAACGGCGAATGGCCCACCCAGCTCAGGTTCCAGTATTCGGGGTGGTGCAGGTCGGCAAAACCGCCATCGATCAGCGAGCGGATGAAGTTCATCGTCATGGCCGAACGCGCATGCGCCTTGACCATGCGGCGCGGATCCGGGATGCGCGCTTCCTCGGTGAAATCGGGACCGTTGATGATGTCGCCGCGGTAGCTAGGCAGCGTCAGGCCGTTACGGGTCTCGGTGTCGGTCGAACGCGGCTTCGCGTACTGGCCGGCGAAACGGCCGACACGCACGACCGGCAGGCGCAGGCCATGCACGAGCACCAGGCTCATCTGCAACAGCACCTTGAGCCGGTTGGAGATGACTTCCGGCGTGCAGCCTTCGAATACTTCCGCGCAATCGCCGCCCTGCAGCAGGAAACGCCTGCCGTCCTGGGCTTCGGCAATCTGCTTCTGCAGGGCAAGGATTTCCCACGACGTCACCAACGGCGGCAGCGCATGCATTTCCTGCAGCACGCCTTCGAGCACGACCGGATCGGGATAAGTCGGCATCTGCAACGCCGGACGTCCGCGCCAGCTTGCCGGAGACCAGTCGGTCGGCAGGTTGACGGCGCGAAGATTGCGATCAGAAGCGGACATGGCACTCGGTGACGAAGTAGTTGCTGCGCTGCAGCGAAATTGGATCATCCGCTCGAACTGCAGGCCCTGCAACGGTTACAGGGGCAACCGCTGATGGCCGTTTGGAATACGCCCGCATCGCTCTCAGCGGCGACGGAACGCCGCGTATCCCGCCCACAGTGCGAGCGCGACGAGCCACAACAGGCTCCACGCAGGCATCGACAGCCCGAGGAAGGTCCAGTCGACCTTGGCGCACTCACCCGAACCGGTCATCACCTTCTGGACGAGCTTCAAGGGTGCCATCGTCTGCCGCATGAACTCGAACGGTGCGCCACAACTGGGCACCTGGTCGGCCGGCAGGTGCGTGATCCAGACGTGACGGCCCGCTACCAGGATGCCGACGCCGGCCGCGAGCAGCGCCAGCACGCCGTAGACACGGCGCCACGCCGCCTTCGCCGGACCATGTAGTGCACCCAACAGGAACACCACGCCCAGCGCAAAGAACGCGATGCGCTGGAAGATGCACAGCGGACACGGCTCCAGTGGATTCACCTCGCGAAACTGCGTGTGGAAGGCATAGCCGAGCAACGCAGCGCAGGCGAGGAAGCCGAGCAGGAACTGGATACGGAAAGACGCGCGGAAGGGATTGGTCATGTCGATTACCTTAACGGCTGGCCGGAAGCCTGCAAAGACAGCGCATCGCGCCAGCGGTTCCTCCCCAAGGAACGAGCGGTGTCGAGAGCCGCCTGAACGGCCGAGCGCGCGGCCGCATAAACGCCAAAGGCCCCGGCGCGAGCCGGAGCCTTTGAGATTCTTGCGAAGCACGCCGCAGGAAGCGGCGCCGAGCGCTTACTGCGCTTCCGGACGATCGACCAGTTCGACGTAGGCCATCGGCGCGTTGTCGCCAGCGCGGAAACCGCACTTGAGGATGCGCAGGTAGCCGCCCGGGCGGGTCGCATAACGCGGGCCGAGGGTGGTGAACAGCGTACCCACCGCTTCCTTGTCGCGCAGGCGCGAGAAAGCAAGACGACGGTTGGCGACGCCATCCTTCTTGGCCAGGGTGATGAGCGGCTCGGCAACGCGACGCAGCTCCTTGGCCTTGGGCAGGGTGGTGCGGATGAGGCCGTGCTTGATCAGCGAGGCGGCCATGTTGCTGAACATCGCTTCGCGATGGGCGGTGGTGCGGCTGAGGGCACGACCTGACTTCTGGTGGCGCATGACTTGGATTCCTGATGAATGTTGAAACTGTTGGATTTCGCTGTCGCCATCCTGGCGTTGCAACTTGGACTGCGGTTGGTCCGGACCGGCCGTTTCCCTGGCCGGCGTGCCGCAGGCCTTGAGGCCCGTCGGCTTGTGTTGCTTCGACCCTCACCGAAGTGAGGATCGAATTCGTTGCCGGAACTCACCTGACCGTGAGTTCCACTACTACTTCCCCTGCTCCGCGCAGCGCGCCGGGCGCTCGCCCAGGCGCGCGGCTGTGCCGCGCAGGCGGCTTGGGCTCACCCCATCATGCCGTGCGAGGCGATGCCAGCCGGCGGCCAATTTTCAAGCTTCATGCCGAGCGAAAGACCGCGCTGTGCCAGCACTTCCTTGATCTCGGTGAGCGACTTCTTGCCGAGGTTCGGCGTCTTGAGCAGCTCGACTTCGGTCTTCTGGATCAGGTCGCCGACGTAGTAGATGCTCTCGGCCTTGAGGCAGTTGGCCGAACGCACGGTCAGCTCGAGATCGTCGATCGGACGCAGCAGGATCGGATCCACGCCGCCGGTCTGCGGCTTGGCAGCGCCACGATCGCGGTGGGTGAAGTCGCCGAATACCGACAACTGGTCGCTGAGGATGTCGGCGGCGGTGCGCACGGCTTCCTCGGCATCGATCGTGCCGTTGGTTTCGATGTCCAGAACCAGCTTGTCGAGGTCGGTGCGCTGCTCGACGCGCGCGGCTTCCACGGCGTAGGCGACGCGGCGGACCGGCGAGAACGAGGCATCCAGCATCAACCGGCCGATAGCGCGGGTCTCTTCGTCCGGACGACGACGGGCGGCAGCCGGCTGGTAGCCGAAGCCGCGCTCGATCTTCAAACGCATGTTCAGCGCGGTGTCCTTGGTCAGGTGCGCGATCACGTGTTCGGGATTCAGGATCTCGACGTTGTGGTCGGTCTTGATGTCGGCCGCAGTGACGATGCCCGGACCCTGCTTGCTCAGCGACAGCATGGAGCTGTCACCGGTATGCATGCGGATGGCGACGTCCTTGAGGTTCAGAAGGACTTCGAGCACGTCCTCTTCGAGGCCTTCGACCGTGGTGTACTCGTGGAGCACGCCGTCGATGTCGACTTCGGTGATCGCGAAGCCCGGGATCGAGGACAGCAGCACGCGGCGCAGCGCGTTGCCGAGGGTGTGGCCGTAGCCGCGCTCCAGCGGCTCGATCACGACCTTGGCGCGATGGCCGGAGATGCGTTCGATCTGGGGACCGCGGGGGCGCAGTACCTGGTTGGCGGTAACCGTCATGTTGTTGCGTTCTCCTGCAGTGCCTTCGTGCGTTGTGGGGTAACGACGTCGGCTGAGGCTTTTGGAGCTCCCTCTGTTCGAGGGAGAGGCCGGTGCGCGCGAGGCACACCAGCCTGGGGTTTTGGCGAAGGCGGCCCTTCAGGCCGCGCTCGTCCTTACTTCGAGTACAACTCGACGATCAGCGCTTCGTTGATGTCACTCGGCAGGTCGGAACGATCCGGCACGGCCTTGAAAACACCAGCGAACTTCTTGGCATCCACTTCGACCCACGACGGCGACAGGTCCATCTGGGCGGCGACGCCCAGCGATTCCTGCACGCGCAGCTGCTTCTGGGCGCGTTCCGACAGCGCGATCGCATCGCCGGCCTTCACCTGGTACGAAGGCAGGTTGACCGACTTGCCGTTGACCGTGACGCCGCGGTGCGAGACCAGCTGGCGAGCGGCCGGGCGGGTGACGGCGAAGCCCATGCGGTAGATGACGTTGTCGAGGCGGGTCTCGAGGAGCTGCAGCAGGTTCTCACCCGTGTTGCCCTTCTTGTTCGAGGCCTTCTTGTAGTAGTTGCGGAACTGACGCTCCAGCAGACCGTAGATGCGCTTGACCTTCTGCTTCTCGCGAAGCTGCGTGGCGTAGTCCGACAGCTTGCCCTTGCGGGCGGTCGGGCCATGCTGGCCGGGCTTCTGTTCGAGCTTGCACTTCGAGTCGAGAGCACGGACGGGCGACTTCAGCGAGAGGTCGGCGCCTTCACGACGGGAGAGCTTGCACTTGGGACCAATATAACGAGCCATGTGTCTTCAGCTCCTCAGACGCGACGCTTTTTGGGCGGACGGCAGCCGTTGTGCGGAATCGGCGTGACGTCGATGATGTTGACGATCTTGTAGCCGACGTTGTTCAAGGAACGAACGGCGGACTCGCGACCCGGGCCCGGGCCCTTGATGCGCACTTCCAGCGACTTGACGCCGTAGTCGAGCGCAGCACGGCCGGCCTTTTCCGCGGCAACCTGCGCGGCAAACGGGGTCGACTTGCGCGAACCACGGAAACCCGCGCCGCCCGAAGTCGCCCACGAGAGCGCGTTGCCCTGGCGGTCGGTGATCGTGATGATGGTGTTGTTGAAAGAAGCGTGGACGTGGGCGATGCCGTCGGTGACGACTCGCTTGATCTTCTTCTTGGTCTTGGCAGCAGCAGCCGGCTTGGCCATGGTTGTCTACCCCTTACTTCTTGATGGCCTTGCGCGGACCCTTGCGGGTACGTGCATTGGTACGGGTGCGCTGACCACGCAGCGGCAGGCCGCGACGGTGACGCAGGCCGCGGTAGCAGCCCAGGTCCATCAGACGCTTGATCGACATGCCGATCTCACGGCGCAGGTCGCCCTCGACCACGAACTTCGCGATCTCGGCGCGCAGGCGCTCGACGTCCGGTTCCGACAGGTCACGGATCTTGGTGGTCTGGGTGACGCCAGCGGCGTCGCAGACCTGCTTGGAACGGGTACGGCCGATGCCGTAGATGCTTTGCAGCCCGACCCAGACGTGCTTCTGGGCAGGCAGGTTGACGCCAGCAATACGCGCCATGACGCGATTCTCCAACTGGTTTGGCAGCCGGGCTACGAACCCGGCGGAGTGAACAAGAGATGTTAACAGGGTCTCGGGTTACTTGGAAGCACCGGGACCAAGGTCCCAATACCCGGCATGGGGAGTGTGCCCATGCTCCGGCGACGGTTCCGGACTGGCCAGACCGGCCGGAGCGCCCAAATGGGAGCAACCGCCCTGCCCGGCCCCGCGCGCTACTCTGGCGCGCGAAAGGCCCGGAACCACTCGTGCGCGAGACGCCGCCCGAGTCGCCCATCTGAACCCCGAGGATGGCCCGGGATTCGCTGCGGAACGGGAGGATCCCGATCCGCCAATCAGTCCCGGCCAAGCCGGGACCGCGTTGTCTTCATTCAGCGGCCGAGGCCGCCACGCGAACCCTTGAGGTTCGCTTTCTTCAGCAGGCTTTCGTACTGGTGCGACATCAGGTGCGCCTGGATCTGCGCAATGAAGTCCATCACCACCACCACCACGATCAGCAGCGAGGTGCCGCCGAAATAGAACGAAGTTCCCAGCTGCGTGCGCATGATCTCCGGCAGCAGGCACACCACCACCAGGTAGATCGCGCCCGCCGCCGTGAGGCGCGTCAGCACGCCGTCAACATAGTCGGCGGTCGCCTTGCCCGGACGGATGCCGGGAATCAGCGCACCCGACTTCTTCAGGTTGTCGGCGGTTTCCTGCGAGTTGAACACCAGCGCGGTGTAGAAGAACGCGAAACCGATGATCAGGGACGCATACAGGATCATGTGCAACGGCTGGCCCGAGTTGAGCATCTGCGCCAGCTTCTGCAGCCACGTGGCCGAACTTCCCTGACTGAACCAGGCGGCGGCCGTCGCCGGGAACATCACGATGCTCGAGGCGAAGATCGGCGGGATCACGCCCGACATGTTGAGCTTCAGCGGCAGGAACGACGACTGGTTCATGTACGCGCTGCGGCCGCCTTGGCGGCGCGCATAGTTCACTGTGATCCGCCGCTGCCCGCGCTCGACGAACACCACCAGGTACGTGAAGCCTAGTACCAGCGCGACCACCACAAGCGCGGCGATAGCGTTCATGTCGCCGTTGCGGATCTGCTCGAACATGCCGATCACGGCTGCCGGCAGGCCGGCGACGATGCCGGAGAAAATGATCAGCGAGACGCCATTGCCGATGCCGCGCTCGGTTACCTGCTCGCCCAGCCACATCAGGAACATGGTGCCGGCGGTCAACGCGATCACTGCGGTCAGGATGAAACCCGGGCCCGGGTTGTACACGACCGGAATACCCTGGGCCGCACCGCCGCTTTGCAGCGCGGTCGCGATGCCCCAGGCCTGGAACACGGCCAGCGGGATCGCGCCCATGCGCGACCACTGATTGATCTTGCGGCGGCCCGACTCGCCTTCCTTCTGGATGGCCTTCAGGCTAGGCACGATCTGGGTCAGCAACTGCACGATGATCGATGCCGAGATGTACGGCATCACATTCAGTGCGAACAGGCTGAATCGGTGCAGCGCGCCGCCCGAGAACATGTTGAACATGTCCACGATGGTGCCCTGCTGGGTCTTCATCAGCTCGAGCATCGCGTCCGGATTCACGCCCGGCACCGGGATGTAGCAGCCGATGCGGTAGACGATCAGGGCGCCCACGACGAACAGCAGGCGCTGACGCAGCTCGGTGAATTTACCGAGTCCGCCGCCGATGCCGGCCATTGCGTTGCTGCTTTTCGCCATCTTGGTGCCTGCTCCGAATTTTGGTCAGTGCGTTGCGAATCTTGCGCGGCCGCGGACATACCGCAACCGCAAAAAACACGCGCCGCCCGTCGTTGTGCCGACGGGCGGCGTGTTGTTGCTTAGGCGATGGAGCCGCCGGCTGCTTCGATCGCCGCCTTGGCACCGGCCGTAGCCAGCACGCCCTTGAGCACGAACTTCTTGGTCAGTTCGCCCTTCTTGACGATCTTGGCCTGCTTGGCATTCGGCGGCACCAGCTTGGCGGCCTTCAAGGCAGCCAGATCGATGTCACCGGCGTCCAGCTTGTCCAGCGCGTACAGCAGGACCTCGGCGGTGTCCTTCTTGATCAGCGAGCGGAAGCCGATCTTGGGCAGGCGACGCTGCATCGGCATCTGGCCGCCTTCGAAGCCAGCCTTGATCTTGCCCTTGCCGGAGCGAGCGAACGAACCCTTGTGGCCGCGGCCCGCGGTCTTGCCCAGGCCCGAACCGATACCGCGACCGACGCGCTTGCGTTCGGTGCGCGCACCGTCGGCGGGCTGCAGAGTGTTGAGACGCATAGTGATTACTCCTCGACGCGAACGAGGTAGTGAAGCTGATTGATCAGGCCGCGCACGGACGGGCTGTCCTTCAGTTCACGCACATCGTTGAGCTTGTTCAGGCCCAGCGCCTTCACCGAGAGACGGTGACGCGCCTGGGTGCCACGCAGACCCTTGACCAGGCGCACCTTGACGGTGCCGGCGGCTGCCGCTTCCTTCTTAGCCATGGTTCAGATCCTCCACCTTCTTGCCGCGCTTCGCCGCGATCTTGGCCGGCGAGTGCATGTCAGACAGGCCCTTGAGCGTGGCGCGAACCAGGTTGATCGGGTTGCGCGAGCCGACTGCCTTGGCCAGCACGTTCTTCACGCCAACCGCTTCCAGGACGGCGCGCATCGCGCCACCGGCGATGACGCCGGTACCTTCGGAAGCAGGCTGCATGAACACACGTGCCGCGCCGTGGCCAGACTTGACCGCATGCCACAGGGTGCCGTTATTCAGGTCGACATTCACGAAGCTCTTGCGGGCGTACTCCATCGACTTCTGGATCGCGACCGGCACTTCGCGTGCCTTGCCGTAACCGAAACCGACCTTGCCGTTGCCATCGCCCACCACCGTCAGCGCGGTGAAGGTGAACTGGCGGCCGCCCTTGACGGTCTTGCTGACGCGGTTGACCGCGATCAGCTTCTCGATCATGCCGTCGTCCATTTCCTCGCGGCTGCCGCCGCGATCACGATCGCGGCCCCGCGGTGCACGTTGTTCTTCTGCCATTTCGAATACTCGGTAGTTGAAGGATTTGCGGCGTGGCCGCTTATCGTTGTTGGCTGGTGCGGATGCTTCACGACGCCGGAAACCCGGAGCCGCGACCGATGCAGCCCGCATCGGCAGGGTGGTTCAAGGCGCGATTGGCGCGGCATTGCCGCGCTTCCTTGGTGAACGCCCGGCCAGTGGATGGCCGGAGCGGACGACCCGAGGGCCCGTGACGTCTCGCCATGGATGGCTGCCGTCACTCGCACTTTCAACCGGTGGGCGGACGCAAATCCGCCCGAAAAATCAGAACTGCAGGCCGCCTTCGCGCGCAGCGTCGGCCAAGGCCTTGATCCGGCCGTGGTAACGATAGCCCGAGCGGTCGAATGCGACCTTCTCGACGCCCGCAGCCTTGGCCTTCTCGGCGATGGTGCGACCAACCTTGGCGGCAGCTTCGATGTTCTTGCCGCTCTTGAGGCCCGACTTGACTTCGGCCTGGGTGGTCGAGGCCGCAGCCAGGACCTTGGAGCCGTCAGCGGTGAAGAGCTGGGCGTACAGGTGCTGGCCCGTGCGCAGCACGGTCAGGCGCGGCACGCCGAGTTCGCGGATATGGGCGCGGGTCGACTTGGCGCGACGCAGGCGGGCGGTGTTCTTGATGCTCATGTTCTGTTCTCCGAAAGCCGAAGCGCCGATTAGGCCTTCTTTGCTTCCTTACGGATGATGACTTCGCCGGCGTACTTCACGCCCTTGCCCTTGTACGGCTCCGGCGGACGGAAACCGCGGATCTTGGCCGCCACTTCACCGACGCGCTGCTTGTCCGCGCCCGAGACCAGGATTTCGGTCTGGGTCGGGGTAGCGATGGTGATGCCTTCCGGCGTCTGGAACAGCACCGGGTGCGAGAAACCCAGTGACAGGTTCAGATCCTTGCCCTGCATGGCGGCGCGATAACCCACGCCGACCAGCTCGAGCTTGCGCTCAAAGCCTTCGGAGACACCCTTCACCATGTTGGCGAGGATGGCGCGCAGGGTGCCGGTGAGAGCGATCAGTTCGGCGTTTTCGGTCGAGAACACGGCATTGCCGCCGTCGACCGTGAGTTCGATGCCGGCCGGCTTGGCAATGCTCAGGGTGCCCTTGGGCCCCTTGGCGCTGATGCTGTCGGCAGCGACGTTGACTTCCACACCCTTCGGCAGGGCGACCGGCTTCTTGGCTACACGAGACATATCAGTGAACTCCCGTTAGGCCACGAAGCACAGGACTTCACCGCCGACGCCCTGCTGGCGCGCCTGCGCATCGGTCATGATGCCCTTGGAGGTGGAAATGATGGCGACACCGAGGCCACCGAGGACCTTCGGCAGCGCGTCCTTGCCGCGGTACTGGCGCAGGCCGGAACGCGAGTAGCGCTCGAGGCGCTCGATGACGGGCTTGCCTTCGAAGTACTTCAGCACGACCTCAAGCTGCGCCTTGGCGCCATCCTGGGTCACGCGAAAGTCGGCGATGTAGCCTTCGTCCTTCAGGACGCCGGCGATCGCGGTCTTGATCTTGGACGACGGCATCTTCACCGTCTGCTTCCGAACAGCCGCCGCATTCTTGATGCGGACCAGCATGTCGGCGATGGGATCAGTCATGCTCATTAAAAGTCACCTATGAGTGCACCGATATCCGCAGGATTGCGAATACTTCAGTTGTGACGCCCAGCCGGGCTGAATAGCCGGGCCGGGCGTTTGGAGCAGCCGGCAAGTCTAGCAGACTTCCCGGCTTGAGTGCCTAGCTGCTTACCAGGAAGCCTTGCGCAGACCGGGAACGTCGCCGTTCATGGTCGCCTTGCGCAGCATGTTGCGACCGAGGCCGAACTTGCGGTAGACGCCGCGCGAGCGGCCCGACAGTTCGCAACGGTTGCGCTGGCGGCTCTCGGAGGAGTCGCGCGGCAGCTTTTGCAGCTTGGTCGCCGCTTCGATCTTTTCTTCGTACGACGCGGTCGTGCTGGAAATGATCTTCTTCAGCGCTTCGCGCTTCGCGCCATGCTGCTTGTTGAGCTTCTTCCGCTTGATTTCGCGGTTGATCATCGAGGTCTTGGCCATGATATCTCTCGTGAAATCAGTTACGGAACGGGAAGCGGAACGCTTCGAGCAGCGCCTTGGCTTCGGCGTCGGTCTTGGCGGTGGTCGTGATGGCGATATCCATGCCGCGGACGGCGTCGACGGCGTCGAAGTCGATTTCCGGGAAGATGATCTGTTCCTTCACGCCCATGTTGTAGTTGCCGCGACCATCGAACGAGCGGCCCGAAACGCCACGGAAGTCGCGAACGCGCGGCAGCGAGACGTTGACCAGGCGGTCGAGGAACTCGTACATGTGCGCACGGCGCAGCGTGACCTTGCAGCCGATCGGCCAGCCATCACGGATCTTGAACGAAGCCACCGACACGCGGCTCTTCGTAACGATCGGCTTCTGGCCCGCGATCTTGGTCAGGTCGGCAACGGCGTTTTCCAGGATCTTCTTGTTCGTGGCGGCTTCGCCCACGCCCATGTTGATCGTGATCTTGGTCAAACGCGGCACTTCCATCGGGTTCGTGTAACCGAACTTCTTGGTCAGGGCCGGGACGACTTCGTCCTTGTAGAACTTTTCGAGACGGGTGGTCATTTCTGCATTCCTCGGGCGGTCAGACCGCCTCACCGCTGGAGCGGAACACACGCAATTTGCGTCCATCCTCCAGCACCTTGAAAGCAACGCGCTCACCCTTGCCCGAAGCCGGGTTGAACAGCATCACGTTGGAAATATGGATCGGCGCCTCGCGCTCGATCACGCCGCCAGGCTGGCCGGCCTGCGGGTTCGGCTTGGTGTGGCGCTTGATGACGTTGATGTTGGACACGACGACCTTGTCGCCGGCCACGCGGATCACGTCACCCTTCTTGCCCTTGTCCTTGCCGGCGATGACGACTACCTGGTCGCCCTTGCGGATACGATTCATCTCAATTCCTCCGCTCAGAGCACTTCAGGTGCCAGCGAGACGATCTTCATGAACTTCTCGGTACGCAGCTCACGGGTCACAGGCCCGAAGATGCGGGTACCGATCGGTTCCTGCTTGTTGTTCAGGAGCACGGCCGCGTTGCCGTCGAAACGGATCAGCGAGCCGTCCGGACGACGCACGCCCTTGCGGGTGCGCACGACGACGGCGTCGTAGACGTCGCCCTTCTTGACCTTGCCGCGCGGGATCGCGTCCTTGACGGTGACCTTGATGATGTCGCCGATGCCGGCGTAACGGCGCTTGGAGCCGCCCAGCACCTTGATGCACATCACTTCCTTGGCACCCGAGTTGTCAGCCACGTCGAGGTAGCTCTGCATCTGGATCATGAGTCAGCCCTCCTCTTATTCGGCCGCACGGGTGACGATCGTCACCACGCGCCAGTTCTTGGTCTTGGACATCGGCGCGCATTCGGCCACGCGGACGATGTCGCCCTCGTTGCACGAATTGTCGGCGTCATGGGCGTGCAGCTTGGTCGAGCGACGGATGTACTTGCCGTACAGCGCGTGCTTGACCTGGCGCTCGACGAGCACCGTAACCGTCTTGTCCATCTTGTTGCTTACGACCCGGCCTTCAACCGTGCGCAGCGCCTTCTCTGTTTTGTTGTCGGTCATGGTTGCGGGTCCTTACTTCTTCTGCCCGAGCAGCGTGTTGACGCGAGCAATCTCGCGGCGCACGCGGCGGGCTTCGTGGGTCTTGGCGAGCTGGCCGGTGGCCTTCTGCATGCGGAGCGCGAACGTCTCCTTCTGCAGTTCGGCCAGGTGGGCCTTCAGCTCATCAGCCGACTTCGCGCGGAGGTCTTTCAGTTCCATTAGCGCACCGTACGGGTCACGAAAGTGGTGGTCACCGAAAGCTTGGCGGCAGCCAGACGGAACGCTTCGCGCGCCGTGGCTTCGTCAACACCTTCGATCTCATAGATCATGCGGCCGGGCTGGATCTGGGCGACCCAGTACTCCACGTTGCCCTTACCGGAGCCCATTCGGACTTCGATCGGCTTCTTGGTGATCGGCTTGTCGGGGAACACGCGGATCCACATCTTGCCGCCACGCTTGACGTAACGGCTGATGGAACGGCGCGCAGCCTCGATCTGGCGGGCCGTCAGCTGACCGGTCGCGGTCGACTTGAGGCCGTATTCGCCGAAGCTGACGGCATTCGCATTCCAGCTCAGGCCATCGTTACGGCCCTTGTGCATCTTGCGATACTTGGTTCGCTTGGGTTGCAACATGGTCAATTACCTCGTTTCGCGGGCCGGACGGCTCGGACGGCCGGGACGGTCGTTGCGATCCTTGCGGTCGCCACGGTCCGGACGGTCGCCACGCTCAGTGCGCGGAGCCGCGGAATCGTCCTGCTTTTCCTGGCCAACCTGGGAGAAGTCGAAGATTTCGCCCTTGTAGACCCATACCTTGATGCCGATGATGCCGTAGGTCGTCTTGGCTTCGGCGAAGCCATAGTCGATATCGGCACGCAGCGTGTGCAGCGGCACGCGACCTTCGCGGTACCACTCCGAACGCGCGATTTCGGCGCCGTTGAGACGGCCGGCGACGTTCACCTTGATGCCCAGCGCGCCCAAGCGCATCGCGTTGCCCACCGCACGCTTCATCGCGCGACGGAACATGATGCGACGCTCCAGCTGCTGCGCGATCGACTCGGCGACCAGCTGTGCGTCCAGTTCGGGCTTGCGGACTTCGGTGACGTTGATGTGCGCCGGAACGCCCATCACGTCGCTGACTTCCTTACGCAGCTTCTCGATGTCCTCGCCGCGCTTTCCGATCACCACGCCCGGACGGGCGGTGTGGATCGTGACGCGGGCATTGTTGGCCGGACGCTCGATCAGGATCTTGGAGATGCCGGCCTGTGCAAGCTTCTTGCGCAGCATCTCGCGGACCTTGAGGTCAGCCGCCAGGAAACCGGCGTACTGCTTCTTGTTGGCGAACCACTTCGACGTCCAGTCCTTGGAAATGCCCAGGCGGATGCCGGTCGGATGTACTTTGTGACCCATATCTATGCTCCGCCTTACTTGCCCGCGCCAACAACCACAGTGATGTGGCTGGTGCGCTTGAGGATGCGGGTACCGCGGCCCTTGGCCCGCGCCATGAAACGCTTCAGGGCCGGACCTTCGTCGACCATGATCGTCTTGACACGCAGCTCGTCGACGTCGGCGCCCTGGTTGTTTTCGGCGTTGGCAATCGCGGATTCCACGACCTTGCGGATCAGCGCCGCAGCCTTCTTGTCCGAGAACTTCAGCAGGTTGACGGCGCGCTCGGCCGACAGGCCACGCACCTGGTCAGCAACCAGGCGGGCCTTCTGCGGGGAGATGCGCGCGGTGCGCAGGATTGCTTTCGCTTCCATGGTCATCTCCTTACTTGCCCGACTTCTTGTCGCCGCCATGACCCTTGAACGTACGGGTCAGGGCGAATTCGCCAAGCTTGTGGCCAACCATGTTCTCGTTGACCAGCACCGGGATGTGGCTCTTGCCGTTATGGACGGCGATCGTGAAACCGATCATCTCGGGCAGGATCGTCGAGCGACGCGACCAGGTCTTGATCGGCTTCTTGTTGTTACCCGCGGTCTCCACCTTCTTAATCAGGTGGTGGTCGACGAACGGGCCCTTCTTCAGTGAACGTGCCATGGCCGATTAGCTCCTACGATCGCGCACGATGAACTGCGTGGTGCGCTTGTTCTTGCGGGTCTTGTAACCCTTGGTCGGAACACCCCACGGGGTGACCGGATGCGGATTACCCTGGCCCGCCTTGGCTTCACCACCACCGTGCGGGTGGTCGACCGGGTTCATGGCCGCACCGCGGACGGTCGGCTTGATGCCGCGCCAGCGCTTGGCGCCGGCCTTGCCGAGCTTCTCGAGGTTGTGTTCGTCGTTGCCGACTTCGCCGATGGTGGCGGCGCAATCGACCGGCACCTTGCGCATCTCGCCGGAGCGGAGGCGCAGCGTGGCGTAACCCTGCTCGCGAGCGACCAGGTAGACGCTGGCGCCGGCCGCGCGGGCCAGCTGGGCGCCCTTGCCCGGCTTCATCTCGACGCAGCACACCGTGGTACCAACCGGGATGTTGCTCAGCGGCAGCGTGTTGCCGACGCGGATCGGGGCTTCGCGGCCCGAGATCACCTGATCGCCATCCTTCAGGCCCTTGGGCGCGATGATGTAGCGACGCTCGCCGTCGACGTAGCACAGCAGCGCGATGTGCGCGGTGCGGTTCGGATCGTACTCGATGCGTTCGACGCGGGCGGGGATGCCGACCTTGTCGCGCTTGAAGTCGATGATGCGGTAATGCTGCTTGTGGCCACCGCCGATGTGGCGGGTGGTGATGCGGCCGTGGTGGTTACGGCCACCGGTCTTGCCCTGCTTCTCGACGAGGGCGGCGTGCGGCGCACCCTTGTGCAGGCCCGGCGTCACCACGCGGACCGCGCTACGGCGACCGGCAGAGGTGGGCTTGAAAGTCATCAATGCCATGGATCTATCCTCAGGCCGTGGCCATCACGTCGATCGACTGGCCTTCGGCCAGCGTCACGTACGCCTTGCGCCAATCGCCGCGGCGGCCCGAACGGAACTTGAAGGACTTGTTCTTGCCCTTCACGTTCACGACGTTGACCGCTTCGACCTTGACGGCGAACAGCTTTTCCACGGCGACCTTGATGTCGGCCTTGGTTGCTTCGTTCGCGACTTCGAAGACGTATTGGTTGGAAACTTCCTGCAGACGCGCGGTCTTTTCGGACACGCGCGGTGCGCGGATGATGCTGTAGAGCTTGGCGTCGTTCATGCCAGCCACTCCTCGATCTTCTTGACCGCGTCGGCGGTGACCACGACCGAGTCGGCGCCGACGAGGGCAACCGGATCCAGGCCCTGGACGTCACGCACTTCGACGTACGGCAGGTTGCGCGCCGAGAGGTACAGGTTCTCGGTGGCGTCTTCGGTAACGATCAGCGGACGCTTGCCGACTTCCAGGCCCTTGAGCTTGGCGATCAGGTCCTTGGTCTTCGGCGCTTCGATGTCGAACGACTCGACGACCATGATGCGGCCCTGGCGGTTCAACTCGGACAGGATCGCGGCAATCGCGGCACGGTACATCTTGCGGTTGACCTTCTGCGCGAAGCTGCGCGGCTTGGCCGCGAAGGTCACGCCGCCGCCGACGAAGATCGGAGCCGTCAGCGCGCCGTGACGCGCACCGCCGCCCTTCTGCTTCTTCGACTTCTTGGTCGTGCCGTTGACTTCCGCACGGGTCTTTTGCGCCTTGGTGCCGGCGCGACCGGCGTTGCGGTAGGCAACGACCACCTGGTGGACCAGGTCTTCGCTGAATTCGCGGCCGAAGATGGCGTCGGAAACCGACAGCGTCTTGCTGCTATTGGTGATTGCGAGTTCCATCATCAGACTCCCTTGCTCGACGGACGCACGATCACGTCGCCGCCCGGAGCACCCGGAACCGCGCCCTTGATCGCGATCAGGCCGCGCTCGGCGTCGACCTTGACCACTTCCAGGCCCTGCGTCGTCTGCTGCACGTCACCCATGTGGCCGGACATCTTCTTGCCCGGGAACACGCGACCCGGCGTCTGGCGCTGGCCGATGGAGCCCGGCGAGCGGTGCGACAGCGAGTTACCGTGGGTGGCGTCACCCATGGTGAAGTTCCAGCGCTTGATCGTGCCCTGGAAGCCCTTGCCCTTCGTGACGCCCTGGACGTCGACGATCTGGCCGGCTTCGAAAATGTCAGCCTTGATCTCGCCACCGACTTCGAAGCCACCGATCTGGTCGGCTTCGACGCGCAGCTCCCACAGGCCGCGACCCGCGTCGACCTTGGCCTTGGCCAGGTGACCGGTTTCCGGCTTGCTCAGCAGCGAGGCGCGCTTCACGCCAGCGGTCACCTGCACGGCGCTGTAGCCGTCGGTTTCGACCGTCTTGATCTGGGTGATGCGGTTGGGGGTGGCTTCGATCAGGGTCACCGGAACCGACTTGCCGTCGGCGGTGAAGAAACGGCTCATGCCGGCCTTGCGACCGACGATGCCGAGCGAATACTTCTTCGCGCTCATCTTGGTCGTCCTCAGGTCAGCTTGATCTGCACGTCGACGCCAGCCGCGAGCTCGAGCTTCATCAGCGCGTCCACGGTCTTGTCGTTCGGGTCGACGATGTCGAGCACGCGCTTGTGCGTGCGGGTTTCGTACTGGTCGCGCGCGTCCTTATCGACGTGCGGCGAGGTAAGAATGGTGTAACGCTCGATCTTGGTCGGCAGCGGAATCGGGCCCTTGACCTGGGCACCGGTGCGCTTAGCCGTCTCAACGATCTCGCTGGCCGAGCGATCGATCAGACGATGATCGTACGCCTTCAGCCGAATCCGGATCTTTTGGTCCGCCATGGCGGAAACTCCTTCGTTAAAGAGCGACAGGTTCGACAACGTAGGTGCCGAACCCCTGGACTTTGGTGCTCACACTTTCCCGGGACCGCACTAAACCCCGGAAACCTTCAAAAACAAAGGCAGACCGGTTGCCCGATCCGCCCAGACTGGAAGTCATGAACGCGCAAACGGCCCCGTCATATGTGTCCCGAACTATCTTTCGGAACGGACGGAGCGCTGCCGCGCGACATTTCCCTGTCTGGCGAAAACGAAGTGCTTCCTGCACCTCATTTCGCTGGTTCGCAGCCCCCGATTGAAGGGAGGCCGCGAGGGTCTTGCATTCTAGAGGGTAATGAGGGGCCTTTGCAAGCCCATCACCCTCCCCACCGTTGACCGGCCGCCAGGCCGGTCACGACGGGAGTCATTCCGGCCGGTTCAGACCGGAACAACTGCTTACTTCAGGATCTTCGACACCACGCCGGCGCCGACCGTACGGCCGCCTTCGCGGATCGCGAAGCGCAGGCCTTCGTCCATCGCCACCGGGTTGATCAGGGTGACCTTCATCTTGATGTTGTCGCCCGGCATCACCATCTCGACGCCTTCCGGCAGTTCCACCGCACCGGTGATGTCGGTGGTGCGGAAGTAGAACTGCGGACGGTAGCCCTTGAAGAACGGGGTGTGGCGGCCGCCCTCGTCCTTCGACAGCACGTACACCTCGCCCTCGAACTCGGTGTGCGGGGTGATCGAACCCGGCTTGGCCAGCACCTGGCCGCGCTCGACGTCGTCACGCTTGGTGCCGCGCAGCAGCAGGCCGGCGTTGTCGCCCGCCTGGCCCTGGTCCAGCAGCTTGCGGAACATTTCCACGCCCGTGACCGTGGTCTTCTGGGTCGGACGGATACCGACGATTTCGATTTCGTCGCCCACCTTGATGATGCCGCGCTCGATACGACCGGTCACCACGGTGCCGCGGCCCGAGATCGAGAACACGTCTTCCACCGGCATCAGGAACGGCTTGTCGATCGCGCGCTCCGGCTCCGGAATGAACGTGTCGAGGGCTTCCACCAGCTTGATGATCGACGGCACGCCGATTTCCGACTGGTCGCCTTCCAGCGCCAGGCGCGCCGAACCCTTGATGATCGGGGTGTCGTCGCCCGGGAACTCGTACTTCGACAGAAGCTCGCGCACTTCCATCTCCACCAGCTCCAGCAGCTCGGCGTCGTCCACCATGTCGGCCTTGTTCAGGTACACGACGATGTACGGCACGCCGACCTGGCGCGACAGCAGGATGTGTTCGCGCGTCTGCGGCATCGGGCCGTCAGCGGCCGAGCAAACCAGGATCGCGCCGTCCATCTGGGCGGCACCGGTGATCATGTTCTTCACGTAGTCGGCGTGGCCCGGGCAGTCCACGTGCGCGTAGTGGCGGTTCGGGCTTTCGTACTCGACGTGCGCCGTCGAGATCGTGATGCCGCGCGCCTTCTCTTCCGGCGCCGCGTCGATCGCGTCATAAGCCTTGAATTCGCCGCCGAAACGCTCCGCGCCCACCTTGGTCAGCGCTGCCGTCAGCGTGGTCTTGCCGTGGTCCACGTGGCCGATCGTGCCGACGTTTACGTGGGGCTTGGTGCGCTCGAACTTACCCTT
>NZ_JCANTQ010000015.1:2500-38785 GCF_059568595.1 Lysobacter oryzae DSM 21044 | reverse complement strand
GCGCGCCGGTGGAACTGGCGTGCGTCCTTCGCAGCGATGCGGCCGTAGGATCACCCGCACCATGGCCCGCATCCCCGACGGTTTCATCGACGATCTCCTCGCACGATCCGACATCGTGGAGATCATCGGCGCGCGCGTGCCGCTGAAGCGCCAGGGCAAGGAATACTCCGCGCGTTGCCCCTTCCACGACGAGCGCTCGCCGTCGTTCACGGTGTCGCCGGTGAAGCAGTTCTACCACTGCTTCGGCTGCGGCGCGCACGGCACCGCGCTCTCGTTCCTGATGAACTACGACCGCCTCGAATTCCTCGACGCGGTCGAGGAGCTGGCCAAGCGCGTCGGCATGGAAGTGCCGCGCGACACCCAGCAGCGCAACGCGAATCCGGAGACCCAGGACCTCTACGGCGCGGTCGAGGCGGCGGCGAAGTTCTTCCGCAAGCAACTGGGCTCCAGTGCGAAGGCGCAGGCCTACCTCGATGGCCGCGACGTCAGCGAGGCGATCCGCGAGCAGTTCATGATCGGCTACGCCCCCGACGGCTTCAGCGCGTTGAAGGACGCGCTCGGCAACGACGAGCGCCGCCTGCGCCTGCTCGAACGCGGCGGCCTGTTCTCGAAGAACGAACGCGGCCACGTCTACGACAAGTTCCGCGACCGGGTGATGTTCCCGATCTTCGACCGCCGCGGGCGCGTGATCGCGTTCGGCGGGCGCGTGCTGGAGAAGGACGACAGCCCCAAGTACCTCAATTCGCCGGAGACGCCGCTGTTCCACAAGGGCCGCGAACTCTACGGCCTGTGGCAGGTGCGCCAGGCGCAGCAGAAGATCGAGCGCCTGATCGTGGTCGAGGGCTACATGGACGTGGTCGCGCTGTTCCAGCACGGCGTGACCCAGGCGGTGGCCACGCTCGGCACCGCGACCACGCCGGACCACGCCGAGCTGCTGTTCCGCAATGCCCCCGATGTGTACTTCTGTTTCGACGGCGATCGCGCCGGCCGCAGCGCCGCGTGGAAGGCGGTGGAATCGGTGCTGCCGCGGATGAAGGACGGACGCCAGGCGTTCTTCCTGTTCCTGCCCGAGGGCGAGGATCCCGACACCATCGTGCGCCACGAGGGCCGCGAGGGCTTCGAGGCACGCCTGCGCGCAGCCACGCCGCTGTCGCAGTTCTTCTTCGATTCGCTCAGCGCCGCCGACGTCAACCTCGCGACGCTGGAAGGCAAGGGCCGCTTGGCCGAACGCGCCAAGCCCCTGCTCGCGCAGATTCCCGACGGCGCCTTCGGCGACCTGATGAAGCAGCGCCTGACCGAACTGACCGGAGTCGGCGCCCGCGCGAGCACGCCCGACACGCACGTGCCGGCGCAGCGCGCGAACGCGCGCATGGGCGCGCCACACGCGAACAAGCCATCGCTCGTGCGCAGCGCGATCACCCTGCTGCTGCAGCAACCGGCGGTGGCGCTGGCGGTGCCCACCTCGCTGCACTTCGCCTCGCTCGAGCAACCCGGCGTCGAACTGCTGGTGGAGATGATCGAGCTGGTGCACCAGCGTCCGGACATCTCCACCGGCCTGATCCTCGAGCACTTCGGCGAGCGCCCGGAAGCGGCGGCGCTGGCGCGGCTGGCGATGGCGCGCGGGGTCGAGTCGACTGCGGTGACGGCGGCCGATTCGCGCGTGTTCGATGACCTCGAGATGCATCGGCAGACCTTTATCGGCGCGATCTCGGGGCTGGAATCGCAGGCCGTGAAGCAACGCATCGGCGCGCTGGAAGCTCGCGTGCGCGAGGGCGGCTTCGCCGCGCTGAGCCAGGCCGACAAGGCCGAGTTGCTCGAGCTGCAGGGCGTCGCGCGCCGGCAGGACATGGGCACGAACTGACTCACGTGCGGCAGCGACGTGGCGCGGGGTAGCGCAGCGCACCGGAGCCTGCAGGGTTGTGATGCGAGCAACGACGCCGCTCCTCCGCTCGGCGCTGCGCGGCGCCGCACGATGATGGCAACCCGGGCGCACCGGCGCTTGCCCAGGCACAGCGGTGGCGTGGAGCGTGCAGAACCGGCCGAACCGATCGCGGCGCGGTGCGTGGAAAGCGACGCGGCATGACTTCCGGCCGGGCTTGGCAAAGCGTCGTCGGGCTAAGCTCGCGGAGTCATCCGGGGAGTCCACCATGTCCATCCGCCGCACCCTGCCCGTCGCCGCGCTCGCGCTCGCCTGCCTGCCGGCCTTCGCCCAGAGCGAACCGCCCGCACCGCAGAACGTCATCCGTGAAGAAGTCGGCAACCGCATCAGCGAGAACATCCCGGCGATCCCGGGCGAGCTGCTCGAGCAACTCAACCGTTACCAGAACACGCGCGGCGCAAGCCTGGCCGGCTGGACCCGCGACGGCTGCCTGCTGATCAGCACGCGCTTCGCCGAGACCGCGCAGGCGCACCGGGTGTGCCAGCCGCTGGGCATGCGCGAGCAGCTCACCTTCTATCCCGAGCCGCTGGGCGGCATCACCGCCGCGCCGGCCACCTCGCCGCTCGACGGCTTCGTGTTCGGCAAGGACAAGGGCGGCGATGAGTTCTCGCAGCTGTTCTGGTTCGACCTCAAGAGCCGCAGCACCACCCTGCTGACCGACGGCAAGCGCACGCAGAACGGCGGCGCGCTGCTCTCGCGCGACGGCGCGCGCATGGCCTACAGCAGCACCGCGCGCAACGGCACCGACACCGACATCTGGGTGCGCGATGTCGCCACCGGCGCGGCCAAGCCGTTGGTGACCGAAGGCGGCAGCTGGAGCGCGCAGGACTTCTCACCCGACGGCAAGCGCCTGCTGGTGACGAAGTACGTCTCGGCGGCCGAGTCGTACCCGGGCGTGGTCGACGTGGAATCGGGCAAGCTGGAGCTGTTCCCGGTCGACGGCGGCAAGGCGGCATTCGGCGGCTTCGCCTTCGCGCCCGACGGACGCGGCGTGTATTTCGTCTCCGACGAGCCGCTGCAGGGCAAGCCGCAGGAGTTCCAGACCCTGCGCTACCACGACCCGGCCAGTGGCAGGCTCGACGTGCTCACCCGCGCCATTCCGTGGGACGTCGACGGCTTCACCGTCGCCGAGGACGGCAGGCACCTGGCCTACGTCACCAACGAGGACGGCATCAGCAAACTGCACGTGCTCGCCCTGCCCGCGCACACCGAGGTGAAGCTGCCGGCGCTGCCGATCGGCGTGATCGGCGGTTTCAGTTTTTCGCCCGACGGCCAGCGCCTGGCGCTGACGCTCAACAGCGCGACCTCGCCCAGCGACGTCTACGTCGTCGACCTGGCCAGCGCGAAACTCAGCCGCTGGACCCAGAGCGAAGTCGGCGGCCTCGACGCGAGCAGGTTCGTCGCGCCGACGCTGGTCCGTTATCCCACCTTCGACAAGGTGAACGGCAAGACCCGCACGATTCCCGCGTTCTACTACCGCCCCGCCAACATCCGCGCGGGCGCCAAGGTGCCGGTGGTGATCAACATCCACGGCGGCCCCGAGAGCCAGTCGCTGCCGACCTTCAGCCCGACCGCGCAGTACCTCGCCAACGAACTGGGCGTGGCGGTGCTGGTGCCGAACGTGCGCGGCTCATCCGGCTACGGCAAGACCTACCTGGCGCTCGACAACGCGGACAAGCGCGAGGACTCGGTCAAGGACATCGGCGCGCTGCTCGACTGGATCGCCAGGCAGCCCGAGCTCGATGCCTCGCGCGTCGCCGTGCAGGGCGGCAGCTACGGTGGCTACATGGTGCTGGCCTCGCTGATGCATTACAGCGACCGCATCCGCGCCGGTGTCGACATCGTCGGCATCTCCGACTTCAGCACCTTCCTCACCAACACCGAGAGCTACCGTCGCGACCTGCGCCGCGCCGAGTACGGCGACGAGCGCACGCCGCAGATGCAGAAGGTGTTCGCGGAGATTTCGCCGGCGCGCCATCCGCAGCGGATCAAGTCGCGCCTGTTCGTCGCCCAGGGCAAGAACGACCCGCGCGTGCCGTACACCGAGGCCGAGCAGATCGTGAAGGCGGTGCGCGGCAACGGCCAGCCGGTGTGGTACCTGCTGTTCAACGACGAAGGCCACGGCTTCAAGAAGAAGGCCAACAACGATTACTACGGCGCCGCCACCATCCTGTTCTGGCAACAGCACCTGCTCGGCAACGGCGCGAAGTAAACCGCCGCTGCGGCGCATGGAACGGCCCGCCACGTGCGGGCCGTTCTGTTTTCCGGGGCGGGATTGGCAGTGTGGCCGGTCGGCGGCTGGATGGATCGGCGCGCTCGACCGGGGCCGCGGACAACCGCGATGCACACGCTTGTGGCAGCGCAGGCGGAGTGCCGCCGGGCGTGTTCCGGGTTCGCGCGTGCCGCCTACGGATTCGCTGGCGACGCGAGCCAGCGCCGGCTGCATCTGTTCCTTCGGATCCGGTTGGCGCGTGCCGCCTTCCCTCTCCAGGTAGGCGTGGCCCGCGTGGGCATTCGCACGCGGAGGAGTTGCCGGTGTTCGCGGTGCTGTTGGCGCTGCCGCGGCGACCGCGCTCGCGGCCTCAGCCGGCGCGCGTGCCTTCGCAGCGCGCGAACAGGTCGAGCGTGGCGTTGTACTCGGGTGTGCGCACCTGCAGCAGGCCGAGCACCGAGGAGAACAGGTTGTCCTGGCTCACCGGCGCGTCGCTGCGCGCCTTCAGGCAGCCCGTGTCGACGCCACGCGACGCCGCGAACTGCGGCGACAGCCACACCAGCAGCGGCACCCGGGTCTGCACGGCCGGCGCGATCGCGTACGGCACGCCGTGCAGGAACAGGCCGTTCTCGCCCAGCGATTCGCCGTGGTCGGACAGGTAGATCAGCGCGGTGTCGCGGTCGCCCTGCTCGCCGAGGAAGCGGATCGTGCGGGCGATGAAGTCGTCGGTGGCCAGCACCGCGTTGTCGTACGCGTTGACGATCTGCTCGCGGCTGCACTGGTTCAGGTCGGACGTGTCGCAGGTCGGGGTGAAGCGGCGCAGGCGCGCGGGATAGCGCTGGTAATACGCCGGCCCGTGGTTGCCCAACTGGTGCAGCACCACGACCTGGTCGCCGGGATTGCCGGCAATGCGCTCGGCCAGGCCGTGCAGCATCGCCTCGTCGTGGCAGCCTTCCTTGGTGCAGGCGCCGGCCACGTCGCCGTGCTCGAACGACTCGAACGCCAGGCCTTCGCACACGCCCTTGCAGCCGGTCTGGTTGTCGCGCCAGAGCGTGCGGATGCCGGCATGCTCGAGCACGTGCAGCAGCGATTCGGAGTGCTTGATCCGGTCCTTGTCGTAATGCGCGCGGCCGTACATCGAGAACATGCACGGCAGCGAGATTTCGGTCGCCGAGCCGCAGGCCGTGACGTCGCGATAGTTGATCGGACCGTCCGCGCCCTGCGCCAGCGCCGCCAGCTGCGGCGTGGTCTGGCGGGCATAGCCGTTGAGGCCCCAGTTCTGCGCGCGCACGGTCTCGCCGACCACGAGCACGAGCAGGCGCGGCCTGGCGCCCGCGGGACGGCCCACCACCTTCGCCTGCGTGCCCACCGGTTCGCGCGGGACGTTGCGGTCCTTGTGCGCGTCGTGCGCCACCTGCAGCAGCGACACGAGGTAGTTGCCGGGCGTCACCAGGTAACGCACTTCGCGGTGGTTGCGCACCAGCGCGGCGATGCTCTGGAACGAGGCCAGCAAGGCCGTCGCGGTGACCACGAGCGCCAGCAGGATCACCGCCGCGCGCACGCCGATGGCCCGCAGCAGCGGGCGCGGCTTGAGCCGCACGCGCCACAGCAGCACCGCCGGCAACACGCCGTACAGCAGCAGCGAGGGCAGCGCGGCGAGCGAGACGAGTTCGTGCGACTCCTTGCCGTCGGTGTGCAGGATGTTGCGCAGCATGTCGGCGTCGAAATACACGGTGTACGCGGACATGAAGTAGGCCGCCGCCGCGCTCGCCAGCAGCAGCACGGTCAGCAGCGGCTTCGCCGTCCAGCGGTTGAGCAGCACGCCCAGCAGCACCGTGTGCAGCGCGGCGATGGCGACGAACAGGCTGGCGGCGGTGAGCGCGCCCTTGGCCCCGTGCAGGGCGCCGGTGGCGGCCACCGCGCGGAAGAAGGTGCCGTTGCTCGCCACGGCGAAGTACAAGGCGGCGATGACCGCGAGCGCATCGACGCTCAGCTGCGGACGGAGCCGCGCGGCGCGCGCGCCCCAGGACGCCAGGCGTTCCAGGCGCCCGACCGGCAGGATGGCAACGGTGCTCACAGGGTGTCGGCCGGTGGTGGGGCGGAGGTCGAAGGCACGGCGGGCGACTCTAGCCCATGGCCCCTGCCCCAGAACGCGCGCTGCATCACCACCGCGCAAGCCCAGCAGATGGCGACGGCGGCCATGTCGTGCGACAGGAAATGCGCCCCGCGCAGCTGCTGCGAGATGCCGAACAGCAGGCCGGCGCCCAGGCCCACCGCCAGCCCCACCCAGCGCAGGCGCGGCTTCACCGCGAGCAGGAAGAAATACAGGGCCAGCCAGGTGTAGCCGCCGCCGGCGTGCCCGGCCGGGAAGCACACGCCGCGGGCCATGCCGGCCGGGCGCAGTTCGAACAGGCCGAAATACGCGCGCGCGCCGCCGTAGCGCAGCAGGTCCCACGGGCAGTCGACGTTGGACCAGGACTTGATCCACGCCACCAGCAGGGTCGACAGCGCCGTCGCCACCAACAGGTAGGACAGCGGCCGGCGCAGGTGCGTCCAGCCCGGACGCAGCCACGCCACCAGCCAGGCGGCGAACACCGCCAGCCATGCCGCGGTGCTGAGGTTGCGGCCGAACAGGTGGATCAGGTTCTGCGTGACCCAGGCGTGCCGCAGCGCCCAGGCGTGGCCTTCCCAGGCATACAGCCGGTCGGCCAGCCACAGGTCGCCATGCAGGGTGGTCCAGACCACGAACAGCAGACCCAGCGCCAGCAGCGGCAACAGCCCGTGCACGCGGTAGAAGCCCGGAGCCCGCCAGGCCGGGACGGTCGCGCGCGCGGGCAGAACGTCCGGCGGCGGGGCCGCAGCGAAGACGCGGGCGGTGAGGTTGGAACCAGGGGCAGGCATGCAGGACGCGGGGGCTCGGGACGGCGGAAATGGTCGGCCGCGCGCTGTCGGAGAACGGTGGGAGGGACATTCGCAATGCGTTAACCGTTGTGTCGCCGATCACGGTTGCGGCGGCGCCGCTGCGGCGCGGTGCTATCGTCGCGGCGCTCCGACGGCGCTCCGACGCCGCGGATCGCAAGCTGGCCGGCCGGCACGCGGTGCCGGCGCAATTCAGAGAGCCGACGCATGCGCGTGCTGGTGGTGGAGGACAACCGGAACCTGGTCGCGAACCTGTTCGAGTACTTCGAGGCCCGCGGCTACACCCTCGATGCCGCTCCCGACGGTCCGACCGGCCTGCACCTCGCCCTTACCCAGGACTACGACGCGGTGGTCCTGGACTGGATGCTGCCGCGCATGGACGGCCGCGAGGTCCTGGCGCGCCTGCGCGATGCCGGCCGCCAGGTGCCGGTGCTGCTGCTCACCGCGCGCGCCGAACTCGACGACAAGGTCAGCGGCTTCCGCAGTGGCGCCGACGATTACCTGACCAAGCCCTTCGACCTGCCCGAACTGGAGGTGCGGCTGGAGGCGCTGGTCGCCCGCGCCGGCGGCCGCGGCAAGCGCGTGCTGCAGGTGGCGGACCTGCGCTACGACCTCACCACGCTCGAGGTGACGCGCGGCGGGCGCTCGCTGCACCTGTACCCGGCCTGCCGCAAGCTGCTGGAACTGCTGATGCAGGCCAGCCCCGCCGCCGTCCCGCGCGAGCGCCTCGAGCGCGGCCTGTGGGGCGACAGCCCGCCCGACGGCGACATGCTGCGCTCGCACGTGTACGAGCTGCGCCGCAGCGTCGACGGCCCGTTCGCGGTGAAATTGATCCACACCCTGCCGCGCGTCGGCTACCGCCTGGCGGTCGGCGACGAGGCCGACGGCATGGAAGCAGACGAATGACGCCCGGCCCCGCCGCCGCGCCGCGCGTGCGCAGCCTGCGCAGCCGCATCCTGCTGGCCCTGCTCGGCTACGTGATCCTGCTGTCGATCGTGGTGATCGCGCAGGGCAATCTCGTGCACGAGCGCGCCGAGCGCCTGGTGTGGCGGGCGATGCTCAACTCCGAACTGGACCACGCCGTCGAGCGGATGCGCGACGAGCCCGGCTACCGCTGGGTCAACACCAACACCATGGCGCTGTACGACGCGCGCGACCCCACGTTGCCAGCGCCGCTGCACGGCTTCGGCCCGGGCCTGCACGACGACGTCGAGATCGAGGGCCGCTACTACGTGGTGCTGGTGCGGCGCGCCGGCGAACGCACCCTGCTGCTCACGCTCGACGTCACCGATTTCGAGCAGCGCGAAGTGCACACCGCGGTCAACGTGGTCGGCGCCGCGCTCGGGCTGATCGTGGTGCTTGGCCTGATCGTGGCGTGGGTGGCGAACCGCATGGTGCGGCCGCTCAGCCGCATGGCCGAACAGATCGGCGGCCTGCGTCCCGACCTGCCGGCGCAACACGTCGACGTGCACGAATCGGCGAGTTCGGAACTGCATGTGATCGCCGATGCGCTCAATGCCTACCTGCGGCGCAATGCGCACTTCGTCGAGCGCGAGCGGGCCTTCATCGATACCGCCAGCCACGAACTGCGCACGCCGGTGGCGGTGATTTCCGGCTCCGCCGAACTGGCGCTGCAACAGCCGGGACTGCCGCCGGCGGCGCAGCACCAGCTCGCCCGCATCCATCGCACGGCGCACGACGTCGAGCAGCTGATCTCGCTGTTGCTGGTGCTCGCGAAGGAGCCGACCCGGCTGGTGCAATCGAGCGAACGCGTCGCGCTCGACCAGCTGTTGCCGGAGATCGTCGCGGACCACCAGTACCTCACCCGCGACAAGGCCCTGTCCATCGTGCTGGCGCCGCTGCCGCCGGCCGCGATCACCGCGCCGCTGCCGATCGTGCAGGCCGCCATCGGCAACCTGCTGCGCAACGCGATCGAGCACAGCGACCGCGGCGAGATCCGCGTGCGCCTGGAAGCGCCCGCCACCGTCGTCATCAACGATCCCGGTCACGGCATGACCCCGGAGGAAATCAGCGCGATCTACGCGCGCCTCGCGCGCGGCGGCGGCGATCGCGGCGGCGGCATCGGCCTGGACCTGATCTCGCGCCTGTGCGAACACCTGGGCTGGCGCCTGAGCATCGCCTCGGACGAAGGCAGCGGCACGACCACGACCCTGACGTTCGCGTAGCGGTCCTGCGTTCACGCGCAAGCGGCGGCCAACGGAGCCGCGCGCGGGCTATTTCGAGCGCGAATCCTTGACCACGTCGCCGCCCTTCATCACGAACGGCACCGACTCGAGCACGGTGACGTCCTGGCTCGGGTCACCCGACACCGCGATCAGGTCGGCGAACCGGCCGGCCTCGAGCACGCCGCGATCGTTGCGGCCGAGCGCGTCGGCGGCATTCACGGTCGCCGCCTGGATCGCCTCCACCGGCGTCATCCCGTACTTCACCATCCAGCGGAACTGGCGGGCGTTGTCGCCGTGCGGATACACGCCGGCGTCGCTGCCGAAGATCATCTTCGCGCCGGCGGCATGCGCCTTGCGGAAGTTCTCCCGCTGCACGTCGGCGATCTCGCGGTCCTTGCGCAGGTTGTCCTCGAGCACGCCGTTCTTCTTGCCTTCGGCCTGGGTGTACTCGGTGTTGTAGATGTCCATGGACAGCCAGGCGCCGCGCTGCTTCGCCAGCTTGATGCCCTCGTCGTCGATCAGGCTCGCGTGCTCGATGGTGTCGACGCCGGCGCGGATCGCGTCCTTGATGCCGGCGGCGCCGTGCGCGTGCGCGGCGACCTTCATGCTGGCCATGTGCGCCTCGTCGACGATCGCCTTCATCTCGTCGAGCGTGAGCTGCTGCGCGCCCGGCTCGTCGCCGTGCGAGAACACGCCGCCGGTCGCGCAGATCTTGATCACCTGGGCGCCGTACTTGCGCAGCGTGCGCACGACCTTGCGCCCCTCCTCGGGGCTGTCGACGTTGTACGGGCCCTTCTGGTCCATCGACGGCGGGAAGAAGGTGGAGTCGCAGTGGCCGCCGGTCGCGCCCACGGCATAGGTCGCGGTGACCACGCGCGGACCGGCGATCTTGCCTTCGTCGATGGCCTGGCGCAGGCCGACGTCGTTCCACGCGTCGGCGCCGACGTTGCGCACGCTGGTGAAGCCGGCCTGCAGCGTGCTGAGCGCGTGCGGCACGGCCAGCACGGACCAGAAGCGGTCGCCGTACTGCAGGCCGGTGTAGCCGCCGTAGGTGGGATCGCTGTCGAGGTGCACGTGCATGTCGATCAGCCCCGGCAGCAGGGTCATGTCGCCCAGGTCGTAGCGCGGGAAGCCGGCGTTGGTGATCGCCGAACCGCGGCCCTGCACGACCTGCGTGATGCGACCGTCCTCGACCACCACGGTCACGTCATGCAGCATGCGGCCGCTGCGCACGTCGAGCATGCGCGCGGCGGACACGACGGCGTTGCCGTGGTCGGCGGCGTGGGCGGCGGGCGCGAGCAGGCACAGCAGCGACAGCGTCAGGTTACGCAGGGCGGGCATGGCCGGGGACCTCGTCGGGATGCGGGCGGCGTCAGCCGACCTGGTTGAATTCGATTGGCGCCGCCGGCTGCAGCCACGGCAGCAACCAGTGGTCGACCAGCAGGAAGGCGAACAGCGCCATCAGGTACACGATCGAGTAGCTGAAGACCTTCATCGCGTACAGCTCGTCCGGCGGGTCCATCAGCTTCCACGCGTGCCAGATGAACACCGCGCCCAGCACCAGCGCGCCGCCCAGGTAGAACCAGCCGCTCATGCCCGCCGCGAACGGCAGCACCGTCACCACCACCAGCAGCAGCGTGTAGAACAGGATCTGCCAGCGCGTGTACTGCACGCCGTGCGTCACCGGCAGCATCGGCACCATCGCCTTGCGGTAGTCCTCGCGGCGGAAGATCGCCAGCGCCCAGAAATGCGGTGGCGTCCACACGAAGATGATCAGCACCAGCAGCAGCGCATGCGACCAGTCCCACTCGCCGCGCATGCCGGTGATCGAGGCCCAGCCCAGCAGCGGCGGCGCCGCGCCGGCGATGCCGCCGATGACGATGTTCTGCGGCGTCGCTCGCTTGAGGAACACGGTGTACACCACCGCATAACCGATCAGCGAGGCGAAGGTCAGCAGCGCGGTGATCGGGTTGACCCACAGGCCCAGCACCAGCATCGACAGCGCCCCCAGCGCCAGTGCGAACGCGAGTGCCTGCTTCGGGGTGATCTGCCCGGCGACGATCGGGCGCCACGAGGTGCGCGCCATCTTGGCGTCGATGCGCGCGTCCAGCAGCTGGTTGATCGCCGCCGCACTCGAGGCGGCCAGCCAGATGCCGAGGAAGCCAAGCAGGCCGCGGCGCGTTTCCTCCAGCGTGGGCAGGCCGTCGATCGCCAGCAGCATGCCCACCAGCGCGGTGAACACGATCAGCGCGACCACGCGGGGCTTGGTCAAATCGAAGTACTGGCGCAGGGTGCCACTCATCGGCTCAGTGCTCCGGCGCCCGCAGGCGCGCCAGCAACGACACCAGCACGAACAGCAGCAGCGCGGCGCCGGCGTTGTGCAGCACCGCCACGGCCAGCGGCAGGCCGAGCTTGACGTTGGCGATGCCCAGGGCGACCTGGGCCAGCGCCAGCACGGCCATAAGCCCGCCCCAACCGCGCATGCCGGGCATGCGCAGCAGCTTCAGCGCGAGCCACAGCAGGTACGCGAACACCACCAGCGCCATCGTCCGGTGGGCCAGCTGGATCGCGATGCGCGATTGTCCATCGAGGATGCCGCCTTCGTAGTCGACGCCAATGCCGCGCCAGAGCACGAAGCCTTCGCGGAAGTCGTGCGGCGGCCACCACTGGCCCACGCACTGCGGGAAGTCGTTGCCGCAGGCGAGCGCGGCGTAGTTGGCGCTGGTCCAGCCGCCCAGCGCGATCTGCAGCGCCAGCAGGACCAGGCCAACGATCACCCAGCGGCGCAGCGCCGCGGCGTCGGCCAGGCGGATCGGCAGGCCGGTCGCGCGCCACGCCATCCACGCCAGCAGCGAGAACGTGGTGAGCCCGCCGAGCAGGTGCCCCATCACCACGATCGGCTTGAGCAGCCAGGTCACGGTCCACATGCCGAGCAGCGCCTGGAAGATGATCACCGCCAGGGTCAGCACCGCGACGCGGCTGAGGTCGGTGTTGCTCCAGCGCCACGCCGCGAACAGCAGCACCAGCTCACCCGCCACCGCGAGCGCCGACGCGGCGACGTGCAGCCCACGCATGTACAGCGGGATCGCGATCGCCACCAGCACCGCGGCAAGCACGACCTGCAGGGCGCCGCGTGCGCGCCGGCGCGCGGCCAGCAGGGCCAGCGTCAGCACCAGCACGCCGAGCAGGCCCGCGATCATGCGGTGCACCTGCTCGCGCCAGGCCTTGTGGGTCTCGAACGGACGGATCGCGCTCGCTGCGTGCTCGCTCACTTCCTTCGCGGCGCCCGGCCAGGTCGCGCGGCCGTAGCAGGTCGGCCAGTCGGGGCAGCTCAGGCCCGCGTTCGACAGGCGCACGAACGCGCCGAACACGATCACGCCCAGGGCGAGCGCCACGGCGAGCCAGGCAAGGCGATGGAAGTTCCGGTGCAGGGCGGTCCGGGTCGGTTTGATCGTTGCGTTCATGCGCGGGCGTGCCTTACTTCAGCTTCAGCAGCTTGGCCAGGTCGGAACGCAGGTCGCCCGGGTCGGCGCCGGCAGCGTAACGCAGAATCACGAAGCCGTTCGGATCGATCACGTACACCGGCACGCCACGGCCGCCACGCCAGGTCACCGCATCGGCGCGCGGCAGCCGCGCACGCAGGACCGGGTCTGGTTGCAGCAGGCGCAGGTTCGGGATGGCCGGCGCGCCGTCGGGCAACGCGCACGGGGTCGCCGCGCACAACCACAGCACGTCGACGCGCGTGGCTTCGCGGCCGAGCAGCTCCCACACCGTGTAGAGGTCGCGCGCGGTCTTGGCGCACTCGGCGCCGCAATCGGCCGGCGGCGCCAGCGCGATGCGCCAGGTGCGCGCGATCGGATTCCAGCGGTAGTCGCCGCCACCGAGCAGCTTCGGCGCCGCCGCGCGCAGGTCCGCGGGCGGCTGCAGCAGTTCGCCCTTGTTCTTCATGCCGGCCGGACGCCAGCCGGAAAAGCGCAGCACACCGGCGAAGATCAGGCTGCCGAAGAACAGCGCGAAGATCGCCAGCAGCAGCATGCGGTTGCGGTTGCGGGTGCTGCGGTCCGGCAGCGGCTCGGAAGCGTTATCGGTCATGGCGGGCTTTGCGGAAGGTCAGGATCAGGGCCGTGGCGAGCACGGCGATGGCGAGCGCGAACCACTGCAGCGCGTAGCCGCGGTGGCGTTCCGGCGGCAGGGTATTGGCGAGCAGTTGCAGGTCGCGTGGGTAGCCCACCGGCAGCGCCGGGTCCAGGCGCAGCACGCGCGGCGCCAGCGGCGCCGGCAGCTTCAGTGCGCGCGAGATCGCAGCGGTCTCGATCCGGGTCAGCACCCAGCCGTCGCCCTGCGGCGCGAGGCCGGCGCCCAGGCGCACCCCGGACGACGGCGGCGGCGTCAGCAACCCGCGCACCTCGACGACACCCTGTGGCAAGGCAATCGCCGGCATGGCGCGATTGCCCGGCAGCGGCAGCCAGCCCAGGTCGACCAGCAGCGGCGGCGCACCGTCCGGCAGGAACACGCGGTAGGCATGCACGCCCACGCGCCCGTCGCGCTGCTGGTTGTCGAGCCACAGCGGACCACGCGCGTCGAAGCGACCGCGGCCTGCGCTCCACTCGTAAGCGCGCACGCGCGTGGGGTCGGCCGCGTGCGCCAGCGGCACCGGCGTGCGCTGCGCCAGCACCCGGGCGACGGCGTCGAGCATCGCCTGCTTCTCGACCGCGCGTTGCGATTGCCACACGCCCAGGCGTGCGAACAGCGCGATCGCCAGCAGCGCCAGCGTCCAGCCGAGCACGAGGCTGCGCCTGCGGGTCACGCGCGGCCCCTGGCCGGCTGCGATAATCCCCGGGCAGGCGCGCAGGGCGCGCCCCGGAGCGTCGCCATGAAGACCCTGATAATCATCGCCGTCCTGATCCTCATTCTTTGGAACCTCGGTGCCGGCCTGTATTACATGATGGTCGACAAGGGCGAGAGCAAGCGCACGGTGAACGCGCTGACCCGTCGCGTCGCGCTGTCCATCGCGCTGATCATCGGCGTCGTCATTGCCGCCAAGATGGGCTGGATCGAATTCCACGGCGTCGGCCGCGGCCCGTAACTCTGCATCCGCCGCGCCGACGCGGCGCTTCCCCAAAAGCAAAAGGCCCGGGACCGCGGCTCTTAAGCCTCAGCCCGGGCCTTCGCGTACCGGCTTACAGCACGTAGACGAACAGGAACAGGCCCAGCCACACCACGTCGACGAAGTGCCAGTACCAGGCCACCGCTTCGAACGCGAAGTGGTGTTCCTTGTTGAAGTGGCCCTTGGCGCAGCGGAACCAGATGATCGCCAGCATGATCGTGCCCAGCGTCACGTGCGCGCCGTGGAAGCCGGTGAGCATGAAGAAGGTCGAGCCGTAGATGCCCGAGCCCAGGGTCAGGTTGAAGTGCTTGTAGGCCTCGATGTACTCGCTGCCCTGGAAGTACAGGAACAGCGCGCCCAGCAGCACGGTGGCGCCGAGGAAGCCCAGCAGCAGGCCGCGGTGGCCGGCCTTCAGCGCGTGGTGCGCGATGGTCACGGTCACGCCCGAGGACAGCAGGATCATGGTGTTGAGCAGCGGCAGGCCCCAGGCCGGCACGGTCTGGAAGCTGCCACCCACGCCCGCCGGGCCGTTGGTCGGCCAGCCCGCGGTGTAGCCGTTCCACAGCAGTGCGTTGGTCATCACGCCGTCGCCTTCGCCCGACAGCCACGGCAGCGCGTACTGGCGCGCGTAGAACAGGGCGCCGAAGAACGCGGCGAAGAACATCACCTCGGAGAAGATGAACCACACCATGCCCATGCGGAACGAGGTGTCGACCTGCTTGTTGTAGTTGCCCTTGATCGACTCGCGGATCACGTCGCCGAACCAGCCGAACAGCACGCCGGCCAGCAGCGCGATGCCGAAGAAGAACACCGGCTTGCCCCAACTGGTGGCGTTGAACCAGCTGGCCAGGCCGACCATGGTGGTGAACAGCGCGATCGAGCCGAGGAACGGCCAGCGGCTGCTGTGCGGCACGAAGTAATGGTGGGCGTCTGCGTGTGCTTGAGCCATGGCAGGTGTTCCGTCAGGTGCTGTGCGAAAAGTCAGGGCGCCGCGCGCGAACCCGCCGTGCTACCGGCCAGTTTCGCGGTCAACGCTTCGTTCTTGAAGAAGGTGTAGGACAACGTGATCGTCTTCACGTCAGCCGGCAGGTTGGGGTCGACGATGAAGCGCACGGGCATGTCGCGCGTCTCGCCGGCCTGCAGGGTCTGGGCGGTGAAGCAGAAGCATTCGGTCTTGCTGAAATAGCCCGACGCGCGCGCCGGCGCGACCGAGGGCACCGCGCTGCCGACGATGGCGCGCTCGCTGGTGTTCACCGCCTTGTAGGTCGCCTCGTACTGCTCGCCCGGACGCACGGTCATGGTCAGCTGGTTCGGGGCGAACTGCCACGGCAGCTTCGAATTGACGCCGCCGTCGAACTGCACGGTGACGATGCGCGCGTTCGCCGGCTTCGCGTTGGCGACGCCTTCGGCGGCCGTGCGATCCAGGCGGATGCCCAGGACCTTCTCGCACGCGATGCGGTACAGCGGGATCAGGCTGAAGCTGAAACCGAACGCGGCGATCGCCACCAGCACCATCTTCGCGATGCCGCTGGTCGGCTTGCGCGCGCCATTGTCCGCGGCGCCGCTCATTTCGACATCCCCACCAGGGCGATGAAGCCGGCGTACACCACCACCGCGATCACCGCGATCCACAGCGCCAGGCGACGCGCGCGCTTGCGGCGTGCGTCGACTTCATGCGGCGGGAGCGGTTGCGGGTTCATCGCGGTACGGCCGTCGGATCAGTGCGTGATGTCGCCGTGGGCGAGGTCGCCGTCGCGGATCACCGGCGGCACGCTGAAGGTGTGGTGCGGCGCCGGGCTCGGCACGGTCCACTCCAGGCCCTTGGCGCCGTCCCACGCGCGCGCCTCGGCCTTGGCGCCGTTGCGCTTCGATTGCCACAGCACGAAGGCCATCATGAACGGGGTCAGGAACATGCCGAACGCGCCGATCGAGCTGACCAGGTTCCAGTCCGCGAACACCACGTTGTAGTCCGGGATGCGGCGCGGCATGCCGGCCAGGCCCAGGAAGTGCTGCGGGAAGAACAGCAGGTTGACGAACACCATCGTCCACCAGAAATGGAACTTGGCCAGGCTCTGGCTGTACATGCGCCCCGTCCACTTCGGCCACCAGTAGTAGACGGCGGCGATGATCGAGAACAGCGCGCCCGTCACCAGCACGTAATGGAAGTGCGCCACCACGAAGTAGGTGTCGTGGTACTGGAAGTCCGCCGGCACGATCGCGAGCATCAGACCGGAGAAGCCGCCGATGGTGAACAGAATCACGAACGACAGCGCCCACAGCATCGGCGCCTCGAACGAGATCGAGCCGCGCCACATGGTGGTGACCCAGTTGAACACCTTCACGCCGGTCGGCACCGCGATCAGCATGGTCGCGAACATGAAGTAGATCTCGCCACCGAGCGGCATGCCGACGGTGAACATGTGGTGCGCCCACACGATGAACGAGAGGAAGGCGATCGACGCGGTCGCGTACACCATGGCCTGGTAGCCGAACAGCGGCTTGCGGCTGAAGGTCGGGATGATCTCCGACACGACCCCGAACGCCGGCAGGATCATGATGTAGACCTCGGGATGGCCGAAGAACCAGAAGATGTGCTGGAACATCACCGGGTCGCCGCCGCCGGCGGCGTTGAAGAACGAAGTGCCGGCGTACTTGTCGGTCAGCAGCATCGTCACCGCGCCGGCGAGCACCGGCATCACCGCGATCAGCAGGAACGCGGTGATCAGCCAGGTCCAGCAGAAGATCGGCATCTTCAGCAGGTCGATGCCCGGGGCGCGCATGTTGAGGATCGTGGCGATCACGTTGATCGCGCCCATGATCGAGCTGATGCCCATCATGTGGATGGCGAAGATCGCGAAGGCGACGTTGTTGCCGCCCTGCAGCGACAGCGGCGGGTACAGGGTCCAGCCACCGGCCGGGGCGCCGCCTTCCATGAACAGCGTCATCAGCAGCAGGGTGAAGGCGAACGGCAGGATCCAGAACGACCAGTTGTTCATGCGCGGCAGCGCCATGTCCGGCGCGCCGATCTGCAGCGGGATCATCCAGTTGGCCAGGCCGACGAAGGCCGGCATCACGCCGCCGAAGATCATGACCAGCGCGTGCACCGTGGTCATCTGGTTGAAGAACTCGGGCTTGACGAACTGCAGGCCCGGCTGCATCAGCTCGGCGCGGATGATCACCGACATGAACGCGCCGACGATGAACATCACGAACGAGAACACCAGGTACAGCGTGCCGATGTCCTTGTGGTTGGTCGAGAAGAACCAGCGCTCGATGAAGCCCTGCTTGTGGTCGTGGGCGTGGTCATCGTGGTGCACTGCGGGGTGCGCGGCTTCGTAATGCGTCGACATGGTCGTGCCTCGGTAACTCGTTCGGATCAGCCGGCGACCGCAGCAGCGGCCGGGGCTTCGATGGCAGCAGCGGCGGGCGCTGCCTCGGTGGACGCGGGCTCAACCGGCGCCGGCGCGGCCGGCGCTGCCGGAGCGGCGGGCGCCGGCACGTTCTTCGCCTTCTGCTGCGCCAGCCACGCGGTGTACTCGGCCTTAGGCAGCACGCGCACGACGATCGGCATGAAGCCGTGGTCCTTGCCGCACAGCTCGGCGCACTGGCCGCGGTACACGCCCGGCTCGGTCACTTCGGCCCAGGCTTCGTTGACGATGCCGGGGATCGCGTCCTGCTTCCAGCCCAGCGCCGGCACCCACCAGGCGTGGATGACGTCGTCGGCGGTGATCACGAAGCGGACCTTGGTGTCGACCGGCAACACCAGGGCGTTGTCGACGTCGAGCAGGTAGTTCGGATGGTTGGCCGTGCGCGCGTCCGCGTGGCTCTGGCGGACCTCGTCGCTCTTGCGGTCCAGGCGGCTGGTGAAGCTCACGCCCTCGCCCAGGTACTCGTACTTCCACATCCACTGGTAGCCGGTGACCTTCACGGTCATCTGCGATTCGCGGGTGTCGTACATGTTGATCAGCTTGCTGGTGGCCGGGAAGGCCATCAGCACCAGCAGCACGATCGGGATCACCGTCCAGATGATTTCCAGCTTGGTGCTGTGGGTGAAGTCCTTGTCCGGCACCGCGCCCTTGGAGTGGCGGAACTTGAACATGGCCACGAACATCGCGCCGAACACCAGGATGCCGATGGCGATGCAGATCCACAGCGACAGCATGTGCGCCGAGTAGGCGTTGTGCGCCAGCGGCGTGGCGCCCTCGCCCATGTTGAGCTGCCAGCGGTGTGGCGCATGGCTCCATGTATCGCTGGCGGCCTGCGCGAACGCGAGCACCGGTGCGGCCATCGCGGCTGCGCCCATTGCCCACTGTCCCGCGGTCCGAAGCTTGCTACGACCGGCATTCATCAGTTCGAGCCCCGAAAAGATCAGTTGATTCGTGTGTCGCTCCGCGGGCTGCCTCGGCCGGCGCCGCTTCGACGAAGCGGAACCGCGCGGAACGAGGTGGCTGGCGGGGTCCGGACCGGAGACCGTCGATCGGGTCGGCCGGAACCCATCACGCCGGAGGCCTGCCCTGGGCGGGCGGGAGCTTCGCGGACGCTACGGAATAACTGCGAAATGGTAGCGACCGGGCCGCGGACGGGCAACCCGCAATTGCCGCGCGGCGCGCTGGGTTCAGCCGGCAAAAGCGGCAAATCCGCCACAAAACCCGCGCCCGCGCGTGCCGGCGGTTGGCGATTCGGGCCCGCGCGCACTCGGGCCGAGGCTCTAAACTATGGGGCTTCCCACCGCTCTCGCGGATCCGATGAACCCAGCCACCACCGCCCCGGTCCCGGCGGGCGCCGCTTCGCCCGCGCCGGACCTGATCAGCCCCGAACTTCCCCCCGCGCCCTCCGGCCCCCGCGCCGCGGTCACCGCCGGCTGGGTGCGCGACGAGGCCGCCCATGTCCGCCATCTGCTCGAGCAGGCCCGCCTGCCCGACGCCGAGCGCCTCCAGGCACAAGCCACCGCCGCGGACCTGGTGCGCCGGGTGCGCACCCGCGCCAAGGACCAGGGCGCGATCGAGGCCTTCATGCGCCAGTACGACCTGGGCAGCGAGGAAGGCGTGCTGCTGATGTGCGTGGCCGAGGCGCTGCTGCGCATCCCCGACGAGGACACGGCCGACAAGCTGATCCGCGACAAGCTGGGCGATGCTGACTGGAAGAGGCACATGGGCCAGTCAGACTCGCTCCTGGTCAACGCCTCGACCTGGGGCCTGATGCTGACCGGCCACCTCGTCAACCTCGCCGACGAAACCAAGCGCGACGTGCATGGCGCATTCAGCCGCCTGCTCGGCCGCGTCGGCGAGCCGGTGATCCGCCTGGCGGTGCGCCAGGCGATGAAGATCATGGGCCACCAGTTCGTCATGGGCCGCACCATCGCCGAAGCGCTGGCCCGCTCGCAGAAGGGCGACAACGCCGGCTACCGCTACTCCTTCGACATGCTCGGCGAAGGCGCGCTCACCACCAGGGACGCGTTGCGCTACCTGCAGGCCTACCGCGACGCGATCCACGCGATCGGCAGGAGCGGCGACTACACCAGCCGCGAGGTCTTCGGGGTGCCGTCGATCTCGGTGAAGCTGTCGGCGCTGCACCCGCGCTACGAGCACGCCAAGCGTGAGCGCGTGTTCGCCGAACTCACCCCGCGCGTGCTCGAACTCGCGCAGCTGGCCAAGTCCTACGGCATCGGCTTCACCATCGACGCGGAAGAAGCCGATCGCCTGGAACTGTCGCTCGACGTGATCGCCGCGGCCTACGCCGATGCCTCGCTCGAGGGCTGGGAAGGCTACGGCCTGGCGATCCAGGCCTACCAGAAGCGCGCCCCCGAAGTGATCGACTTCATCGCCGACCTCGCCCGCAGGCACGGCCGCCGCATTCCGGTGCGCCTGGTCAAGGGCGCGTACTGGGACAGCGAGGTCAAGCGCGCGCAGGTCGACGGCCAGCCCGGCTACCCGGTGTTCACGCGCAAGCCCAACACCGACGTGAGCTACCTCGCCAACGCCCGCAAGATGCTCGAAGCCGGCGACGCGATCTACCCGATGTTCGCCACCCACAACGCGCAGACCATCGCCACGATCCACCAGCGCGCGAAGGCGATGGGCCGCGCGAAGCACTTCGAGTTCCAGAAGCTGCACGGCATGGGCGACGACCTGTATGCGGAAGTGATTCCGGCCGATCGCCTCGACGTGCCGTGCCGGGTGTACGCCCCCGTGGGTTCGCACGAGGACCTGCTGCCGTACCTGGTGCGCCGCCTGCTCGAGAACGGCGCCAATTCCAGTTTCGTCAACCGCATCACCGACGAGTCCATCGCCATCGATGACCTCATCCAGGATCCGGTCGCCACCGTGTCCGCATTCGAATCCATCGCGCATCCGCGCATCCCGCAGCCGGTCGACCTGTATCGCAGCTACGGCATTGAAAGGAGCAATTCCATGGGCGTGAACCTCGCCAACGACGACCAGCTGCGCGCGCTCGCCGAGCAGGTCAATGCCGCCACCCGCGACGGCTGGCGCGCCACGCCGCTGGTGCCCGGCGCGAACGTCACCGGCCCGAACATCGCCGTCACCAACCCCGCCGACCGCCGCGAGACCGTCGGCCAGTGGCAGGCGGCCAATGGCGCCACCGTCGAGCTCGCGCTGCAGAACGCCGTCAATGCTTTCGACGCATGGAACGCGACGCCGGCCGCCTCGCGCGCCGCGATCCTCGAACACGCCGCCAACCTGCTCGAGCAGCGCATGCCGCAATACATCGCGCTGTGCACCAAGGAAGCCGGCAAGACCATCCCCGATGGCGTCGCCGAAGTGCGCGAGGCCGTGGACTTCCTGCGCTACTACGCCGCGCAGGCGCGCGCGCTGTTCAAGCCCGAGGCCCTGCCCGGCCCGACTGGCGAATCCAACACCCTGCAACTGTCGGGCCGCGGCGTGTTCGTGTGCATCTCGCCGTGGAACTTCCCGCTGGCGATCTTCATGGGCCAGGTCTGCGCCGCGCTCGCCGCCGGCAACGCCGTCATCGCCAAGCCGGCCGAGCAGACCAACCTGATCGGCTACTTCGCGATCAAGCTGCTGCACGAGGCCGGTGTGCCGGAAGCCGCGGTGCAGTTCCTGCCAGGCGACGGCGCCACCGTCGGCGCCGCGCTGACCCGCGATCCGCGCGTGGCCGGCGTGGCCTTCACCGGCTCGACCGATACCGCGCGCGCGATCAACCGCGCGCTGGCCGCGCGCGACGCCGCGATCGGCGTGCTTATCGCCGAAACCGGCGGCCAGAACGCGCTGATCGCCGACTCCTCCTCGCTGCCGGAGCAGGTGGTGAAGGATGCGATCTCCTCCGCGTTCACCTCGGCCGGGCAGCGCTGCTCGGCCGCGCGCGTGCTGTTCGTGCAGGACGATATCGCCGACAAGGTCACCCACATGCTCGCTGGCGCAATGGCCGAGCTGAAGGTGGGCAATCCGGGCCTGCTCTCCACCGACGTCGGCCCGGTCATCGACGAGGACGCGCTGAAGATGCTCAGGGACCATGCCGCGCGCATGGACCGCGAAGCGACCGCGATCGGCGCGGTGGCGCTCGACGGCGACGCCGCCCACGGCAGCTTCTTCGCCCCGCGCGCGTATGCCATTGCCTCGATCGACGTGCTGCACAAGGAGATCTTCGGCCCGGTGCTGCACGTGGTGCGCTGGAAGTCGGACCAGCTCGACAGCGTGATCGATGCGATCAACGGCACCGGCTACGGCCTGACTCTGGGCATCCATTCGCGCATCGACGAGACCGTCGAGAAGATCGCCTCGCGGATCAAGGTCGGCAACTGCTACGTCAACCGCAACCAGATCGGCGCGGTGGTCGGCGTGCAGCCGTTCGGTGGGCAGAACCTGTCCGGCACCGGCCCCAAGGCCGGCGGCCCGCACTACCTGCCGCGCTTCACCACCGAGAAGACCATCACCATCAACACCACCGCCGCCGGCGGCAACGCATCGCTGCTGACGCTGGGCGACTGAACCGGCCGTCACCGGTGGCGCCGCGGCGCGCCAGCCCGGCGCAGCAAAGAAAAAGCCCCGCAAGTGCGGGGCTTCTTCGTGCGGCGATGGAACTGCGGATCAGAACTTGAACTGCGCGGCGACGCCGTACAGGTTCGCGGAGCCTTCGGCTTCGCCGACGATGCGCGAGCCGCTCGCCGAGACCACGTCCAGGCGCGGGTTGTCGACGTTGATGCGCTGGTAGGCGGCATCGACGCTGAACGCATCCGAGATCTGCCAGGTCAGGCCGATCGAGTACAGCTTGCGATCGTTGTCGGGCAGGCGCGGGGTGCGGGTTGCGTCGTTGGTCGGGGTCTCGTCCTGGCCGTAGCCGGCGCGAACGGTGAACGCGTCGCTGATGTCCCACTCGGCGCCGATCGAATAGAACTCGGTGTCCTTCCAGTTGAACGCTTCGGCACCCAGCGAAACACCGTTGCTGCGACGCACGTCGACGGTGCGCAGCGACGACCAGTCGGTCGCCTGCCAGTCGGCGAGGATGCGGATGTTGTCGTTGATGTCGTAACGGATGCTGACGGTGTCGATGCTCGGCGTGGTCAGGTCGGCGCCGCCGGGACCGTCGGCCGCCGCCGCTCCGGCAGCAGTCGCTGCCGCCGTGGCCGGCACGGTGAAGTCGATCTGACCTTCGATCTCGTGGTCGATTTCCGAACGGTGCGAATAGCCGATCGTCAACGCGTCGGTCGGGTGCCACTCCGCGCCGACCAGCCAGCCCATGCCGGTGCTGTCGCCGTCGATGCTCACGGCGCCGTCCGCGCTTTGCGGATGGAACGGGAAGGCAGGGTTGAAGCAGTTGGCCGGATTGCCCGAACCGACGCAGATCGCGGTGCCGAAGTCGACCGCCTTGGTCAGCGTGGCGTCGGCGCGCTCGTAGATCAGGCCGGTGCCCACCGAGAAGCGGTCATGCAGCTTGAGCGATGCCGAGAGGGTGAAGTCGACCGTCTTCACTTCCGACTTCAGGGCGTGGTAGCGGCCGACCCAGCCGTCTTCGTATTCGGTCTTCAGGCCGAACGGCGCGCCGATGCTGGCGCCGATGGTCAGGCCTTCGAGGGCGCCGTGCAGCGGGAACACCGCGGCGATGTTCGGCACCGGGGTGAGGTCGCCGGCGTCGCCGCCGTCGCCGCCGGTCAGGGCCGGGGCCGCGGGGCCAAACGCGGCGGCGGCATTGCCGGTCGCGTGGACCTGGAAGCTGAGGTCGATCGCGGTGACGTCGGCGCGAACGGTGGTCTTGTCGAAGTTCGACATCGACGCCGGGTTGCCGGTGACGACGGTGGCGTCGTCGTTGTAGACGGCGCTGCCGGCATTGGAGCGGCCCAGGTTCTTGACGCTGGCCTCACGCAGCTGGAAGCCGCTGGCGAACGCGCTGCCGCTGGCCAGCACGCCGGCGATGCCCAGCGCCAGCACGCTGACGGTGATGCGATTTGCATGATTCATGTGTGTACTCTCTCCAATCGACAGAATGTAGACGGCAATGTTTTTCTGAGTCTTCTTCCTGGTCGTCTGCGCGGCGCCGGCCTGGCCGTTGCCGTCGCGCGCCGAGACCCCTCCCGACGTACGACACCGTATGCACTATAGCGTGGGTATTAACCGGATGCTAACAATGCCCGGACGGCTTGGCGGCCGACCCGGAGGCCTGCGCCCAAGGGCACAAGACACGGCGGCAGGCCGGAAGAAGCGGGCATGAGCGTGTTCGTTTCCCTGCCATCCCGCGACCGCACGCCACGACGCTGGGCGGTCGCGGTGCTGTTCGTGCTGCTGTGGCTCTGCTTCCTGGCGTTTGCCGTGCTGCCCGATCCCCAGCAGCAGCGGCTGATGCTCGATTGGGGCGCGTTGTCGGGCGCGCTGGCCGCGCCCGCGGACTGGATGGCCTGGGTCCGCGATGGCCGCGTGCTGCGCCTGTTCACCGCCCTGTTCCTGCATGCGGACTGGGCGCACCTGTTGGGCAACCTGGTGTTCCTGCTGATCTTCGGACTCTCGGCGGAGCGGGCGATGGGCCCGTGGCGGCTGCTGGCGCTGTTCCTGCTCGGCGGGGCGGTCGCCAACCTGGCGGCGGCGCTGGCGATCGGCACGCCCGACCGCCTGATCATCGGCGCCAGCGGCGCGGTCTCGGCGCTGATCGGCGCCTACCTCGCGCTGTTCCCCGGGGCGAAACTCGGGCTGGTGGTGCCGCTTGGCCTGTTCCTGCAATTCGTGAAGGTGCCCGCGGCGCTGCTGATCGGGGTGTGGGCACTGCTGCAACTGGTCTTCACCTTCACCGGCCCGGCGTTTGGCGCGGTCGCGTGGTCCGCGCACCTGGCCGGCTTTGCATTCGGCGGCGCATTCGCGCTGATCGCCAAGGCCGGCATCGCCCGCCGCATGCGGCGGCGGCGCGGCTACTGAACGCAATCGCGGAGTTGCGCGGCTTGAGAACGAGGCCGCGCATCCCCATCGTGGCGGCGTCACGCCGTCGCGCGAACCGCTGAAGTCTTCCGCCCATGGCCAAGCCGCTCTACAAGATCACCTTCCTCAACGCCGGCAAGATCTACGAGCTGTACGCACGCAAGATCGGCAGCGGCTCGCTGTGGGGTTTCACCGAGGTCGCCGAGCTGGTGTTCGACGTCCACGACGGCGTGGTGATCGATCCGACCGAGGAACGCCTGCGCGACGAATTCGGCAACACCCGCGTGCTGCACCTGCCGATGCAGAGCATCGTGCGCATCGAGGAAGTCGAGAAGAAGGGCCAGTCGGCGATCCGTGATGCCGCGACCGGGGAGAAGGTGATCACCCCGTTCCCGATGCCGGCGAAGCCGCGGTAACCCGGAGCTTCGTCCCCCTGCATTTCCGCTACCGGAACCGTGGGTCAGCGCACCATCGTGCGCAGCCCACTGCGTTGCGGATGAGCCTCGGAAATATGGTGTGCGCCGGATCAGCGCTGCTTCGATGGCTGCGCCGCGCTCGCCACCGGCTTCTTCAGTTCGGCCAGCGCGGCGGCGATCGGGGCATCGCCTTCGAGGACTTCGCCGGCGTTCGTGCCCGGCGCGTCATCCTCGTCACCCCGCAGATGCCCGCGCAGGCTGGCCTCGGTGTAATCCGGCTTGCCGCCGTTGGCCGCGTCCTTCGCGGCGTGCAGCTCGACGTCGGGCACGATGCCCAGCGCCTGGATCGACTTGCCGCTGGGGGTGAAATAGCGCGCCGTGGTGAGCTTGACCGAATCGCCGTTGTCCAACGGCAGCACCGTCTGCACCGAGCCCTTGCCGAAGGTGCGGCTGCCGACGATGCGCGCGCGCTGGTTGTCGTGCAGCGCCCCGGCAAGCACCTCCGATGCGCTGGCCGAACCGGCGTCGACCAGCACCACCACTGGCGCGCCGCCGCTGCGGTCGCCGGGCGTGGCGCTGAACTCGGCATCGCTGATCGGCACGCGGCCGCGCGTGCTGACGATCTTGCCCTGCTCCAGCAGGCTGTCGGCGATCTGCACCGCGGAAGTCAGCAGCCCGCCGGGGTTGCTGCGCAGGTCGATGACCACGCCGCGCAGCTTGCCGCCGGCCTGCTCGCGCAACTTGTCGAGCTGGCGATCGAAGTCGGCCGCGGTGTCGGCCTGGAACGAGGCGATGCGCAGGTAGCCGTAGCCGGGCTCGAGCATGCGGCTCTTCACGCTGACGACCCGGATCGTCTCGCGGGTGAGCACGACATCGAAGGGCTTGGGCTTGCTCTCGCGCACGATCGTGAGCGTGACCTTGCTGCCGGGTTCGCCGCGCAACGGCCCGGAGGTGTCGCCCTCGTCGGGCTTGAACGGCTTGCCATCGATCGCGGTGATGATGTCGCCGGCCTTGATGCCGGCGCGCGCCGCGGGCGTGTCGTCGATCGGCGCGATCACGCGCAGGGAGCCATCGGCCTGCCGCTGCAGTTCCACGCCGACGCCACCGTAGGAGCCGCGCGAGGCTTCGTCGAATTCCTCCGCGGTGTCGCGTTCCATGTAGACGCTGTGCGGATCGAGGTCGAACAGCAGGCCGCGGATCGCCGACTGCATCAGCTTCTTGTCGTCGACCGGCTCGACGTAGGCGTCCTTGACCGCGTTGTAGACCGCGACGTAGCGGCGGATCTCGGCCAGCGGCACCTTCGATGCACTGGTGTCCTCTGCATCGGGCGCCTCGATCGGTGCGGGATCCTTGCCGCGTGCCGGCGCCTCCTGCGCGAACGCGGGCGTGGCCAACAGGGCCAGCGCGAACGGGAGGACACGCAGGGAGGCGCGATGGACGGACACGCGAACAGGCATGGGCAGCTACTCCGGGAAAACTCGAAGGTTGGACCGCAGGTCGTGGCGCGGGTTCGCGCCGGCGACCGCCCGATTATGGACACATCCCCGGGGCCCACGGCGAAGGAATCATTAAGCGGGGCGCCATCCCGACGCGCTGCTGGCACGCGGTTCAGCGCAGCCAGGTATTGGGATTCACCGTCTGGCCGTTGCGGCGCAATTCGAAATACAGCGCGGGGCGCCCGTGTCCGCCGGAACTGCCCACCGTCGCGACGGCATCGCCGCGCTTCACGCTGGCGCCGACGTCCTTGAGCAGGGCGTCGTTGTGGGCGTACAGGCTCATGTAGCCGTTGCCGTGATCGATGATCAGCAACAGGCCGTAGCCGGTCATCCATTCCGCGTACACCACCGTGCCGTCGGCGACGGCCTTGATGGGCGCGCCGGCATTCGCGGCGATCAGCATGCCCTGGCTGGTGCGCCCGTCCGGCATCGGCCGCCCGTAGCCCGCCAGCAGCGCGCCCGACAACGGCCATCCCAGCCCGCCGACCTGCAGTGGTGGCGCGCTCGCGAGCACCGCCGGGCGCGGCGTCGCCGGACGGCCCGCGGTGGTGTTGCGCCTCGCCTCGCGCGCGGCCTTGGCGGCGGCGGCACGGCGCTCGGCCTCGGCGCGGGCGGCGGCCGCGCGCAGTTGCTTCAACAGCTGCTCCAGGCCCTTGGCATCGCGACCCAGCGCCTGCTCGCGCTCGCGGCGGTCCTGGTATTTCTCGTCGAGTTGCGCGAGCAACGCGGCACGCGACTGGCGATCCTGCGCCAGCTGGCCCAGTTGGTCACGTTGCTGCCTGCGCGTGCGGTCGAGCGCGCCGCGGCGCGCCAGGATCTCGGACTCGATCGCCTCCAGCTCCTGCAATTGCGTGGTCAGGCCGGCGATGCGCCGGGCGCGGTCGGCCTGCACGTAACGCTGGTAGGTGAGCGCGCGGTTGGCCTCGGCGACGCGGTCCTGCGACAGCAGCGCCTGCAGCGGCGCCGCCTCGCCCTGGGCGTAGGCGGCACGCAGCAGGCGTGCCAGTTCCTCGCGCCGGCTCGCCAGCGCGGCCTGCATCGTCGCGCGCTGCTGCTGCAGCTGCGCGAGTGATTGCTGGTCGCGGGCGAGGCGGGTTTCGGTTTCGCGAAGCACGCGATTGGAGCGGCCGACCTTCTCATCCGCCGCCCGCAGCTGCTTGGTGACGTCGCCGCGCTGGCCTTCGATCCGGCGGCGTTCCTCGGCCACCTGCCGGAGCTCGCGCTTGACGCTCTCGAGCTTGCGCTCGGCTTCGCTCGGGTTCCTCGTCGGCGACTCCTGCGCGCCCACCGGGACGGCCAGCGCCGCCAGCAGCAGGGTCGCGAGGATCGGCAGGCGCCGGGCGCGGGCGGGTGCGCTCATCCGGCCAGCAGGGTTTCGGCCTGCGCCACGCTGGCGAGGGTGTCTTCGACCAGCAGGCTGCTGCCGGTCATCTCCGCCGGCCGCGGCAGGTCGAGGAGGTCGAGGATGGTCGGCGCGACATCGCGTAACGCGCCGCCGCTGCGCAGGGCGGCCGCGCGCGGGCCGGCGTACACGAACGGCACCGGGCCGACCGTATGCGAGGTGTGCGGCTGGCCGGTTTCCGGATCGCGCATCATCTCGACGTTGCCGTGGTCGGCGGTGACCAGCAGCGCGCCGCCGACGTCGCGCACGGCCTGCGCGATCGCGCCGAGGGCGACGTCCACGGCCTCGGCGGCCTGGATCGCGGCCGCCAGGATGCCGCTGTGCCCGACCATGTCGGGATTGGCGATGTTGCAGATGGCCACGTCGATCTCGCCCGAACGGATGGCGGCGACCAGCTTCGCGGTGACTTCCGGGCAGCTCATTTCCGGCTGCAGGTCGTACGTGGCGACCTTCGGGCTCGGCACGAGGACGCGGGTTTCGCCCGCGTATGGATCCTCGCGGCCGCCGCTGAAGAAGAAGGTCACGTGCGCGTACTTCTCGGTCTCGGCGATGCGCAGTTGCTTGAGGCCATGGACGGACAGCACCTCGCCGAGGGTGTTGCGCAGGTCATCGGGCGCGAAGGCGACGGGCGCCGGCAGCTTCGCGTCGTACTCGGTGAGGCAGACGAAGCGCGACAACCGCGGGCGGCGCGCCTCGAAGCCCTCGAACGCCGGCGACACGAAGGCCGCGGTGAGCTGGCGCGCGCGATCGGCGCGGAAATTCATGAACACGATCGCATCGCCATCGTTGACGCGCGCGCCGTCGCCGATCACGGTGGGCACCACGAATTCATCGTTTTCGCCGCGTGCGTACGCTGCGTGCAGCGCCGCCACCGCATCCGCGGCCACGTGCTCCGCGCGGGCGTCGACGACCGCGTCCCATGCGCGGCGCTGGCGGTCCCAACGCTTGTCACGATCCATCGCGTAATAGCGGCCGCTCACCGTGGCGATGCGGGCATTGCCCATCTTCGCGCAGGCGCTTTCCAGCAGTTCCAGGCTTGGCTGCGCCGATTGCGGCGGCATGTCGCGGCCATCGAGGAAGGCGTGCACGGCCACGCGCGGCACGCGTTCGCGCCGGGCCAGCTCCAGCATCGCCAGGATGTGGTTCTCGTGGCTGTGGACGCCACCGGGCGAGAGCAGGCCCATGACGTGCAGCGTGCCGTCGGCGGCGACGGCCGCGGCGCAGGCGGCGCGCAGCTCCACGTTGGCGAAAAAGCTGCCGTCCTCGATCGCAGCATCGATCCGGGTGAGGTCCTGGTAGACGATGCGGCCGGCGCCCAGGTTCATGTGGCCGACTTCGGAGTTGCCCATCTGTCCATCCGGCAGGCCAACGAAGCGGCCTTCGGTGTGGATAAGCGTGTGCGGGTTGCCGGCGATCAGCGCGTGCCAGTTGGGCAGGTTGGCCTGCGCCAGGGCGTTGTCGGTCGGGTCTTCGCGGTGGCCCCAGCCGTCGAGGATCAGCAGGACGACAGGCTTGGGGCGCGGATTGGACGACACGAGGGCGTTCCGGTGACTTCGGGCAGGGGCGGATTGTAGCGGAGCGCGGTATTTAACCGGTTCTAGCCCGCCGCTGACCCGGGGCGTCTAAACCCCGGCCGTCCCCCCCGCATCCAAACCGGCAATACCCGATGGAGTCCGCCATGACCCGTACCCGCCTCGCCCTCGCCCTGGCTGTCGCATTCGCCGTCCTTCCCGCCCATGCCGCCGAGCGCGACATTTCCAAGGTCAACGGCAGCATCACCGTCGAGACCGGCGAGCAGTATGGCGAACTCGATACCGTCAACGGCGGCATCGACATCGGCGCGAATGCCCGCGTCGCCAGCGCCGAAACCGTCAACGGCGGCATCGAGGTCGGCGCCCGCGCGCAGACCGGGGCACTGGAGACCGTCAACGGAGGCATCCACATCGACGACAACGTCACCACTACCGGCGGCGTGAGCACGGTCAACGGCGGCATCTTCGTCGGCCGCGGCGGCAAGATCGGCGGCAAGGTCGAGACCGTGAACGGGGCGATCGGCCTGGTCGACACCGACGTCAGCGGCGACATCGAGACGGTCAATGGCGACGTGACGGTCGGCATCGGTTCGCATGTCCGCGGCGGCGTGCATTACGCCAAGCAGAGCCGGCCCTTCATCAGCATCGGAAAGAAGCGCATCCCGCGCGTGATCATCGGTCCGAACGCGCAGGTCGACGGACCGCTGCGCTTCGAGCGCGAAGTCATCCTGTACGTGCATGCGAGCGCCAAGACCGGCGCGATCAGCGGTGCGACAGCGATCCGCTTCGATACGCCGCAGCCGCCCGAGCAGTAAGCGGCGCGCTGCCGGCCGGGACCGGCGTCGCGGCTTCGCCGGTCTTCACGGAACCGGGCAAGGTCGGCACGGCGAGCACGCTGCCGGCCGTGCCTAGAATGGGGCTCCGACGGATGTGGAGCCCCCATGAAACAACTTTCGCTTTCCTGCGCACTCGTTGCCACGCTGCTGGCCGGATGCCAGGCGCCGCCGCCCGGGCAGGAGGCATCGGGCGGCAAGGCGGACCGCTCGCCGGCGGCGGCCGCGTTCCATCCGGGCATAGAGGCCAGTGACTTTGCCGAGCACGTGCGCACGCTGGCATCCGACGCATTCGAGGGCCGCGCCCCCGGCAGCACCGGCGAGGATCGGACGGTCGCCTACATCGAGGCGCAATTTCGGCGTCTCGGCCTCGAGCCGGGTAACGGCGACAGTTATTTCCAGACCGTGCCGATGGTGGAAACCGTCGCCGACGAGAGCGTTTCGCTGAAACTCGATGTCGCCGGCAAGCCACGCGAGTTGAAGTTCGGCACCGACATGGTCGTTGGCACGCGCACCGCCCGGCCGGAAGTGAAGCTGGATCGCAGCGACGTCGTGTTCGTCGGTTACGGCGTCAATGCGCCCGAGTTGGGCTGGAACGATTACGCCGGCATCGACGTCAAGGGCAAGACGGTGGTGATGTTCGTCAACGATCCCGGCTTCCACCAGCAGGATCCGGCGTTGTTCGAAGGCAACCGGATGACCTACTACGGGCGCTGGACGTACAAGTTCGATGAGGCCGCGCGCCAGGGCGCGGCGGCCGCGCTGATCATCCACGACACCGAGGGCGCGGCCTACGGCTGGGAAGTGGTGAAGAACTCCTGGAGCGGCGCGCAGTTCGACCTGCGCCAGGCGGACGACCCGACGCCGCGCCTGCAGGTGCAGGGTTGGATGAGCGGTGAAGCGGCGCGCTCGCTGTTTTCCGCACTGGGCCAGGATCTCGACGCGCTCTATGCCGTGGCGGGCAAGCGTGGCTTCAGGGCGCTGCCACTCGCGGCGACTGCCTCGATCGGCCTGAAGAGCCGCATCAGTGAAAAGTCCTCGCGCAACGTGATCGCTCGCCTGCCGGGGTCATCGCGCCCGGGCGAGGCGATCGTCTACATGGCGCACTGGGACCACTTGGGCAAGCATGGACACGAGGCCGACGAACACGGCGGCTCGACCGCGGCGGGCGGCGCCGAGGACACGATCTACAACGGCGCCATCGACAACGCCACCGGCGTGGCCGGGATCCTGGAGATCGCCGAAGCGTTCGTGCACCAGCAGCCGCGGCCTGGGCGATCGTTGGTGTTCCTTGCCCCGACCCTGGAGGAATCGGGGCTGCTGGGCTCGCGCTACTACGTCGCGCACCCGGTGGTTCCGCTCGAGAAGACGGTGGCGGTGATCAACCTCGATGCGATGCCGGTAATCGGCAAGGCGCGCGACATCACGGTCGTCGGCTTCGGCAGCTCGCAGCTCGAGGACGTGTTGCGCCCCATCGCGCAGCAGCAGGGACGCACGCTGCATGCGGAGGCCACGCCGGAGGATGGCTTCTACTTCCGCTCCGACCATTTCAACTTCGCGCGCGCCGGGGTCCCGGCGCTTTACGCAAAGGGCGGCGACGACCTTATCGACGGCGGGACAGCGGCCGGACGCCTGGCGCAGGTTGACTATCGCGATCACCGCTACCACAAGCCTGCGGACGAATTCGATCCGGGGTGGAAGCTCGATGGCGTTATGCAGGACCTGGAAGCGCTCTACGGTGTTGGTCGCAATCTTGCGGATAGCGCGCAGTGGCCGCGCTGGTATGACGGCAACGCATTCCGGACTGCCCAGGAAAAACTGCACGCCAGGGATCATCAGTAACGCCGCGATGCGGGCGGCGCCCTCGGGCGCCCTCTGTGTTTGTGGGGTAGGCTGCGCCGGTCCACTTCCGGGAGCTGCCCTATGAACCTGGCTGTCGCCTACTGGTGCGTGCTGGTTGCCGCATTCCTGCCTTACGTCTGGGTCACTGTCGCCAAGAGCAGCGGCGAGCACTACGACAACCGCGACCCGCGCGGTTGGACGGCCCGCCAAGCCAATCCGCGCGTCCATCGCGCCAATTCGGCGCAACTCAACAGCTACGAATCGTTCGCGCCGTTCGCGGCTGGCGTCGTTCTGGCCCAACTGGCCGGAGTGGCGGCTGACCGCATCGCCCTGCTTGCGGTGCTGTTCGTGGCGTTCCGCATCGCGCACGGCGTGGTCTACATCGCCGGCTGGAAGCACAGCCTGCGCAGCCTGGCGTGGTTTGGCGCCTTCGCCTGCGTGGTCCTGCTGCTGGGACAGGCGGCGTTGCAGGTGGCGTGAGTTGCTGCTCATTGAGCATCCGGTTCGCTCGCCGCGTGCTTGGACAGACGATGGGAATCGGCGAGCCCGGCGTTGGGAATCGAGCACAGCAACTCGCGCCTTCAACACCGGACTGATCGGACACGGAACGCGCCAGCCGTGATCCTGCATTCCATGTTGACGACCAGGCCGGTCTTTCTCGTGACTATGACCGGCCTTTTATTGGCGGCCTATGGAGTCGCGTTGGCCCTGCGCGGCTGCATTCGTTTCGGGCGGCACCTTCGCACACGCGGGTCCGGCGGCAGCGCTTCCGGGTGAGCGGGTATTGGTTGGCCAAAGGTTTCTGTTGGGGTTACTGGGGAGGATTGCCTGGGTAACCCTTGGAGCCTGGCGCATGGGCTCCGGCGCGAGGGGAGTCGCGCGCGTATTTTTCGCCGGCGCAAAGAAGAACCCCCGACCTGTCGGCCGGGGGTTCGGATAAATGCTCAGCGATGACCTACTCTTGCATGCGGATGCACACTACCATCGGCGCGGTTGCGTTTCACTTCCGAGTTCGGGATGGGATCGGGTGGTGCCACAACGCTATTGTCACTGAGCAAGCTGGTGAAGCGGCGCGATTGCGCCTGCTTGCGTCTTTTGCACGAAGGGACGAGTCCCTAGGGGCTTAAGAATTTGGGATTGTAGCGAGTTGGTCCTGGAAGGTCACGACGTCGTCGTAAGCCTAAGGCCACTTGAGGTTATATGGTCAAGCCACACGGATCATTAGTACAGGTTAGCTCAACGCATTGCTGCGCTTACACACCCTGCCTATCAACCACCTGGTCTTGATGGTTCCTTTAGGGGACTTGTGTCCCGGGAGATCTCATCTTGAGGCGCGCTTCCCGCTTAGATGCTTTCAGCGGTTATCGCTTCCGAACATAGCTACCCGGCCGTGCCATTGGCATGACAACCGGAACACCAGAGGTTCGTCCACTCCGGTCCTCTCGTACTAGGAGCAGCCCCTCTCAAATCTCCAACGCCCACGACAGATAGGGACCGAACTGTCTCACGACGTTCTGAACCCAGCTCGCGTACCACTTTAAATGGCGAACAGCCATACCCTTGGGACCGACTACAGCCCCAGGATGTGATGAGCCGACATCGAGGTGCCAAACACCGCCGTCGATATGAACTCTTGGGCGGTATCAGCCTGTTATCCCCGGAGTACCTTTTATCCGTTGAGCGATGGCCCTTCCATACAGAACCACCGGATCACTAAGTCCTAGTTTCCTACCTGCTTGATCCGTCGATCTTGCAGTCAAGCACGCTTATGCCTTTGCACACAGTGCGCGATGTCCGACCGCGCTGAGCGTACCTTCGAGCTCCTCCGTTACACTTTGGGAGGAGACCGCCCCAGTCAAACTACCCACCATACACGGTCCCCGATCCGGATTACGGACCTAGGTTAGAACGTCAAGCACATCAGGGTGGTATTTCAAGGTTGCCTCCGCCGAAGCTAGCGCCTCGGTTTCATAGGCTCCCACCTATCCTACACAGACGAACTCAACGTTCAGTGTAAAGCTATAGTAAAGGTTCACGGGGTCTTTCCGTCTTGCCGCGGGAACGCTGCATCTTCACAGCGATTTCAATTTCACTGAGTCTTAGGTGGAGACAGCGCCGCTGTCGTTACGCCATTCGTGCAGGTCGGAACTTACCCGACAAGGAATTTCGCTACCTTAGGACCGTTATAGTTACGGCCGCCGTTTACCGGGGCTTCGATCAAGAGCTTCGCCTTGCGGCTGACCCCATCAATTAACCTTCCGGCACCGGGCAGGCGTCACACCCTATACGTCCACTTTCGTGTTTGCAGAGTGCTGTGTTTTTGATAAACAGTCGCAGCGGCCTGGTTTCTGCGGCCCTCCTCAGCTATTAACCATGGAGGGCGTACCTTCTCCCGAAGTTACGGTACTATTTTGCCTAGTTCCTTCACCTAAGTTCTCTCAAGCGCCTGAGAATTCTCATCCTGCCCACCTGTGTCGGTTTACGGTACGGTCTGCGTAAGCTGAAGCTTAGGAGCTTTTCCTGGAAGCGTGATATCGGCAGCCTAGCCCTAATGGGCCGGTCCTTAGTCTCAACGTTGCCCCCCCGGATTTGCCTAAGGGGACCGCCTCAACTCTCTCACCGGGACAACCAACGCCCGGCCTGCCTAACCTTCTCCGTCCCTCCATCGCACTTACGCGAGGTGCTGGAATATTAACCAGCTTCCCATCGACTACGCATTTCTGCCTCGCCTTAGGGGCCGACTCACCCTGCGTCGATTAACGTTGCGCAAGGAAACCTTGGGCTTTCGGCGTGCGGGGTTTTCACCCGCATTATCGTTACTCATGTCAGCATTCGCACTTCCGATACCTCCAGCAGCCTTCTCAAGCCACCTTCAACGGCGTACGGAACGCTCCTCTACCGCGCATACAAAGTATGCACCCCAAGCTTCGGTTTCGTGCTTAGCCCCGTTAAATCTTCCGCGCAGACCGACTCGACCAGTGAGCTATTACGCTTTCTTTAAAGGGTGGCTGCTTCTAAGCCAACCTCCTGGCTGTCTGTGCCTTTCCACATCGTTTTCCACTTAGCACGAAATTTGGGACCTTAGCTGTGGGTCTGGGTTGTTTCCCTTTTCACGACGGACGTTAGCACCCGCCGTGTGTCTCCCGCGCAGTCTGTCTTGGTATTCGGAGTTTGCCATGGTTTGGTAAGTCGCAATGACCCCCTAGCCATAACAGTGCTCTACCCCCAAGAAGATTCACGCGAGGCGCTACCTAAATAGCTTTCGAGGAGAACCAGCTATCTCCGGGTTCGATTAGCTTTTCACTCCTAATCACACCTCATCCCCTACCTTTGCAACGGGAGTGGGTTCGGGCCTCCAGTACCTGTTACGGTACCTTCACCCTGGGCATGACTAGATCACCCGGTTTCGGGTCTACTGCCCGCGACTATGCGCCCTTATCAGACTCGGTTTCCCTTCGCCTCCCCTATACGGTTAAGCTCGCCACGAACAGTAAGTCGCTGACCCATTATACAAAAGGTACGCAGTCACCCCGAAGGGCTCCTACTGCTTGTACGCACACGGTTTCAGGGTCTATTTCACTCCCTTCACCAGGGTTCTTTTCGCCTTTCCCTCACGGTACTGGTTCACTATCGGTCGGTCAGGAGTATTTAGCCTTGGAGGATGGTCCCCCCATATTCAGACAGGGTTTCTCGTGCCCCGCCTTACTCGATTTCATTGAATGAGGTCTTTCGCATACCGGGCTGTCACCGTCTATGGCCGACCTTTCCAGATCGTTTTGCTAAACCTTACTCAACTTAAGGGCTGCTCCCCGTTCGCTCGTCACTACTGGGGGAATCTCGGTTGATTTCTTTTCCTCCGGGTACTTAGATATTTCAGTTCTCCGGGTTCGCTTCCAGCAGCTATGTATTCACTGCAGGATACCTATTGCTAGGTGGGTTTCCCCATTCGGACATTGCGGGATCAATGCTTGTTGCCAGCTCCCCCGCACTTTTCGCAGGCTGCCACGTCCTTCATCGCCTCT
>NZ_JCANTQ010000014.1:0-266497 GCF_059568595.1 Lysobacter oryzae DSM 21044 | reverse complement strand
CGGGCATGGCGCCTAACAATTCATTCAAGCCGAAGCCGCTTCGCGGCTCGGCTTAATTCAGGCGTTAGGGCTGATGAGAAATGTCATCGCAGTCGGAGTGTCAGTGGTTGCGGCAGCCTTGGCTCCGACGGTTCTGTTTGAGCTCATCTTTCTGCTTATGGGTGCCAACGCACTCTTTCCACTTGGGGCACTTGGACTGATCTTTTGTGTTTCACTGGCTCATTCCGTTTGTCTCGGATTGCCCGCCATGTTGATTTTGATGCGGGTTGACCGGTTTGGCCTGTGGCAAGTCCTTTGCTGCGGCTTCGCCGTGGGGTCTGCCCCTTGCACGGTCCTAGTATGGCCGCCTGCGACTGGCTGGCCAAACTTTTTGCAGGGGGTACTTTCGGCTGGCGCCTTGGGGATGGCGAGTGCAGCTGCTTTCTACTTCACGTTCAAGGGCATCAGCCCTAACAATTCATTCAAGCCGAAGCCGCCTCGCGGCTCGGCTTAATTCAGGCGTTAGGCCGCTATGCACGCTATCGAAATTGCTGGGGCAAACTTCCACGTGGTAGTGCCCGACTCGTGGGAGCGACTTTCTTCTGTCGTTTCTCGAGATGGCTCCCGACTTGCCTGCGTATATCGCGTTTCTGACGGGTTCCGCGTCCAACGGTTCATCCGGGGCAGCGGCGCGCCGCAGTGGCAAGGAGAGTGGTGGCACGAGCAGTCACCCGACTCCATAACTGATATCGCGCAACAGGCAAACAACTTGGCCGCGGACCATGTCGGTGTCGCGGCCTAACAATTCATTCAAGCCGAAGCCTCGCGGCTCAGCTTGCTTCAGGCGTTGTGCCTCACATGAAGATCCGATCCGTGGTCGATTTCTGGAATTCATCCAAGCAGGCGCCTCGTCGCTTGGCATGATCGAGGCTCGACAACCGGCACGTGGAGAAGCGCGATGAAGGTTGCAATGCTTTATGAGGTCTCCGGTGATGGGCTCGGTAAGGGTATGACGCACTTTCCGGCTCACCGCGCACGGCTGGACGAGTTCCATGCTCGGGGCGTCCTGCTCATGGCAGGCCCCCTCGGGAATCCACCGGAAGGTGCGCTAGGAATTTTTACTCATCGCGAGGCGGCTGAAGAATTCATCCGAGGCGATCCATTTGTCACCAACGGCGTGGTCAGCGCCTGGCGCATCATCGACTGGAATGAGGTACTGGCCTAGTTTTTGGGCGGGCCATCAATTCATTCATCCGAGGCCAGTCGGCGCGACTGGTTGAGACCTCGTCCCGCTCAAGACATTTCCCACTGATTGGAGCCGTTCTTGAACTACATCGACATCGTGGCGGTATTTTCAGTGCTTCAGTTGACTTTTTTCGGGGCACTTGTCGGCAGCGCCCGCGCAAAGTATGGCGTGGCTGCCCCTGCAGTCGTCGGCCACGAGATGTTCGAGCGCGCTTATCGCGTGCAGATGAACAGCCTGGAGCTAATCGTGGCATTTCTGCCCGCCTTGTTTCTCGCGGGAAAATACTGGCCACAAACCCTGGTGGCCGGCGCAGGCCTGGTTTACCTGCTGGGTCGTTTCATCTACTGGCGCGCGTACATGGCCGCACCCAAGTCTCGCGCTGTGGGTTACGCGCTGTCGACCGCCCCCATACTGGCGCTTCTGCTAGCGGCATTGGTGGGCGCGTTTGTCCGGGGCACGCCCTGACAATACACCGAAGCCCGTAAATTCAGGGCAGCCGCAGTTGATGAGGGTGAAGACATGGGAAACGAAGAGCTTTGCACCTTGATGGCGGGCCGACAGTGGGAACTCCGATGCTGTTCTTCGGGCTTTACGGACTGAGGCGCCTGCAAGTTGGCTCGACCACGCGCGTGATGCTTGGCATGACGGTGTTATTCTCGGGCGTGGCTTTGTCGTGCCTAATTTTCGATCAACTGATGCAATCACCAGTTCGCTTTGGGTTCTGCATTCCCTTGATTGGGCTGGGCCTCAACCAGGCCACAGTGCCGATGCGCGCGGTCGCCGGGCGGGCGGACTGACAATTCATGCAAGCCGAAGCCGCTTGGCGGCTGAGATAATCCAGGCGCTGGACCCATGGAAAGACGCGCTCGCTGGTATGTACTTTTTGCGGCCGTAGGCAGCGTCCTCATTGCGTGCGCCACGCTGTTCCAGTACATCCATGCTCACCTTGCCGGCGCGTCCGGTGGATATGCGCCTATGGCCTTGGGAGCCATGGCGGCAGGCCTGCTTGTTGCCATGTTCAGTCGTCTCGCCGCGCCGAGATCGAAGGCCATCGTCATTGCGGCAATCGGCGTGCTTGCGTCCCTGAGTTTCGTTGCGATTCTCGTGACGACACTCATCTGGGGTTTCGGTGGCTGGTTCGCGCCGGCCGGGGTCTGACGATGACTTCGCGGCCTGGCGTCGAGCAGCCGTTGGGGAGCCTCGGAGATGGCCACCGCGCGCCCTAATCCAATCAACGCGTCAGGTCTACAATCGCACGAATGGACTACCAGCTCGTCATCAAATTCTGGCGCAAGTCGCTGGATAACGAAGAGTTCCTCGCGACGATTGAAGGCGAGCTCAAGGCGGTGCTTGGCAACTCGGTCGAGTTGGAGGGCTATGACGTGAGCCCCAAGGAGATCAACCTGTTCATGCTTACGTCTGATCCCCGCCACTCCTTTCGACGAGCAAGAGATGTTCTAGAGAGGCTCGGCGTGGTGCGGGGTGTTTCCGCCGCCTTTCGCCTGGTCGGCGGAGCGAAATTCACCTTGATCTGGCCCTTGCGGACGACGCGCAAATTCTCGCTCCCAATTTCCGGGTAGAACCAACGAATTCCAGAGTTGAAATCCATTCCCTGCACCGTCGCTCAACCGCCCTGCATTCGGTAGTAATGGCCATGCAACGATCCGCCTCGCCTCTCGGTCGACCTTTAGTCGCCCCTGCACTCTTTCCAATTCTTGCGTCGTGGCGTGGGGGCAATTTCCCCAACGACTACTGCACCCGGCGATGCTCTCTTTTTCTGCTTGGTCGCGTTCGTCACTGGCGTGCTCTGACAATTCATGATCCAGCCCGAGCCTCTCTCGGTTCGGCCCGGAAATCAGACACGGGAGGTAGTCATGGACACGAAGCAGTCTGAAGCCGCGGCGGACGCGCTCATCGGCGAACTGCAGCGGCAGCAAGCTGTTCGCTCGGGACAAATCTCATCCGATTCCCGGGCGCTCAGTTGGCTTGTCGTCTTTTTTCTGGGCGTCGTCGGCGCTGCCGTCGGGGCGACCATAGGCTTGCTGGGCCACCACGCACTCATGGGTGCCGGCATCGGCTTCCTGGCAGGGCTGGTTTCGGGGAGTCGCCGAGGGCAAGCCTGACATGGCCCCAGGTTGAATCCGTATGTGGTCCGGGCTATCAACGGCTTCGGGGGTTCTGGCAGCTGAGCAAGCTGGGGAACGATGCCTGTGCGGGCGCCGCCTGCGCGACACCGTGGGCGTGAAGCGGCATCCGAACCAGGTCGCTACTCGACCCAGTTCGATATTTCAGGCAAGAGCAGGGAGGGTGAGCGGTGACAATGTCCAGGCAGATCATCGGATTTGCGGCTTGGCTCTTGGTGAGCTTCATGGCCGCCGCAATTGGTAGCGCCGCGTCAATACAGGCTGCGCCGTTCTACACAGGGCTCGCTCGACCGGAATGGGCGCCGCCGCCCAACTTGTTCGGTCCCGTGTGGACCGTCCTGTACGCGCTCATGGCCATTGCCGCCTGGCTGGTCTGGCGAACGGGAGGATTCCGGGCTGCGCGCGCGGCCCTGACCCTGTTTCTTCTCCAACTTGCGGTCAATGCTCTGTGGAGCTGGCTGTTCTTCGGTTGGCACTTCGGCGCCCTGGCGTTCGCGGACATCGTTTTACTTGTCGTGCTCATCGTCGCCACGCTCATTGCGTTCTGGCGCGTCAGCGCGCTGGCCGGCGTGCTGCTTATTCCGTATCTTCTTTGGGTGGGCTTCGCCTCCATGCTCAATTACTCCGTGTGGCAGCTGAATCCTCAGGCTCTCGGGTAACGAGTGCATGCACCACCATGGATGCAAGCCGAATCCGTTTTCGTGACCATGCATGATTCGCGCGTCAGGACCGTTTTGGAGATATCACCATGGGCTGGCTGATCACCAAATACCTGCTCACCGCAGCCGTCGTGGTCATCGTTTCCGAAGCGGCAAAGCGGAGTGACAAGCTGGGTGGCTTCATCGCCGCTCTGCCGCTGGTTACATTCCTGGCGCTGATTTGGCTGTACCTCGAAAAACAGCCTCAAGCCAAGATCTCGAACCATGCCTGGTATACGTTCTGGTACGTGCTGCCGACATTGCCGATGTTCCTGGCATTCCCGCTACTCCTGCCCCGTCTCGGCTTCTGGCTGACCATGCTGGCAAGCATTGGCATCACCGTCTTGTGCTTTGGCCTGTTTGCACTGGTCGTCCGTCAGTTCGGCATCGAGCTGTTGCCGTAACCTTGCCAGACACGCCTCCGCGGCCGGAGCCGCACGGTGGCGACACTTCCAGCCAAGCGGGAAAGCAGACCCCTCAACCCCAAGAAGCGCAGCATGATCGTCGAAGCACGGGTAACCATAAGCGGGACGAGGGCGGCGGTCTGGGCCGCGATCACCGACGTCGATAGCGCTTCCAGGATCATCAGCGGCGTCGAGAGCGTCGAAATCCTCGAAAGGCCGACAACTGGCCTGGTGGGACTGAAATGGCGTGAGACCCGCATGCTGTTCGGCAAGTCGGCCAGCGCGGACAAATGGATCACTGGCGCCGTCGAGAACGAGTATTACGAGACCCGGTCGGAGGAACAGGGATTCGTGTACTCCTCGATCCTCAGCATTGCCGAGGCAAGAGACGGAATTTCGCTGTGCAGCAGGCACGAGGCCAAGCCGCAAGGTATCGTTGCAAGATTGGTGTCCGTCCCGGTCGGAGTGTTGTTCAAGGGCGTGGCGAAGAAGGCGCTCCTGCAAGACCTGCGCGACATCAAGTCCGCGGTCGAGCAGGGGCAACCCGGCCATTCACGCCAGAGCTAGCCGAACCGGCTGTTCGAATTCCGACGGGCCCACGAATCTGGAGGCACGATGGCAAAGATCACGGGAATTGGTGGCGTCTTCCTGAAGTGCAAGGGCGACCGCGACGCGCTCGCTGCGTGGTACCAGAAGCACCTGGGCCTGCAGTTGGAGTCCTTTGGCGGGGCCATCCTCAGATGGCCCGACGACACGGCCGAAGACCGCGGCCTCACCGTGTGGCATCTCGCGGGCAAGGACAGTCAATGGTTCAGCCCGAGCGACTCGTCCTTCATGATCAACTATCGGGTCGACAACCTCGACGAGATGCTGGCGCAACTCCACGCCGGTGGCGTCGAGGTCGTCGGCGGCCCGGAGTCGCACGAAAACGGCAAGTTCGCATGGATCATGGATCCCGACGGCAACAAGGTCGAACTGTGGGAACCGATGCTCTGGGATGACAAGAACAAGGGCGCCTGACCTGTGGGTTACGCCCATGGCGGGTTAATGCAATCCAACGCCGTGCGCTCGCCGGCCCGCTGATGTCCGCGCGCTAGCTCCGGCGCAACTGTCTTCGCCACCTTTGCTCGCGAACGCAGGCTCAGGTACCGTCGCGACGGGCGGTGTGACTCAAGCCGAGGGCCTGCCCGCGGGAGACATACACATGGCCGGGTCTCGTACGCACTGGATGGTCTGGTTGCTCGGCGTCGGCGCTGTCGTTGCCGTTGGCGCCTGGATGGCCAATCGCCACCCGCGATTCAATCCGTCGGGAAAACACGTGGAAGCCACGACCGCAGGCGCGCCGGCGTCATCGCCGATCGTCCTGGCGCCAACGGCTGTCCGCTCCGGCACTTCCATCACCACACCCGACGGCGCCTTCACGATTCGCGTCGACCGGGTAACAGGCCGCACGGTGAAGCTCACCGTATCGGCGGAAGCGGGCGACGTGTATCGCTTCGACAAGGCTGAGGTGGGCCGCAGGCTGGTCGTGCCGGCGCCGGACGCCACGTACTACGTCGACCTCGCCAGCGTCCGCGGCAACGTGGTCCACCTGGGGATGAGCAGGAACAACTGAGGCGGAGTTGCGGAACGACGCCCAGGCCAGTTCCGATGACCAATGTGACAGGCTCGATGCAAACCAGACCGCCCAGGCCTCCGGTGAGCTCCAAGCACCTCCAGCGCATCGTCCTGATGTGTTTCGTGGTCACGTTCGTGTGCGCGCGGTTGCTGGTGCTGCTGATCATGGATCGCGCGATACCCGATCTTTACCTGCATCTCGGGGGGACCCACGTCCACCATCTGAACTACGGCATTTTCCTGCTCTCCGTCGTGGGGGCGATACTCCTCTTCGCCCACCCCTCGGGGAGATTGCTCGACCTGGTGGCCGCGCTTTACGGCGTGGGCCTGGCGCTGACTTTCGACGAGTTCGGCATGTGGCTGCACCTGGGCGGCAGCTACTGGCAACGCGCGAGCTTCGATGCGGTCACCGTGGTGGGCGGGGCACTGGCGCTTGCGGCTTACATGCCTCCCATCAAGGCGTGGACGCCGCCCCGGTTCGCCTGGGCCATCCTGCTGCTCTGCCTGCTGGGCGCGTTCTTCTGGCGCCTGTCGCTTTCGCCGATCGGGCCCGCGCTGCACCACATCGAGAGTCGCGGCCCGGCCTGATCCGGCGAGGCCAGCGGCGTGTGACAATCGCTGCAAGCCCAAGCCGGCCAGTGCGCCATCCGTGATCCACGAACGAAAGATCCGCATGAATCGCGTACCTATCCTGATGCTTGTCCTGGCCACGTTGTGCGGCATCGCCGGCCCTGCGGCGGCGACTTCGACCCTATCGTTCGAAGGCGGCGGCTTCTGGATCGATTTCGAGGTCGGCGACGATGCCGCGTCAACCATCGCCGCGGTCCGCTTCCACGAAAATGCCCGCGGCATCGTGCTGCCGCCGGGCGACTGGCGCCTCGAAGCGTTTGATCCGCGGCGCGAGGTGCTCGTGCTTCGGCACTGCGGCGGGCATTCGAGCGTGAAGCCCTTTGTCCTGTCGGTGCGCCATCGCGATGCGGTGCTGGCCATCGACGGACGCACGATCGGCGCGCCTTTCAGCTGGGAGCAATGATCGCTCGCCGAGCCCCAATTTTATGAACCTGTCCCTCGCCCACGGAGACGTCCTGGTCCGGCCGCTTGCGGCCGGCGACACGCTGCCGCTGTACGAGGCCGTGCGCGCATCGGTCGATTCGCTCTCGTACTGGCTGCCCTGGTGCCATGCCGGGTATTCCCTTGCGGACGCGGTCAATTGGGTCGACCGCTCGATCGAGTCCTGGGCCAACCAGAGCGAGTTTCCGCTGGGGATTTTCAGCACGCGCGGCGAATTCCTCGGAGGCACCGGCCTGAGCCACGTCGACCGGGGCCACAACCTGGCCAATATCGGCTACTGGGTGAGCACGCCACATCGCGGCAAGGGCGTCGCCTGCGTCGGCGCGGCACTCGCCGCGCGGCTGGGCTTCAGGGAGCTGGGCTTCACCCGGCTTGAGATCGTCGTGCTCCCGCACAACCTGGCCAGCCTCCGGGTGGCCGAGAAGCTGGGGGCGACGCGCGAGGTCGAGGCGCGCAACCGGGTCATGTTCCAGGGCAAGCCGGCTTCCGCCATCGTGTACTCGCTGGTGCCGGACGATATCCTCGGTACCTGAGAGTCCATCCTGCCCGAATCCGACGATGCCTAGCTTCCGCCCTTCGCCGCACTCGGCGGCTACCCGCCAGAGATGATCACCAAGCTCCCGCCGTGGGTATGGACCGGTGCTTGGATGCTCGCCTTCATCGCGGGCAGCGTGAACGTGATCGGCCTGCTGGGCTTCGAGCACCAGGCGATCACCCATCTCACTGGCAACACGTCGTTGCTGGCGCAATCGATCGCTTCACTGGACACACGCGCCATCGCCCACTTCGGCGCCCTGATCCTCGCCTTCGTCGCGGGCTGTGCCATCAGCGGGATCATCATCCAGGACAGCACGCTCCAGCTTGGCCGCCGGTACGGAGTGGCACTGCTGCTCGCATCGCTGTTGTTGTTCGCGTCCATTCCGCTGCTGCGCGCAGGCAGCGGTTCCGGCATGTACACGGCGGCCGTCGCCTGCGGCTTGCTCAATGCCATGGCCAGCACCTACAGCGGCGCGGTCATCCGCATCACGCACGTCTCGGGAATGTTCACCGACCTGGGCATATTCCTCGGACATGCCTTGCGCGGCCTGCCCGTGGACGCGCGCCGGCTGCGGTTGTGCCTGCTGGTCATTTCCGCGTTCCTGTGCGGCGGCGTGGTTGGCGCCCTCACGTTCCAGCGGTTCGGCTACACCGCCCTCGCCTTGCCGGCCTCGCTGACCGCGGCCGGGTCGCTGGCCTATGGGCTGTACCGCATCCGCAAGTCCGCGCCCACGCAGGCCAATCCCTGACGCTTCCGGGCTGCTTGCTCATCCAATGGATGGGCACCTCGCGGCCGATGCCGCCCCCTCCCGTTCATCCAACCTGCGCCCTGCGAGCGGGGCCTCGCATCGATCCGCAGTCGGGGCCTGCCGGCACGGCCCGGGAGCGGGCCGCCCCGATCGCCATGACCTTCGACACCGGAACCGCACGCGCGGAGGCGATAGAGTCTCCTGTCGCCTCCGGCGCCGCCACCACAGCCATGCCCTCCGGGCAGGAGAATTCGTGAAAGCACCCCGTACCAAGTCGTCCCTGCTGATCCTTCCCCTCGCCATCGCCGCCGCCCTCACCGGTTGCGCGAAGAAGGAGGAAGCCGCCAAGACCGAGACCGCCGCCACCGCGGAGGCACCGTTCACGCTCGATGAAAGCAAGCTGCCGCCGGTGAACCGCTTCACCCTGGGCGACCTGGATACCGCGAAGGACGCCTGCGTCGACTTCAACGGCTATGCCAACGGCAAGTGGCTGGCGGCGAACGCGATCCCGGGCGACCGCACCTCGTGGGGTTCGTTCGAAATGCTCGGCGAGCGCTCCAAGGCCGTGCAGCGCCAGCTCGCCGAGCAGGCCGCGGCGAAGACGAGCGCCACCGGCGTCGAGAAGATCGTCGGCGACCTGTTCGCCACCGGCATGGACGCGGAGAAGATCAACGCGCAGGGCATCGCGCCGCTGAAGTCGCGCCTGGACGCGATCGCCGCGCTCGACAGCAAGGACAAGGTGGCCGACTACCTGCGCACCAGCGCCGCCAAGGGCGAGAACGTGCTGTTCGGCTTCGGTTCGTCGCCGGACTTCAAGGACTCGTCGATGAACATTGCCACCGCCTTCCAGGGCGGTCTGGGCCTGCCGGATTCGACCTACTACACCGATCCCAAGCAGAAGGAAAAGCTCGCCGCGTACGAGCAGCACGTCGCCAAGGTGCTGGAGCTGTCGGGCGTCGCCGCCGCCGATGCCGCCAAGCAGGCCAAGGACGTGGTCGCTTTCGAGACGCGCCTGGCGAAGGCATCGAAGTCGCGCGCCGAACTGTCGCGTGACGCCGAGCTGTTCTATCACCCGGTCACCCTGGCCGAGGCCGACAAGGTCTCGCCGAACTTCCCGTGGAGCAAGTTCTTCGACTCGCAGGGCCTGGCCGCGCCGAAGATGTTCTCGCTGGCCATTCCGTCCTTCCACGCCGAAGTCAGCCGGATGCTCGATGACGTGTCGCCGGCGACCTGGCAGAGCTACCTGCGCTACCGCACCGTCGACACCGCGTCGCCGTACCTGTCCGACGCCTTCGTCCAGGAGAACTTCGAGTTCTACAACAAGACGATGCGCGGCCAGAAGGAGCTCAAGGAGCGCGGCAAGCGCGTGCTCGACCTGATCGAAGCCCAGGCCGGCGAAACCATGGGCCAGCTGTACGTCAAGGTCGCGTTCCCGGCCGAGTCGAAGGCGCGCATGGAAACCCTCGTGCAGAACCTGCGCGAAGCGCTGAAGGGCCGCATCGAGAAGCTCGACTGGATGAGCGACGAGACCAAGAAGAAGGCGCTGGAGAAATGGGCCGCCTTCACTCCGAAGATCGGCTACCCCGACAAGTGGCGCGACTGGACCGGCCTGGACACCGCGCGCGACAGCTACATCGGCAACGTCCTCGCGGTGAACGAGTTCAACTACAAGTGGGACCTGGGCAAGATCGGCAAGCCGGTCGACCGCACCGAGTGGGGCATGCCGCCGCAGATGGTGAATGCCTACTACAACCCGTCGCTCAACGAGGTCGTGTTCCCGGCCGCGATCCTGCAGCCGCCGTTCTTCGATCCGAATGCATCGGATGAAATGAACTACGGCGGCATCGGCGCGGTGATCGGCCACGAGATGACGCACGGCTACGACGACCAGGGAAGCCGCTTCGGACCGACCGGCAACTTCGAGGTGTGGTGGACGCCGGCCGACGCCAAGGCGTTCAGCGGCCGCACCGACAAGCTGATCGCCCAGTTCGACGGCTACAAGGCGACGCCGGCGTTGAATGTCGACGGCAAGCACACGCTCGGCGAGAACATCGCCGACCTGGGCGGCCTCGCCACGGCGTACGACGCGATGCTCAAGGCCACGGCGGGCAAGCCGGATCCGAAGACCGACGGCCTGACCCGCGACCAGCGCTTCTTCCTCAACTGGGCGACGGTGTGGCGCCGCAACTTCACGCCGCAGGAGCTGGAGACGCGCATCACCACGGACGAGCACGCACCGGCCAACTTCCGCGCGGTCGGCGCGCCGTCGAACCTGCCGGCGTTCGCCGCGGCGTTCTCGTGCAAGCCCGGCCAGCCGATGGTGCGTGAGGGCGACAAGCAGGTCGTCATCTGGTGATCACCGCGATCCGTTGATCGCATGAAGGCTGGGCCGCCGGACTCCGGCGGCCGACCCGAAGGCCCGGCACCTCGTCGTCCGGGCCTTCTTTTTTGCCTGCTGCATGGGCTTTCTTCCGCGATTCGCGCGTCGTCATGCCGTTCGCAGGTCGCTTGCTACACTCGCCCGCCCCGCCCCACCGGACTCGGCGATGCCCTCTTCACGACCGCTTGCCTGTGCCCTGCTCATCACCCTGATCGCCGGCGCCGCCGCAGCCGATGCGCAGGCGGCGAAGAAGAAAACCAAGTCCAAGGCATCGACCGCTCCCGCTGCTGCGAGCGCATGCAGCGACTTCTACACCTACGCGAACAGCACTTGGCTGAAATCCAACCTGCTGCTGCCTGGAGTTTCCTCGCTGTCGGCGATGGAACAGCTCAGCGACCGCGCCCGCGAACAGCAGATCGACCTGCTCAACGCGGCCATGACCGCGCCTCGCGGCGATGTGCAGAAGCTGCTCGGCGACTTCTGGGCAAGCGGCCTGGACGAAGCCGCCGTCGAGCGCGATGGCGCCAATCCGATCGCGCCACTGCTGGGACGGATCAATGCGATCAGGAAGCCCGCCGACGTCGCCGCGTCGATCGCGGCGCTGCACCAGGTCGGCATTCCGGTCGCCTTCAACTTCGGCGCCGACGTCGACCTCAACGACCTGAATCGCCACATCGGCTACTTCAGCCAGGGCGGGCTTGGCCTGCCGGATCCTGCCTACTACACCCGGGCCGACGCCGACACCCGCAAGCTGCTCGCGCTCTACAACGGCTACGTGCAGAAGATCCTCGCGCTGACCGGCACGCCGGCGGACAAGGTCGCCGCGGAAGCGCAGCAGGTCATCGACCTGGAATCGCGCATCGCCCAGGCAAGCCGGCCGCTGGTCGACCTGCGCAATCCACGCGCAAACTATGCGCCCGTGCCCGTCGCCGGACTAGGCAAGGCGTATCGCAAGCTGCAGCTGGCCGAATTCCTCAAGGCGCAGGGCGTGAACGACGACGCGGTGTCGATCGCCAACCCGCAACTGTTCACCCAGCTCGACAAGCTCGTCGGCACGCTCAAGCCGGCGCAATGGAAGACCTACCTGCGCTGGCGCGTCGGCGACGCGATGGCGCCGTACATGGCCAAGCCGTGGCGCGAGGCGAACTTCGATTTCCGCGGGCGCGTGCTGGCAGGCCAAGCGGTGCCACCGTCGCGACAGCAGCTGGTGCTGGATGCGATCAACCTCGCCGCCGGCCCGATGCTCGGACACGAGTACGTCGCCCGCAACCTGACCGCCGATACGCGTTCGCGTGCGGAGGAAATCGCCGGCAATGTCCTGAAGGCGCTCGACGCCGCGATCGCCACCGACCCGCGGCTGGGCGAACCGGCCAAGGCCGAAGCGAAGGCCAAGCTCGCCGGACTGAAGATCGAGATCGGCGCGCCCCGGCGCGACCTGGATTACACCGTGCAGCCGATGGGCCGCGGCAGCTTCGGCAGCAACATGCTCATCGCGTCGACCTGGCATCACCGCGAGGAGATGAAGCGCATCGGCCGCGGCAATGCCGACCGGCGCTGGGACGTGCTGCCGCAGCAACCGGCCCTGGCCTACGACATTGCCGGCAATCGCCTGATCGTCACCGCGGCGGTGCTGCAACCGCCCGTGTTCGCCATCGGCGACGGCGTCGCGGCGCAGTACGGTTCGTTCGGCGCCCTCGCCGGCCGTGAACTGAGCCACGCCGTCGACAACAAGGGGCGTCTGGTGGATGCGAAGGAGGAACTCCGCGACTGGTGGACGCCAGTCGAGACGGCGGCGTGGGATGCGCTCCGTAACCGCGTCGCGGCGCAGTATTCCAGCTACCCGGTTCCCGTCGCCGGAACCAGGGTCAGCGGCGCCCGGGTCCGCGACGTGGCCATCGCCGACCAGGCCGGCGTGGAGCTCGCGTGGAATGCATTCAACGCCGCGCAGCCTGCCGCGCCCAAGGATGCACGCCAGGCGTTCTTCAGCGGTTGGGCACGACTGTGGGCGCAGCAACTGAGCCCGGAGGCCGCAGCCCAACATGCGGCGAGCGGCGTCTACGCGCCCGGGCAATGGCGGGTCAATGGACCGCTGTACAACCTGGGCGGCTTCGGCGATGCCTTCGGCTGCAAGGCGGGGACCGCGATGCAGGCGAAGGCCGAGCAGCGCGTTGAGCTGTGGCCGGGCTCGGTGCCTGCTGGACCGGCCAGCAAGTAGGCGTTCGCCGATCAGCCGATGCGCCGGCGTGTCCTGCCGACGCGTTCTACTTACGGACCCTGAGGCTTGGACCGCCGGGGAATCCGTAGATCACGGGTATGCGAGCCACCTGCGCCCTGCTTCCCTTGAATGATCCGAATGTGTAGACCTGCGCGCACTTGCGTAGGCGCATCGCGGCTTCGGCGGTTGGCGAAAAATTCTCCAGCACGACGCGGCTGACGGAGCCGCTGGGCTGGACTTCGACCAGGTACGTGGCATACGCGGAACTCACGCTGCCAAGGTCCATGTCGCAACCGCCTTTCACCGCCACCACCCGCAACTTCTCGCTTTCCCCGGATGTTGGCGTTCCAACCTTGATGGCTGCCGCCTCGTGGGCACGGAGCCGCTCGGCTACCGTCGCTTCGTGTCCGCGCAGATAGTCGTTGAGATCATCCTTGATCAGCGTCTGTTCCAGCCGGGGCTTGGCAGCACGCCACGCCAGTAGCGCACGCGCCAGCAGATCGCCGTTGTAGCCCGAACGGGTAAAGCTGCCACTCGCGCGATCGAACTTCTCGCTGTGGTGCACGACGAAATACAGGTAGACCTGGGTCCACTGCATCGCCTCGCGCGTCCGCCCTTCGGCGAGGGCCATTTCCACCAGGTCCGCATACGCGAACAAGTAGCCGTTCTCGGCGGATGCGCGGATCAGCTGCTGCGCCTTTTCGGAATCCCTGGCCAACAGGTTCCCCGGCAGCCTGTCTCCGTGCCGATAGAGCTGCCCGGCCGAGTACCCGCCCACTGCGCAACGGGGCGCGACATCGATCAGGTACTGGACGGCCCTTTGCCTTTGCGGCATGGCCGCATTGGTGTCATAGGCGTCCAGGATCGATGCGTCCGTCAAATCGGCATCGCACGCCGGCTCGGATTCACCGGCGTGGGCAATCCCGGAAGGCAGCAGCAATACCGACATCAGCAGCACGTGCTTCAAGGCACTCGCTAGCCTCACTTGACCACCCGGAACCTGGCCGTGCGACGTCGTGGACCGCGTCCGAACGGCGGCTTGCCGCTCCAGTAGCGCAGCAACAGCCATCCGAACAACATGCCGCCCAGGTGTGCGAAATGGGCGACACCGGGCTGCCAGCCATTCAAGCCGAACAGCAGTTCCGCCACCGCGTAGAGGATGACAAGCGTCCGCGCCTTCATCGGGATCGGCGGAAACAGCAGCATCACGCGCTGGTTGGGGAACATCATCCCGTAGGCCAGCAGCAGGCCGAAGATGCCACCGGAAGCGCCCAGCGTTGGATAGGCCTCGCCACCTTGCGACAGCGTCCACCAGCCCACCAGCAACTGGCACACCGCCGCACCCGCGACGCACACCAGGTAGTAGTTGAGGAAGCGCTTGGCGCCCCAGACATACTCGACCTGCGAGCCGAACATCGCCAGGGTGAGCATGTTGAATGCGATATGCGGGAAGCTGCCGTGCAGGAACGCATAGGTGAGCAACTGCCACGGCATGAATCCCTGCGAGAAGGGATCGCCGTCGATACCGACCGGCCACAATGCCAGCACGGAAAACTGCTCATCGCCCAGTACTTGCTGCAACAGGAACATCAGGCCGTTCGCGATCAACAGGCCCTTGGTAACGGGGGGAAGTCGGGAGAACATCGGGGCACCTCGGGGGATGCGCCATGGTAACGGGATCGCGACGCTCGCCGCGTCACCGCGTCCGCCCGGAGCGGCAACCGCCTCAGCGGCGCGCCGCGGGCTTCCTGGCGGCGCCGGCCTTTGCCGGTGGACGCCTGGATGGCGGCAGCGGCGCGCCCCACAGGGCCGCATCCAGCGCCTCCTCGGGCGTCGCGGCCGCACGCAGGCCGCGCACGCGGCCATTCTCGACGGTCACGCCTTCGGCGCGCAGCCTCGCACTCTGTTCACGCCAACCTTCAGAGCCTTCCGGAAACGCAATGCGACCGTCCGCGCGCAGCACCCGGTGCCAGGGCAGCTTGCGATCCTCGTTCCCGCTCAGCAACTTCGCGACCAGGCGCGCGCGTCCGGGCAGTCCGGCGCGGCGCGCCACTTCGCCGTATCCGGCCACCTGCCCCTTCGGGATCGCGCGGATCGCCGCGAGGATGCGTTTGGTTGCGTCCACTTCCATCGCGGTAGCATAGCCGCCGCTGTCCCCCGCGATACCTGCCGGTGCCGCTGCAGCCAGTCCCAGCAAGGAGCTTTCCCGTGCGCAACTTCGATTCCATCCGCCGACACGTCAAGACCGCCGGTTACAACGCGACCCTGCACGAGGGGGACGTGATCTGCATCGAACTGTCGCTGGAAAAGGGAACCCGGCACCAGTCGATCTTCCTTTCGGAACTCGACGACGACGACGGCCGGCCGTACCTGCGCGTCAGCACCGCCGTTTCCCCGACCACCGGCATGGATGCCAAGCGTGCGCTGGCATTCAACTGGCAAAGCGTCGTCGGTTACCTGGCGATCGGCGATCTCGATGGCGTGCCGTACCTGCAGCTCATCGAGAACCGCCCGTACGAGGGCCTCGATGCCGCCGAGGTCGACCGCCTGGTGCTCGAGATCGGCGGTCTGGGCGACCGCATGGAGCGCATGATGTCCGCAGGTGGCGACCTGCTCTGACACACGGCGCGTCGCCAAAGAAAAAGGCCCGCGATGCGGGCCTTTTTTCGTTACGGGCGGCGACCGGTCACGACCAGCCCATCGCCTCGACCAGCTTGAACAGGCCGTAGGCGACACCACCCGCGGCGGGAATGGTGAGGATCCAGGCCCAGACGATGCGCTCGACCACGGTCAGCTTGAGCTTGCGCGGATTCTTGCCGAAGCCCACGCCCATGATCGCGGTGGAAATGCTGTGCGTGGTCGACACCGGCATTCCGAAGTGCGCAGCCGTGACCAGGATCGTGGCCGATGCGGATTCGGCCGCGAAGCCGTCGATGGGATGCAGCTTGACCATCTTGTGGCCGAGGGTCTTGATGATCCGCCAGCCGCCGGCGGCGGTGCCGGCCGCCATCACCAGGGCGCAGGTCACGACGATCCAGCTGTCGATGTCCTTTTCCCCGCCGCCCGGGTGCAGGAAGCCGAGCCACGACGGCAGGTTGTCCAGCGCGCCGGCGCTCTGCGCGCCGAAGATCGCCAGCGCGATGATGCCCATGGTCTTCTGCGCATCGTTGGTGCCGTGGGCGAAGCCCATGTAGCCGGCCGACACCAGCTGCGCCTTGCCGAAGAACGCGTTGACCCAGCGCGGCCGCGCGGCGCGCGCCAGCGCCCCGCCGGCGCGCTTCATGCCGGCGATGATCGCGTACAGCAGCCCCAGGATGAGCAGGCCGAGCAGGAAGCCCGCGACCGGCGAGCTCACCATCGGCACGAGCACCTTCCACAGGATGCCCTTGTTGGAGGTCCAGCCTTCATCGCCGACCTTCGACCAGATCAGGGCGGCCCAGTCGTTGTGCGCCGCAGCCATGGCGGCGCCGCACAGGCCGCCGATCAGGGCGTGCGACGACGACGACGGCAGGCCGCGCCACCAGGTGATCAGGTTCCAGACGATCGCGCCCGAGAGCGCGCAGATGATCACCTGCGAGGTGACCTCGACCACGTCGGTATTGATCAGGCCCGACGAGATCGTCTTGGCGACCGCGGTGCCCCAGAACGCGCCGATGAGGTTCATCGCCGCCGCGAGGATCACCGCCTGCCCGGGCGAGAGGACCTTGGTGGCGACCACGGTGGCGATGGAGTTGGCGGTGTCGTGGAAACCGTTGATGAACTCGAACGCCAGCGCCAATACGATGACGACGAGCAGAAGGGTCAGCATGACCGGCGCCTCAGCTGTTCTTCAGCACGATTTCGTAGGCGACCACGCCGGCTTCGCGGCAGCGGTCGATGGCCTTTTCCAGGATTTCGAAGAACTCCTTGAGCAGGAACATCTGCAGGTGGTCGAGCTTGCCCGAATAGATGTCGCGGTACAGCTCGAGCATCAGGCGGTCCGCCTCCATCTCGATCGAGCGCAACTGATCGTTGAGCGCCTTCATGCGTTCGAGCTTCATCTCGCGCAGCTCGTGGACCATCTTCACCACGACGGCTGCCGCCTGCTCGAGCATGGCCGCGCGCGGGGCGAAGTCGATGCCTTCCAGGTGGGTGAGCGCCAGCGAATAGCGGTCGGCGAACTTCTCGACCTGCTTGGGAATCTTGTACAGGGCGGTGCCGAGCGCCTCGATGTCTTCGCGCTCGATCGGGGTGATGAAGCTGTTGACCAGCTCCTGGCTGATCTTGTCCGAGGCCTCGCGCTCGCGCTGGCGGGCCAGCTTGAAGGCGTCCAGCGAGGGCGAGCGCTGGGTGTCCTTGAGCATTCCGTGCAGCGCCTTGGTGCTGTCGTGCGCCGCGTTCGCCGCCGCTTCCAGCAGCGTATAGAACTGCATGCCTTGGCCGAAAATGGTTTGCAGGGAGAACATGCGGAAGCCTCGTCGGTTAGGCGGAGTCAGGAGGGGGCCGGATCGGCGGGCGCGATTATGACGGCTCCATGACGCTTTCGGCCATTCCCCGACCAGTGGCGATCGCCTTGTACGCCGCCATCGCGGCCCCCACTGCAGCATGGCCCCAGCCGGGGCGGTCCCGCCCGGCTGTTAACATTCCCCCGCCTTCCCTGCCGCCTCCACGATGGACGACGACCCAAAACCGCGGTTCCCGGTACCTGCCCCCTGCCCGCTGGCCCCCGCCGCGCTCGTGAGCGCTGACCTCCCTTCCATGGACCGGCCCGGATGCTGCGTTTCCTGATCGTCGCCGCCCTGATCCTGTTCAACGCCTTCTTCGCGATGTCGGAGATGGCGGTGATGACCTCCCGCAAGAGCCGTCTCAAGCAGATGGCGCTGGGCAGCCGCCGTGCGGCCAAGGCGCTGGAACTGTCGGAGCATCCGGAGAGCTTCCTGTCCGCGGTGCAGTTGTGGATCTCCCTGTTGAGCCTGTTGATCGGCTACTTCGGCGGCGAGTCCATGGGCGACGAGATCGCCGCGCCGCTGCGCAACGTGCCACTGCTGGCCCCCTACGCCGGCCAGATCGGGTTCGCCGGTGGCTTCCTGCTGATGCTCTTCGCATTCGGCCTCATCGGCGAACTGGTGCCCAAGCGCATCGGCACGCTGCGCCCGGAGCAGATCGCCGCGGCCGTCGCCTATCCGATGGATTTCTTCGCCAAGGTGGCCAAGCCGTTCGTCATGGCATTGACGTGGTGCACGCGCACCGTGATGCGCCTGATCGGTTTGGGCGGCGGCAGCGACGAACGCGTAACGGAAGAGGAAATCCGCCTGCTGGTCAGCGAAAGCCACGAGCAGGGCGTGATCGACGCCGACGAGCGCAAGATGATGAACCGCGTGCTAAGCCTGGGCGACCGCACCGCGGAAAGCCTGATGACGCCGCGCGTGCGCATCGTCTGGCTGGATGCGGCCGCCAGCCTCGAGGAGAACCTGGCGACCATGCGCGAGCACGCGTATTCGCGCTATCCGGTGTATCGCGGCAGCGACAGCGACGTCCTCGGCGTGCTCGAGGTTAAGACGCTCCTGGACACGCTCGGGCGCGCCGATCCCGACCTGTTCGGCGAACTGCGCGAAGCGCTCTTCGTCTCCGAGTCGACGCACGCGCTGAAACTGCTTGAGATCTTCCGCGAGGAGCAGCAGTCCTTCGCGCTCGTGGTCGACGAATACGGCGATGTCAGCGGCCTGGTCACCGTCAACGACCTGATGGGCGCGGTCATGGGCCGCATCTACGACAGCCAGTCCGACGAGGATGCCCAGCACGAACCGCCGGTGGTGCAGCGCGAGGACGGCTCGTGGTACCTCGACGGGGCGTTGCCGCTGGAAGACCTGCGCGAGCTGCTCGGCGGCCGCGGACTGCCCGGCGAGGAGGAACACGACTTCCATACCGCCGCGGGCATGGTGATCGCGCATTTCGGTCGCATCCCGCACGTGGGCGAGCACTTCCAATGGGATGGCTGGCGCATCGAGGTCGTCGACCTGGACGGCCCACGCATCGACAAGCTGCTGCTGCAACGCGAAGCCGGGGACGAGGAACGCCACGACGATGACGCCACCGATTGAGCGCGGCCGCCCGGCCGAAGCCCCGGAAGCCAGCACCCGCGTGCTGCTCGATCGGTTCGCTGAAGGCGACCCCGCCGAGATCATCCGCCTGGACGACGTTCTCGGCGGTCTCGAGGAACGCGCCTTCGGCATGCTGCTATTCCTGTCGATTCCGACGGCCTTCATTCCCGGGATCGCCGGCGTGATCAGCGGTCCGCTCGTGGTCCTGGTGGGGGTGCAACTGTTGTTCGGTCGCAACGAACCTTGGCTGCCGGCCTTCCTCGGGCGTCGCGGTCCCCATCGGGATGCCATGGCGACGTTCCGCAACCGGTTGGGGCCCTGGCTGGCGCGCCTCGAGCGCGTGGTGAAGCCGCGCACGCACGTGCTGCTCGACCATCCGGTCGCCAGCGCTTTCACCGGCCTCAACCTGGTGCTGCTGGGCCTGCTGCTGTCGCTGCCGATTCCTTTCACCAACGTGCTTTTCGCATTGTTGCTGCTGCTGTTCGCGCTCGCGCTGCTGGAACGCGACGGCCGGCTGCTGGCGACAGCCTGGGTGGCCAGCGTGGCTGCGATCGCGGTGTTCGGGGTGTTGTCGGGCAGCCTGGCATCGGCCGCCACGCGCTGGGTCGACCTGCTGATCTGACCCCGCGCAGCGGATCCCAGCTACAGCAGCTTCTGGAATTCCGCCATCGTCAGCGGGTGGCCGAGCAGGTAACCCTGCGCCAGGTCGCAATCGCGTTCGCGCAGCAGCTCGTACTGTCCCTCGCGCTCCACGCCCTCGGCGATCACGATGATGCCCAGCGAGTGCGCCATCGCGATGATCGCGGTGGTCAGCGCGAGGTCGTCGGGATCGCGGAGGATGTCGGCGATGAAGCTGCGGTCGATCTTCACGCCGTCGATGGGCACGCGCCGCAGGTGGCTGAGCCCGGAAAAGCCGGTGCCGAAATCGTCCAGCCACACCTGCACGCCGGTCTCGCGCAGCTGCGAGAGCATCGCGCTCGCCAGCGATTCATCGCCGAGCACCGCGGTCTCGGTGAGTTCGAGGTGGAGCTGGCCGGGGCTGAGCCCCGTGTCGCGCAGCACGTTGGCCACGATCTGCGGCAGGTCGCCGCTGCGCAGCTGGCGCGGCGACACGTTGACGGAGACGAAGAGCGGCTCGCGATCACCGCGCCTCGCGCCCCAGCTCACGGCGTCCTGGCAGGCCGCGCGCAGGACCTGCGGGCCCAGGATCTCGATGAGGCCGCTCTGTTCGGCGACATCGATGAAGACGGATGGCGCGATCGTGCCGTGCTCGGGATGCTGCCAGCGCAGCAGCGCCTCGGCCCCAAGCAGGGCGTTGTCGGAAACGCGGTACAGCGGCTGGTACACCAGGCTCAGCTCGCCGCGATCCCAGGCGCCGCGCAGCTCGTGCTCCAGGTGCACGCGGCGCTCCACGGCCTGGTCCATCGCGCGGCTGTAGAAGCGGTAGCAGTTCTTGCCCGCGACCTTCGCCTGGTACATCGCGATGTCGCCGTTCTTCATCAGCGCGTTGGCGCCGGCGGCGTCCTGCGGGAACAGCGTGATGCCGATCGACGTGCCCAGGAATACCTGGCGGCCGTGCACGGTGATGGGCTGGCCAAGCTCGTTCACCAGCGCCTCGGCGAGGCGGCTGGCCACTTCGCGCGCGTCCTGGCCGTTCTGCGCATCGGGCTCCACCAGGATCACGAACTCGTCGCCGCCGAAGCGCGCCAGCGCCGCACCGGCGCCGCCGATGCGCTTGACCGTCTCGCGGATGCGCTGCGCGAACTGCAGCAGCACCTCGTCGCCGGCATCGTGGCCGAGGGTGTCGTTGACGCGCTTGAAGTCGTCGATGTCGGCGAACAGCAAGGCCAGCTGGCGCCCCGCGCCCTGCATCTGCAGCAGGCGCTCGTCCAGCGTCTCGCGGAAGGCAAGGCGGTTGGCGAGGCTGGTCAGCGCGTCGGTGTAGGCCATGCGCCGGATCTCGCGATCGTGGCGCGCGACCGAGGTGTTCATGCGGTTGAACGCGCGCAGCAGGTCGCCCACTTCGTCGTTGCGGTTGCTGACCGGCGTGCGCGCCGCCTCGAAGTGCCCCATCTCGATGGCGTGCGCGGCATCGGCCAGCTGCCGGATCGGCTGCACCAGGAAGCGCTGGATCAGCCACAGCATCAGCACGCCCAGGCCGATCAGGCCGGCACTGAGCACCACCACCCACAACAGCTGGCGCCGGCCAAGCTCGTTCAGGCGCGCGCGCAGGTCCGACACCGCCGCGTCCTGGTCGTTGCGCAGTCCGCGCAGGTCGAAGCCGACACGCACGCCACCGATGCGTTCGTTGCCGATCCGCACCGGCGCGGCCACGTCCATGACGTCTTCGCTGAACTGGGTCAGCAGCTGCGGCGCGGCGATGGTCTGCGCCGCCATCGCGTCGTCCATGCGCTTGCCGTAGCTGGGGATCTCCTCGCTGCCGTCGTGAAGGATGTTGCCTTCGACGTCGTAAACCAGCACGTAGCGGATGCCGGGCTGGTTGAGCGTGACCCGGCTGAGGACGCCGATGGCGTCCAGGTCGAAGTAGTACAGCGGGTTGGCCAGCGATTCCGACAGCTGGGTCACCACGCCCTCGCCCTGGCGGCGCAGGCTGGCGCTGACGATGCGCTCCATGCCGTCGCGGGTGACACCTTCGACTTCGGACTGCATGCGTGCCTGCCGGCTCCACAGCAGGGTCATCAGCGCCAGCACCACGAGCAGCGCCAGCGCCATCAGGGCGAGGAAGCGGGCCTGCAGCCCGTAGCGAAGGTTCATCCGCAGCTCGCCCCGTCGATCACGCGTCGTCCGCCTTATTCCACTTCGCTGCGTACGCGGGCGACACCGTCGGCGAGGTCGTCCAGCGCGTGCTGGGACGCCGCATCCACGGGAAGGAAGCGCGTGGTCTGGAAGAAGCCCTGCAGCGCCTCGCGTGCCTGCGGATCCTTGGCGGCATCGCAGAGCACCTTGCGCAGGCGGGCCTCGACCTTGGGATCCAGATCGCTCCGGACCAGTTCCAGGGCGCGCGGTACGTTGCCGGTTTCGCCGATGACACGCAGGTCCTGGCGGAAGGCGGCTGGCACCCGGCGCGGGTTGTCCCAGTCGAGGTTGCTCATCACGCCCACGTCGACCAGGCGCTTGTGCACCCAGGTGGCGATATTGAGTTCGGAACGCGCGAACACGTAGCCGACGACGCTGGAATCCAGCTTGTCGGTCGGCGACAGCAGCAGCTCCAGCGAGTTGCCGCGGTGCAGCAGCTCGGTGGCGGGCAGGAAATAGGCGCTGGTCGAGGTCGGACGCTGGAAGGCCACGCTATGGCCGCGCAGGTCGTTTAGCGAACGCACTTCGCTGTCGGTCCTGGCGAAGAAGATCGCGTGGTACTGGCTGGTCCCGTCGCGCTCGGTCAGCAACAGCGGCTTGGCACCCGCACGCTGCTTCAGCAGGACGCCGGTGCCCGCTGTTTCGGTCACCCAGTCGACCCGGCCGCGGCGCAGGTAGCTCGCCATCTGCGTGGCGTCCTTGGCCATCAGGATCCGGCCCTCGCGGATGCCGACGTCCTTCATCCGCGGCACGACGTAATCGAGCAAGGACTTGAGCTGCTCGTAATGCGCCTTGGGATCGTCGCTGATCCGCCCGATCACCAGCACGCCCGGATCACCGGCCAGGGCCGGCAGCGGGAGCAACAGGGCGAAAGCGAGCGCCAGGGCGGCGATACGTCGCAGTGGGGCGGACAGTCTGGCGCTCAAGCAGTGGAAACCGGAAAGCAACTCGACGCCGCAGACTAAAGCAAAACGCCCGGGCGTGGGGAGCCTTGCGCCGCTGTGCGCACAGCGGCTAGCCCCCGCCTTCCCCGGCCAGCCGGGCCATCCGCTGCGCGTCCGCGAGCACGCCCCGCAGGATCCGCACCTCGCGGGCATCCGGCTGGGCGCGCAGGAACAGCCGCCGCAGCTTGCGCATGGCCGACTCCGGCGCGCGGCCCTTGTGGAAATCGATCGCGTCCAGGGTCTCGGCAAGCTGGGCGAAGAAGCCTTCCATCTCCGCGTGCGATGCCGGCGGCTCGCGCCGCTCGTCCTCGCCGGCCGGGGACGGCGCCGCCGCCAGCGCGGCCAGGCGCACCTCGTAGCTCAGCACCTGGACCGCCATGGCGAGGTTGAGCGAGCTGTACTCGGGATTGGCCGGGATGTGCACCGCGGCATGGCACAGCTCGTACTCGTCGTTGGTCAGGCCGGTTCGTTCGCGGCCGAACACGATCGCCACCTCGGCGCCCGCCGCGGCTTCGGCCACGGCCCGGACACCGCCGGCGCGGGGCTCGAGTTCTTCCAGCGCGATGCGGCGGCTGCGCGCCGTGCAGCCCAGGACGACGCGGCAGTCGGCTACCGCTTCGGCGAGGGTGGCGAAGGTCGTGGCTGCCGCCAGCACGTCGTCGGCGCCCGCAGCGAGGGCGTAGGAGTCCGCGTCCGGGCTGCGCTCGGGCGCCACCAGGACCAAGCGCGACAGGCCCATCGTCTTCATGGCGCGGGCGGCCGAGCCGATGTTGCCCGGGTGCTGGGTGCCGACCAGGACGATGCGGATACGGTCGGCGGCGTAGGTTTGGGGGGCGGCGCTCGTCGCGGGCCCCTGGATCGAATCGGTACTCATGCGCGGCAATGGTAAACTCCGCGCCCCGGCCCAGGCGCCGGCCCGCTCTTTCGCACCGCCAGCCCGTCCCCAGCCCGAACAGAGGCCCGTAACGCCATGCAGAAGCCCGCCGTCACCCTCATGGTCAAGGCCGCCCGCGCCGCCGGCAACGTCCTGCTGCGCAACATGCACAAGCTGGACGCGCTGAACGTGGTGGAAAAGGACCGGCTGGACTACGCCAGCGAAGTCGACGGACAGGCCGAGACCGCGATCATCAAGGAACTGCGCCGGGCCACGCCCGACTACGCGATCCTCGGCGAGGAAGGCGGCGCGCAGGGGTCCGGGCGTTTCACCTGGGTCATCGATCCGCTCGACGGCACCAGCAACTACCTGCACGGTTTCCCCCACTTCTGCGTCTCGATCGCCCTGGTCGAGAACGGCGAGCCGGTCCATGGCGTGATCTTCGACCCGCTGCGCAATGACCTGTTCACCGCCAGCAAGGGCAGCGGCGCCACCCTCAACGACAAGAAGATCCGCGTCGCCGAGCGCAAGGACCTCAATGGGGCGTTCCTGATCACCGGGTTCCCGCCGCGCGAGCGCAAGAACGTCGGCGCCCAGCTCAAGTGCGTGGAGTCCCTGCTGCAGGACGCCGAGGACATCCGCCGCACCGGTTCGGCCGCGCTCGACCTCGCGTACGTCGCCTGCGGTCGTGCCGACGCCTACTTCGAGTCGGGCGTGAAGCCGTGGGACATCGCCGCCGGCGTGCTGATGGTGCGCGAGGCGGGCGGCAAGGTCGTGGACTACCGCGGGCGCTCCACCGGCCCGATGGACACCCGCGGCCTGATGGGCCGGCCGCTGGTGGCCGGCAACCTCAAGATCTGCGACGCGCTGCAGACCAGGATCGTGGCGACCGGCTACGCCAACGCCCTCGACTGATCTCCACCGCTTCGTCAAGAAAAGAAAAGGCCGCGCGATGCGCGGCCTTTTTTGTTACTCCGAGGCGGCGACGCTTACGGACGACGCGCCAGCGCCGCCTCGTCACGCGCCTTCGGCATCAGGTCGACCTTGCTCACGCCCAGCCACATCAGCAGCGGGCAGGCGACGAAGATCGAGGACAGGGTGCCGATGATGATGCCGAGCATCTGCGATTCGGCCATGCCGCGCAGCGAGTTGCCGCCGTAGATGTACAGCGCCAGCACGGTCAGGAAGGCCACGAACGAGGTGATCACGGTACGCGACAGCGTCTGGTTGATCGAGGCGTTCAGCACTTCCGAGGGACTGGCACGCATCGAGCGGAAATTCTCGCGCACTCGGTCGAACACCACGATGGTGTCGTTGACCGAGTAGCCCATCACCGATAGCGCACCAGCCAGCACGGTCAGGTCGAACTCGTGCCCGGTCAGCGCGAACCAGCCGACCACGATCAACACGTCGTGCAGGGTGGTGATGATCGCCGCCACCGCGAACTTCCATTCGAACCGGAACGAGATGTAGATCAGGAAGCCGACGACCACGAAGACCAGGGCGAGGATGCCCTTGTCGCGCAGTTCCTTGCCCACCTGCGCGCTGATCTCGGCGCTGCTGCGCACCTCCGCCGGGTTCTCGGCGGTGGACGCGGCCTGCTTGACCTCCTGCGCGATGCTGGTGGTGGCGCCGCTGCCGCCTTCGCGCTTCTGCAAGCGGATCAGCAGGTCGGTGCCGGTGCCGAAGCTCTGCACCTGCGCGTTTTCGTAGCCGGCACCAGCCAGGCGCGAACGTACGGCCTCGACCTCAACCGGCTTGGCGAAGCGCAACTCGACGCCGACGCCGCCGGTGAAATCGAGGGCGAAGTTGAAGCCATTGACGGCCATCGCCCCGATCGCGGCGAACATCAGCAGGGCGGCGATGACCAGCGACGCCATGCGCACGCGCATGAAGTCGATCTTGCTGTCGTACGGGAACACGTTGAAAGGTTTCATGGAAGCGGCTCCCTCAGATCCAGATCGACTTCAGCTTGCGGCGGCCACCGTAGATCAGCGTGGCGATGGCGCGCGAGACGGATACGGCGGTGTAGGCCGAAGTGGCGATGCCGAGCATCGTGGTGACGCCGAAGCCGCGCAGCGGACCGGTGCCGAACGCCGCCATCGCCAGGCCGACCAGGAACGCGGTGACGTTGGCGTCGAGGATGGTGCCGGAGGCCAGGTCGTAACCGGTCGCGATCGCCGTCTGCGGCGGCAGCCCCAGGCGCAATTCCTCGCGTATGCGTTCGTTGATCAGCACGTTGGCGTCCACCGACATGCCCACGGTCAGGGCGATGCCCGCCAGGCCCGGCAGCGACATGGTCGCGCCGAAGAACGACATGAGTGCGAACACCATCACCAGGTTGAGCAGCAGCGCGATGCAGGTGATCACGCCGAACATGCGGTAGTAGACGAGGAAGAAGATCAGCGCGAAAGCGAACGAATACGTCACCGCCTTCAGGCCGTTCTCGACGTTCTGCTTGCCCAGGCTGGGACCGACGATGCGTTCTTCCACGAAGTCCATCGGCGCGGCCAGCGAGCCCGACTTCAGCAGCTTCGACAGGTCCGCGGCTTCCTGGCTGCTCAGGCCGGTGGTCTGGAACTCGTTGCTGAAGACGCCCTGGATGGTGGCGACCGACACCACTTCCTCGCTGACGCGGGTGCTGCGGACTTCCTGGCCGTTGACGACCTTCACTTCCGGCAGGCGCTCGATGTACACCACGGCCATCGGCTTGCCGACGTTCTCGCTGGTGAAGTCGAACATGCGCTGGCCGCCGGCGCTGTTGAGGCGCACCGAAACGGTCGGGGTGCCGCTGCGCTGGTCGAAGCCGGTGGTGGCGCCGACCAGCTGGTCGCCCGAGGCGATCACGCGCTTGTTGAGCAGGATCGGGATCTGCTTGCCGTCCGGGCCGCGTTCGCGACGGTAGTACACGCGCGCTTCCGGCGGCACGTTGCCGCTCTCGACGGCCTCGATGGGATTGCCATCGACCACCGCGCGGTATTCGAGCGTGGCGGTCGCGCCGATCATGCGCTTGGCCTGCGCGGTGTCCTGCACGCCGGGCAGCTCGACCACGATGCGGTCGCTACCCTGGCGCTGGATGACCGGCTCGGCGACGCCCAGCGCGTTGACGCGGTTGCGCAGCGTGGAAACGTTCTGCTCGATGGCGTCGGCGGCGTAGCGCTGCAGCTCCGCGGGCTGTACCTGCAGCACGATCTGGTTGCCCTGCGGCTGCTGCAGCAGGGTCGGCTGGTTCTTGGTGATCACGCCGGCGGCCGCGGTCGCCGCGGCGGCATCGCGCAGCGTGGCGACGATGCTGTTGTCCGGGCGGCGATCCACCGACACGTACGGCACGCGGTTGTCGCGCAGCATCACGCGCAGGTCTTCGGTGGTGGCTTCCAGGCGCTTTTCCAGGGCGGCCTTCTGGTCCACCTGCATCAGGAAGTGCACGCCGCCCTGCAGGTCGAGACCCAGCGACATCGGCCGCGCACCGACCTTTTCCAGCCAGTCCGGCACGGTCGAGGCGATGTTGAGCGCGACGATGTAGTCGCTGCCCAGCTCCGGACGCAGCGCGTCAGCCGCCTTGACCTGCAGGTCGGGGCTGGCCAGGCGGACCAGCAGGTTGTTCTTCTTGTCGATCTCGACCTGCTTCACCGCGACGCCGGCCTTCTGCAGGCTGCCGGCGACGCGCGTGCGCAGCGCCTCGTCGACGGGGGCGCCGTGGTTGGCGGTGACCTGCACCGATGGGTCCTGCGGGAACATGTTCGGCACCGCGTACACGGCGCTAAGCAGCAGGACGAACAGGAAAGCGACGTATTTCCAGCGTGCGTAAGTCAGCATCGAAGGGATCCCGTGGCAGCTCCCCGGCCGCCAACTTGTAAAGCGTGGTGGCGGCGGATTAGGCCGACTTCAAGGTGCCCTTGGGCAGGACATTGGCGATGGCGCCCTTCTGGATACGCAGGCGCACGTTGTCCGCCACTTCGACCGTGATGAAGTTCTCGCCGATCTCGGTGACCACGCCGGCGATGCCGCCGTTGGTCAGGACCTCGTCGCCCTTCGACAGCTTCTCGAGCATGCCGCGGTGTTCCTTCTGCCGCTTCATCTGCGGACGGATCATCAGGAAGTACATGATCGCGATCAGCGCGATGGGCATCAGCAGGCCAAAGCCACCCATGCCCTGCGGCTGGGCCGCGGTCTGGGCGTAGGCGGGGGCGATCAGGAGGTCGAGCAGGTTCATCTTGGATGCGTCCGAAGGCGAAATAACGGCGGATTATGCCACGTCGCCGCACCGGGCCCGGACAGCCCCCTGAGCCAGGGGGCGATTCGCACCACAGGTGCGAATGGGGGTGTGGCAGCGCGCGGCGGGGCTTGAAGTTTGCACAGCACTTGGGGGTTTCCCGGGCGCAGCCCGGAAACGCCCTAGGGCACCGGCTGGGAACGGGCGGCGTAGAAAGACTCCCGGAACGCCAGGAAGGTTCCCCCGGCGATCGCGGCGCGCATCTGCGCCATCAGGCGCTGGTAATGGCGCAGGTTGTGCAAAGTCCCCAGCACCGGACCCAGCATCTCGTTGCACCGGTCCAGGTGGCGCAGGTAGCTGCGGGTGAAGCCATTGCGGCAGGTGTAGCAGTCGCACCCTTCCTCGATCGGGCGGGTGTCGCGCTCGTACATGGCGTTGCGGATGCGCACGGCGCCGTTCGAAGTGAAGAAATGGCTGTTGCGCGCGTTGCGGGTCGGCATCACGCAATCGAACATGTCGACGCCGCGCGCCACCGCTTCCACCAGGTCCTCCGGCCGGCCCACGCCCATCAGGTAGCGCGGCTGGTCGTCCGGCAACTGTGGCGCCGTATGGTCGAGCATGCGGTTGCGCTCGGCCTCGGTCTCGCCCACCGCCAGGCCGCCGATCGCGTAGCCGTCGAAGCCGATGTCCTTGAGTGCCGTCGCCGAACGCGTGCGCAGGTCGTGGTGCACGCCGCCCTGGACGATGCCGAACAGCGCCGCGTCGTTGCCCTCGTGCGCGCGCTTGCTGCGCTCGGCCCAGCGCAGCGACAGCTCCATCGAGCGCTGCACCACGTCGGCGCCGACCGCCACGCCGTTGACGTGCACCGGCGGGCACTCGTCGAAGATCATCACGATGTCGGAGCCGAGCACCTTCTGGATGTGCATGCTCTCTTCCGGCCCGAGGAACACCTGCGAGCCATCGGTCGGCGCCGCGAACTTCACGCCCTGCTCGGTGATCTTGCGGCGATGCGCCAGCGAAAACACCTGGAAGCCGCCGGAGTCGGTCAGGATCGGGCCGTCCCAGCGCGCGAATCCGTGCAGGCCGCCGTGGTCGGCGATCACGTCCAGGCCGGGACGCAGGAACAGATGGAAGGTATTGCCGAGGATGATCTCGGCGCCGAGTTCGCGCACCTGTTCCGGCAGCACGCCCTTCACCGAGCCGTAGGTGCCCACGGGCATGAAGGCCGGCGTTTCCACGGTGCCGCGCGGAAAGGTCAATCGGCCGCGGCGCGCGGCGCCGTCGGTCTTCAGCAGTTCGAAGGACATCCGGCTCATCGCAGCGCGATCCGGGCCGGATGTTGCAGGTTGGATTCAAGAGCTCGCATGCGGGTCTCCGCGGCGCGTTGCGACGCATTCATTGGTTCGGCTCGTCCAGATCGCCGCGCGGATGCAGCAGCATCGCGTCGCCGTAGGAGAAGAACCGGTAACGCTCGCGGATCGCGTGCTCGTACGCGGCGAACATGCGCTGCTTGCCCGCGAATGCCGACACCAGCATCAGCAGCGTGCTTTCCGGCAGGTGGAAATTGGTGATCAGCGCGTCCACCGAACGGATGCGGTAACCCGGGAGGATGAACAGGCGCGTCTCGCCCGCGAACGGCTGCAGTTCCGCGTCGCCGGCTTCGTTGTTGCGCATCGCGCTTTCCAGCGCGCGCACGACCGTGGTGCCCACGGCGACCACGCGCCCGCCTGCCGCGCGCGTATGCCGGATCTGTTCGATCAGTTCGGCGCCGACGTTGAGCCATTCGCTGTGCATCACGTGCTGGGCGAGATCATCGACCCGCACCGGCTGGAATGTCCCCGCGCCCACGTGCAGGGTGACGTGCCCGAACTGCACCCCCTTCGCCCGCAACGCGTCGAGCAGCGCGTCGTCGAAATGCAGGCCGGCCGTCGGCGCGGCGACCGCACCGACTTCGCGCGCGAACACGGTCTGGTAGCGCTCGTCGTCATCCGTGCCCGGTTCGCGCTGGATGTAGGGCGGCAGCGGCAGCCGTCCGGCGTGGAGCAGCCACTGTTCCAGCGACTCGGGCACATGGAAGTGCACGAGGTAGAACTCGCCCTCGCGCCCCAGCACTTCCAGTTCGCCGCCCGCATCCAGGGCGATGCGTGCGCCCGGCTTGGGCGACTTGCTCACGCCCAGCTGCACGCGCGCGTCGGATCCGCCGAGCAGGCGTTCGATCAGGATCTCCACCCGGCCGCCGGTGGCCTTCTGCCCGAACAGGCGCGCCGGGATCACCCGGGTGTCGTTGAACACCAGCAGGTCGCCTGCGCGCAGCAGCGCGGGCAGGTCGCGGAAAACGCGGTCCTCGAACGGCGCGGTGCCCGGCGGCACCACCAGCAGGCGACTGGCCGAGCGTTCCGCGAGCGGGGCTTGGGCGATCAGTTCCTGCGGCAGGTCGTAATGGAAATCGGACTTCTTCAAAGGCAGGCGCGGCGCAAAAGAGTCGGCAATTGTAGGGCTTTCCGCCCGGCGCCCGGCTTGTCAGCGCTCGAACTTGGCCGACAGGATGATCGACGAGGTGGTCCGCTCGACCCCGTCGATGGCGCCGATCCGGTCGGTGAGCTCGTCCATCTCCGCGGCGGTCGGCACGACCCCCATCGCCACCAGGTCGAAGGGCCCGCTGACCGAATGCAGCGCCCGCACCTCGGGCATGCCATGCAGCGCCTCGACCACCGCCGCCATGCGCTTGGGCAGCACGGTGATCATGATGTGGGCGCGGATGTGGCCGCGTTCGGCCGCGTCGTTGACCCGGATCGTGTAGCCACCGATGACGCCTTCCCGCTCGAGGCGCTCGATCCGGCTCTGCACGGTGGTACGCGACAGCTTGAGGCGGCGCGCGATCTCCGCGGTCGAGGCGCGGGCGTTTTCGCGCAGTACGGTCAGCAATTGCTGGTCGGAGGCGGTGATCTTCACAAAAGCGCGGCCCGGTTCGTCGTATTGACGAAATATACGATTATTTCGTCCAAATCCGTACTACCGATCGACGAATTAATCCCGATAATAAGTCGGATGGCCCCTTTTCCGGAGACCCTCATGGCCCTGACCGCCAAACTCGCGCCCCTGCGCGCCCATGCCGGCAAGCGCCGCACCGTGGGCCTCGACGACGCCGTTCTCGCCCGGTTCGCCACCTCGCATCCGGATCTGGTGGAGGCAATCGACGCCGCGGCGGCCGAGTACGAACAGGTCAAGGGCGAGTTCGCCGACCTGCTCGACCTGGACGAGGACGCGCAGCTGCGCGCCGTGCAGGCCGGCTACGTCAACTTCTATCCCGACGACGGCGTGAACCCTTACATCGCCCTCGCCGCCCGCGGCCCGTGGGTGGTCACCCTCAAGGGCGCGGTGCTGCACGACTCCGGCGGCTACGGCATGCTCGGCTTCGGCCACACGCCCAAGGCGGTGATCGACGCGATGGCCAAGCCGCAGGCGATGGCCAACATCATGACCCCCTCGTTGTCGCAGCTGCGCTTCGAAAAGGCGATCCGCGCCGCCATCGGCCTCAACCGCGGCGCCTGCCCGTACGAGAAGTTCCTGTGCCTGAACTCCGGTTCGGAATCGGTCTCGCTGGCGTCGCGCATCGTCGATGCGAATGCCAAGACGATGACCGACCCGGGTGCGAAGCACGCCGGCCGCGCGATCAAGCGCCTGGTGGTGAAGGGCAGCTTCCACGGCCGCACCGAGCGTCCGGCGCTGTATTCGGACTCCTCGCGCAAGACCTACATCCAGCACCTGGCCAGCTTCCGCGGCGAAGACACCGTGCTGGCGGTCGAGCCGTACGACATCGATGCGCTGAAGAAGATCTTCAATGAGGCCGAGGCCAACGGCTGGTTCATCGAGGCGATGTTCCTCGAGCCGGTGATGGGCGAAGGCGATCCGGGCCGCGGCGTGCCCGTGGCGTTCTACAACGCCGCGCGCGAGCTGACCAAGGCGCACGGCTCGCTGCTGCTGGTCGACTCGATCCAGGCCGGCCTGCGCGCCAATGGCGTGCTGTCGATCATCGACTACCCCGGCTTCGAGAACGTCGAGGCGCCGGACATGGAGACCTACTCCAAGGCGCTCAACGCCGGCCAGTACCCGTTGTCGGTGCTCGCGGTCAGCAAGCGCGCCGGCGAGATCTACAAGAAGGGACTGTACGGCAACACCATGACCACCAACCCGCGCGCGCTCGATGTCGCAGTGGCGGTGCTCAAGCAGGTGACGCCGGAACTGCGCGAGAACATCCGCGCCAAGGGCAAGGAGGCGACCGACAAGCTGGAGAAGCTGAAGGCCGAGCTCGGCGGCATGATCACCAAGGTCCAGGGCACCGGCCTGCTGTTCTCGTGCGAGCTGTCGAACGAGTTCAAGTGCTACGGCGCCGGCTCGACCGAGGAATGGCTGCGCGAACACGGCATCGGCGTGATCCACGGCGGCGTCAACTCGTTGCGCTTCACCCCGACCTTCGGCATCACCAGCGAGGAAATCGACCTGGTCGTGGCCATGGTCGCGCGTGCGTTGAAGGAAGGCCCGCGAGCACAGCAAGCTGCCGCGGCTTGAGCGCCCACTCCCCCGTTGCGCTCCAGGAGGCCGGCTCTCGCCGGCCTTTCTGTTTTCCGGATCTCCGTTTCGTTCTTCCCGCCGTGCGGGGAGCGACGGCCGCGGGCGTGCAAGGGAGCGAGCGCGCGACCAGTTGCGCTACCCTCCCCGCCATGAAGATCGTCGAAGTCCGCCACCCGCTGGTGAAGCACAAGCTCGGCCTCATGCGCGCCGCCGGCATCAGCACCAAGGAATTCCGCGAGCTCGCCTCGGAAGTTGCCACCCTGCTGACGTACGAAGCGACGGCCGACCTGGAAACCGAGGAAGTCGTCATTGACGGCTGGGCCGGGCCAGTCGCCACCCAGCGCATCAAGGGCGCGAAGGTCACACTGGTGCCGATCCTGCGCGCCGGACTGGGCATGCTGCCGGGCGTGCTCGAACTGATTCCCGCGGCTAAGGTCGGCGTGGTCGGCCTGCAGCGCGACGAGCGCACGCTCAAGCCCACCGGCTATTACGAGAAGCTGACCGGCCGCATGGACGAACGCACGGCGCTCATCCTCGATCCGATGCTGGCTACCGGCGGCACCCTCGTCGCCACCGTGGACATGCTCAAGGCCGCGGGCTGCCGGCGCATCAAGGGCTTGTTCCTGGTCGCGGCGCCCGAAGGCCTGCGCGCGCTGGAAGCCCGGCATCCCGATGTCGAGGTCTACACCGCCGCGATCGACCAGCGCCTCAACGAGGTGGGCTACATCCTGCCGGGGCTGGGGGACGCGGGCGACAAGATCTTCGGCACCCGCCACGAGTAACCGCGGTCGTCAGCCTGCGCGGTGGTGCTTCCTGCGTCGCAGGGCCACGACCGCCGCCGCGATCACCACCAGTCCCACGGCGAAGAACTGCCACACGCGCTGCGCGTGCTGTGGCCGCGCCGCGGCGGGCACCGTCGCCGGCGTCGGACGGGCGAGTTCGGGATCGTCCACGAGGCGCCAGATGCCGTCGCGCAACGCAACCTTTCCGGCCAGCGGCGGCAACACCAGTTCGCGCCAGGTGACGCGCAGGTCGCCGATCCGGGGTTCGAGCGGATTTTCGGCGCTGCCCAGGCCCTCGCCTTCGGGCTGGAACGACGCCGCAAGATTGGCCGGCAGCCGCGAGAATCCCGGGCGCAGCACCCGCCATTCGCCCAGGCTGCGCAGCACCGCCGGATCCAGCGGCTTGCCGTCCAGCGTCGGCTTCTCCGCCCACCAGCGCCGGTTGTCCAGCAGCAGCTTCGGCGGGTTCGCGTGGGCCGGATCGAAGCCGCTGGAATCGATCAGGGCGCCATGCCACACCGGCTCGTAGCCGTGATCGCTCAAGCGCCACTGGTACATCTCGACGCGGCGGTCGAGGCCGAACTCGCGCGTGGCGACCTTGAAGTCGGGATCCACGAGCGCCGCGCCGGGATCGGGAAATCCCTCCGGTTCGGCCTGCGCGGCCACCGGGGCGGCGCAGGACAGCGAAACCAGGATCGCCAGCGCCGACGCGATGAAGGCGCGTGGCATGGCACCGGCACTCATGCGGCCAAGGCCCGCGCGTGCAACTCGGCGACTTCGTGCGCGGTCGCGAACCGGCCCTTCTCGTCGCGCACCACCTGCGCGAGCGCGCAGCCGGGATCGTGGGTGAAGAACAGATGCACGTTGCGCGCGAGCTTGTCTTCGAGGAACTGCTTTTTCTCGTCGATCAGCAACTCGGCGTTGCGGTCGTAGCCCATCGTGATCGGCACGTGCACCCAGGGACGACCCGGGATCAGGTCGGCACAGAACACCACGCCGCCATGGGCATCGCCGTTGACCATCTCCGGACCGACGATTTCCGAGAGCATCAGCCCGGGCGTATGCCCGTCGCTGTAGTGGAAGCGCACCGCGTTGCCGAGCGTCTTCGAATGTGCGCCATCGACCAGTTCCAGCCGCCCGGTTGCCTGAAGCAGGGCCGGCAGTTCGGCGATGAAGCTGGCGCGATCGCGCGCGTGGGGGTGCAGCGCGCGCTCGAAGTGCTCGCGCCCGACGACGTAGCTGGCATTGGGGAAGACCAGCCGCGGCGGCGCGCCCTCTTCCCATTTCGCCAGCACGCCACCGGCGTGGTCGAAGTGCAGGTGCGACAGCACCACGACGTCGATGTCTTCCGGCTTGAAGCCCGCGGCCGCCAGCGAATCCAGCAGCACGTGGCGTTCCTCGTTCACGCCGTAGCGCTCGCGCAGCTTGGGCTCGAAGAACGCGCCGATACCGGCTTCGAACAGCACGGTCTTGCCGGCCAGCGGCGTGGCGAGCAGCGCACGGCAGGCCAGGTCGATGCGGTTGTGCGCGTCCGGTGGCGACCACTTTTCCCACATCGCCCGCGGCGCGTTGCCGAACATGGCACCGCCGTCGAGCTTCTGGCTGTTGCCGGAGAGGGACCAGAGTTTCATCGCCGCGTATCCGCTATGGGCACGGGCCGATTATCGCCCCGATCGCCATGCAAGCGATACGGACGCGATGTTTCACCGGGTCAACGGCCGGGGCTTGGCAGCACTTCGGCGTTGCCCACCGGATTGCGCGGATCGCTGCCGCCTTCCAGCGCGCCGGTGCGCTTGTCCCACGACACCGTCTGCAAGTTGCCCCACGTCGGCTCGGCGGCGTTGACGGTGTGTCCCATCGCCTGCAGCGCGGCGACGGTCGCGGGATCGATCGCACCCTTCTCGGCGGAAATCGCATCGGGCAGCCACTGGTGGTGGAACCGCGGCAAGGCCGCGACCTGCTGCGCATTCAGGCCAGCGTCGTAGCCGAGGATCCCCAGCAGCACCTCGGTGATGATGCGGCTGCCGCCCGGCGCGCCGATCACCGCCAGCTTGTCCGGCGACTCGATGAAGCTCGGTGTCATCGAACTGAGCATGCGCTTGCCCGCTTGCGGCGCATTGGCGGCGAAACCCATCACCCCGAATGCATTGGGCGTGCCCGGACGCAGGGCGAAGTCATCCATCTCGTTGTTCAGCAGCACGCCGGTGCCCGGCGCGACCATGCCCGAGCCGTACAGCAGGTTCACGGTCTGCGTGGCCGAGACCCGATTGCCTTCCGCATCGAGGATGGAGAAGTGCGTGGTCTCCTCATCCTCGAGCGGCGCGGGTTGGCCGGACAGCAGCGCGCTCGGCGTGGCCTTGTCGGGATGGATGGTCGCGCGCAGGCCGGCGGCGTAATCCGGGCTCACCAGGCGGCGCAGCGGCACCTTCACGAAGTCGGGATCGCCCAGGTAGATGGTGCGGTCGCGGTAGGCGCGCCGCATTGCTTCGACGATCACGTGGTGGCGGTGCGCGTCATCGAGCTTGGACAGGTCCCAGCCTGCGAGTACCTGCAGGATCTCCGCCAGGGCGACGCCGCCGGACGACGGTGGCGGAGCGGTGGTCACGTCCCAGCCGCGGTAGCGGAAGCGCAGTGGCTTGCGCTCCTTTACCTGGTAACCGGCGAGTTCGCCGGCGCGCCAGCGCCCGCCCTCCTCCTTCACCGCGGCCAGCAGCTTCTTCGCGGTTTCGCCGCGATAGAAGCCGTCGAAGCCCTTGGCGGCGATCAGCTCGAGGGTGCGCGCGAGTTCGGGCTGCTTGAGCACCTCGCCCGTGGTCGGCGGCGTCCCGTCGGCGAGGAACACGGCGCGCGTGCCGCGATAGCGCTCCATCACTTCCCGGCGGCTGGCATAGCCCTTTTCCAGGCGCGGATAGATCTCGAAGCCTTCGCGCGCCAAGCGGATGGCGGGCGCGAGCGTGGTCTGCAGCGGCAACCGGCCGTATTTCTGCGCCAGGTGCACCAGCGCCGCGGGCAGGCCCGGGATCCCGGCGGACCACGGGCCGTTGGTGGCGCGATCGCGGTTGAGTTCGCCCTGCTCGTCCAGGAACGCGGCGGGCGTGGCGGACGCCGGCGCGGTCTCGCGCGCGTCGACGAAGATGTCCTTGCCGCTGGATGCATCGTGCAGCAGGAAGAAGCCGCCGCCACCGATGCCCGAACTGATCGGTTCGACCACCGACAAGGTCGCCGATACCGCGACCGCGGCGTCGAAGGCATTGCCGCCGGCGCGGATCATGTCCAGGCCTGCCTTAGTAGCGAGCGCGTGGCCGCTGGCGATGGCCGCGCCCGGCGCATGCGTGGCGGCTGGTGCGGACGCCACGGACCCGGCCTGTGCCGCGGACGCGACCGCCGGCACACACAGCAGGAACACGGAAAACAGCAGCGTGCGCAACGGCTGGGGCATTCTCGTCACGGGCGGGTCACTCCTCCGCTGGGCGGATTCGAGGGGATTGCGTCAGCGCGGCCGCATCAGCCCTGCGCCTGCAGGCGCGCGAGCTTGGCCAGCAGCTGCTCGTGGGATTCGGGAAAGGCGGGATCCGGGTCGATGCACTCGACCGGACAGACGACCACGCATTGCGGTTCGTCGAAATGGCCCACGCATTCGGTGCAGCGCGCGGGATCGATCACGTAGATGGTCTCACCCTGCGAGATCGCCTGGTTCGGGCACGCTGGCTCGCAGACATCGCAGTTGACGCAGAGTTCGTTGATCTTCAGCGCCATGGATGCGGCAACTCACTTCTCTGTCGGCGACTCGCGCCCGCCGCGGCGGGCGCGAGCCACGCTCGTTACTTCGCTTCGACGAACTTGTAGGTCGCGCCCGACGGCTCCACCGCCACCTTGACGCGATCGCTGTCGGCCGGTGCGCCGATGAAGAGCACCTTGACACCCTTCATCGTGCCCGCGGCGGCCTGGGCGAAGGCGGCGACGGCGAGGTCGGCACTCTTGGCCGAGTTCGGGCCACCGAACGCGAGCAGCGTGCCTTCCACGCCACCACGTGCCATGTCGCCTTCGGCCTTCTCCAGCTGGCGGTCGTACGCGCCCTGGAAGTCGGCGGACGACTCGTCCGGCAGGGTGTAGACGTAGGTGCTGGTCGCGTTGTCGAGGTTGCGGGTGACCACATCGGTCAGGTACGCGTTCCAGGCGTTCTCGTCGGTGGCGGTCGTCGGCATGGCGACGGCAGCCTTCACGGTTTCCTGCGCGGCTTCCTCCTTCTTGCACGCGCCCAGGAAGGGCAGTGCGAGGCAGGCGGCGAGCAGCAGTCGGGTCGAAATCTTCATCGGGCGTTCCCCCAGTCTTGGTAGTGCATGGTTGTTATGCGTGGATGGTGCGGATGGATCATGCAACGTGGTCGCGCTGCCATTGCGCCTGCAACGCGGAGGCGACCGCTGGCGGCACGAAGGCGGAAACATCGCCGCCGAGGCGGGCGATCTCGCGAACCAGCGATGAGGATATGAAGCCGTACTGCTCGGCCGGCGTCAGGAACAGCGTTTCGACGCCCGGGATCAGATGGCGGTTCATGCTCGCCAGCTGGAATTCGTATTCGAAGTCCGACACCGCGCGCAGGCCGCGCATGAGCACGCCAGCGCCCATCTCCTCGACGAAATGCGCGAGCAGGCCGGAGAAGCCGCGGACTTCCACGTTGCCGTGGTGGGCGACCGCGTCCCGCGCCAGTTGCACGCGCAGATCCAGCGGCAGCGCGGGCCCTTTGCCTGGGCTGGCCGCCACACCGATGATCATCCGCTCGAACAGCGGCGCGGCACGGTCGACGAGGTCGACGTGGCCGTTGGTGATCGGATCGAAGGTGCCGGGATAGACGGCGATGCGGTTGCGGGCGGTCATTCGCGGGTGGGTCGCTCTGGGTTGGTTCGCTCAATTGGCGATGCGGCGGCTGGCCCGGCCGGAGTGGGCGCCAGTGTATCAGCGCCCCCAGCGGGTCGCCGCCGGTACAGCGCGTAGCGGACCTCGCGGGTGTGCCCTTCGCGATGCAGCGCCCACTCCGGCGGCGGCGCCGCCTCGGCCGCGTGCGGCGACTCCACGTAAAGCCAGGCATCGCTGCGCAGCTTGGGGGTCAGGACCGGCAACACCCCGCCCCAGATGTTGGCGTCGAACGGCGGATCGACGAAGGCAATGTCGAAGCTGCCGTCGGCCTGCCCGTGCAGCCAGGCCATCGCATCCGCGTTGACCACGCTCGCCGCCTCGCCCCCTTGCAGGCGGGTGGCGATCGCGCGCAGGGCGCCGGCCAGCTTCGCGTCGCGCTCGACCAGCACGGCGGCGGCAGCGCCACGCGAAAGCGCCTCCAGTCCCAGCGCGCCGCTGCCGGCGAACAGGTCGAGCACGCGTGCGCCGGGCAGCACCAGCTGCAGCCAGTTGAACAGCGTTTCGCGCACGCGATCGCCGGTGGGACGCAGGCCGGGCGCCGCGGGCACGTCCAGGCGCGTGCCGCGCCAGCGGCCGCCGATGATGCGGACCTTGCCCGGAGCGGCCGGCGTGGAGCGGGAAGGCGGACGGTTCATCGGGCGGCACGAGGCAGGGGGGCTATCATGTGTGCATTCTCGCGCACTCACGCTTCCCCCTCGCGATGCTCAATTTCTTCCGCCGCAAGAAATCCGAGGCGCCACCGGCGCCCCACGATCCGCGTGCGCCGCAGGCAGGCCCCGCCCCCGACGGCGAACCCGTGCAGGCGGATCCCGGGCAGTCCGAGCCGGTGCCGGCGGAATTCATCGCCGCGGCCATGGAGGTCGAGCCCGCGGCGCCAGCCGCGGTGAAGTCGGTCGAAGCACCCGCCGCCGCGCCCGGCAAGAAGGGCTGGCGCGACCGCCTGCGTGGCAGCGCCTTCGCGCGCAGCCTGGGCGGCCTGTTCTCGCGCAACCCGCGCTTGGACGATGACCTGCTGGATGAGATCGAAACCGCACTGCTGATGGCCGACGTCGGCGTCACCGCGACCTCGCAACTGGTCGGCGACCTGCGCAAGCGGATGAAGGCGCGCGAGTTCGTCGACGCCAACGCCCTGCTCGCCGCATTGCGCGGCGACCTGGTCGCGCTGCTGCAGCCGGTCGCGCAGCCGCTGCAGATCCCGCGCGACGCCACGCCCTTCGTGCTGCTCACGGTCGGCGTCAACGGCGTCGGCAAGACCACCACCATCGGCAAGCTGGCCAAGCGCTTCAAGGACGAGGGCCGGCCGTTGATGCTCGCCGCCGGCGACACCTTCCGCGCCGCCGCGGTGGCGCAGTTGCAGGCCTGGGGCGAGCGCAATGGCGTTCCCGTGGTTGCGCAGGGCCAGAACGCCGACGCCGCCTCGGTCGCTTTCGATGCGCTGCAGGCCGCGAAGGCGCGCGGCACCGAAGTCCTGATCGCCGACACCGCCGGCCGCCTGCACACGCAGCAGGGGCTGATGGCCGAACTCGGCAAGATCAAGCGCGTGATCCAGAAGCTCGATCCGGCCGCGCCACACGAGGTGCTGATGGTGATCGACGGCACCACCGGCCAGAACGCGCTGTCGCAATTGCGCCAGTTCCATGCCGCGGTCGGCGTCACGGGCCTGGTCGTCACCAAGCTCGATGGCACGGCGAAGGGCGGCGTGGTGTTCGCGCTGGCGCGCGAGTTCGGCATCCCGATCCGCTTCGCCGGCATCGGCGAACGGCCTGAGGACCTCCGCGTGTTCGACGCCGAGGCATTCGTCGACGCCCTGCTGCCGGACGCCCTCGGCAACGGATGACGCGCGGCCGTCGCATCCTGCTCGTCCTCGCGCTGCTCGCGGTCGCGTTGCTCCTGGCGTCGTACTGGCTGTCGCGCCCGCGCAGCGTCGCGGCCATCGTCACCCGCCAGCTCGGCGCGGCGCTGGGCCTGGAGATCCAGGCGGCAGGCAACGCCGAGTACCGGCTGCGCGGGGCGCCGATGCTGGTGCTGCGCGAGGTCCGCGTGCGCGAACCGGGGGCGAAGGACGTGATGTTGAGCGCGCGGCGGATCCAGGTGGCGTTGCCGTGGTCGACGTTGCGCGCCGGTGGCAGTGCGCTGGTGGCGCGCCGGATCGAGCTCGACGCGCCGAGACTCCACCTGCCCGCCCTGCAGCACTGGCTGGCGGCACGGCCACCCTCCACGAAGCGCATGCCCACCCTCACCGACGGCCTGCGCATCCGCGACGGCGAGATCGTCAACGACGACTGGCGCATCGACCGCATCGACGCCGACATGCCGAGGCTCGATCCGGGCAGGCCGCTCGCAGCGCGCTTGCGTGGCCGCTACCTCGATGCGCCGCTGAGCATCCCCGTCGACCTTTCGGTGGCGATCGTGCGTCCACAGGCGCTGATCTCTGACGCCACGACCGGGTTCGCCACGCACGGCCGGATCACCATCGAGCATGGCAACGACTGGCGCATTCCCGCGACGGTCGCACTGTCAGGCCCACTGCATGTCGGTGGCGACGCGCTGCGCATCGTGCCGGCGCGGCTGGGCACCGCGGCGGCCTTCGAATCCGCGACCGCCCGCGTTCCCTTCGCGCTCGGGCTGTACGGCCCGCTGCGCTTCGATGAGGCGACATGGTCGCTGGCCCCGGTCGGCGTCGCCTTGCGCCGCCGCGGCAACGACAGCAACGACCCGGTTCCGCAACTCGACGGGCACGGCAAGTTGGCGCTGGGACGCAGGCTCACCCTGCAACTCGACGGCGCCCTTGCACGATGGCCCCAGGCCTGGCCCGCGCTGCCGCCGCCGCTCGGGCAGTCGCAGTCCCCCTTGCCCTTCCAGTTGCGCTACGACGGCACGCCGTCCCTGGCGGATGCCGCATCGCTGCAGATTCGACGCGATGCCTCGCGCTTCGATGGACGCTTCCGGCTACCGGACATGCTGGCGTGGATCGAGCGCGAGAACGGAACACCGTTGCCACCGCTCTCCGGTTCACTGAGGACACCGCGGCTCGAGATCGCCGGAGCGACACTCGAAGGCGTCGAAGTCGAGTTCGACGACGACGCGTCCACGACCGGAAACGCGCCATGACTCCGCGCAAACCTTCGATGACCGGCGCGAACGCGACGCCGGCCCGCGAACCGGACGACTTCGCGGCCCGCCTGCTGCACTGGTTCGACGGCAACGGCCGCCACGATCTTCCCTGGCAACACCCGCGCACCCCGTACCGGGTGTGGTTGTCGGAGATCATGTTGCAGCAGACCCATGTAAAGACGGTCATCCCCTACTTCGAACGCTTCGTCGCCGCGCTGCCGACGCTTCCATCGCTCGCCGCCGCGCCGCGCGACGACGTCATGGCGCTGTGGTCCGGGCTCGGTTACTACGCGCGCGCCCGCAACCTGCAGGCAGCGGCGCAGCGGTGCATGGAACAGCACGGCGGCGAGCTGCCGCGCGACATCGATGCGCTTACCGCCCTGCCCGGCATCGGCCGCAGCACCGCCGCCGCGATCCTCTCGCAGGCCTGGGGCGATCGCCACGCGATCCTCGACGGCAACGTCAAGCGCGTGCTGACGCGCTACCACGGCATCGCCGGCTATCCCGGCCTGCCCTCGGTCGAGAAGAATCTCTGGACGCTCGCGAACTCGCACCTGCCGCACGCACGCATGGCCGACTACACCCAAGCGCAGATGGACCTGGGGGCCACCCTGTGCACGCGCGCGGACCCCGCCTGCATCCTGTGCCCGGTGCAGGACAGCTGCATTGCCCTCCGCGAAGGCCAGGTGGCGGACCTGCCAACGCCCAAGCCCGGCAAGGCCGTACCGCAGAGGCACGCCTGCGTGCTGTGGCTGGAAAACACTGGCGGCGACGTCCTTATGCTGCGGCGCCCGCCGGCAGGCATCTGGGCATCGCTGTGGACGCTGCCGCAGGCGGACGATGTGGACGGGTCGCGGGAATGGTTTGAACGTGAAGCCACCGGCGATTTCGGCCAGGCCGAATCCCTGCCGGCCATCGACCATGCATTCAGTCATTACAAGCTGCGCCTGCAGCCCCTGCGCCTGCGCGATGTCGCCCTGCGCGAGCGCGTCGGCGACAATGACGACCTGCGCTGGGTGGCACGCGGCGAGTTCGCCGCACTCGGCATCCCCGCGCCGATCCGCAAGCTTCTGGAAGCCTGACCCATGCCACGCACCATCCATTGCGACTACGAGCAGCGCGACGCCGAGGGGCTCGATTTCGTGCCGTGGCCCGGCGCCCTGGGCAAGCGCGTATTCGCCCACATCGGCAAGCCGGCGTGGGCGAAATGGCTGGCGCACCAGACGATGCTGATCAACGAGAACCGGCTTTCGCCAATGAACCCGCAGCACCGCGCGTTCCTCGAAGGCGAGATGCAGAAATTCCTCTTCGGCGGCACCGCGGAAAAGCCCGCGGGTTACGTGCCGCCCGAGGAATGAGGCCGCCTCAGCCGGCCGCTTCCTGGCGCTGGCGCCGCATGTCCTGTTCCGCGGACTTGATCGCTTTCACGTCGAGCGGGCGGATCTGGCGGATCTGGCACGGAATCGGCGGGGCCCCGCCCGGGTTGGCCCGCGGGATCACCTTGTCGAAGCGCGAATAGACCGTGCCCATCTGGCTGGTGAGGCCGATCGCCTGGGCGAATTCGAGATCCGGGCACGGACCATTGGTTTCGAGCAGGTAGGCCTCGTTCGGACGCGTCCAGATCGCGAGCGCCGCGTCGCCCAGCGGGGTCCAGCCATCGATGCGGTTGAGGTAGCGGAAGCTGGCGACCGGGGCCATCGCATGCCCGCGATACAGCGCGAGCTTGTCGGTGTCGGTCATCCCGTCGGTAGCGCACGCCGAGAACGCGAGCACCAGCACGCCGAGCCCGACCTGCAGGGGTTTCGGAAGCGGAATCATGGCGGTCTCCCTGCCCGTGGGCATTGTGTTTACGCCATGATGCGCCCGCGAATACCGCGCGGAATGCCCGGTCCGTTTCGCATTCAGCGCCGATCCTGCTTGCCAGCCGCGCGGCCGAACCGTATGATTCGCGCTCTTTCACGGCCGTAGCGCGGCTGTTGATCCGGCCGGGTAGCTCAGTTGGTAGAGCAGGGGATTGAAAATCCCCGTGTCGGGGGTTCGATTCCCTCCCCGGCCACCATTTATCTCAAGGGCTTGCAGCGATGCAGGCCCTTTTGTTTTGTCGGGCGTTGCCGCGGCTGCCCGTTGCGGCGAGTCGTCATGCCTGCGCGCGCGGACGCATCGAACGCCAACGTTCTGGCACCTGCGCGTGCGCGCGCGGCCGCGGGCCATGCATGAAAAAGCCCGCATCCCTGCGGGCTCTTCCATCGGCTTGGGCGCGTCCGTGCGCCCGAATCGATTCCTGTCAGTCCTCTGCCGCCTGGTACGCCGCCTGGAAGCGACCGGCCGCCACCGCATAGCCCGCGCGGGTCACGGTCCGCGACGGATCGAAGTAGGCATGCAGCGTGGGCTGCAGGTCGAACGGCCCCTGCGTCAGCGCGAAGCGTGCATTGATCAGGCCCTGGTCCAGTGCCAGTTGCGCGTAACCGCGCAGGCTGGCGGGAATCGAAGCCGCGTCGTCGATCGCGATGCGCTTGCCGTCGTAGAACACGGTGAGGTCGCCGCTGAACGCGCGTGCCTGCTCCTGCAGGCCCATCGACTGCACCAGCGAGTAGGCCAGGCTGACCCGGGTGACATAGTCGTTCGGACGGAACTGTCCGTTGACCAGGCCCATCACGCCGTCATGCGCATTGCTCAGGTCGCGCAGCGGTGCGCCCTTGGCAATGGCGGCTTCCACGTAGGCGTAGGCGGAGGACGTAAGCGGCACGTCGCTGGCGCTGCGCTGGCCGTTGAACGGCAGGTGCTGGCGGACGCTGGCACCCATGGTCAGGTATTGCGCCATTTCCGAACGCTTGAGGATCTGGTCGGGACGGAAGCTGCCGTCGGCGTAACCATCCATGAGCCGGTTGGCGATCGCGAACTCGATCGCCTGGCGCGCGCCATGGCCCGCGATGTCGTTGAGCCCGGTGTAGCCGCCGCTCTTGAGGAAGCTGATCTCACCGCTGACCGTGCCCGGCAGGCCGTAACCGTTGGTGACCTTGAGCGGGTCCAGGGCGGTGCCCGAGACCGAGCCGATGCCACGCACCGTGACCGTCCAGGTGCCGGCCTTGCCCGGCGCGCCGGTGCTGATCGTTTCGTTGAGCACCGGCTCGGAGATCGACGAGCCGTACTTGTTGCCGTCCGGATCGGTCAGGACGATGGCGATGGTGTTGTCACCCACCTCGGCGCGCGCGGCCACCCAGGCGATGTCCGGTCCGACCGTGAAGCTCTGCGACTCCACCGTGCCGACCGGCGCGAAGTCGATCGAGAACGGCACGTTCGGTACGCCGCCGGTCAGCACGGCGTTGCTGTTGAAGGTGCGCAGCGTGTTGACGGTGGCACCGTAGTCGCTGCGCAGGCCGGTCGCCGCGGCGAGGGCCTCATACGCGTTGACGTGGCCGCTGCCCGCTTCCCAGGCGAGGCGGCCGGTCATGTTGGACGCGGTGCGGATCAGGATGTCCTTGATCTGCGCCGGGGTGAGGTTCGGATTGGCCTCGAGCAGCAGCGCGATGATGCCGGCCACGTGCGGCGTCGCCATCGAGGTGCCGCTCATGTGCGTGTAGAACGGCAGGTACTGCGGGTCGAGGGTTTCCGCGTCGTGCTGCGCTTCCAGCGGCGGCAGCGCGCCGGCGAGGTCGCGGGTCGAGACGATGTCGACGCCCGGCGCGACGATCGTGGGCTGGTTGTAGTAGGTCCAGGTCTTGCCGTCGGCGGTGGTGAAGCTGCCGCTCTCGCCGCGCTTGCCGCGCGAGGAGAAGCTGGTGAGCACGCCATCCTTCTCGCCGGCGCCGACCGAGATCACCCACGGCGCCTGCGCGTACGGGTTGTGGGTGTCTTCGCCGGGGCCATCGTTGCCCGCGGCGAACACGCTGACGATGCCGCGCTTGTACAGCTCGTAGCTGGCGATGTTGACCGGATTCTCGGGATCGAACTTGCCCGACGAACCCCACGAATTGGAAACCACGCGGATCGGCGTGCTGTAGTCGAACTGGTGCGTGGCCGCGTAGTCGAGCCCGCCGACCGCGTCGAGCACGAACAGCACCGCGCCGGAGCCGTAACCGACCAGGTCGGCGCCGGGCGCCGCGCCGCGGTACAGGCCGTTGCTGCGTGCACCGTTGCCGCCCACGATGCCGGCGCAGTGCGTGCCGTGGCCCGATCCGAGGTCCGTGTTGGGCACGTTGTTGAGGTGCGTGATCGGCACGATGCCGGGCGACAGCTCGGCGGCGACTTCCGCCAGCACGTTCTGCGGCGCCAGCACGTTGTCGACCACGTGCGTGCCAAGCTTGACGTCGTCGTGGGTGGCATCGATGCCCGAGTCGTTGACCATCACGGTCACGCCACGCCCGCTGAAGGGCACCGCGCGGCCGTAGTCGCCCGGGTTGGCCTGTGCGCGTGCGGTGCTGGTGATCTCGCGCGCTTCCTTGTTGAAGTAGCGCAGCGGCGCGTTCCAGTACACCGAGGCGACGTCGCTGCGCTTGGCCAGGGCGCGGATCTCGGCCGGCGTGGCGACGATCCCGGCGATCGGCAGCGTGTGCATGGTGATGCCCTTGGTGATGCCGAGCGACTGCAGCGCGGCGATCTGGCCCGGCGTGACCGGGGCGGACTGCTTGTAGCTCACGACGACCTGGAGTTCGTCGGTCGAGGCGGCGCTGTCCATGCGCGAGAGCAGTTGCGGATCCAGGTGGGCATCGGCAAGAGCGACGCCGCTGGCCAGCAGGCCGATGGCGAGTGCGCTCAACTTGATGGGGGCATGGAACAACATGGCGGACGATCTCCAAGGTGGCTGCTCACGGGATGGAGCACGCCATCGCAGTGTTCGCCGGCTTGCCGCCCCGCTCCCATCCGGAAGAGCCTCCATGCCGGCCGGGGAAAATCCCCCAGCCAGGTCCAGTCCTACACACCGGCTTCATCCGCCTGAATCACGCGTCAACCTGGGGGTAAACACCTACAGACGCCGGGCGGTCGGGCCACGTACGCTCCGGGTGCGCGGCTGTGGCTTCTGGGATGGCTTGGGACTGCGCAACAGGCGCGCCGCCAGTGCCCCGCGGCGCGCGATCCGGAAACGAAGCCGGGAGCGTCGGGGATCGCTTTGCGGAGCTGTCTGACATGAATTTGTTCTTGAACCGGATCTCGACCCGCCTCGCCGGCCTGCTGGCCGGCGGCCTGCTCATGCTCGCGAGCGCAGGCGTCGCCGCGCAGAGCCTGCCGGTGAGCGTGACCGCCTCCGGCAATCACGCCGATGCGGTGATCGGCACGCCGACCAGCCCGCTCGCCGAACTCAGCCTGGACTTCCAGGACGCCACCGGGCTCAGCCCCGCCAGCCTGGGCGTGAGCGCGCAGCAGGTCAGCCTCGCCGATCCTGCGCTGCTTTCGCGCCTGCCGGATCTCAACCTGCTGGCGCTGCCCAGCGCGTTGCCGTTGATGATCACCATCGAGCCTCCGGCGACGGGTGGCCTCAGCTTCCGCAACACCGGACGCCTGGAGATCCACACCCACGCGATTCCCTACTCCGTCGGCAGTTCCTTCCGCGTGCTGAAGGCGCCGCTGGGCGGCGCGTTCCGCGATGTCACCGACGAGATCGCCCAGGGCAGCGTGCGCGCGCGCACGACCTACGGCGGCTTCTCGCAGTTCCTCATCGTCACCGACCTGCGCACCAGCGCGTCGGTGATCGAGGAAAAGCTCGCATGGCTGCGCGGCAAGGTCGCGGCGCTGCCGCAGTCCGAACGCGGCGCGCTCGACGCCTACCTCAACCAGGCCGAGACCGCGGTCGACAATGCGGACTACACCGCCGCCATCAGCGCCGTCGATGCCTTCCGCGCGCGGGTCCAGGCGCGGGCCGGCCAGTTCATTCCCAACGAGTGGCGCGCGACGCGCGATGTCGACAACCAGGCCGGCAACCTGGTGGCCGGCGCCAACACGCTGCGCTTCAGCGTCGCCTACCTGCGCGACTTCGGCCAATAGCCTCCGCGCGCGTCGCCGGATCGGGTCGTCGCGACCCGGTCCGGCTGCTGCCTGCGTGGCGGACCCCGCGCTAAGATGCCCGCATGCAGGCCCGCCTGATTGCGTATCCGCCCGATGCCGCGGCCGTGAGCCGATGGCTGCAGCCCGACCAGCGGCTGCGCATGGGCCGTGACCCCGAATGCGACCTCGTCATCGCCCATCCTTCCGTCTCGCGCGCCCATGCCGAGATCTACCATCGTGACGGCCGCTGGTGGCTGCGCGACCTGGGCAGCAAGAACGGCACCTTCGTCGACGGCATCGCCGTCACCGACCATCCACTGCCCGCCCAGTGCTGGCTACGCCTGGGGGACAGCTATTGCGATTTCGGCCAACTGGACGAGTCGCAAGCCGCCGCCCTGCGCGGCCGCCAGGCCGACCGGCGCGCACTCTCGCAGGCGATGGCGCTGCGCGTATCGCAGCAGTCGGACCCGGATTCCCTGCCCGCGCATGTGCTGCGCGGCGTGATCGAACTGTCGGGCTGCACGCGCGGCTTCATGCTGCTGGCGAATCCGCGCCTGGGCGACTTCATGGTCTGCGCAAGCCTGCAGCTCGATGCCGGAGCGCTGGACGAACGCGTGTTCTCCGGCAGCGTCGGCGCGGTGGAGCGCGCCATCACGAGCGGCAAGCCGCTGGTCGTCAACAACATTGGCAACGAGGCCTGGTTGTCCGGACGCGCCTCGGTGGTCGCTGGCGGCCTGACGACGCTGGTGTGCCTGCCGCTGTCGGATGGCCGCAATGTGTTCGGCGCGGTTTACGCCGATCGCCGCGGACCGGGCGAACCCATCACCGATTTCGACCTGGAACTGCTCAACGCCTTCGCCGAGAGCGCTTCGCTGTACCTGCTCACACGCCGCGCGATGCAGTCGCTCGACAGTGCCCCGCGCTGGCGCACGCTCGTCGGCCATGCCACGTCTCCGACGCCCATGGACACCTCGACATGAGCGAGCCGACCGCCACCGGCCTCTACGCCCAGCACCAGCACGCGCCCGGCACGGTATTGGCCGGGCGTTTCCGTATCGAGGCGATGCTCGGCATCGGCGGCATGGGCGTGGTCTACCGCGCCACCGACCTTGCGCTGGACATCCCGGTCGCGGTGAAGCTGCTGCGTCCCGAACTCGCCTCGCGCGCCGGCGCCTTCGAGCGTTTCCGCCAGGAACTGCTGATGGCGCGGCAGGTATCGAGCCCGCGTGTCGTCCGCATCCACGACCTGGCCCAGCACGAAGGCCAGTGGCTGATCAGCATGGATTACATCGACGGCGAAGGCCTCGACCGGCGCCTCGACCGCGAAGGCGCGCTCGCGCCCGACGTCGCCGCCGGCATCGCCAGGCAACTGGCGGAGGGGTTGGCCGCCGCGCATGCGCGCGGTGTTATCCACCGCGATCTCAAACCCGCCAACGTGCTCATCGATCGCGACGGCAACGCCTACATCAGCGACTTCGGCGTGGCGCGATCGCTGGCCAGCAACGGACTGACCCAGTCCGGGGCGGTGGTCGGCACCCCCGATTACCTGTCGCCGGAACAGGCGCGCGGCGACGCCATCGATCCGCGCAGCGACCTCTACACGCTGGGGCTGATCCTGTACGAAATGCTCACCGGCGCCATGCCGTTCCAGGGCGGCACGCTGAGCGAGATCCTGGCGCAACGCATGCTGCGTTCGCCGCCGCCGGTGACGCAGGCCAAGCCCCAGACGCCCGCCTGGTTGGCCCGCCTGACCGACCGGCTGCTGCGCGTGCAACCGGCGCACCGACTGCAGAGCGCGGAGGCGGTGGTGCGCGCGATCGATACCCGCGAGGTTCCGCGCGAGTTGGCGCTGACCCGCAGGCATGCCCTGCTCGCTGCGGTGCTCATGGCCGTGCTCGGCGGCGGCGGCTATACGGCATGGCGATATGCCCATCCCCCAACGCCTGCCGGCATTGCCGCCGTGGCGCCCCTGCATCGCGTGCTGGTGATGCCGTTGCGGTCTTCCTCCGGCGCGATCGGCGAAGCGCGTGCCGCAGCGCTCGCCGCCTTGCTACGCAATTCGCTGCAGGCGAGCGCGGGAACCGCGGTGGTCGAAGACGAGCGGACGCACCAGGCGCTGCGCCAACTCGATCCTGCCGGTGCGGCCAGCCTCGACACGAAGGCACTGCAACGCATCGTCGGTGCCGATCGGGTATTGCAGTTGGAGCTGCAGCCGGTGGCCAGGCGCTGGCGTGCCAGCGCGCGACTGCAGCAGGACGGTGCCCGGCCGGCATCGTTCGACGCCATGGGTGACGACCCCACCGCTGCCTTCGCACAATTGGCCAGCACGCCCGCTCTGGCACGCGCGCTGGGGGCACGCGCACCGGCACTCTCCCTCGCGCTGCCGCCCTGCCCGTCGCCGTGCCGCGGCGAGGCGCTGGATGCATACGGCGCGGCGCTGCTGGCCAGGCAACGCAGCGCGCCGGCCGATGCATTGACGTTCGCGCGCAAGGCAACACAACTAGCGCCGGACTTCGCGCCGGCCTGGCTGCTGCAAGCCGACATGGCGCAGGCCGTCGGCGAAGCCGACGCCGCGTACGAAGCGATCGAAGCCGGCCAGCGCAGCGCCGACCAGGCGCGCGCGACCGCTCTGCAACGCCGCTTCCGCGCCGAACGCGCCCTGCTCGATGGCGACCCGCCCGCGGCGGCGGCCGAATGGCGGGCGGAGCTGGCGCAGGCGCCGGACAACACCTTCGCCGAGCTCGGCTACGCCCGCGCGCTCGGCGCGGGCGGCGACTTCAAGGGCGCGATCACCGCGCTGCAGAAGCTGGTGGCGCGCGACGCCAACGATCCACGCGCCTGGTTTGAACTGGGCAAGTTCTCGATCCTCGCCGGCGACGCGCAGAGCGCGGTCGACGAGCATCTCGTGCGCGCCCTCGTGCTCTACAAGCGCAGCGGCAACCGCTATGGCGAAGCCGAAACCGCCAACGCCCTGGGCATCGGCTACGCCCGCCTGGGGCAGACGGCCGATGCCGAGAAGCAGTACCGCGAAGCGGTGGAATTGCGGCGTGCGGTCGGCAACCGTCGCGGCCTGGCCACCAGCCTGCGCAATCTCGGCAATATCCTCAGCCAGCAGGGCAACTTCGACGAGGCCGCGGACGCGCTGAAGCAGGCGGCCGGACTGCACGCGGCGCTGGGCGATCGCGGCGGCCTCGCGGCGGTGGAGAACGAGCAGGGCATCCTGGCCGAGGAGCGGGGCGACTATCCCGCCGCCCTCGCCCACTTCCGCGGCGCGCTGCAGAGCTGGCAGCAACTCGGCGAGAAGGGCGGGACCGCGCAGGCGCTCAACGACATCGGCTTCGCGCATTACCAGCTTGGGGCCTACGACGACGCGCAGGCGTACCTGGTGCAGTCGGCCAACGCCTACCGCGAGCTGGGCGACCAGACCGGCATCATCCGCACGCAGCAGAACCTTGGCCTGCTGGCGATCGCACGCGGCCAGTGGAACGAAGCGCGCCGGCAGATCGAGGGCTCGCTGGCCGCCGCGGAGAAGCAGCAGATGCTCGAGGAGGCCGCGGTGAGCCGGCGCAACCTGGCGGAACTCGAACTGCAACAGGGCCACATCGACAGCGCGATCGAACAGGCGGCCAAGGCCGAAGCCCTGTTCCGCGAGCGCGAAGATGGACGTGGCATCGCCGATGCCGGTCTGCTGCGCGTGCAGGCGTTGCTGGCCGTGCGCGCGGATGCGGAGGCGACCAAGGCGCTGGCCACCCTCGCCGGCGCCATCGCGCAGGCATCCGCGGAACAACAAGGGATTGCCGCGCTGCTGCAGGCGGAGCTTGCGAACCGGGGTGGCGACCGCGTCGCCGCCGCCACCGCCGTCGCCAAGGCCCGGCGGCTCGCACGCGCCTCGGGCGTGAAGCAGCTGCAATTGCAGGTCGCGCTGCAGGAACCATCGCTCCCGCCGATGCTGGATCGCCAGACCGCCGCGCTCGGCAACGTGCCGCTGCGCCTGCGCTATCTGCTGGCCGCGATGCGAAGCGCGGTGGAACGGCGCGATGGCAAGGGCGTGATGGCCGCCTATCGCGAGGCCATGCCGCTGCTGCGCCGGGGCGAATACATCGATGCATGGCGGTTGCATGAACTGGTGCGCGCAAGCTGCATCGACAGCGCAGGGCACGCTTCGTCCTCGTGTGGCGACGCCGCCGATGCCGCCCTCGGCAGGCTGCGCGCGCGCATACCGCTCCCGTTGCGGACGTCGTTCGACAAGTCGCTACCGCCGCGCAGCGGCGGCCTGCCGCTGGCCAACGCCGATGGATGACCTCGATTCCCTGCGCCAGCAGTACCAGGACCTGCTCGAGCGCCTGCAGCGCAACGAGCGCGAATTCCGCCGACTCGGCCGCGCCGTCTGGCGGGTGCAGGAAGACGAGCGCCGGCGCCTCGCACGCGAGCTGCACGACGGCGTCGGCCAGAACCTGACCGCGATCAAGCATCGGCTGGCAGCCATCATCGGCACGCTCCCGGTGGGGAGCACGGACACGCGCGCCGCACTGGAAGCCGCGATCGCCCTGTGCGGCGACACGCTCGAGGACACCCGCCAGCTGTCGCGGCTGCTGCGCCCGCCGGTACTCGACGACCTGGGCCTGGAAGCGGCCTTGCGCTGGCTCGCGCGCAGCCAGGGCGAGGCCAGCGGCCTGGACATCAGCGTCGACATCGAACCCCTGCCGGTGCTGGACACCGACCTGCAGACCCTGCTCTTCCGAGTCGCCCAGGAGGCGCTGAACAACGCCGCCAAGCATGCCCAGGCCGGCAGCGTGCTGGTCCGCTTGGTCGCACGCGCCGGCCTGATCCAACTGCAGGTGGCTGACGACGGGCGGGGCTGCGACCCTGAGGCCGCGTTGCACAGCGGCGGCAGCGGCCTGGGCGGCATGCGCGAACGCCTGCGCCTGTACGACGGGCGGCTGGAGGTGCATTCGACGCCCGGCCAAGGCACGCGCCTGCGCGCGGTGGTGCCGCTGCCCGCGAGCTGACCCAGGCGTCGCCCCGCCTCTGGGAAGCGCCGCCACGGCTTGACGCAACGACCTCGCCACGCGCAGGTTAGCGCGCATGGGGAACCTAGCCGCCGTCCGAGTCCTGATCGCCGACGACCACACGCTGGTCCGCGAATCGCTGGTCAACCTGCTGCAGAGCGCCGGCGACATCCAGGTAGTGGCGCAGGCCTCCGATGGCCTGGAAACGGTAGAGAAGGCCCTCGCCACCCGGCCTGACATCGTCATCACCGACATCTCGATGCCGCACCTCAATGGCATCGAGGTGGTGCGCCGCCTGCGCGAGGCGCTGCCCGAAGCGCGGGTGCTGGTGCTTACCATGCACAGCGAAGACGAATACGTGCTGCAACTGGTACGTGCCGGTGCCTCCGGCTACCTGGTCAAGGACAGTGCCGCGTCCGAACTGCTCGCCGCCATACAGTGCCTGCGCGACGGTCGAGGCTACTTCGGGCCGCAGGCGGCGCGCATCCTCGCCGAGCAACTGCAGAATCCGGAACGCCAGGTCGATGATCCGTACGGCCGGCTCACGACGCGCGAGCGCGAGGTCTTCCACCTCATCGCCGAGGGCATGACCACCAAGGAAATCGCCCGCGCCCTGGACATCAGCGCCAAGACCGCCGAGAACCATCGCGCCCGCGTGCTCGACAAGGTCGGCGTGCGCAACACCGCCGAACTGGTGCGGTTCGCCCTGCGCAAGGGCCTGCTGGACTGAATCGCCGCGCGCGATTGAGCGTTTGTTGCCCAAAAAAACGAACGCCCCCGAAGGGGCGTTCGCGCTACAGCCGATTGAAGCTTGGATCAGCGGCCCGGCACGCGGCAGCAGTTGGCGCGGGCCTGCATCGTCTGCGAGGCGCCCGAGGTGTTGCGGCCGTTGACCAGCCAGCTCGTGCTGCCCTGCGGATACGACTCGCTCGTGGTCATGTCGGTGCTGCCGCCCGGCACGCGCACGCCGCCGCCAGAGACCGCGTAGCCGGTCGGACACGTTGCGGTGAGCGAATAAGCCGCGCCGGCCGCGACCTGCGACTGGGTGCCGTTGGCGGTGATGCACTCCAGTGCGCCAGCCACCGGGGCCATGAAGTAGCCAGCGATGTCGGCGACGACGTCGGTTTCGCCGTTGGCGTAGATCGAGAAGTCGAAGGGCTGGCCGAGGGTCTGCTTGACGATGACCTCGTTGCCCTTGATGTCGCCCACGTTGTAGTTGAGCTGCGAGGCCAGCGGGCGCTCGACGCCATACGGGTAAAGGGTCAGGTAACCCTGGCGCTTCACGTCGACGACGGTCACGTTGACCAGGACCGCGGAAGCGTCAGCCGGCACGCTGCAGTCGGTATCGGAACCACCCTGGGCCATGAAGTCCAGGCCCGACGAATTGAAGTCGCGGACCCCATCGGTGGCGATGGCACCGCCCGAGAGGCGCGTGTCGAGGATTCGGCAGGGCGTGATGGACGTGAACACCAGGTCGGAGGACGGGCTGCCCAGCGCCTGGATCACGGCGAGCGAACCGTCCGACTTGGCCATCTGGTCGATGATGGCCTGGTCAGTCGTGCGCTGGCCGACCAGCGTGGCCATCATGCCTTCGTAGGTCGTCATCTGCGCGGCGCGCTTCATGTTGTTGACGTCCGCCTGGGCGAACAGCGGGCCCATGGCGCGCGACCAGGCGGTCGGGCTGGTGCGGTGGACCTGCTGCACGTAGCCAGCCCACTTGCGAATGATCTGCGCAGCCGCCTGGCCGCGTTCCGTCACGGGAACGTAGGACCCGGCACCCGGACGGGCAGCCGTGACGGTGGCGGTGGTGGCGATGGCGGCGGTCGCCGCGAGCACAGCAGAAATTGCGATCAGACGGACTTTCATATCGGGCTCCCCTATGCCCCCATTGGTGCGGCCATGCTATGCCGGCAGGGCAAGTGGGAACACCGTCACATTCGTGCAATTCCAAAGCGTGACGCCCCTCACAATTGGCAACTTGTGACGGACAGGGTCATGGACCCGCGCCCCGCCTTGTGTCTGGAGTGGCGCGCAGAGCCGGACTGGCGGCGCTCAACGGCCCACGTCCTTACGAACGGCATCTTTTTCGCGACGAACGGCTCACATATCGCGCCGATTTCACACGGCTCTCGCCAATTCGCAACATCGAGCGCAGCCGTGCGCACCCCGCGCGCCCTCCCGACATGCCAACGCCCCGAAGGGGCGTCGGCATGTCGTGCGTCCCGTCCGTCAGCGCCCAGGCACCCGGCAACAGGTGACGCGCGTCTTGATGATCTGGGTCGCGCCGGAGGTGTTGCGACCCGAGGTATGCCAGCCGGTGGTGCCAATCGGATGGGACTCGCTCGTGGTCATGTCGTCGCTGCCCGCGGGAATATCCAGGCCGCCGCCGACGCCGGAGAAGCCCGTCGGACAGGTGGCCGAGAGATCCCAGCCGTCGCCTGCCGCTACCGTAGTTGTCGCGCTCGTCGCCGACACGCATTCGAACGCCGTTGCCACGGGCGCCATGAAATAACCGGCGACGTCTGCGACGACATGGGTAGCGCCGTTTGCATACACAGAGAAGTCGTAGGGCTGGCCGAGAGTCTGCTTCACGATCACCTCGTTCCCCTTGATGTCGCCGATCACATAGTTCAACTGCGAGGCCAGCGGTCGCGCCGTTCCAAACGGGTACAGCGTGAGGTAACCCTGTCGCGTCGGGTCGACGACGGTGACGTTCATCAGGATCGCGGACGCATCGGCGGGAATCCCGCAATCGCCGCCATCTCCGCCCTGGGCAAGGAAATCGGTGCCGGACGAGTTGAAGTCGCGCACCGAGTCCGTGGCGATGGGTCCGCCAGCCAGTCGGGTATCGATGATCCGGCACGGCGGAATCGCCGTGTAGACCAGGTCGGAAGACGGACTGCCGAGCGACTGGATGACCCCCAGGGAGCCGTCCGACTTGGCCATCTTGTCGATGATTTCCCGGTCCGTGATCCGCTGGCCCAGCAGGGTGGCCATCATGCCTTCATAGGTTGTCATCTGTGCCGCGCGCTTCATGTTGTACAGGTCCGCCTGCGCGAACAGCGGGCCCATGGCGCGCGCCCAGGCAACCGGGGCGGTGTGGTGCACGTGTTGAACATACCCGGCCCATTTCCGCACGATCTGCGCGGCCGCCTGCCCGCGTTCGGTCACGGGAACGTAGCCAGCTGCAGCAGGTCTTGCGGCTGTCGCGGATGTGGCGGCGATAGCGGCGCCGGCAGCCAGGACGGCAGAAACTGCAATCAGACGAGCTTTCATAGAACCCCCCAGAGATGCCCCAATGGCATCGCAAGGCTAGAAATGCGCTGCGTTTGAGTGACGTGAAGGATTGAAACCGCCTGGGGCCGCGCCTAAGTGGCAGGTTGTGACGCAACCGCGCACGGCACCTCGTCGCACCTCGCGCGCGGACTGACGCAAATCGTTAGGCGCGCACGCCATGTGCTTCGTGCCTCCGACGACTGGATGTGAGGGGAAGACGAACGGCCCGCGCATGGCGAGCAACTCGACGCCCACCGCGAAGGGCTGCAATGGACGGACCATCCGTCCGTGAGCCGCGGACACGCGCACAATGGCTGGAAAATGGCCGGCTTCGCTTCTTCCACGCGTTGTATGCTCACCTTCCAATCACGATGGAGGCGGCGGGCATGAAAGCAGGATCGTGGATGCGTGGCGTTGCAATCGCGGCGACCCTGCTGCTGGCGGCCTGCTCACACGGCCCGGTGCGCCGCGTTTCCGAGCCCTCCGCGCAGGTCCAGCAGCTCACCGTGCGTGGCGATGGGCGCTGGTCGGTCGAGCTGCGGATAGAGAACTTCAGCAGCATCCCGATGCGTTTCGACGCGGTCGACCTGGTGCTCGCGTTCGGAGATGACGAGGCGGGCCATGTCACCGCGCAGCCGGCGATTTCCATCGGCCCGGAGTCGGCCGACGTGTTCACCACCGTCCTGACGCCCCAGGCCGCCGGCAAGCTAGCCGTTGCCGACGCACTCGCCGGCGGCCGCAGCATTGCCTACACGCTGAGCGGCACGATCACCGCAACGCCGGACGAAAAGCGCCAGCGAAGCTTCACCATCAAGCGCGGCAGCGAGCTCAATCCCGCCCCTGGACTTCCCGGCGTGCTGCGCTGATCGGTCAGCCAGCCGCTCACGCCGCTTGAAGTCCCGGCTCTAGATCGCCGAAGCAGACTTCGGCACACCGGCCTCGCCGGTCAACCATTCGCAACCTACGGCAGCCGACATGAGCACTTACAAAGCACCCCTCAGCGACATGCGCTTCGTGCTGTACGACATGCTCGGCGCCGAACAGGAATATGCCCGCCTCGGCCACACCGAAGCCACGCGCGACGTGCTCGACGCCGTGCTCGACGAAGCCGCGCGCTTCACCGAGACGGTCCTCGCGCCGCTCAACGAGACCGGCGATCGCATCGGCTGCAGGTTCGACAAGGACACTGGCGCGGTCGCCACGCCGCCCGGTTTCAAGCAGGCGTATGCCCAATTCATCGATGGCGGCTGGACCGGCCTGGTCTCGCCGGTGGAATTCGGCGGGCAGGGACTTCCCTACAGTGCCGGCGTGCCGCTGAAGGAGATGATCGACGCGGCGAACCTGGCCTGGGGCAACTTTCCCCTGCTCTCGCACGGCGCCACCGACGCGCTGCTGCACCACGGCGAGGACTGGCAGCGCGAGGTCTTCCTCAAGCCGCTGGTGGACGGTCGCTGGACCGGGACGATGTGCCTGACCGAGCCGCACTGCGGCACCGACCTCGGCCTGCTCAAGACCCGGGCCGTGCCGAACACCGACGGGTCGTATTCCATCACCGGCACCAAGATCTTCATCACCGCCGGCGAGCACGACATGACCGAGAACATCGTGCACCTGGTGCTCGCCAAGCTTCCCGATGCGCCCGCCGGCAGCAAGGGGATCTCGTTGTTCATCGTGCCCAAGCGCAAGGTCGCGCGCGACGGCGCGATCGGCGATGCAAACGCGGTGCGCTGCGGCAGCATCGAGCACAAGATGGGCATCCACGGCTCGGCGACGTGCGTACTGAACTTCGACGGCGCGCAGGGCTACCTGATCGGCCAGCCGAACAAGGGCCTGATGGCGATGTTCACCATGATGAACACTGCGCGCCTCGGTGTCGGGGTGCAGGGCCTGGGCTTGTCCGACCGCGCCTGGCAGAACGCCTTGCGCTATTCGCGCGAGCGGCTGCAGGGTCGATCCCTGGCCGGCGCCAGGTTCCCCGACAAACCGGCCGATCCGATCATCGTCCAGCCTGACGTGCGCCGCATGCTGCTGACCTGCAAGGCCTTGGTCGAAGGTGGTCGCGCACTCAGCTACTACGCGGGACTCCAGGTCGATGTGTCCGAGCGTGCGCCGACCGAAGAAGAGCGCCAGCGCGCCGATGCGCTGGTTGGTTTCCTCACCCCGATCGTCAAGGCCTGCCTCACCGAGTGGGGCGTGGAATGTACCTACCAGGCGCTGCAGTGCTTCGGCGGGCACGGCTACATCGCCGAGCACGGCATGGAGCAGCTCGCCCGCGATGCGCGCATCACCACGCTGTACGAAGGCACCACCGGCATCCAGGCACTGGACCTGCTCGGCCGCAAGATCATGCAGCTGCAGGGCGCGGGACTGAAGATCTTCCTCGGCATGATCACGCAGTTCTGCGACAGCGAGTCCGGCAACGAGGGCGTCGCCGAATTCATCGGCCCGCTGCGCGAGAAAGTCGCGCAATGGCAGCAGCTGACCCTGCAGGTGGGACAGCGCGCCATCGCGAGTCCGGAGGAAATCGGCGCGGCGTCCTACGACTACCTGATGTATTCCGGATACGTGACCCTTGCCTACTGGTGGGCGCGCAGCGTGGCGGCCGCGCATGCCTCGTCGCATCCGGACGCATTCAAGCAGGCAAAGCTGGAAACCGCGCGCTTCTACTTCGCGCGGATCCTGCCGCGCACGCTGGCCCACGCTGCGGCGATGGCAAGCCCCGCCAGCACGCTGACGGCGCTCGAGGACACGGCGTTCGACGCCTGAGCGGCGGCATCCGCTTGCGCATTCATGCGCAAGCGGGAATGTCCGGCCGCTCGCGCATTCGGCACCGCGGGTACACAAAACGTAAACATAGGCGTATAAGCTGGTTTCCCAATGGAGACCGACAGAGCCAACCTGAGGCTGGTCCGAACTGGAACCCGTGCGGCGGACATGCTCGCGCGAGATCCAGCCCTCCATTCGACGCCCGAATTTGTTGCCCGACCCTCTACGGACCGCCTCAATGCGGTCCGTTTGCTTTCTCTGGATGCCCACGGCCGCGTCCTCGACTGGATGAGCTGGCAGGACGCTGCCTGTCTCTATGCGCGCGGCGCCGTGGCCTGGACGCTCGGCGATCCATGCCTGCAGGTGCACGGCGGCACCTGCCGCAGCACCGGCACGCAGAGCCTCATCGAGCTGCACCCCATCGTCGCTGCCCGCGGTCATGCGCGAGCACACGCGCTGGATCCGACGCCCGCGCTCACCAATGCCGCCCTCTTCGCGCGAGATGCCTACCTGTGCCTGTATTGCGGGCATGACTTCAACCGCCCGCACCTCACCCGCGACCACGTCTTGCCGGTGTCCAAGGGCGGACGCGACGTCTGGGAAAACGTGGTCGCGGCCTGCTTCCAGTGCAATTCGCGCAAGGGCAACCGCACGCCGCAGCAGGCCGGCATGCCTCTGCTCGCGGTGCCGTACCGCCCGAGCTGGGTCGAACACCTGATCCTCAGCAACCGCAACATCCTCGCGGACCAGATGGCGTTCCTGAAGGCACAGCTGCCCAAGCGCAAGCGACCGGAGCTGGCGGTCCAATAGCCCGATTCAACGCGCGGCAACCGGCGGCCGGCGGCCCGGGCGAGCGGACTGGAGCCGCATCTGCGCGAAGTACGTCACAAGCTGACGTTGACCGCGCGTTGACGGCCCCCTGCCACCGCGCAACACTCGCCGCCTGTCATATTCGCGAGAAGACCGGAACATGCTCCCGACGTTCGGCCTGACCGGCATGGATGCCAACACGGAAACCGCCCTGAAATCCGCCTTCGCCGAGGCGAGCATGCGCCTGGGCGGCCGCTGGCCGCTGGTGTCCGAGCAGGACGCGACGCACGTCGTGGTCGACATGGACAGCATGTACGGCCCGATGAGCTGGCTGCGCCTGCATGGCGCCGGCAAGGTGGTGATCGGCCTCACCTCCGCACCTCGCGCGCAAACCGACTTCCGCCTTGGCAAGCCGTTCAACGCCGAATCGGTCGCCGAGCTGCTGCACCAGATCGCTCCGTCCGAAGGCGCCCCGCATGGCGTCACGCCCGCGCCCGCGCCGCAGCACCAGCTGCCGGAAGAACTCGCCAAGCCGGTGAGCGAAGAAGCTGCCGCTCCGGACCAGCCTTCTTCCGCCGCCGTAAGCGCCACGCTGGATACGCCCGCCGCACCGCCGCCGCCACGCGTGGAAGCGCCCAGCGCCGCACCGCCCGCTCCCAGCGCTACGGCTCCGGTCATCGAGACGCCGGCGCCGGCACCGCAGGCTCCGCCCGCCCCGCCGCGCGATCGCACCCTGATCGACTGGCTCGCGCCGGGACAGCTCAACGGCCGTGTGCGCCTTCAGAGCGGCGGCACGGGCGTGCTGCTCGATCTCGATAACCATCAGTACTTTGGCCCGGCGACGCTCAAGCCGTTGACCTCCCACGTCGAGTCCGTGCTCAAGGCCGACGATTTCGTCGCGGTTGACGCGGCGACCTGGACCAACGAATCCACCATGCACGGCGCGGCCCAGCCGCTGGCGCGACTGCTGTGGTTCTGCGCCCTGCAGGCCGGCAAGGGCAAGCTGATGCCCGGCTTCGACGCCAATGCCCAGTACCGCCTGCTGAAGTGGCCGCAGACCGAACGTGAGTTCCCGAAGCACTTCCGCATCGCCACCGCGATGATGAAGGGACCGGCCACGCTGGAAGAAGTGAGCGCCGCTTGCGGCGTGCCGGTTACGGATGTCGCCGACTTCGTCAACGCGAACCTCGCCACCGGCTACGCCGAGCCGTATCGCGAGCCGGAGCCCGAGCCCGAACCGCAGAAGTCCGGCGGCCTGTTCGGGCGCCTGCGCGGGCGCTGATTCACTCTCAAGGCGGGCGCTGCCCCGCCATTGATGCGATGCGCTGTCCGAACGAGGGTCAGGACCGCTCCTGCGGCGGTTCGGAGCGTGCGCGAGCCGCCAATCAGCCAGTAGAGCCCGGAACCGGGCATGACCAGCCGCGCGCGCGGCCCCATCTTTCCTGCCGCATCGGTTGTCCCGCGGCCGCGCGGGCGGGACAATGACCGACTTGCCATTCGCGCCGTCGTGGCCGGCTTCCCCCAGGCACGTCCCCCCGCATGATCGATCCGCAGCGTTATCCACGTCTCTCCCGCATCCAGGTTCCAGCCGACCTGCGCCAGTTCCCGGAAGAAGAACTGCGCGCGATCGCGGATGAACTGCGGGCGTACCTGATCGAACAGGTGGCGATGGTCGGCGGCCATTTCGGCGCCGGGCTGGGCGTGATCGAGCTGACCGTCGCCCTGCACTGGCTGTTCGAGACCCCGGTCGACCGCCTGGTCTGGGACGTGGGCCACCAGTGCTACCCGCACAAGATCCTCACCGGCCGCCGCGACAGCATCCACACGGTCAAGCAGAAGGACGGCGTGGCGCCGTTCCCCAAGCGCGAGGAATCCGAGTACGACACCTTCGGCGTGGGCCATTCGTCCACCTCGATCTCTGCCGCGCTCGGCATGGCGGTTGCGCTGCAGCGCGCGGGCGATGACCGCAAGGTCGTGGCGGTGATCGGCGATGGCGCGATGACCGCGGGCATGGCCTTCGAGGCGCTGATGCACGCCGGCGGCATGGGCGATGCGAATGGAGGCAGCGAACCGAACCTGCTGGTGGTCCTCAACGACAACCAGATGTCGATCTCCGAGAACGTCGGCGGGTTGACCAAGATGCTCGGCCGCCTCACCGGCAGCCGCACGCTCAACGCCATCCGCGAAGGCGGCAAGCGGCTGCTTGGCGACAAGCACGGCGCGCCCGCCAAGTTCGTCAAGCGCTGGGAAGAGCACTGGAAGGGCATGTTCGTGCCGTCCACGCTGTTCGAGGAAATGGGCTTCCACTACACCGGTCCCATCGACGGCCACGACATCGGCGCGTTGCTGGGGGCGATGAAGACGCTGAAGACCCTCAAGGGCCCGCAACTGCTCCACATCATCACCACCAAGGGCAAGGGCTACGAGCTCGCCGAGGACGACCAGATCGGCTACCACGCGGTCGGCCCGTTCGATCCGAGCAAGGGCCTCGTCGCCAAGACGGGCGCGAAGAAGCCGACCTATACCGACGTCTTCGGCGAGTGGCTGTGCGACATGGCCGCCGCCGATCCCAAATTGATGGGCATCACCCCGGCGATGCGCGAAGGCTCCGGCCTGGTCCGCTTCAGCAAGGAATTCCCCGAGCGCTACTTCGACGTCGCCATCGCCGAGCAGCACGCGGTGACGCTGGCCGCCGGCATGGCCTGCGAGGGCGCCAAGCCGGTGGTCGCGATCTACTCCACGTTCCTGCAGCGCGGCTACGACCAGCTCGTGCACGACGTGGCGATCCAGGACCTCGACGTGCTGTTCGCGATCGACCGGGGCGGCGTGGTTGGCCCCGATGGCGCGACCCACGCCGGCAACCTCGATCTCTCGTACCTGCGCTGCGTGCCCAACATGGTCGTGATGGCGCCGGCCGACGAGAACGAATGCCGGCAGATGCTCTCCACCGGCCATCGCTACCAGGGCCCGGCCGCAGTGCGTTATCCGCGCGGCACCGGCCCGGGCGTGGCCGTGCAGCCCACGCTGGACACGATGCCGATCGGCAAGGGCGAACTGCGGCGGCGCGGCACGCGCATCGCCCTGCTCGCGTTCGGCGCGATCGTGCCGGCGGCGGTGGCGGTCGGCGAGGAACTCGGCCTGACCGTGGCCAACATGCGCTTCGTCAAGCCGCTGGACCGCGAGCTGGTGCTGGAACTGGCGAAGACCCACGACGGCTTCGTCACCCTCGAGGACAACGTGGTCGCCGGCGGCGCCGGCGCGGGTGTAGCCGAACTGCTGGCGGCCGAAGGCATCGTCCTGCCGATGCTGCACCTGGGCCTGCCCGACGCGTTCCAGCACCACGCCAGCCGCGAGCAGCTGCTGGCTGAAGCCGGCCTCGACGCCGCGGGCATCCGCGCCGCGGTGCTGGCGCGCTGGCCGCAACTGGCGGCAACGCAGGCTCGCAGCGCCGCGCTCTGAACCCTGCCGTCGAAACGCCGCGTCATCGCGCGGTCATCGGCCTGAAACCGGCGCGACACGCCGCCTGCGCAAGCTCCCCAAAACCGGGAGCTGCGCATGCGCTACGCGATCGTCACCGAGACCTACCCGCCGGAAATCAATGGCGTCGCCCTTACCGTGCAAGGTCTGGAACAGGGACTGCGCGGCCGCGGGCATGAGGTCTCGCTGGTGCGCCCGCGCCAGGTGAACGAAGGCGCCGACGCGACCGGCGCCGAACACGAATTCCTCGTCCGCGGCGCGCCGCTGCCCCGCTATCCGGGCCTGCGCTTCGGGTTGCCGGCCACGCGCAAGCTCGTCGCGCAGTGGCAAGAATCACGGCCGGACGCCATCTACGTGGCCACGGAAGGCCCACTGGGATGGTCGGCATTGCGCGCCGCGCGGCGCTTGGGCATCCCCGCATCGACTGGCTTCCACACCCGCTTCGATCAGTACATGCGCGACTACGGCGCGGCGTTCCTGGCGCAGACGGCGTTGCGCTGGATGCGGCGCTTCCACAACCGCGCCGATGCGACCCTGGTGCCGACGCGCGAACTGCAACGCTTCCTGCAGGATCACGGCTTCAACGACGTGGTGCTGCTGCCACGCGCGGTGGACACGCAGCTGTTCGATCCGGCACGCCGCGATCCCGCCCTGCGCGCGCAATGGGGCGTGGGCGAGGACGGCCTCGTCGCGATCTACGTCGGCCGCATCGCCGCCGAGAAGAACCTCGACCTGGCGGTGCGCGCCTTCCGCGAACTGCAGAAGGTCCGTCCGGACGCACGCTTCGTCTGGGTCGGCGACGGCCCCGCGCGCGCCAGGATCCAGCACGACAATCCCGATTTCGTCTTCTGCGGCATCCAGCGCGACGAGGCGCTGGCCCGGCATTTCGCCAGCGGCGACCTGTTCGTGTTTCCTAGCCACAGCGAGACCTTCGGCAACGTCACCCTCGAGGCCATGGCCAGCGGCGTGCCGACCATCGCCTTCGACTACGGCGCCGCACGCGAGCACCTGCGCGACGAGGTCCATGGCGCCGCGATCGCCGACGGCGATGACGATGGCTTCGTGCGCGCGGTCGTGCGCATCGGCAGCGAACCGGTGCTGCGCGCCGCGATGGGCCGGGCCGGCCGCGAGGCAATGGCCGGGCTGCATCCGGAGCAGGTGGCGGCCGATTTCGACGCGCTGCTGCAGAGCCTGGCGGACGCAGGCGCGCGCACCAGCACCTTCGACACCGATCCGCAGGCCGACCGGGAGATCGCATGAAGACCACCGTGCCAAAACGCTTCCTTGCGAACGAATCGGGCTGGTGCCTGCGCGCCAACCGCTTGGGCGAACCCGATGGATCGCGCGCCTACTTCGCCGCCGTCAGCCGCTTGGGCGACGGCGTGTTCTGGTACGGGCTGATGGCGGCGCTGGTCGTCGTCGACGGCGTGGAAGGGCTCGCCGCTTCCGCCCACCTCGCCGCCACCGGCCTGATCGCGCTCACGCTGTACAAGCTGCTCAAACGCTGGACGCGGCGACCGCGACCGTTCGCCAGCGATGCGCGCATCCGCGCATGGGTGGCGCCACTGGACGAGTTCTCGTTCCCGTCCGGTCACACCCTGCACGCGGTCGCCTTCACCGTGGTCGCCCTCGCCCACTACCCGCTGCTGGCGTGGTTGCTGATTCCCTTCACCGCCAGCGTCGCGGTGTCGCGGGTCGTGCTGGGCCTGCACTACCCGAGCGACGTGCTCGCCGCGACCGGCATCGGCGTGTCGTTGGCCGGCCTGTCGCTGTGGCTGGTGCCCGGCGTGTCGCTGTTGGCCTGAAACAGGCAATGGGGCACGACGTCGCCGTCGCGCCCCGGGTTGACAACCGTCAGACCGAAGCCGCCAGCGGGCGTGCGTTGCCGAGCTGATACCAGTCGACCTTGCGCGTGATCAGCATGATCGCGGCGAGGATCACGAACAGCAGGCCCGAACCCAGCACCAGCGCGTTGTCCTCCGAGACCAGCAAGCCGTACAGCGCCGCGTACAGGGTCGTCAGCATCGCGGCAAAACCCAGGCCACGTCCGACGCTGCGCAGCACCGCGCTGAGGTAGAAGCCGAGCAGGCCGATGCAGGCCACGCTCGCGACCAGATACGCCCAGGGAAAGGCAATGTGTTCGCTCAGGCTCACCAGCAGCAGGAAGAAGATCGCCAGCGCGAGCCCCACCAGGCCGTACTGCACCGGGTGGATCGGCAGCTGCTTGATCAGTTCGAACATGAAGAAGCCGACGAAGGTCAGCACCACGAACAGCAGCCCGTACTTGCTGGCGCGATCGGCCTGCGAATAGACGTTGACCGGATCGACCAGCGCCACGCCGACCGCATCGATGCCGCTGGTGTCGAACGCGGGATCGTTACCGCCTTCGCCACGGCCGTAGCCGCGGTTGGCCTCGGTGGACGGCAGCGTCTTGCCGGCGAGGAACTGTGCCTGCGCATTCGAGGCCAGCGAGGACACTTCCCACTGCGCCGAGAAGCCCTTGGCGCCCACGCTCGGCTGCCGCGGCAGGAAGTCGCCGCCGAAGCGCGGGTGCGGCCAGGCGGATTCCAGCTTGAACACGTTGCTGCGCGCCAGCGGCACCAGCGCCAGCGATTCGGTGCCGGCCAGCTTCAGGTCCAGGCGCGTGTCCAGTTTCAGCTGCGTACCTGCGACCGGCGCGGGCAGGCGCACATGCACGCCGCCGCCGTCGCGACTGCCGAATCCTTCCTCCAGCGCCACGTCGCGCCCATCCACCCCCAACTGCGGGGTGCCGGCGAGCCCGCGCACGTCGGCGATGCCGTAGCTCAGCCACGGCTGGCCGATCCGCCGCGGCAGCTCCGGATTTTCGTCCGCCGGAATACGCACGTTGAAGCCGGCCTGCGCCTGCGCCTGCAGTTCGTACACGCGGACTTCGTGCAGCCCCAGCCGGCGCGTGTTCGGCAGCAGCTTGCCGCGCACGTCCAGGCGCTCCGGGAAGAACGTCCAGTGGCCCGATGCGCCGTCGCGCTTGACCTTGCGGATGACCTCGCCGTTGTCGTTCTTCTCCTCGACTTCGACCGTCTCCACGTAGGGCACCACCAGCACCGGCCCGGAGAACGCCTGTGCACCGGCGGAACTGCGCGCGATGTTGGCGACGGCCTGGTTGCGGTAGAACTGCCGCTCGCTGATGGTGCCGCGGATCAGCATCAGCGGGATCATGATCGCGATGGTCATCGCGAATACGAAAGCGAGTTTCAGCAGCAGGCGCATGTCTACCTCCGGTCGTGGCGATGGCGACAGGGTGCGCACGGCCCATGGTTCCACGATGGCGCGAGCATGAAGCGAGGGTGAAGTCGGTGACCGCATTGCCGCCGCCACGGCGTTTGCTACCTCGGAGGGCGCAGGAGATCGACCAGCGCCGCTAGGGAAGCACCTTCGACCGCGGGAGCCGGCGCGGTCGGACGTCCGCCCTCACCGGCTCAGCCAAGGAGAGCACACATGCCCAACCACATCGCAGAACTCGACAAGAAGATCACCGCACTGAGCGACGCCCTCGCCCATCTCGGCAAGGGCACCGACCTCAAGGAGTTGCTGCGCATCATCCGGAATCCGGGCTGGACCACGCCTGCGGAGTTCGCCTTCACGCTCACGATCCTGGATTCCATGCAGGACCAGGTGAAGCAACTGGGCAGGATGAGCGGCCACCTGCTCGAGGCCGGCAAGCTCGTTTCATCCAAGCACATCGCCGAAAACGCCTGACCGGCGACCTGCCGCAACGCGGGTCAGCGCGGGACGGGCAGTTCCAGGCTCGCGATCGCGCCGCCTTCCGTGCGGTTCCTCAACGCGGCCCTGCCTTCGTGCAGGGCCGCGACTTCGGCCACGAAGCACAGCCCCAGTCCGCTGCTGCGGCTGCCGCCATCCGGACGCGGCAGCGAATAGAAGCGTTCGAACACCCGCGTCAGGGCATAGTCCGGGACACCCGGGCCTTCGTCCGCGATTTCGAAGCGCAGGCTCGCGCCGTCGAGTTGCGCCCGCAGCCGGATCACGCCGCCGTGCGGCGAGAAGTCGGCGGCATTCTCGATCAGGTTCACCAGCGCCTGTCGCAGCAGGAAGGCGTCTCCCTGCAGTGCCGGCAAATCGGCGGGCACGTCCACCTCCAGCCCCAGGCGATCGCGCGCCAGGCGCGGCGCGCACTGCTCCACGGCCGCACGCGCGAGTTCGGCAGCCCCGATTGGCTCGGGATGCTCCAGCCGTTGCCGATGCTCCACGCTCGCCAGCGCCAGCAGCTTGTCTATCATCTGCGCCAGGCGTTCGCTCTGCAGGCGGATGCTGGCGGTGAAGCGAAGGCGGTCGGCTTCGGCCATCTGCTGGTCGCCGTGCGCTTCCTCGAGCAGTTCGGCGCTGCCACGGATCGCCGCTAGCGGACTCTTCATCTCGTGGGTCAGCGCATGCACGTACTGCTCGACGTACTGCTTGCCCTCGAGGCGGTTGCGCATCGTCTCCAGCGCGCGGCCGAGTTCGTCGAATTCGCCGGCCGCGTCGGGCAAGCTGGCGCGCTCCCCGGCGGTGACGGCATGCGCGTAGCGCCGCAGGCCGCCCAGTTGCCGCGACAGCCACCACGCGACGACCAGGCCGATCAGCAGCGCCGCGCCCAGCAGCACCACGCCCCAGCGCATCACCACCGCCTGGCTGCGCGCGATCACCGGTGCGATCGCGCGGTTGGGCTTGGCCACGGTGAGCACGCCGATGATGTGCCCCTGCGCGTCGTGCAGCGGCGCCGCCACGTACATCACCGAGGAGGTCTCGTCCTTGGGATCGCTCGGCGTCGAACGCGCGCCGTAGTGGCCGCGCAGCGTCAGGTAGACGTCGTTCCAGCGCGAGTAGTCCTTGCCGACGGCGATGCCGTCGCTGTCGAACACCACGATGCCGCGCGCGTCGGTCACGTAGACGCGGTAACTCATGCCGTGCTTGCGGCGGCCCCAGATCTGCGCGTCGACCTTCCGGCTGCGCAGGGCGCTGACGCGCCGGGCGAACTCGCCGTCGGCGATGTGCCCGCTGAGGAAATCGGTGCTGGCCAGTTCCGCCAGCACGTTGGCGGTGTCGACCAGCGTGTCCTCCATCGCCTGCCGCACGCCGGGCTTCACTTCGGCGACGAACACGCGCATCAGCAGGAACGCCGCCAGCGCGACGATCAGGAAGTAGCCGAGGAAGATGCGCAGGCCGATCTTCATCGCGGGGCGCTCATGCGGACTCGAGCGAATAGCCCAGGCCGCGGTGCGTGCGGATCGGGTCCGCTTCCGGCGCCACCGTCCGCAGCTTCGCGCGCAAGGTCTTGATGTGGGTGTCGATGGTGCGGTCGCCGCTTTCCAACGCGTCGCCCCAGACGCGATCCATCAGTTGCGCGCGGCTGAGCACCGCACCGGGGCGCTGCAGCAGTGCCGCCAGCAGGCCGTATTCGTAGCGGGTCAGATCGAGCAGGCGCCCGCGATAGCGGATGCGGTGGCCATCTGCATCGTGCTCGAAGCCAGGCGCGCTGGCACCTGGAGCGCCGGCCTGGCCGCGGCGCAGCACCGCGCGTACCCGCGCCACCAGCTCGCGCGGCGAGAACGGCTTGGTGATGTAGTCGTCGGCCCCGATCTCCAGGCCGAGGATGCGCTCGGGCTCGGCATCGTGGGCGGTGAGGAAGATCACCGGCAGGTTGCCACCCTTGGCGGCGTCCAGGCGGCGCAGCTCCAGGCACAGGGCGAAGCCACCGATGTCCGGCAGGCCCACGTCGAGCACGGCCAGGTCGAAGCGGGCTTCCTTCGCGGCGCGCAGCGCTTCGCCGCCGGTGAGGCAATGCCGTGCCTCGAAGCCTTCCGTGCGCAGGGCGTACAGCACCGTCTGCGCGATGGCGGGTTCGTCTTCGACGAGCAGGATGCGCGGCATGCGAGGCAGGCGGAAGCGGCGATGCGGCAAGGATAGAGCACGCCGTGGCGGCCATCGCATCGAGCCGACGCGGTACCCTAGCGGCATGAATTACCGCCACGCCTTCCACGCCGGCAACCATGCCGACGTGCTCAAGCATGTCGCCCTATTGGCGGTGTGCGATGCCCTGACTGCCAAGCCGGCGCCCCTGTTCGCGCTGGACACCCACGCCGGCCGCGGCCTGTACGCGCTCGACAGCAATTCGGCGCAGCGCACCGGCGAGGCGGAAGACGGCATCGGCCGGCTGCTGGCGGAGGCACCGGCGAATCCGCTGCTCCAGCGCTACCTGCAGGCCGTTCGCGCCTGCCGCAACGAGCACGGCCGCACCGCCTACCCGGGCTCGCCGTGGTTGCTCGCCCACGCGCTGCGTGCGGACGATCGCATCGCGGTGTGCGAATTGCACCCGGAGGAAGCCGCCCAGCTCAAGGCCAATTTCGCCGCCGATCCACGCATCGCCGCGCACGAGCGGGATGGCTATGCGGCGATGAAGGCCTTGCTGCCCCCGCGCATCGGCGAGGCGAAGTTCGGCCGCGGCCTGGTCCTGATCGATCCGCCGTACGAAGCCCAGCTGGAAGAGTTCGACACCGCGCTGCATGCCCTGCGCGAAGCCCTCGGCCGCTGGCCGCAGGGCTGTTTCATGCTCTGGTATCCGATCAAGCTGGGCCGTGCCTTGCAGCCCTTCTACCGCCGGGCGGCCACGCTGCCAGCGAAATCGGCACTGGTGGCCGAGCTGCTGGTGCGTCCCGACGACTCGCCGCTGCACATGAACGGCAGCGGGTTGCTGATCCTCAACGCCCCGTTCCAACTCGACGCGAAGCTGGCGCCCGCGCTGCATGCGCTCACCACCGCGCTCGGCGAGCGCAAGCCGCACTCCCGGCTGGAATGGCTGCGCACCCCGCCCTGAGCGGAACGCATCAGCCCGGCCGAATCAGATCTGCGGCTTGAGGTCCGGCTCGAAGAAGCTCCAGCGCACCTCGGGGAACTGCGCCTTGAACGCGCGCTCCACGCGGTTGATCTCTTCCGCGAGGTGGTGCGTGGTCTGGCGGTCGTTCATTTCCGCCTGCACGGCAACCATCACCTCGTTGCCCAGCTGCAGCGTGATCAGGCTGATGACGCGGCCGACTTCCTCGCGCGCCTCGATGAAGCTGCGCATTTCCTGTTCGCGTTCCGGCTCGACGCTCTGGCCGATCAGCATCGCCTTGACTTCGATGGCGACGAACACGGCGACGACCACCAGCAGTGCGCCGATGGCGATGGTGCCGATCGCATCCCACAGCGGATTGCCCGTCACCACCGACAGGACCACCGCAACGAGCGCGAACACCAGGCCGAACAGCGCAGCCAGGTCCTCGCCGAAAATCACCACGAGTTCGGCCTGGCGGCTCTGGCGGAACCACTGCCACAGCGTGCGCGATCCGCGCGCCTTGGCGACTTCCTGCAGGCAGGCGCGCATCGACAGGGCTTCGGCGCCGATACCGAACACGAGCACGCCCACGGCCCACCACCACTGCTTCAGCGGCTCGGGATGCTGGAGTTTGTGGATGCCCTCGTACAGCGAGAACATGCCGCCCACGCTGAAGAGCATCAGCGCAACCAGGAACGACCAGAAATAGATCGCCTTGCCGTAACCGAGCGGATAGTCCGGCGAGGGCGGACGCTTGGCCTGGCGCATGCCGAGCAGGAGCAGCAGCTGGTTGCCGCAGTCGGCGAGCGAGTGCACGGTCTCGGCCAGCATCGCGCTGGACCCGGTGAAGAACGCCGCGACGCCCTTGGACACCGCGATCGCGAAATTGGCACCGAGCGCGAAGAAGATCGCGCGGGTCGAGTCACCACCACCGGCCATGCATCATTCCTTTCTGGTTGGAGCTTGTTGCAGCGGGAAAAAGCCCGGAAATTCTAGCATCGGGCCGACGCCGGCCCGGCGCGGGTTCACGCTGCCAGCGGAACCAGCAACTGCGCCACCGCACCGGCCATCGCCGCCGCGGGAACGATCGCCGCCACCGGCCAGCGCCATCGTGCGAGGCCCGCGTGAACCACTGCAGCGATCGCCAGCGCCAGCACCGCCCCGCGCCAATCCTGCGAGGACAGGAGCCGCCAGCCAAACCACAAGGCCAGGTGCGCGATCACCCCGACCACCGCGGCGGTCACCGCCGCCAGCATCGCGCTCGCGCGCGGCCAGCGGCCGATGCCCTCGATCCATGGCGCGGCAGTGAGTACGAACAGGAAGCTCGGCAGGAAGGTCGCCCACACCGCGATCGCCGCCCCGAGCAGCCCCGACGCCAGCGGCGTCGCCAGGTCCGGATGCTGCCAGCCGCCCGCGAAGCCGACGAATTCCAGCACCAGGATGAGCGGGCCGGGTGTGGTTTCCGCCAGGCCCAGCCCCGTCATCATCTGCGCCGGCGCCAGCCACCCGTGCACGTCGACAGCCTGCGCGGCGACGTAAGGCAGCACGGCATACGCGCCACCGAGCGTGAACAGCGCCGTCTTGCTGAAGAACACACCCATCGCGAACGCCGTGCTGTCCTCTCCCAGCCAGGCGCCCGCGGCGAGGATCGGCGCCCACCACAGCAGCACGCAGGTCGCGGCAATGCGCGCCGCGCGTCGAAGACCGGTGCGCGACACCGACGCGTGCACTGGTGACGCCGCCTGGGTTTCCGGGAGCCAGGCCGGGCGATAGCGCCACGCCCACCAGCCAATCGCGGCGGCACCCAGCAACAGCAAGGGAAACGCCACGTGCAGCAATGCGATGGCGAGCAACGCGACCAGCGCAAGCACGGCCATGCAGGGCGTCTTCAGTACGCGTGCGCCGATCCGTTGCGCTGCATGCACGACGATGCCCAGCACCGCCGCCTGCAGTCCGAACACCACCCCAACCATCAGCGGCAGCGATTGCCAATGCAGGTACGCCCAGCTCAACAGCGCCATCAGCAGCGCCGCCGGCAGCACGAACGAGATGCCCGCGACAACGCCGCCTCGCACACCATGCAGGCGCCAGCCCAGGAACGTCGCCAACTGCATCGCCTCGGGGCCAGGCAGCAGCATGCAGAAATTCAGTGCGCGCAGGAACGATGTCTCGTCGATCCAGCGCCGCTTCTCCACGAGCTCGCCGTGCATGATCGCCACCTGCCCGGCCGGCCCGCCAAAACTGATGCAGCCCAGCGCCAGCCAGAAGCGCAACGCCTGGCCGAATCGCGGGCGCGGGCACGCCTCAGTCGGCGAGTTCACGCTGGGTCTTCTTCGGCAGCTTCGCGCGCACCAGCTCGTAGCTGCGACGGATCAGCTCGCGCAGCTCGGCGGCGGGCAGCGGCTTGGGCGATGCGATCTGCACCCAGTGCGCGCGCGCCAGGTACGGCGCGGGAACGAAGCCGGGCCGCCCGGTGAATTCGAGGAAGCGCTCGTCCTCGACCTTGAAACTGATCGAGCCCTTGTGGGCGCCACGAATGCAGGTGACACAGAACATCTTTCCGGCCACGGTGAAGACCAGATCGTCCTCCCACTTGATCGCGGCCTCGACACCAGGCCATGGAGCGGTGAGCTTGCGGAGCGCGCTTTCGTTCATGTCCTGACCACCGATGCTCACCCGGGCGGGTGAGTGTGATGAAGTTCTAAACAGGCAGTGTGCCAATATCGGCCCATGACAGGAGCATCCCCCACGCGCGAGCGCCTCCCGCCCTGGCATGAACGCCTGACGCTGTCGAACGGACGGCAGGTGCTGATTCGCCCAATCCGCCCCGAGGACGGCGAGCCATTGCGCGCCGGCTTCGGCCTGCTGGAGCCCGATGAGATCCGGCAGCGCTTCCTGCACGCAGTGAAGGAACTCTCGGCGGAAGCCGCCGAGCGGCTGACGCATGTCAACCCGCGGACCGAGTTCGCACTGGTGGTGGCCGAGCCGCTGCCGCCGGGCGAGGCTCTGATCGGCGCGGTCGCGCGGGTCGCGATCGACGACAACGGCCGCGATGCCGAATTCGCGATCCTGGTAAGCCGCTACATCAAGCAGATGGGCCTGGGCCGCTACCTGATGACCCGGCTGGTGAAGTGGGCGAAGGGCAAGAAGCTGAATTGCCTCTACGGCGACGTGCTCGAGAACAACGCCCCCATGCTGACGCTGGCCCAGTCGCTGGGTTTCCAGCGTGAATTCCGCCAGGAATCGCCAGGACTGGTGCGGGTCAGGCTGGAGCTGAAACCGCGCACCCCCAGCCGCGTCCCGTCCGACCAGTGGACGTCCGTCCAGCCGCAGCACGGCGGGCGGTAATTCGCTTCCAGGGACATCCTGCGACCGCAGGGCCCGTCTCCGGACACGCGCCCGGCTAGCGCCGATCGAACGAGACATTCAGCGCTCGGCTGTCCCACGCCGCGCCACCGCCGTGCCACTTCGCAGAAGTCGTGCGCCGTGCTCCCAACACTCGCTCGCCAGGTCACCGCGCCTATGTCATCGGAGACCAAAGTGCGGGCCAAGGAGGATCGGGGGCGCGAACACTCCGGGCTGAGCGCGTCCCCGAGGTGAAGTCGATCATCCATCGGTTCACCACCGGATAACCGGGCGCCGGCCGGGCCGAAATCCGCTGGACAGGGTAAGCGTTCCGCCTCGCACCGCGCGGTAAACTGCGCGCCCTTGCTGCGCTGGACGCCCTTGCACGCGTCCGGCGCTGCCGTTGTTTTGCGCGCCGTGTCCATGAACGATTCCGCTTCCAACTTCCCCGCCCCACCCCTGCCGAAATCCGGCCAGCAGCGTGCCTGGTGGCGAGCGCCCGCCTCGCCCTCCGCGCTGGCGTTCCATATCGCCGCGGCGGCGAGCGCGCATGCCGGCCCGATCCTCGCGATCGCGCGCGACAACCAGGGCGCCAACCAGCTCGAATCCGACCTGCGCACGCTGGTCGGCGCCGAAGGCGGCTTGCCGGTGCTGCCGTTTCCGGACTGGGAAACGCTGCCCTACGACCAGTTCAGCCCGCACCCGGACATCGTCTCGCAGCGCCTGGCGGCGCTGCATCGGCTGCCCACGCTGAAGCGCGGGATCGTGGTCGTGCCGGTGCAGACGCTGCTGCAGCGCCTGGCGCCGCTGAAGCATGTGGTGGGCGGCAGCTTCGACGTGCGCGTCGGCCAGCGGCTCGACCTCGACGCCGAGAAGCGGCGCCTCGAGGGCGCGGGTTACCGCCATGTCCCGCAGGTGCTCGACCCGGGCGATTTCGCCGTGCGCGGTGGCCTGCTCGACGTGTACCCGATGGGCGCGGACTCGCCCTACCGCGTCGAACTGCTGGACGACGAGATCGAGACGATCCGCGTGTTCGATCCCGAATCGCAGCGTTCGCTCGACAAGATCGACGCCGTGCACCTGCTGCCCGGCCGCGAGCTGCCGTTGGACGATGCCGCGCTCAAGCGCGCCCTGGACGCCCTGCGCGACCGCTTCGACGTCGATACGCGGCGCAGCGCGCTGTACCAGGACCTCAAGGCGGGCATCGCGCCGGCCGGCATCGAGTACTACCTGCCGCTGTTCTTCGCGCAGACCTCGACCCTGTTCGACTACCTCGCCGGCGATGCGCTGCCGGTGATCGCGGACGGCGCGCTCGACGCGGCCGAACAGTTCTGGAAGCAGACCGCCGATCGCTACGAACAACGGCGCCACGACCTCGAACGCCCGCTGCTGCCGCCCACCGAGCTTTACCTGTCGCCGGATGCGCTGCGCGAACAGCTCAACCGGGGCGATCGCGTCGAGGTGTGCGGCGAGCAGCACCCGCAGCGCGAGCGCGCCTCCGCCCTGGGCGACCAGCCCGCGCCGGCGCTGCCGGTCGCCGCCAAGGACGCGCAGCCGGCGGAAGCATTGAAGTCGTTCCTGCGCACCTATGCGGGCCGCACACTCATCGCCGCGGATTCGCCCGGCCGGCGCGAAGCCCTGCTGGAGCTGCTGCAGGCCGCCGAACTGCGCCCGGCCGTGGTCGCGGACTGGAGCGCCTTCGCCGCGGCCGACCACCGCTTCGCGATCGCCGTCGCGCCGCTGGAAGACGGCTTCGCCCTGACCGAACCGGCGCTCGCCGTCCTCACCGAACGCCAGCTGTTCCCCGAACGCGCCGCGCAACCGCGTCGGCGCAAGCGCGCCGGGCGCGAGCCCGAAGCGATCATCCGCGACCTCGGCGAACTCACCGAAGGCGCGCCGATCGTGCACGAGGACCATGGCGTCGGCCGCTATCGCGGCTTGATCACGCTGGAAGCCGGCGGCCTGCCCGGCGAATACCTCGAGATCGAATACGCCAAGGGCGACCGCCTGTACGTGCCGGTCGCGCAACTGCACCTGATCAGCCGCTACTCCGGCGCATCGGCCGAAACCGCGCCGCTGCATTCGCTGGGCGGCGAAGCGTGGACCAAGGCCAAGCGCAAGGCCGCGGAAAAGGTCCGCGACGTCGCCGCCGAACTGCTCGAGATCCAGGCCAAGCGCCGCGCCCGCGCCGGCCTGGCGCTCGACGTGGACCGCGCCATGTACGAGCCGTTCGCCGCGACGTTCCCGTTCGAGGAAACGCCCGACCAGCACGCCGCGATCGAAGCGGTCATCCGCGACCTCGCCAGTTCGCAGCCGATGGACCGCGTGGTCTGCGGCGACGTCGGTTTCGGCAAGACCGAGGTCGCGGTGCGCGCGGCGTTCGTCGCCGCGGCCGCGGGCAAGCAGGTGGCGGTGCTGGTGCCGACCACGCTGCTGGCCGAGCAGCACTACCGCAATTTCCGCGACCGCTTCGCCGACTGGCCGATCAAGGTCGAGGTGCTGTCGCGCTTCAAGACCAAGAAGGAAATCGAGTCCGAACTGCAGCGCGTCTCCGAGGGCAAGATCGACGTGATCGTCGGCACCCACCGCCTGCTCCAAGGCGACGTGCGCTTCAAGGACCTGGGCCTGGTCATCGTCGACGAGGAACAACGCTTCGGCGTGCGCCAGAAGGAAGCGCTGAAGGCCCTGCGCGCCAACGTGCACCTGGTGACGCTCACCGCCACGCCGATCCCGCGCACGCTCAACATGGCGATGGCCGGGCTGCGCGACCTGTCGATCATCGCCACGCCGCCGGCGCATCGCCTCGCCGTGCAGACCTTCGTCGTGCCATGGGACGACGCGCAGTTGCGCGAAGCGTTCCAGCGCGAGCTGTCGCGCGGCGGCCAGGTGTATTTCCTCAACAACGACGTCGAGCACATGGCGCGGATGCAACGCCAGCTAGAAGAACTCGTGCCCGAGGCGCGCATCGGCATCGCCCACGGGCAGATGCCCGAACGCGAACTGGAGCGGGTGATGCTCGACTTCCACAAGCAGCGCTTCAACGTACTGCTGGCCTCGACCATCATCGAGTCGGGCATCGACATCCCGAACGCCAACACCATCATCATCCACCGCGCCGACCGCTTCGGCCTGGCGCAGCTGCACCAGTTGCGCGGCCGCGTCGGCCGTTCGCACCACCGCGCGTACGCGTACCTGGTCGTGCCCGACCGCAAGGCGATCACCGAAGACGCGCGCAAGCGCCTGGACGCGATCGCGGCGATGGACGAACTCGGTGCCGGCTTCACCCTGGCCACCCACGACCTGGAGATCCGCGGCGCCGGCGAACTGCTGGGCGAGGACCAGAGCGGGCAGATGGCGGAAGTCGGCTTCAGCCTGTACACCGAGCTGCTGGAGCGCGCGGTCCGTTCCATCAGGCAGGGCAAGCTGCCGGACGTGGACGCCCACGAAGCGCGCGGCGCCGAAGTCGAACTGCACGTGCCCGCGCTCATCCCCGACGATTACCTGCCCGACGTGCACACGCGCCTGACCCTGTACAAGCGCATCAGCGGCGCGCGCGATGCGGATGAGCTGCGCGAGCTGCAGGTGGAGATGGTGGACCGCTTCGGCCTGCTCCCGGATGCGGCCAAGCATCTGTTCACCATCGCCGAACTGAAGCTGCAATCCACCGCGCTCGGAATCCGCAAGCTCGACCTGGGCGACAAGGGCGGACGCCTGCAGTTCGTCGAACGCCCCAACGTCGATCCGATGGCGGTGATCAAGCTCATCCAGGGCCAACCCAAGCTCTACCAGATGGACGGGCCGGACAAGCTGAAGGTGAAGCTGGAGCTTCCCGATGCCGCCTCGCGCGTCGCGGCGGCGCGTGGCCTGCTGACCATGCTGGACCGGGCGGCGGCATGATCGCCGCCAGCGTACGTTCGAACATGGCTGGAACGGGACGAACCATGCCCGCCAACATGCGCGCCACCCGCGCCTGCGCGGCGCTGCTCCTGGCCACCCTGATCGGCGGTTGCGCGGGCCAGCCGGCGCGCGATGCGGGAGCGACCTTCGTCCTCGTCCGCCACGCCGAGAAGGCCGACGACGGCAGCAAGGACCCACCGCTGTCCGACGCCGGCGCAGCGCGCGCACGCGTGCTGTCCGCGTCGCTCGCATCCGCACCGCTGCGTGCCGCCTATGCCACGGGCTACCGGCGCACGCAGGCGACGGCGACGCCTTCCGCGCAGTCGCATGCGTTGCCGGTCATCACCTACGACGCCAGCCGCTCCGCGGCCGACCTGGCCGCGCAACTGCGCCGCGATCATCGCGACGGCACGGTGCTCGTGGTTGGCCACAGCAACACCGTGCCGGCGATTGCCGCCGCGCTGTGCGGCTGCCGCGTGGCGCCGATGGCCGATGGCGAATTCGACCGCCGCATCACCATCGCGATCACGGCCGACGGCGAGGCGACGCTGCGCGAGGAGCGCTACTGATGGCGTTCGAGCCCCTGCCCGAATGGAGCGGCGACACCGCCGCCCTGCGCGCCGTGCAGGACGAACTCGCGCAACGGGTGAGCCTGAAGGACGCGTTCCCGAAGGCGCTGCGCACAATCGCCGGCTTCGACGTGGGCTTTGAGGACGAGGGGGCGACCACGCGCGCCGCGGCCGTGCTGCTCGATGCGGCCAACCTGCAGGTGCTGGAAACGCAGGTGGTGCGACTGCCGACCCGGATGCCCTACATCCCCGGCCTCCTGAGCTTCCGCGAGCTGCCCGCTCTGCTGGCGGCGCTGTCATCGCTGTCCGCGCCACCCGATCTCGCCTTCATCGACGGCCATGGCATCGCCCATCCGCGCCGGCTCGGCATCGCCGCGCATTTCGGCGTGGCCAGCGACCTTCCGACGATCGGCGTGGCGACGAAGGTGCTGGTAGGCGAGAGCTCGACCGCCCTGCATGAAATGCGCGGCGCGTTCACCACCCTGCGCGACGAGGGCCAGCACATCGGCTGGTTGCTGCGCAGCAAGCCTGGCTGCCTGCCCCTGATCGTCTCGCCCGGCCATCGCGTGGCGATGGCGACCGCACCAGAGATGACGATGCGCTTCGTTACGAGCCATCGCCTACCCGAACCCACGCGCCTGGCCGACCGCCTCGCCTCGCGCTTGGACGAATAGACCGTTCCGAATTGACGACCGCACGCTTGCGGGCGCGGTGCTAGCCTTGCGGCAACGTCCGCAATGGGAACCGACATGGTCCGTCTGCTCGCAGCCTGCATGCTCGTCGCATTGTCCGCCTGCGCCACCGGTGGTGGCGTCACGGCCGGGCAGGACTTCACCATGGCGACGGCCCAACGCGTCACGCTCCCGGACGCGTCGACCTTGCGCTACATCGGCATCGCCAACGATTCGCGCTGCCCGCCCGACGTGCAGTGCATCCGCGCCGGCGACGCGGACGTGCTGTTCGATTACCACGGGGGCGCGGGAACCCCGACACGCATCATCCTCAACACCGAGCGCACGCCCTCGGCTGACGCCGGCCGGTGGCGACTGCAACTGGTCGATCTTGCCTTGGGCCCCGCACCGCGCGTGACCGTCCGCGTCGATAGCGCCGCGCCTGCCGGGGGCACCTCGCCGTGACCATGATCATCGCGCCGCGCGTGCACGACCTGGGTGGCTTCCAGGTGCGTCGCGCCGTTCCCTCGCTGCAGGCACGTTCGGTCGGACCGTTCGTGTTCGTCGACCACATGGGACCGGCGACGTTCGAGGCCGGTCGCGGCGTGGACGTGCGCCCGCATCCGCACATCGGCCTGGCGACGGTGACGTTCCTGTGGTCGGGTCGCATCACCCATCGCGATACGCTGGGCAGCGTGCAGGACATCGATCCCGGCGACGTCAACTGGATGACCGCCGGCCGCGGCATCGCCCACTCGGAGCGCACGCCGCCGGCGGTGCGCGAGCACGCGCACCCCGTGCACGGCATGCAGACCTGGGTCGCACTACCGCGCAGCCACGAGGAAGCCGAACCGGGCTTCTTCCACCACGCAGCGGCAACGTTGCCGCAGCAGCGTCGCAACGGCGCGTGGCTGCGCATCGTGGCCGGGCGCGGGTATGGCGAGGAATCGCCGGTGCGCGTGTTCGCCGACACCCTGTACGTCGCGATCGATCTCGACGCCGATGCGCAGGTCGACCTCGACGACGGCCACCAGCAACGTGCGCTGTATGTCCTCGAAGGCGATGCCCAGCTCGACGGTGCCGACATTCCCGCGCAGCACCTGGTCGTGCTGGATCCGGGCACCCGTCCACGCCTGCGTGCGAAGACGCCGGTGAAGGCGATGCTGCTCGGCGGCGAGCCGCTGGATGCGCCGCGCCACATGTGGTGGAACTTCGTGTCCAGCTCGAAGGACCGCATCGAGCAGGCCAAGCTGGACTGGCTGGAAGGCCGCTTCGGCGCAGTGCCGGGCGAAACCGAATTCATCCCCCTGCCCGAGCGCTGAGCCCGAGGCTCTTGGGATCCACCTAAGCCATTGATTGAGAAGGCTCAGGTTGCCGGTGAAACCGTTTCGGCCGATACGATCGCCAGATTCAGAGATGTGAAACGCCGGAATTTGTCAAGCCCCCAAAACGGCGCTATGTTCGGTCCAGGGTCGCAGCCTTTCACCGGCCCTTAACGTACTTCGCAACACCGCACAGGGGGACACGCCATGAACAAGCCAATCTGGCTATTGCCGCTGCTGTTGCCGCTCGCCGGCGCAGCTTCGGCCCAGGACGCGGGCGCCTGCCCGTACCTCTCCGCCGACACCGGGCTGACCTGGGAACACCGCGGCAGCGCCAGCTCCGATTTCTGTCGCGCCCTGCGAGAGGACGGCAGCGAGGCGTTCGGCATGACCATTGCGAAGGACTCGCCGTTCAAGGCCAAGGGAGGCAACCGCGCCGAACGCGTGACCATCGACGGCCGCGAGGTCACCTGGTACCGGACGGAAATCGCCGGCACGCAGATCCAGGCGCGCGAAACCGCCGTGCAGCTGCCCGACGGCCGCATCGCCTACATGTGGGTGCAGGCCAATTCGCCGGAGCAGCTGAACCAGGTGCTGCAGCAGACGCAGTCGATGAAATTCGGTTCGACCCGGCTCAGCAGCAACTGACGCACGCAAACCACAAGCGGCGCCGGCGGGACGACTGCCGGCGCCGTTCTGTTTTTTGCGGCGTAGGATCGGCAGCGGACCGGTCCCTTCGGGACCGCGCGGAGGCACGGCCATGCTGAACCGACTGGGCGCCGAACTCGTCGGCACGTTCTGGCTGGTATTGGGCGGCTGCGGTAGCGCGGTGCTGGCGGCGAAATTCGGCGGCGACGGCAATCCGCTCGGCATCGGCCTGCTTGGCGTCTCGCTCGCCTTCGGCCTGACCGTACTGACCGGCGTGTACGCGCTCGGGCATATCTCCGGCGGCCATTTCAACCCGGCAGTCAGCCTAGGCCTGTGGGCCGGCGGCCGCTTCCCCGCGCGCGAGCTGCTGCCCTACATCGTGGCGCAGGTGACCGGCGCGATCCTCGCGGGCTTCATCCTGATGCAGATCGCCCGCGGCAGCGGCACGTTCGCTCTTGATCCCAATGCCGCCGGCGTGTTCGCCAGCAACGGCTACGGCGCGATGTCGCCCGGCGGCTACAGCGTGGCGGCGGCATTCCTGTGCGAAGTGGTGATGACCACGATGTTCCTGGTGGTGATCCTGGGCGCGACCCGGCCCGAAGTCCCGGCCGGTTTCCCACCGATCGCGATCGGCCTCGCCCTGACCCTGATCCACCTGGTCAGCATTCCGGTGACGAATACCTCGGTGAATCCCGCGCGCTCGACCGGCGTTGCGTTGTTCGCCGGCCCGGTCGCGCTGTCGCAGCTGTGGCTGTTCTGGCTGGCGCCGATCCTGGGCGGCCTGATGGGCGGCTACCTGCACCGCATGCTCGAACGCGAGTAAACGGGCCCAAAAACGCGAACGGCCACGCGCGAGGCGTGGCCGTTCTGCGAGTGCGGCGGGGCGCAATCACAGCATCAGAAGCGCCCTTCCTGGAAGTCCACGAACGCCTGCATGATTTCCTGCTTGGTGTTCATCACGAACGGGCCGTAACGCGCCACCGGCTCGCGCAGGGGGCGCCCGGCCACGAGGATCAGGCGCGCTTCCTTGCCCAGGGCCGTCGCCTTGAACACATCGCCGCCGCCGAGCACCGCCATTTCGTGCGTATCGAGCCGGCGCGCGTCTTCGCCGTCGCCGACGCTGGCCTCGCCCTCGAACACGTACGCGAACGCGTTGTGCCCTTCCGGCAGCGTGTATTCCCACGCGCTTCCCGCCGCCAGCGCGATGTCCAGGTAGACCGGCTCGGTCGCCGGCTGCGAGATCGGCCCACGCGCGCCATCGACCTCACCGGCGATCACCTTGACGCGCACGCCGTCGCGCGGCTGCACCAGCGGCATGCGTTCGGCCGGGAATTCCTGGTAACGCGGCTGCGTCATCTTCTCCTTGCCGGGCAGGTTGACCCACAGCTGGAAGCCGCGCATGCGGCCTTCCTCCTGTTCGGGCATTTCCGAATGCACCAGGCCGCGACCCGCGGTCATCCATTGCACGGAGCCCGGCGTCAGCAGTCCTTCGTTGCCGTGGTTGTCGCGATGGCGCATGCGGCCATCGAGCATGTAGGTCACGGTCTCGAAGCCACGATGCGGATGCTCGGGGAACCCGGCGAGGTAATCCTCCGGCCGGTCCGTGCCGAACTCGTCCAGCAGCAGGAACGGATCCAGGTCCGGCAACGTCGGCCCGCCGATCACGCGGGTCAGGCGCACGCCTGCACCGTCGGATGTGGCCTGGCCGCGCAGGGTGCGGACTGCGCGGGCGTAAGTGGTGGGGGCCAGGGTGTTCATTGGAAACGTGCTCCTGTGGGCTGCGCACAAGATGGCGTCGGGCGCCGCAAGCCCGTAGGGACATCGCGGCGAAGGACCGTTCCGGCGATGGGGTCAATGCGCGGCGGCAGCCGGAGCGCGCCGCGAATACACGTAGACGGTGGCCGGTGGCACGTTGCGCAGCACGAAGTCGCCACGGTGCACCTGCAGCCCCAGTTCCTTCACGACCGCCTCGGCCACCGGGGCCGTCGGACCGTAGGTGAACTGGACCAGCACGCCGTCGGGGCGCAGGCACTGCAGGGCCCCTTCCAGGATCTCGCGCTGCAACACGGGCGGCATGGTGAGCAGGCCCAGACCCGACACGACCGCGTCGGCGAGGCCATCGTCGAGATATCCGCAACCCGCCGCCAGCTCCGGCAGCGAACGCGCGTCCCCCAGCACCACGTGGACGGCGGGAAAGCGCGCATGCAGGTGCGTGTGCAGTTCCTCGTTGAGTTCCAGCACCAGCAGCTGGGTCGCATGGATGCCGGCGGCGAGCAGCTCGCGCGTGATGGCGCCGGTACCGCCACCCAGTTCGATCACGCGCTGCGTGTCCTCGGGCAGCTCGGCGATCATCGCGTAGGCGAGCTCCGAACTGGATGGCACGACCGCGGCGGTGCGCAACGGGTTCTTCAGCCATTGCCAGAAGAACTTCCAGACACCGGGGCGCGGTCGCTTCATGGGCTCACAGGCGGGTCAGCTTCCAGCAACGATGGATGCGGGCGTTGCGCTCGAAATCAAGCGGAATGGTATCCCGACTGATCTCGGTACAGCGCGCGAACTGCGCCACCGCCGCTTCATCGAGGCGGAAGCGGCGGAAGTTGTTGGAGAAATACAGCGCGCCCTCGCGCGACAGCCGGGCCACGGCCGCCTGCAACAGGGCGACGTGCACCGCCTGCACGTCGAAGTCGTCGGCACGCTTGGAGTTGGAGAAGGTCGGCGGGTCGCAGAAGATCAGGTCGTATTCGCCTTCGTCATGCGCCAGCCACTCCATCGCGTCGGCCTGCACCAGCCGGTGCCTGGTTCCACCGAAGCCGTTCTCGCGCAGGTTGTCCGCGCACCACTGCAGGTACGTGGCCGACAGGTCGACGGTGGTGGTCTGTCGCGCCCCACCCAACGCCGCGTGCACGGTCGCCGCGCCGGTGTAGGCGAAGAGGTTGAGGAAGCGCGCGTCGCGCGCTTCCTCGGCGATGCGCAGGCGCATCGGCCGGTGGTCGAGGAACAGCCCCGTGTCGAGGTAGTCGAACAGGTTCACCCGCAGCCGGGCGTCACCCTCGCGTACGACGATGAATTCGCCGCGCGTGTCGAATTGCCCGTACTTGCTCCCGCCCTTGCCGCGGGCGCGCGTCTTCAGCGCGATGCGTTCGCGCGGCACGTCGAAGACTTCGCGCGCGGCAGCCAGCGCCTCGTTGAGGCGGCGGCGCTGCACGTCCTGCGGGATCTCGGCGGGCGCGGCGTACTCCTGCACGTGCAGGAACCTGCGCGGCGGCGTTTCGTCGGTCTCGTAGACGTCGATCGCGGCCGCGTATTCGGGCAGGTCCGCGTCGTAGGCGCGATAGCAGTGCACGCCTTCGCGCTCGCGCCAGGACTTCAGCTTGCGCACGTTCTTGCGCAAACGGTTCGCGACCATCTGCGCGCCTTCGGACAAGGCCTGCGCCTGCTCCGGACGCTCGCGTTGCGGCGGCGCGACCGGGTCGGCGACGATCAGCGTGCATTCGATCGCGCCGTTGAACAGCTGGTATTTCTTCGCCGCGCGCAGGCCGGTGGCAAACGCCAGGTCGGCATCCCCGCAGAGCAGGCTGGCGCGCCATTGCGGGACGGTGCGCTTGAGGGCATCGCCGAGCGCTCGGTACAGCGCCGGATCGGCAGCCAGGCGGGCGTCGTAGGGCGGATTGCACGCGACCAGTCCCGGGGCCGCGCCTTCACTGATGGCCAGCTGGCGGACATCCTCGACTTTCCATTCGATCGCCGCGTCGACGCCCGCCGATTCCGCGTTCTCGCGGGCCGCGCGAATCGCATGCGGATCGATGTCGCTGCCACGGAACGCCGCCCGCAGTGCATCGCGCCCCTTCGCTTCACGCTCCAGCGCTTCCTCACGCAGGCGCGTCCACGCCTCGACATCGAAACCGCGCCAACGCGTCGGCCGGAATCCGCCTTCGCGATGCAGGCCCGGGGCGACGTCGGCCGCCATCATCGCCGCCTCGATCACCAGGGTGCCGCTGCCACACATCGGGTCGAGCAGTGCGCCGCCTTCGGCATACACGCGCGGCCAGCCGCCACGCAGCAGCACGGCCGCGGCGAGGTTCTCCTTCAGCGGCGCCTCGCCCTGCACGCGGCGCCAGCCACGGCGATGCAGCGGTCCGCCACCGAGGTCGACGGACAGCACCGCCCGCCCCTTGCGCACGACCAGGTTGAGCCGCAGGTCCGGCGCTTCGACGTCGACGTCCGGCCGCGCGCCGGTGCGCGCGCGCATCACGTCGACGACGGCGTCCTTCACCCGTTGCGCGGCGTAACGCGCGTGGGTGAGGGCGTCGCCGGAGACATGGGCGTCGACGGCGAGGGTGTCGCCGGCAGCGAGGTGCTGCGGCCAGTCGATCGCGGCGGCGCCCTCGTACAGCGCGCGCTCGTCGGGGCAGTCGAACTCCGCCAGCGGCCACAGCACGCGGCTGGCCAGGCGCGACCACAGCACGGCGCGCTGGGCGTCGAGCAGCGAGCCTTCGGCGTTCGCCCCGGCCATGGTCGCGGTGGCGCGCGTACAGCCCAGCGCCATCAACTCGTCGGCGAGCAGGTATTCCAGGCCCTTGCCACAACTGGCGAAAAACTTCACAGCGACTCCAGGAACTGGCCGAACGCGACGGCGCTGGCGTGGACATGCGACGACAACCGATGGGTGTCGTCGACCATCAGCAGGCGCGCGCGGCGCTGCTGCGCCCATTGCACGACCTGCAGGGCGGGGATCAATTCGTCATCCCAGCCATGGACGATGCTGGTCGGCACGCGTGCGGCCTCGATCGGATGCGAGGCATCAAGAGTGATCGGCGGCGCCATCAGGAACAGGCCCTTCACCGGCACCTGCATCGACACCTTGCCGGCGATCCAGGCGCCGAGGCTCGAACCCGCCAGCACCAGCGGGCCGCGTGCGGCGGCTTCGCGCGCGAGCGCGAGCAGGCGTTGCACGCGCGCGTGCACGTCGCCGAGACCGCTGATCTCGCGCTTCGCATCGAGGTCGGTGAAATCGGGTCGCTCGTGGGTCCAGCCGAGCTGGTCGGCGACATCCGCCAGGGCAGTCACCTTGGTGGGGTCGGGACCGCTCTCGAAACCGTGGCAGAGGATGCAGTGTCCGGGCATTTGGCGCAGTTGTAATCCGGTGGGGAGCGTGTGCGATCAAACGCCTCAAGATGGGCGACGCCGTCAGGCCAGCGCGACCACCGCATCGCCGAGGCGGAACACGCCGCCCTCGACGATCCGCGCGCACAGGCCGCCATGGCTGCGCATCGCGTTGAAGCCGCCCGGGCCGAGCGCCTTTTCCATGTTGGAACACGGATCGCACTCGCCCGTGCCTTCGAGCACGACCTCGCCGATGCGGAAGCGCCGTTCCTTCAGTGCGATCAAAGGCAGGCCCGAGACCACGACGTTCCGCCGCAACAGCGCAGGCAGCACGTTCGCGTTGCCCGATAGCGCAGCGATCACCGGCAGGTGCTCGGCCTGGATCAGGGTCACGCCGCGCTTGCCGCTGCCGCTGGCATAGCGGTCACCGGTTAGGCCCTTGCCGGCCAGGGCTTCGGCGGCATCCACCTCGCGCATCGCCTGGCCGCGGGCCGGACGCAGGCCGATCCACTCCACCCGGCCGGGACGCGGCAGGGTGGCCATCAGCTTGCCGAGTTCGGAGTCCGCCGGTGGCAGGGTCATGTCAGCCCTCACTGAGGCGAGCAGTTGGAACGAAGGCGAATGCTAGCATCCGCCGCATGTTGCCCGACCCGCCGCCGCTGCCCATCACCGTCGACCTGCTGCCCTACGAGGCCCGTCTCGACGAGCGGCCGTTGGCGCAGATCGACCTGGTGGTGATCCACTGCACCGAGCTGCCGGACATGGCGATGGCCAGGGAGTTCGGCGAACGCGAGCTGTATGCCTCGGGCACCGGCAACAGCGGCCACTACTACATCGACCGCGACGGCAGCGTCTTCCAGTACGTGCCGCTGGAGCGCATCGCGCACCACGTGCGCGGCTACAACACCCGCGCGATCGGAATCGAACTGGTGAACACCGGCCGCTATCCGGACTGGCACGATTCGCGCCACCAGGCGATGGACGAGCCGTACACCGAAGCGCAGATCGAATCCCTGATCGCCCTGCTGCAGACGCTGCAGGCGGACCTGCCGTCGCTGCGGCAGATCGCCGGCCACGAGGACCTCGATAGGGCCACCGAGCCCGCCGCAGACGATCCCGCAGTGCAGGTCGCGCGCAAGCGCGATCCGGGACCGCTGTTTCCGTGGCAGCGCGTGATGGATTCGGTGCGATTGCAGCGGCTGCGCCCCTGACACCACGGCCCGGAGCCGGGCGTCGGTCGCCGGCCGATATAATCCGGGCCTTCCCACGCCGGCCGCCACGCCCATGACCTCCCCCGTTTCCGAGCTCATCGAACTGCTTTCGCTCGAACGCCTGGAGGACAACCTGTTCCGCGGCCAGAGCCGCGACATCGGCACCAAGTACGTGTTCGGCGGCCAGGTCCTGGGCCAGGCGCTGTCGGCCGCTCAGGCGACGATGGATTCGGCGAGCGAGCCGCGCAATGCGCATTCGCTACACGCCTACTTCCTGCGCGCGGGCAACATCGAAGCACCGATCGTCTATGTCGTCGACCGCACGCGCGACGGCGGCAGCTTCTCGGTGCGGCGCGTGACCGCGATCCAGCACGGCCAGCCGATCCTGTTCCTCGCCGCCTCGTTCCAGAAGGACGAGGACAGCGGCGAGCACCAGCTGTCGATGCCGGAAGTGCCCAAGCCGGAGGACATCGATGCCGCGCCCGCGCTGGCGCCGGAGATCCTCGCGACGCTGCCGACCAAGGTGCAGCGCTGGGTGTCGCGGCAGGGGCCGTTCGAGTTCCGCCACGTGTACCCGCGCGACGAGCTCAACCCGCCCAAGCGCCCGCCTTACCAGCACGTGTGGTTTCGCCTGTCGGAGAAGGTCGGCGACGCGCCGGAACTGCACCGTGCCCTGCTCGCCTACTCGTCGGATTTCCACCTGCTCGGCACGGCGACCTTCCCGCATGGCATCAGCTACTACCAGCCGAACGTGCAGATGGCCTCGCTCGACCACGCGATGTGGTTCCACCGCCCGTTCCGCGCCGACGACTGGCTGCTGTATTCGATCGACAGTCCCAGCGCGCAGTCCGCGCGCGGCCTGGCCCGCGGCATGATCTACGACCGCGAGGGCCGGCTCGTCGCCAGCACCGCGCAGGAAGGCCTCATCCGCGTTGTCCACGCGAATGAGGAAAAGCAGGCCCGTGCCGGGCAAGACACCAAGGCGAAGTAACCGATGCGTCAGGTATTCAGCAGTCTTCGCCTCGAGAACGTCGAAGCGGTCGCGCAGTTGCTGCGCGATGCCGGCATCGAAGTGCGCATCAGCAACGGCCGCAGCTACAAGGGCAAGATGCGCAGCCGCGCCAGCTACAGCGACGATTCGGCGCCCAAGCCGGCGGTATGGGTGGTGCAGTCCGAGGACCACACCCGCGCCCGCGAGATCCTGCGCGACAACGGCCTGCTCGAATCCACGCGCCCCAGCGACAGCTTCCAGCCGCTGAGTTTCCGCACCGAGGAAGTGCGGCTGGAGAAATCGCCGGCGCAGAAGCGCATGTTCCGCTTCAAGCTCATCCTGCTGGGCGGCATCGTCCTGATCATCGTGCTGGCGATGCTGCGCGGCTGCTATGCGCCGCGGCAGGCGACGGCGCCAGCCAGGCCGGTTGTCTCGGACAAGGCCGCGCGCACCGGCGGCACGCCCGAGTCGCTGGCGCTGGCGGTATTCGCCAGGGAACTGGCCGCCCCGAAGATGGTGCTGTGCCTGGCCATCGACGATGCCGATGCCTCGGCCGCGGTGATTGCCGCCATGAAGCAGCCTGCCAACGAAGTCGTGCCCATGTCGCAATGCGTGCGCGAGTTCGACCCCGATCGCGGTAGCTACCAGGCGGCTACCGGCAAGCCGGCGCTGCTGGCGACGGTGCGCGCGTTCAAGCCGACCGGCCCCGACGCCGGCACCGTCGAGTTCGAGTCGTTCCACCACGGCCAGTTCGCGCACTACAAGACGCTGGAAGTGAAGCGCGTCGGCGGCGCCTGGCAGGTGGTCAAGGTGCTGCGCCACGTCGCCTCCTACGGCATGACCGAGTGAAGGCGCGCCGGACCGGCTACCTGTCCGGGCCCTGCGAGGACAGGCCGCAGCCACGGGTTCACCCGGTGAACGCAACGACCGCGCGCGGCGGCGCTATGCTGCCCGCATGGGCACCGATCCCGGCCAGTACGCAGACGACTTCCGCCTGTTCCAGACCACCGAGCACACCTGTGGCTACTGGTCCGATCGCGTTGCGCGCGACCTCGTCTTCGACCCGCGTGATCCGCGCATGCAGCACCTGTATCCCCTGGCGCTGGGCTGGGGATTCCGCCGTTCCGGCGACATCGTCTACCGGCCGCACTGCGCGCACTGCCGCGCCTGCGTGGCGGTACGCGTCCCGGTTGCGCGTTTCCGTCCGGATCGCAGCCAGCGCCGCTGCCTGGCGCGCAACGCGCGGCTGGACATGCGCGTGCGTCCCGCGGAGCGCACCGAGGAGCAACTCGCGCTGTACCGGCGTTATCTCGCGGCCCGGCACGCGGGCGGTGGCATGGACGGCCACGGCGCGACGGAGTTCGACCAGTTCCTGGTCGGCAGTTGGAGCGAAGGCCGCTTCATCGAACTGCGTGAACATGCCGACCATGGCAGCGGCAGGCTGCTGGCCGTCGCGGTTACCGACGTGGTCGATTCCGCGCTGTCCGCGGTGTACACGTTCTACGACCCGGAATTCTCCGATCGGGGTCTGGGCACGCTGGCCATCCTCAAGCAGATCGAATGGGCGCGCAGCACCGGGCGGACGCATCTCTACCTCGGCTACTGGATCGCCGGCCACGGCAAGATGGACTACAAGCGCAGGTTCCGTCCGCTCGAAGGCTTCGACGGACGCGAATGGCGGGAACTGGATTTCACCGCGGCGTAGGCAGTGCCATCCCGCATTCATGATCCGGTAACACCCGCGCCGTGAAGTACGCGGTCATCGATCGCACCTCGCGATCGCAAGGGGACCGCATCCATGAAGACCCGCATCGCCATCCCGGCCGCCGCCTTGCTGTGCCTGTCGCTGGCTGCCTGTTCGCAGGCCGAATCCAGGGACGCCAGCCTGCCCGGCGACCGGGTGATCGGCATCGTCCAATGCGACGACTACCTCGCCCGGGTAGATGCCTGCATCCACGGCAAGGTGCCGGCGAGCGAGCGCGCGGCGTTGGCGAGCGAGGCGCACCAGTTGTTCACCACCTGGAAGGAGGCGGCCGCCGATCCGCAGCATCGCGCCACGCTGCCGCAGGCCTGCAGCATCACCCATGACGTGGCAAAGGACGAGTTCGCGAAGTACGGCTGCGCGCTCTAGGGCGCGCGCTGGTACACGCTCAGGGCTTGGGCGGCGTCTGCGTCGGCGCATCGCTCGCCGCCGGCACCGACTGCGGCGCCGCTTGCGCGGGTGCGGCCGTGGGCCCGACCGGCGGCAAGGTCTGCGCGGGCAGGCCGCCGAAGCGCGGCTGGAACCCGAACTGCTCGTCGCCGTGCGCCGACACGATCATGCGCACCATCGAGCCCGGCACCATCAGTTCGATCTGCACCGTCTTGCCCTGCGCGGTCTGCCCGGCGAGGGTCATCTCGATCAGTGCGCCCGCGGTATCGACTTCCTGGCACAGGACGTGCTGGTTGTCGCCTTCGCCGATGAGGTAGGGCTTGATCGGCTCACCGAGCGCCTCGAGCGCCTGCGGATGGAAGAAGACGAAATAGCCGTGTGCATCGTTCATGGAAGCGCTCCGGTTCAGTGACGTAGGGCTGCGTCCAACAGCCCGATGTTCAGCGCAGCTCGATGCGCAGGCCCGCGGCCGCATCTCGGGCACGTTCGCGGGCCTGTTCGACGGTGTCCGCCAGCGCCAGGGTCACCGCCACGCGGCGGTGGCCTTCGACCCGCGGCTTGCCGAACAGGCGCAGCTGCGTGTCGGCCTGCGCCAGCGCGGAATCGACGCCGTCGAACACCGGCACGCCGTGTCCCTGGGCCAGCACCGCGCACGAGGCCGCCGCGCCCTGCGCGCGGATCGCGGGGATGGGCAATCCGAGGATCGCGCGCGCATGCAGGGCGAACTCGCTCAGGTCCTGCGAGGCCAGCGTAACCAGCCCGGTGTCGTGTGGGCGTGGCGAGACTTCGCTGAACCACACCTCGTCGCCCTGCACGAACAGCTCGACGCCGAAGACGCCCCAGCCGCCGAGGTCGTCCGTGATCGCGCGGGCGATCTGCTGCGCGCGCTCCAGTGCCCTGGCCGACATCGGCTGCGGCTGCCAGCTCTCGCGGTAGTCGCCGTCGCGCTGCAGGTGGCCGATCGGCTCGCAGAAGCTGGTGCCGTCGCGATGCCGGACCGTCAGCAGGGTGATTTCGTAGTCGAAACGGACGAAGCCTTCGACGATCACGCGGCCGGCGCCGGCGCGGCCGCCGGTCTGCGCGTAGTCCCACGCGGCGTCCACCTCGGCCGCGCTGCGCACCAGCGACTGGCCCTTGCCCGACGACGACATCACTGGCTTGACCACGCATGGCAGGCCGATCGCCTGCACCGCATCGCGGTAGTCCTCGACGGTATCGACGAACCGGTACGGTGAGGTCGGCAGGCCCAGCGTCTCCGCCGCGAGCCGGCGGATGCCTTCCCGATCCATGGTCAGCCGCGCGGCGCGCGCGGTCGGGATGACGCGGGTACCGGTGCCGCGCTCGGCGAATTCCTGCTCCAGTTCCACCAGCGTCTGCGTGTGAATCGCCTCGATCTCGGGGACGATCAGGTGTGGGCGTTCCAGCGCGACCAGCGCGCGGATGGCCGCGCCGTCGAGCATGTCGAGCACGTGGCTGCGATGGGCGACTTGCATCGCCGGCGCGTCGGCATAGCGGTCGGCGGCGATGACCTCGACGCCGAAACGCTGCAACTCGATCGCCACTTCCTTGCCAAGCTCGCCCGAACCGAGCAGGAGCACGCGGCAGGCATGTGGGGAAAGCGGCGTACCGAGCTGGGTCATGGGAGCGTTGCGCATGGCGCTGGACGTGGGGCCCGCTAGTTTAGCGGCCAGCTTCGGTCGTGACCGGATTGCGCCACGCGTGCGATGCTTCCGCCATGTCGCGTATCGGCCGCCCCCTGCTGCTGCTCGTCCTTGCCGTGCTCTGCATCGCGGGCTGCTCGCGCGATGGCGCCACGACCGGCGAAGCCCATGGTGGTTCATTGACCGGCGTGTTGCTGGACTCGCAACTGGCGGAGATAAGCGGTCTTGCGGCCTCGCGCCGGCATCGCGATGTGCTGTGGCTGCACGACGACGGCGGCAATCCCGCGCGGCTGTTCGCGGTCAACACCGACGGCGACCGCCTGGCCACCGTGCGCATCGAAGGCGTAACCAAGACCGACTGGGAGGACATGGCCGCCTTCCGCATGGACGGACACGACTACCTGCTGGTCGCCGACACCGGCGACAACGGCGGCTTGCGCCGCACCCTGCAACTGCACGTGATCGAGGAGCCCGCGCAGCTGCAGAACGCGCGGCTCAGGCCGGCTTGGTCGATCGCCTTCCGCTGGCCCGATGGCGCGCGCGATTGCGAAGCCGTTGCGGTCGACGAACAGGCGGGGCAGGTGCTGCTGATCTCCAAGAAGCGGCAGCCGCCCGAGGTGTTCGTGCTGCCGCTGCGGGCGCAGCACGGAATCCAGACGGCCCGCCGCATCGCCACCCTCGCCGGCGTCCCGCAACCAACCGAGGCGGAGTTGCGCGCCAACCCCAAGCAGGCGCGGATCATGAACCAGGTCACCGCGGCCGATATTTCGCCCGACGACCGCACGCTTGCGGTGATGACCTACCGCAACCTCCTGCTCTACCCGCGTCTTGGCGGGCAGTCGTGGGAGCAGGCCGTCGCCGCCGCGCCCAAGGTCACCGAATTGCCGTGGATCCCGCAGGCCGAAGCCCTGGGGTGGGCGCGCGACGGCAAGGCCCTGTATGCGACCGGGGAATTCATTCCGGCACCGCTGTATCGCATCGAGCCGTAAAGCTGGCGCCGCAGTTCTTGACGGGAATGCTCGGGCGTTCGACCGTTCATCGGCCGCCGCTTGCTGTTGATATCAGATTGATATCACCATTACGGCAACCCAGGAGACCCGCCATGAAAGAGAACCCGACCCAGTCCCTCCCCGGCATCCCGACCCTGCTCGGCCTGATCGTGGGCGGATTGCTGGCCGCCTACCTGTTCGTGACGGGCGCCGCCGCGGGGTCGCCGGTCATGCTGGCCGCAGCAGCCGTGATCGGCGTCCTGGCCTTCTTCTGCCTGTTCGGCCTCTACATGGTCGAACCGAACCAGGCTGCCGTGCTCAGCCTGTTCGGCAAGTACATCGGCACCGTCAAGGACAACGGCCTGCGCTGGAACAACCCCTTCTACGCTAAGAAGAAGATCAGCCAGCGCGTGCGCAACTTCGAGAGCGGCAAGCTCAAGGTCAACGAACTGGATGGCTCGCCGATCGAGATCGCCGCGGTGATCGTGTGGCAGGTCGTCGACAGCGCCGAGGCCGTCTACAACGTCGACGACTACGAAAGCTTCGTGCATATCCAGTCCGAGTCGGCGCTGCGTGCCATGGCCACCAGCTATCCCTACGACCAGCACGAGGAAGGCCAGCTCGCGCTGCGCAGCCACGCCACCGAGATCAGCCAGCACCTGCGCCAGGAACTGGCCGACCGCCTCGCCGATGCGGGCGTGCAGGTGCTGGATGCGCGCATCAGCCACCTCGCCTACGCACCCGAGATCGCCCAGGCGATGCTGCAGCGCCAGCAGGCCAACGCGATCATCGCCGCGCGCACGCGCATCGTTGCCGGCGCCGTGGGCATGGTCGAAATGGCGCTGGCCGAATTGCAGAAGAACGGCGTCGTGCACCTCGACGAGGAACGCAAGGCGCAGATGGTGAGCAACCTGCTGGTGGTCCTGTGCGGCGAACGCGCCACCCAGCCGATCGTCAACGCCGGCACGCTGTACTGAGGACGCCGCCATGACAGCGTCCATCGGTGCCATTGGTGCCATCGTCGTCATCCTGGTCGTCGCGATCGCGGCCAGCCGGCGCCGGCAACGGCGCAAGGACTGAAGCGGTGGCGGAGAAGAAGGCCTATCCGCTTCGCATCAACGCCGACGTGCTCAACGCGGCGCAGCGCTGGGCCGACGACGAACTGCGCAGCCTCAACGCCCAGATCGAGTACGTGCTGCGCGATGCGTTGCGCAAGGCGGGACGGCTGCCGAAGCCGCCCCAGGACGACCCCCCGGAGCAGGACGAGTGAGCGCACACACCAACACCGGCGCGCCGCGCTGGACGACCGACGCCAGGATCGCGCTAGTCTGGGGCGCGCTCGCCGCGGTGAGCGTCGTCGCGGTGCTGCCGTATCTGTTGCAGACGATTCCCGGCGCGGCGGAACGTGTGCCGGTGCCACTGCCGGTGCTCGCCGCGCTCCAGGCGATGCAGGCGTTCGTGCTGCTCGGACTGCTGTCCTTCGCCGGTCTGCGCATGGGGCATCGGGTCGGGCTCGGCAGTCCGCTGCTGCAAGCGCTGGTCGCCAGGCGGAAGCCCGCCTGGCCGCGGCTGCGGCCTTATCAAGCCGTGGTGCTGGGCGTGCTTGCGGCGAGCGCGATCGTCGCTGCCAGCCTCGTTCTGGATCCGCTGCTGCCTCGCCCGCTGCATCCGCTCGCCGATCCCGGCGCCGGCCGCTCCGCGCTCAACGGTCTGCTTGCCTCGTTCTACGGCGGCATCGCCGAGGAACTACAACTGCGCCTGTTCCTGATGACGCTGGTGGCGTGGCTGCTGGCGCGCTTCGGCCGCCGGCAACTCCCGCCTGCTGCTTACTGGGTCGCCATCCTGTTCGCGGCCGTGCTGTTCGGCATGGGCCACCTGCCGGCGGCCGCGGCGCTGTGGGGCCTGGATGGCATCGTGGTCGCGCGCACGCTGCTGCTCAATGGCCTTGCCGGCATCGTCTTCGGCTGGCTGTACTGGAAGCGCGGCATCGAGATGGCGATGCTCGCCCACTTCAGCGCCGACATCGTGCTGCATGTCCTGGCGCCGCTTGCAGGAAATGCCACGCCATGAACCGCTCGGCACACCAGGAATTCGCGGTCACGCCCCCGGACCTGCGCAAGGCCTGGTTCTTGCCCGGACTGGCCATGATGGCCGCTGGCGCGGGCATGGTGGTCGCGGCGCGCGCGGAACCCAAGCTGCTCTTGTTCCTTCCCGTGTTGCTGCTGTCTGCCGTCCTGATCGCGATCGTGATCCGCCGGCGGCGCGTTGAAATCGACGCGGGCGAACTGCGGGTGCATGCGGGCATGTATTCCCGACGCATCGCCCTTGGCGAGCTGGACCTCAATGATGCAAGGATCATCGACCTGCGCGAACGCACGGAACTCCGTCCGATCCTGAAGCTGATGGCGACCCGCCTTCCCGGCCTGAAACTCGGGCACTTCCGCCTGCGCGATCGCAGCCGCGCCTTCGTGCTGTTGACCAATCCTTCCCGGGTACTGGTCTTGAACGAACGCTCCGGTCGCCGCCTGCTGTTGAGCCTGGACAAGCCGCAGGCGCTGCTGGATGTCCTGCGAGCCGCGACACCGTCCTGACCACGCGCCACGGCGCGCAAGGAGTCTGTGATGAAACCTTTCACTTCCCTAGCCTGCCTGCTGCTGGCCGTGATCGCACTGCTGCAGCTCACCCGCCTGCTGCTTGGCTGGGACATCATCGTCAACGGCTATGCCGTGCCGCTATGGCCCAGCGGTGTCGCCGCCCTCGTGACCGGCGCAGTGTCGCTGCTGGCCTGGCGCGAATCGCGTCACTGACGCGAGCGTCCCGGAACGAATGTGATGGGCGTCGTCGCTGCAACGAGACGGCGCTTGGCGTAACCGCGCATTGGTGGCGGGACGGCGCAGCCGGCCGCCCCACAATCGGCGCCCTGGGGACGACCGGGGAGCAGACGCAATGCGAAGCACGCTGTCGGCTGGGCGATACGAGGTCGTGTCGCCCACGCGAAAGGCCATCGCCATGCCAGCCGCAGGCGTCGGCGCAGGCACGGCCGCGATCGCCTTGCTCGCATTCCTGCCCGCCCCGGTACGCGCGCAACCCTCGCTGTGGGCGGCCGCACTCGGCCTGTTCCTTGTCGTTGCATTGCTTTGTTGCCAGGTCAGGCGCCGCTCGGTGACGCTCGAAGCGGACGTGCTGGTAATCCGCGCGGGCGTGCATACGCGCCGAGTGAAAGCCTCGCGACTGGAGCTCGAACGCGCCCGCATCGTCGATCTCGAGGAACGCACCGAACTGCTGCCGGGCCGCGGTACCTTCGGCGCCTCCCTGCCCGGCTACCAGACGGGCTGGTTCCGCACGCGCCAATGGGGCAAAGGCTTCTACCTGTTGACCGACCGGCGACGCGTGCTGTGGCTGCCCGAGCATGGTGGCCCGCACCTGCTGCTCTCGCTGCAGCAGCCGCAGGTGCTGCTCGCCGCGCTCAATGCAATGGCGCCGCGCATCTACACCAGCTAACCTTCGGCGATGCGCGCCGCCTCGCACCTGCTGCTGAACACGCCGGATATCGAGATCTGGCCCGGCGGCCTGCTGCGGGCGCGCAGCAACCACGATGCGCGTGCGCTTTCGCGCGCCCGGCACGTGCTGCGGCGCAAGCGCGATGGCCAGTACCTCGCCGCGGATCTGCCCGAAGGGTTGCTTGCCCTGGTTCCACGTCTGCGACGCGAAGCCGGCATCGAAGTTGCGCTCGCCCTGCTCGACCACCTTGCCGAACCCCGTCGCGCCGGCCTGGACACGATCGGTGAACTACCGCTTGAACGCCTGCAGGAACGCCTGCATTCGCTCGGCCTGGACCACGGTTACGGTGAACGCACCGGCCTGCCGCTGGTAGCCGAGCCGGTGGCGCTCGCGCTCGCCGGCTTCGACCGCTTCCGCCGTCCGCTGTGGCTGGTCTCGCCCGCGGCGCGGGCCTGGCGCTCGATGCAGGCCGCGGCCTTGCACGACGGCGTGGTGCTGGAATCGATCTCGGGTTATCGCGGCCACGATTACCAGTTGGGGATCTTCGAGCGCAAGCTCGCGCGCGGGCTGACGGTGGACGAGATCCTCACCGTCAACGCGGCGCCGGGTTACAGCGAGCACCATTCCGGCCGCGCGCTCGACATCGGCACCCTGGACGAGCCGCCCGCGGAAGAAAGCTTCGAGCGCACGGGCGCCTTCGCATGGCTGCGGGACAACGCGGCCGGCTACGGATTCGTGATGAGCTACCCGCGCGACAACCCGCACGGCATCGTCTACGAGCCTTGGCACTGGCGCTTCGACGCCTGATCGCGCGGACGAGCGCCTACTCCTGCGAACGCTTCGTCGGCTCCTTCGCCTTCGTGCCCGCGTCGGCGATCCGCCATAGGTACAGGCTCGCATAGGTCCGGTACGGACCCCAACGCTCGCCTCGCTCCAGCAACTCCTTCGGCTTGAGCATTTCGTCGAGCTTGTCGACGACCTGCGCCCCCTTGCGCACGCCAAGGTCATCCACGGGCAGCACGTCGGGGCGTCCGAGGCGGAACATCAGCATCATTTCCACCGTCCAGCGGCCGATGCCGCGGATGTGGGTCAGCGCCTCGATGATCGCGTCGTTGTCCATCGTGCTCATGCGGCGCAGGTCCGGGATCTCGCCGCGCTCCTCCCGCGCGGCCAGGTCGCGCAGCGCGAGCGTCTTGTTGCCGGAGACACCGCAGGCGCGCAGGGCGGGGTCATCGATCTTCGCCAGCGTGTCGCAGTGGAAGCGGTCGCTGCCAATGGCGACTTCCACCCGCCCCACGATCGTCGCCGCCGCCTTGCCGCTGAGCTGCTGGTACAGGATCGCCCGGGCCAGCGCGTCGACCGGATCGAACGGCTTGCGCCAGCGTGGATCCCGCTCGATCGGCCCCAGCTTCTTCATCCACGCACCGAGCTTGCGATCGCGCCGGGTGAGGTGGTCGAAGGCGGCATCGGTATCAAACCCGCGGCTGTGTCGCGGCATCGGTCAGCGCCTCAGCGATGCGGCCGCGTAGAGCAGCCAGGACAGAATCAGCACGCCGCCGCCGAAGGGTGCGAGCCGCAGGGGCAGGTCCAGCGCATGGTGCAGGACGAGGCTGCCGGAAAACAGCAGGGTGCCAAGCAACAGCCCGCTCAGCGATAGGAAGTGCGCCCGCAGGCGCGCCGGCGGCGCGAGGGTAGCGAGGGCGACGCCGTGGCCGAACGCGACGGCCGCCGCGGTCTGCAACGCCGCCTGTGCCTGCCCGTGGACGGCGTGGCTTGCATAGGCCGCCAAGGCCACGGCCAGCGCCGCGAGCACGGCCCCGGACGCGGTGAGCACGCGCAGTCGCAGGGCAAGTTCGTCAGGTGTGTACATGCGCACACGATACGCCGTGGGCGATCCCCGTGGACGGCGGCTGGCCGTCCGCCAGAAAGCAAAACGCCGCGCGGTGCGCGGCGTCTTGCTGGAACGATGCGGGGTCGCTTACTTGACCGCCCACACCACGTCGTACTCGCCTTCCTGGCCCGGGGCGAAGCCCGGGTCGATGCCGTTCTTCCACGACTCGTAGGCGCGCTCGGTGGTCTCGTAACCGCGGGTCATCGCCCACGCGCGCAGTGCGTCGCGCACGTTCTGCAGGTTCGACATGTGGCCCTTGAACGGCACGGTGGCGATCTTGCTCGGAGCGTTGTAGAGCAGCTCGACGTTGTTCGCCAGCTTCAGGCCTTCCAGCTTGACGGTCGGGTCGGTGCCCGCCTTGCGGACCTGCTGGGCGACGTCGAACGAGTAGATCGAGCTGCCGTATTCGTTGGTGATGATGCGCACCGGGCCGATGGCTTCCAGGCCATTGGCGGCGATGTTCTTCTTGATCCACTCGATGTTGGTCTTCATCTGGTTCTGGATCGTGATCTGGTTCAGCGGAACCGCGGCATTCAGCACCAGCAGGTTCTCGCCCGGACGGTCGACCAGCTTCGGCGCCATCGACGGATCGTCCTTGCCCAGCACCGTGTAGTCGAGGTTCGGGATGGTGGCCAGCATGTTGCTGAGGCTGGCCAGGCCGAGCTTCATCTTCTCGCCGATGTGGCTGGTCACGTACAGGCCCGAGTAGCGGCCCAGCAGGTTCATGCCGTAGTCGACGTCGTAGCTCTGGGTGATCTGGATGTTGCGGCCGCCCTTGCCGGTGGGGGTGAACGTGAATTCCGAACGCTTGTTGTGGCCGCGGTCGACGTCTTCGATGGCGTAAGCGACGAGCTTGCCCGGTTCGCTCTTGCTGATCGTCCAGCTACCCGATCCCAGTGCCTTCTCTTCCGACTGCCAGCTGACCTTGGAACCAACGCCCGATTCCGGGCCCGACACGTTGATCTTGATCTTGGGGTCGCCGGCGACGGACGGGTTCCAGTCCTTGAAGCGGCGCACGCTGTTCAAGGTGTCGAAGACGATGGTCATCTTGCGGTTGGTCTCAACCGAGTTTTCCAGATGACGGCTCGACGGCAGGATGAAGCCGACGACAGTGAACAGCACGGCGACGATCGCCAGGGAAATCAGGATCTCGAGCAGACGGGTCATTCAGGTTCTCCAGGGCCCGGTCTCGGCAATCGGCCGGGGCGCAAGTCGGCAATCGTAACCCAGCAGGCGGCTGCACGGCAGCATCGACGCGGGGGCGAGCCGGACCGGCGGCCCATGCGCACCGCCGGCCGCCACGAAAGCGCAAAGTCGGTCAAGCATTCGCCCGGGCGGGGCGCAGGGCGTCCATCGCTCCCGGAGCGCCGGCGCCGCGCGGAGCCGCGGCACCGGCCTGGCATTCCTCAGACCAGCTGCAATTCGAATGCCTTGAGCACCGCGCGCGTGCGGTCGCGTACGCCGAGCTTGCTCAGGATGTTGGAGACATGGTTCTTGATCGTGCCTTCGGCCACGCCCAGGGAGTTGGCGATCTCCTTGTTCGAAAAGCCCCCCGCCATCAGCCGCAGGATTTCCGTTTCCCGCTCGGTCAGCGGATCGGGCCGGTCGAGGCTGACGAAGTCGTTGCGCATGTGCTCCAGGCCCGAAAGCAGGCGCTGGGTCATCGCGGGCTGCACCAGCGAGCCGCCGTCGGCCACTGCCTGGATCGCGCCGACCAGTTGCTCCAGCGACACATCCTTGAGCAGGTAACCCTTGGCGCCGGCCTTGAGGCCGGCCAGCACCAGCTGGTCGTCGTCGAAGGTGGTCAGGATGATCGTCGGCGGCAGCGAGTTCGTGCGCGCCAGCGCCTGCAGGGCCTCCAGGCCGGACATCACCGGCATGCGCATGTCCATCAGCACGACGTCCGGCTGGATCTGCGGAATCATGTCGACGGCCTGCTTGCCATCGCTGGCCTCGGCGACGACCTCGATGCCTTCGGCCAGGGCCAGCAGGGAACGCACGCCCTGGCGCACCAGGGTCTGGTCGTCCACCAGCAGCACACGGATGCTCTTTTCACTCATGCAATCGCTCCTTCGCTTGCGGCCAGGGTGGCCGAGGCCGGCAGGGTCAGCCGCAGGCGGAATCCCGCTTCGGGGTGAGGCCGGGGTTGGGTTTCGATGCGCAGGTCGCCGCCGTACTGGAGCAGGCGCTCGCGCATGCCGCGCAAGCCGTTGCCCGCCACCAGTGCATCGGCGCCGCGCCCGTCGTCCCGCGCGTCGACGACGATGTTGCCACCCTCGCGCCGCGCATGGATCCACAGGTTGTGCGCATTGGCGTGGCGCACCGTGTTGGTGATGATTTCCTGCGTGCAGCGCAACAGCACGTGCGCACGCTCGGGGTCGTCCAGGGTCAGCGGCGCCTCGATGTCCATGTGGATGTCGAGGGCCGGCACGTTCTCCGACAACGGCTGCAGCGCCGCCGCCAGGTCGATCGCCCCGCCCTCGCGCAGTTGGCTGACGGCTTCGCGCACGTCGGTAAGCAGCAGCTTGGCCAGCGTATGCGCCTGCTGGACGTGCTCCCGGGCCCGCCCTTCCGGCGCCAGGTGGCCGGCGACCTCCAGGTTCAGGCTCAGCGCGGTGAGGTGGTGGCCCAGCAGGTCGTGCAGTTCGCGCGAAATGCGGGTGCGCTCGTTCACCCGCACGCTCTCGCCCAGCAGGGCGCGGGTGGCCCGCAGTTCGGCATTGAGGCGGCGCTGCTCCTCGCGCGCCTCGGCCTGCTGGCGGGCGACCAGGGCGGTGACGAAGACGAAGCTGGAAAACCCCAGGTACAGCAGCGACTGCAGCACACCGATCATCGGCGGGAAGTCGAGCGCGTTGACGAACACCGGGACGGTCGCGAGGTTGCTGCCGATCAGCCAGGCGACACCGACCGGCAGGCGCAGCAACCAGGGCAGCAAGCCGGCCAGCACCATCAGCAGGATGCTGCCCAGGCCGGAGCCGGAGAAGTAACTCACGCCGATCGCGCAGGCCGTCAGCACCAGCAGCAGCGCGTGGTCCGCGAATCCGGGGCGGCGCTGGCCCAGCGAACGGGTGATCCACCAGTAGACGACCCCGAACACCAGGTACACCGCCAGCCAGCGCAGGATGCGCAGACTCAGCACTTCGCCCGGCTCGGGCGGGACGAAGCTCGGATCGAGCCAGACGTTCAGCAGCCACAGCCCGACCGCGGCCCAGGTGAAAAGACCGGCGTAACGGAGCAGGCGCGAATGGTTGAGGCGGGAAAGCATGAACCCATGCTAACCACTACCTGCTGTAGGGGAGCCGTCCGAAAGTCATGCAACGGCCCAGTGACCGGCCGGGATCTCCGGGGATCTGCGTTGGGATCGGCAGGGCGGTGCGGTTCGCGGCCTGCTGCCGCCCATGCGATAATTCCCCATCCGGTGGCACAAGGGCCGCCCCGGACAGAACCATGGAGTCACGACGAAATGTCGATCGTTGTCCGCGACGTGCGTGAGCACGAGCTGGATTCCGTCCTCGCTCTCAACAACGCCGCCGGACCCGCCATCCTGCCGCTGGACGCGACCCGACTGCGCCAATTCTTCGACCACGCCGAGTACTTCCGTGTCGCTGAGCGCGACGGGACGCTGGTGGGTTTCCTGATCGGCATGGGCTCGGGTTCGCAGCACGACAGCAGCAATTTCCGCTGGTTCTGCGAGCGCTATCCGGAATTCTTCTATATCGACCGCATCGTGGTCGCCAGCCGCCGTCGCGGCGGCGGCGTCGGGCGGGCGTTCTACGCCGACGCGCAGAGCTACGCCGAACTGCGCTACCCGCACATGGCGTGCGAGGTATTCCTGGACGGCACCAACGACCCGGTGCTGCTGTTCCATGGCAGCTTCGGCTTCCGCGAGGTGGGCCAGCACGTGATGGAAGAAACCGGCGTGCGCGCGGCGATGCTGATGAAGCCGCTGTGCAGCTACCCGTGGGTGCAGGAAAACTACGGCGACGCCCTGCCCAACGTGCCGTGGCTGACCCGGCCGCGCACCCCCATTACCCACGTCGCGCCGCGCGCGACCGGAACCTGCCCGTGAGCGTGGCGGTCGACTACGAGCTGGCCGGCGATCTCAAGATCGGCCAGGTAGGCATCGCCAACCTGCGCATCCGCAACCTCGACGTCCCGCGTCTCGTCGAAGAGATGCGCGGCCGCGTGCAGCGCGCGCCCAAGCTGTTCGCGCGCGCGGCGGTGGTACTCGATTTCGGCGGCCTGACGCAGGCGCCGGACGTCGACACCGTGCGCCAGCTGATCGACGGCCTGCGCGGTGCCGGCGTGCTGCCGGTGGCCCTCGCCTACGGCACCAGCGAGATCGAGCGCCTGTCCGAGCAACTCGGCTTGCCGCTGCTGGCGAAGTTCCGCGCTTCCTACGAACGCGATGGCGACGCCGAGGTGCCGTCGGCACCTCCGCCGGCACCCCGCGGGCGCACCGACGCCGCGAAGCCCGACCCCGCGCCGGCCGCGCCCGCCCAGCAGGCACCCACCGCGCCGGGACTGATCCATTCCACGCCGGTGCGCTCGGGCCAGCAGGTCTATGCCGCCAACCGCGATCTCAGCGTGCTGGCCAACATTGGCGCCGGCGCCGAAGTGATGGCCGACGGCTCGATCCACATCTACGGCCCGCTGCGCGGCCGCGCCCTGGCCGGCGCGCAGGGCTGGAACCAGGCGCGCATCTTCTGCCGCGAATTCCACGCCGAGCTGGTCGCCATCGCCGGCCACTACAAGGTGCTCGAGGACATCCCCAAGGACCTGCGCGGCAAGGCCGTGCAGATCTGGCTGGAGGGCGAGGACCTGAAGATCGCCAAGCTAGACTGATCCACCGACGCCGGGCCTGCCCGGCGTTTTTGCTGTAAATAGTCACCACAAGAGCGCGGGCCTCGAAGCCCGGCATTACAAGAAGAACGGCGGCACCTCCGTGCAGGAGCCCGCCGTCGAAAACAGGACTGGGAGAGAAAACTTGGCAGAAATCATCGTAGTCACCTCGGGCAAGGGCGGGGTGGGCAAGACCACGACCAGCGCCAGCGTCGCCTGCGGACTCGCCCGCCGCGGCCACAAGGTCGCCGTCATCGACTTCGACGTCGGCCTGCGCAACCTCGACCTGATCATGGGTTGCGAACGTCGCGTGGTGTACGACTTCGTCAACGTCATCAGCGGCGAAGCCGCGCTCAAGCAGGCCCTGATCAAGGACAAGCGCTTCGACAACCTGTTCGTGCTGGCCGCCTCGCAGACCCGCGACAAGGAAGCGCTCACCAAGGAAGGCGTGGAGAAGGTGCTCAAGGACCTGGCCGACGACGGCTTCGATTACATCGTGTGCGACTCGCCCGCCGGCATCGAGAAGGGTGCGTTCCTGGCGATGTATTTCGCCGACCAGGCCGTCGTGGTGGTGAACCCGGAAGTGTCCTCGGTACGCGATTCCGACCGCATCCTCGGCCTGCTGTCTTCCAAGACCCGGCGCGCCGAGAACGGCGAGCGCGTGAAGGAGTTCCTGCTGCTCACCCGCTACAGCCCCAAGCGCGTGGAAACCGGCGAGATGCTCAGCGTCGGCGACGTCGAGGAAATCCTCGGCCTGAAGACCATCGGCGTGATCCCGGAATCGGGTGACGTGCTCAACGCCTCGAACAAGGGCGAGCCCGTCATCCTCGAATCCGAGTCCGATGCCGCCCAGGCCTACGACGACGCGGTTTCGCGCCTGCTCGGCGAGGATCGTCCGATGCGCTTCACCCAGGTCGAGAAGAAGGGATTCTTCAGCAAGATGTTCGGAGGTTGAGATGGGTCTGTTCGATTTCCTCGTCGCGAAGAAGCCCACCGCCTCGATCGCCAAGGACCGCCTGCGCATCATCGTCGCGCACGAGCGCAGCGGCCGCGGCACCAGTCCGGACTACCTGCCGATGCTGCAGCGCGAACTGCTGGAAGTGATCCGCAAGTACGTGAAGGTCGACGACGAAGCGGTGAAGGTCGACCTGATCGGCGAAGGCGACAACAAGGTGCTCGACATCTCCGTCGCCCTGCCGGAGCATCCGGCGCAAGCCTGATGCCCTCTCCCCTGCGTCCGGCGCGCAGGGGACTTCGCGGTTGCAGATGCTTACCCTCGCCGACATCGCCATCCCGGACGTCGTCTCGCTGCTTGCGCGCCACGAGCTGCAATTCCAGCTCGTGCCCGACGGCGAGGCGATCCCCGGCAGTTATTGGGGCGAATGCGAAGCTGGACTGATCGGCTCCATCGTCTACGCCCGGCGCGACACGCCGGTGCATTCGCTGCTGCATGAGGCGGCGCACCTGATCGTGCTGCCGCCCGAGCGCCGCTCCCAGGTCCACACCGACGCCACCGACTCGGTGGAGGAAGAGGATGCGGTGTGCGTGCTGCAGGCCCTGCTCGGCGACGAACTGCCCGGTGTTGGCCGCGATCGCGTGCTCGCCGACATGGACGAGTGGGGCTACACCTTCCGCCTGGGCTCGGCCCGCGCCTACTTCGAACATGACGCCGAGGCCGCCTGGCGCTGGCTGGCCGCCCGCGGCCTTGTCGATGCGCCGCACGCCTGCCTGGCCCGCCCCGCCGGCTGACGGCATTTGCCGATCGTGGGGTCGCGACCGGCATCACTTGCAGGCCCCGCCCTGCCCACACTAGCCTCGCGGTTCTCGCGCCCGGCCCGGGCGCCCGCAGAGGATTCGCCGTGAACCACCGTCATGCCCTGCTCGCGCTCGCCGTAGCCGCGGGCCTCACCTTGTCGGCCTGCAAGAAGGAACAGGCCCCCGTGGAAGCGGCGAAGGCGCCGGAGGGCGAGACCGCCGACCAGTTCGTCGCGCGCGTCAACGAAGAGATGCGCAAGATCTACCCGGAGCTCAACGCGGCCCAGTGGACGTCGTCGACCTACATCAACGGCGACACCGAGATGCTCACGGCGAAGGCGAACGAGCGCTTCCTGTCGCAGCTCAACAAGTGGATCGACGAGTCGCGCAAGTTCGAGGGCCAGAAGATGTCGCCCGAGACCGCGCGCGCGATCAAGCTGCTCAAGCTGTCGGTGGCGATGCCGCCGCCGAAGGACCCGAAGAAGCTGGAAGAACTCACCGGCATCGCCACCCGCATGGAAGGCATGTACGGTTCGGGCGAGTACTGCAAGGGCGAAGGCAGCGCGCGCAAGTGCCGCCAACTCGGCGAGCTCGAGGACGTGTTGCGTGACCCCGCCGCCAGCTACGAGGAACAACTCGACGCCTGGCAGGGTTGGCACACCATCGCCCAGCCCATGCGCAAGGACTACACGCGCTTCGTCGAGCTGGTGAACACCGGCGCCAAGGACATGGGCTTCGCCGACACCGGCGAGCTGTGGCGTTCGGGCTACGACATGACGCCGGCGCAGATCGCGGCCGAAACCGACCGCCTGTGGCTGCAGGTCAAGCCGCTGTACGAACAGCTGCACTGCTACACCCGCACGCAGCTGGAGAAGAAGTACGGCGAGCAGGGCCACGTGCAGGGCGGCATGCTGCCCGCACACCTGATGGGCAACATGTGGCAGCAGGACTGGGGCAATTTGTGGCCGATCCTGCAGCCGTACAGCGACGCCCAGGCCGGCAGCCTGGACATCACCAAGGCGCTCAAGGACGCGCGCGACGCAAAGGAAGGCGCGCTGCTGCGCGCCCTCGACCACGAAGCCACCTACGACGAGCGCAGCGACATAGCGCGCGAGGCCGACCTGGCCGAAGCCAAGGAAATGACCGAGCGCGCGCAGGACTTCTACGCCTCGCTCGGCATGCCCAAGCTGCCCGAGAGCTACTGGACCAAGACCCAGTTCGTGAAGCCGCGCGACCGCGACGTCGTCTGCCACGCCAGCGCATGGGACATCAACATGCAGGGCGACGTGCGCACGAAGATGTGCATCAAGCCGAACGAGGAAGACTTCACCACGATCTACCACGAGCTCGGCCACGTCTACTACTACCTCGCCTACAACGACAAGCCGCCGATCTTCCAGCAGGGCGCGCACGACGGCTTCCACGAAGCCATCGGCGACACCATCGTGCTGTCGATGACGCCGGCCTACCTGCAATCGATCGGCCTGGTCGGCCAGCAGACGCCGAGCAACGAAGGCCTGATCAACGCGCAGATGCGCATGGCGCTGGCGAAGGTGGCGTTCCTGCCGTTCGGCCTGATGATCGACCGCTGGCGCTGGGGCGTGTTCGATGGCTCGATCAAGCCCGACCACTACAACCAGGCGTGGTGGGACCTCAAGGCCAAGTACCAGGGCGTCGCGCCGGTGGCCGCGCGCGGCGAGGACTACTTCGATGCGGGCGCGAAGTACCACGTCCCGGGCAACACGCCGTACACGCGCTACTTCCTGTCGCACGTGCTGCAGTTCCAGTTCTACAAGGCGTTGTGCGACGCCTCGGGCTACAAGGGCCCGCTGCACGAATGCAGCTTCTACGGCAACAAGGCCGCCGGCGCCAAGTACCAGGCGATGCTGAGCAAGGGCGCCAGCCAGCCCTGGCAGCAGACGCTGAAGGAACTGACCGGCAGCGAGAAGATGGACGCCTCCGCGGTGCTCGAGTACTTCTCGCCGCTGCAGGCCTGGTTGAAGCAGCAGAACGAAGGCAAGACCTGCGGCTGGAATGCGGAAGCGGCCAAGGCCGCCACCGCACCGTCCGCGCAAAAGCCGGCGGCCGGTTGAGCCGCGAGCGTCCCACCAAGCAAAAGGCCGGCACATGCCGGCCTTTTGTTTTGGACGGCACCTGTAAGGCGAGTTACCGCGCGACTGCCGCCGTTTGCCCGAAAAGGATCCTGCGCTCCTCCTCGGAGATGGTGCTGCGGCCCTCGTACGGAGGCGCCACGCCCTGGTACGCGCGCACCGTGGCCGGACGGGCCTTGATGGCTTCGAACCAGCGCTTGAGGTCGGGGAAGTCATCCAGGTCCTGGCCGTGCGGCGCGTACGGCACGATCCACGGATAGATCGCCATGTCGGCGATGGAATAGGCATCGCCGGCGACGAAGTCGCGGCCGGCCAGGCGCCGGTCGAGCACGCCGTACAGGCGGTTGGTCTCCTTGACGTAGCGCTCGATCGCGTACGGAACCTTTTCGGGTGCGTACACGACGAAGTGCCCGTTCTGTCCGGCCATCGGCCCCAATCCACCGACCTGCCAGAACAACCACTGCAGCACGTCGGCGCGGCCGCGTGGATCGGACGGGATGAAGCGGCGGGTCTTCTCGGCGAGATACAGCAGCATCGCGCCGGACTCGAACAGCGTGACCGGCGCGCCGCCATCGGCCGGCGCGTGATCGACCAGCGCCGGGATCTTGTTGTTGGGCGAGATGGCGAGGAATTCCGGCGTGAACTGCTCGCCCTTGCCGATGTTCACCGGGACGATCCGGTGCGGCAGGCCGCTTTCCTCCATGAACAGCTTGAGCTTGAGGCCGTTGGGCGTGCCCCAGTAGTACAGGTCGATCATCGTTGCTCCAGAGTTGAGAGTTCCCGCGCGGAGTGAGGGCCCAGCGCCGCCATGCAAAGGGCCCTCCCCGGCTCACTGTGTTGCGCGGACGTGCCGGCACGCTATCCGCTTCTTGCGACGCCGTCAGCTTGCCTTGCGCGCACGCCCGCGCGGGAGCCAGATTCGGGCACTTTCCCGGAACCAGTCGGGCGCGCAGCCGCTGGCAGCGGCTGCGGGCGCGGAGCCATACTCGGCGCATGAACCGACTCGACGCCGCCCACGACCTCGCTCCGCAACCGCTCGACCACGCCACGGCCCTGCCGGCACGTTTCTACGCGGACCCAGCCATCGCGACGATCGACCGGCGCCTCATCTTCGATCGCGGCTGGCAGTTGCTGGCGCACGTGTGCCAGCTGCAGAACGCCGGCGACCACGTGGTCGGCGATTTCGCCGGCCTGCCGGTGATCGCCGTGCGCGGCGCCGACGGCCAGATCCGCGCGTTCCACAACGTGTGCCGCCACCGCGCCGGCCCGCTCGCGCAGTGCGACGGCCTGGCCGCGCGCTCCCTGCGTTGCCGCTACCACGGCTGGACCTACACGCTCGAAGGCACGCTGCGCTCCGCGCCGGAAATGGGCACCGCACCCGACTTCGACGTATCGCAGGTCCAACTGCCGCAACTCGCGCTGCGCGTGTGGCAAGGCCTGGTGTTCGCGGCGGTGGACGAAACGCGGGCACCGGCTTTCGACGAATTCACCGCGGGCATCGATGCGCGCATCGGACCGGACCAGCACCTGGAGCGCTACGGCTACCACAAGCGCGTCGGCTACGACGTCGCCTGCAACTGGAAGGTCTACATCGACAACTACCTCGAGGGCTACCACGTCCCGCACGTGCACCCGGGGCTGAACAAACTGCTCGACTACCGCAACTACGTCACCGAAACGGCGCGCTGGCATTCGCTGCAGTTCAGCCCGCTGGTCAGCACCGGCACGCCGGGCCCGTACGGGGACGGCGGCGGCGACAGCGAGGCGCTGTACTACTGGCTGTGGCCGAACACCATGTTGAACATCCTGCCCGGCCGCCTGCAGACCAATCGCGTCGTGCCCAAGGGCGTCGACCGCTGCCGGGTCGAGTTCGACTTCTACTTCACGATGGACGAGTCGGACGAGGCCGCGGCGCGGCGCTTGTCGGACCTCAACTTCAGCGACGAAGTGCAGTTCGAGGACCTCGGCATCTGCGAGGACGTGCAGCGCGGCATGGCGTCTGGCTCCTACGTGCCGGGACGCCTAAACCCGTTGCGCGAGAACGCCGTGCACCACTTCCACGAGTTGCTGCGAGAGGTCTACCGCAGCGACGACGGCGCCTGAGACCGGGGCGAAACGCTAGAGCGATTCGCCCGGCACGGTTTCGGTTTCGCAGGACGGTGCCTGCAGCGGCTTGGACACTCGCCGCTCCCAGGTCCAGAAGCCGAACGCCAACAACAGGAACAGCGTGGCCACGCCCACCATCCACGGCACGTGCGCGCTGATCAGCGGCGAGAGCACGCCGGCGATCAGCGCGTTGAGCACGAGGCTGGTGAACGCCTGCAGCGACGAGGCCGACCCGCGCTGGCGCGGATACATGTCGAGGATGGCCAGCGTCACGATCGGAAACACCAGCGCGATGCCGAAGGCATTGAGCGAAATCGGGATCACCGCCCACGGCACCGTCGCCCTCTCGACCAGCAGGGTGTAGGCGAAATTCAGCAGCATCGCGATCGCGCTGGCGATGAAGCCGATGCGCACCAGCTTCTCGCCACTGACCTTGCCGGCGAAGCGGCCCGACACGAACGATCCGGTCACCATGCCGGCGATCATCGGCACGAAGAACCAGCCGAACTCGCTCTCGCCCAGGCCGAGGTGGTCGACCACGAAGGCCGGCGCCGAGGAAATGAACAACCACAGCGCGGCGAAGTTGAACGCGCTCGCGGCGGCCAGCCGCTGGAAGCGCGGGTTGGCGAAGATCGCGGCGTAGTCACGCAGCAACGGCCCCGCGCGCAGCGGCAGGCGCGCCTCCTTCGCGTGCGTCTCGGGCAGTCCCCACCAGGTGACCACGAGCAGCAGCACCGAGAACGCCGCGAGGAACCAGAAGATCACCGGCCATGCGCTCCAGCCCAGGATCCAGCCGCCGATGATCGGGGCGATCGCCGGCGCGATGCCGAAGATCATCGACACCTGGCTCATCAGCCGCTGCGCGGCTTCGCCATGCAGCACGTCGCGGATCACCGCGCGGCCCACGATCAGGCCCACGCCCGACGAAAGGCCCTGCAGCGCGCGGAACGCCAGCAGGGTGGTCAGGTCGCGCGACAGCGCACACCCGATCGAGGCGAAGGTGAACACCACGAGTCCACCGATGATCACGCGCTTGCGCCCGATCGCGTCCGACAGCGGTCCGTGCACCAGGCTCATCAGCGCGTAGGCGACGAGATAGGCGCTGATGGTCTGCTGGATCTGGAGCTTGTCCGCGTCCAGCTGCGCGCCGATCGCCGGGAACGCCGGGAAGATCGTGTCGATCGAGAAGGGGCCGAACATTGCCAGGCCGCCCAGCAGCAGGGCGAAGCGGCGAATGGAGATGGTGGAGGCAGAGGTGGTCATGGATTTCGAGCTTGGTCTTGCTGGATGTTGCTTGGAGCCGCGGCTTCGAACCGCAGCCTGGGGATTGCGTGTCCGATGACGCCTGCGCGGCCTCGTTCGTAGCGCGGCTCAATCGCGGGCCGGCGGGCCTTTCAACTCCACCAGGTTGCCTTCCGAATCGAACAGGTACTGCGAAGGCCCCTCGCCTTCGGCACCGTAACGCGACCCGAAGTCGCCAATGCGGACGCCATGCGCCTGCAGGTGGCGGACGATCGCATCGCGGTCGAACGGCTCCGCGCGCAGGCACAGATGGTCCATGTTGCGGCCCTCGGTGCCGGGCGCGGCACCGCCCATGGCGCCGAGCTTGCCGTCCACGCGCACGAGGTCGATCAACGACTGCCCGGCGCGCAACTGGACCAGGCCGATCGCATCCTGGCGCCGCTCCAGCGTGCAACCGAGCACGTCGCAGTAGAAGGCGACCATCGCGGCCTCGTCGCGCACGCGCAGCACCACGTGGTCGATGTGACGCAGCGAGAAAGGGAGCGTGCTCATGCGGCCATCCGTGCGCGAGGGGGCGCCAGCATATCAAGCGACGCGCATCCGCTGTCCTGGACAGGCACCTGCGGCGCACGTTGCGTTGCGATGCGTGCAGCGCAGGCGTCGCGACATGGCCGCTGGCACGCGGATTCGCCGGGCGCGCGCAGGTCACGCGAGGCGGCGGGCAAGCACGATGGCGCTTACGGCCGCTTCCACGACCAGCAGGCGGACCAGTAATCCAAAACCGGAGCCATGCCCGGATCGAGTGGCACGCGTGTCACGAAACGCCGCGGACGGTTAATGGAAGCTCCACATCCCGGCGGCTACCTTGCCCCCCATGCCCCCCCAGCAGACGCCAACACGCGGCGTACCGGCCCGACGCCGCGTCCGCCGCCTCATCACGGAGCTTCGCATCCTGCGCACCGCGATGGACGAGCTGTCGGCTTTCGTCTACGCCAAGGACCTGGCGGGCAGGTACACCTTCGCCAACCGCGCCACGCAGGCGTTGTATGGCGTCGCTCCCAACGAAGTCCTTGGCGCCGACGACTCCCGCTTCTGGGACATGTCGCGCTCCGGGGACCTCAGGCGCAACGACCGTCGCGTGATCGAACACGGCCTGCGCCTGGAATCCGAGGAACAGATCGCCTTGATCGACAACGAGCCGCGCACGTACTTCAGCATCAAGGCGCCCGTCCGCGACGCGCGCGGGCGCATTACCGGCGTGGCCGGCGTGTCCACCGACATCACCCACTTCAAGGAACTCGAATCCGAGCTGCTGCAGAAGAACGCACTGCTCGAATCGTTGCTGGAGAACGTGGACGCCTGCATCTACACCAAGGATCGCGCCCGCCGTTACACCTACGCCAACGCGAAGATGGCCATGGTCGTGGGGCGCGATCCGCAGGAACTGATCGGGCGCGCCGACGAGGAGCTGGTGCCTCCGGAAGTCGCCGCCAACTGGCGCGTGCTCGACGACCGCGTGTTCGCCACCGGCGCGAAGCAGTCGGGCGAGCAGATCTCGACCTCCTCGCATGGCGAGATCCGCCACTTCTGGGTGGTGCAGATCCCGCAGCGGGACAGCCGTGGCGAGATCGTCTCGCTGCTCGGCATCGCCACCGACTTCACCCAGTTCTACCGGCTCAAGGAGGAACTCGCGCGCCAGGCCACGACCGACGAGCTGACCGGCGTGCGCAACCGCCGCAGCCTGCTGGAAACCGCGCGGCAGGAATTCTCGCGCGCGACCCGGTACAGCCAGCCCCTGTCGGTGCTGATGCTCGACATCGACCACTTCAAGGCGATCAACGACAGCTACGGCCACGACGTCGGCGACAAGGTCCTGCGCGCGGTCGCCGATGCGTGCCGCCGTGAGTTGCGCGACAGCGACATCCTCGGCCGCCTCGGCGGCGAGGAATTCGGCGTCGTCCTGCCCAGCACGACGCGGGATGGCGCCGTCGCCGTCGCCGAACGCCTGCGTTCGCACATCGATGCCATGCGCCTGGGCGGCGATTGGGGCAGCGACATCGCGCCTAAGGTCAGCGTCGGCGTGGCCTGCATGCAGGGCACGACCCGGATCGAGGCGGTGCTCAAGCTGGCCGACCAGGCCCTGTACGCCGCGAAGGCAGCCGGGCGCAACCGCGTGTGCACCGCCGACAGCCTGGGCGTGCCCGGCGAGCCGTCCGGCATCGCGACCACCGCGACGTAACGGCCTCGAACGCGACCTGGCCGACCCGAACCGCGCTCTGCCGCGCGGTGGCGAGCATCCCCGTCGCACGGCGCGTGCGGCAACCTGAACGGCCTCGCGGCCCGCCCCGCGCCGCCGCTGCCCGGAACTGCTCACGTACTGGAGTCGCGGTCGGCCGACCGCCTCGAACCGGTATAATTTGCGCTTCCACGCACACGGTGGGAGAAGCGGACCCGGGCCCGGCCCGTACCATCCGCTGCCGAAGGCGCAACCGCCCGGAATCGCTCAGGCCCACGTACTTCCGTGTTGCGAAAACTCTGGAGAGACCGGCTCGCAGCGCCTTCCACAGGCATCGCGAGAACCGGCGCCGAAGGGGCAAGAAGCATCGCTCGGGAGACCTCCCCCTCCCGCGGGCTTCCAAACTCTCAGGCAAAAGGACAGAGGGGCACTCCACGTGCGACTTGCGCACGCCCGGCTTCAATCAAGCCAACTACGGATGCCCCATGAGCCAGACCACGCCCTCGCTGCGCGCCCTCGAACACCACGACGCCTTCCTCGAGCGCCATATCGGACCCAACGACGCCGAGATCGCGCACATGCTGCGCGTGGTCGGCCACGACTCGCTGGAAGCGCTGACCGATGCGATCGTGCCCGGCTCGATCAAGTCCGCCGCGCCGCTGGCACTGCCCGCACCGGTCAGTGAAGTCGAAGCCATCGCCCAGATCCGCGCCATCGCGGCGAAGAACCAGGTATTCAAGTCCTTCATCGGCCAGGGCTACTACGGCACGCACACGCCGAACGTCATCCTGCGCAACATCCTCGAGAACCCGGCGTGGTACACGGCGTACACGCCGTACCAGGCGGAGATCTCGCAGGGCCGCATGGAAGCGCTGATCAACTTCCAGACGCTGTGCGCCGACCTCACCGGCATGGAGATCGCCAACGCCTCGCTGCTCGACGAGGCCACCGCCTGCGCCGAGGCGATGACGCTGGCCAAGCGCTCGTGCAAGTCGAAGTCGAACGTGTTCTTCGTGTCGAACGGCGTGCACCCGCAGTCGCTCGAAGTCATCCGCACCCGCGCCGAACCGCTGGGCATCGAAGTCCTGGTCGGCAATGACGCCGACGCGATGAACGTCGACGCGTTCGGCGTCATGCTGCAGTACCCCAACACCTTCGGCCAGGTCGGCGACTACAAGGCGCTGGCCGATGCGGTGCACGCACGCGGCGGCCTGGTGTCGGTCGCCACCGACCTGCTCGCGCTGACCCTGATCGCCGCGCCGGGCGAATGGGGCGCGGACATCGTGGTGGGCAACTCGCAGCGCTTTGGCGTGCCGTTCGGCTTCGGCGGCCCGCATGCCGCGTTCATGGCTTGCCGCGACGCCTACAAGCGCTCGATGCCGGGTCGCCTGATCGGCGTGTCGGTCGACGCCGAAGGCAAGCCGGCCTATCGCCTCACCCTGCAGACGCGCGAACAGCACATCCGCCGCGAGAAGGCCACCTCCAACATCTGCACCGCGCAGGTGCTGCTGGCGGTGATGGCTTCGATGTACGCCGTGTACCACGGCCCCGAGGGCCTGGTCCGCATCGCGCGCCGCACCCATCGCCTCGCCGCGATCCTCGCCGCCGCGCTGGGCAAGGCCGGCGTCAACGTCGGCCCGGACTTCTTCGACACCCTGCACGTCACCGGCATCGACGCCGCGGCCGTGCACGCCAAGGCCAAGGCCGCGCGCATCAACCTGCGTGCGATCGATGCGAACAGCGTCGGCATCAGCCTGGACGAGACCACCACCCGCGCCGACGTCGTCGCGTTGGCGGCGCTGTTCGGCGCCGACGCCTCGGACATCGACGCGCTCGATGCCGCCACCGCGGATGCGATCCCGGCCGGCCTCAAGCGCACCTCGGCGTTCCTCACCCACCCGGTGTTCAACACCCACCACAGCGAGCACGAACTGCTGCGCTACATGCGCGCGCTCGCCGACAAGGACCTGGCGATGGATCGCACCATGATCCCGCTGGGCTCGTGCACGATGAAGCTCAACGCCACCGCGGAAATGATCCCGGTGACGTGGCCGGAATTCGGCAACCTGCATCCGCTCGCCCCGGCCGACCAGGCCCAGGGCTACAAGGAACTGATCGCGGGCCTCGAAGCGATGCTGGTCGAGTGCACCGGCTACGACGCGGTCAGCCTGCAGCCCAACTCCGGCGCGCAGGGCGAATACGCCGGCCTGCTCGCCATCCGTGCCTACCACCGCTCGCGCGGCGACGACAAGCGCGACATCTGCCTGATCCCCGACTCCGCGCATGGCACCAATCCGGCCTCGGCGCAGATGTGCGGCATGACCGTGGTCGTCACCAAGACCGACGCCAACGGCAACGTCGACGTCGAGGACATCCGCCGCAACGCGGAGAAGTACAGCGACCGCCTCGCCGCGATCATGATGACCTACCCCTCCACGCACGGCGTGTTCGAGGAGGAAGTCGTGGAGATTTGCGAGATCATCCACAAGCACGGCGGCCAGGTGTACACCGACGGCGCCAACATGAATGCCCTGGTCGGCGTGGCCAAGCCGGGCAAGTGGGGCTCGGACGTCTCGCACCTCAACCTGCACAAGACCTTCTGCATTCCGCACGGCGGCGGCGGCCCCGGCGTCGGCCCGTGCGCGGTGAAGTCGCACCTCGCCCCGTTCCTGCCGCGTGCACTGGGCAGCGACGGCGTGCGCACGCAGGGCGTTGGCAGTGGCGACGTCGGCATGGTCAGCGCGGCCAGCTTCGGCTCCGCCTCGATCCTGCCGATCAGCTGGATGTACATCGTGATGATGGGCGCCGAAGGCCTGCGCAAGGCCACGCAGGTGGCGCTGCTCAACGCCAACTACATCGCCAAGCGCCTGGAAGCGCATTACGAGACCCTCTACACCGGCCGCAATGGCCTGGTCGCGCACGAATGCATCCTCGACCTGCGCCCGCTCAAGGACAGCACCGGCGTGTCGGCCGAGGACGTGGCCAAGCGCCTGATCGACTTCGGCTTCCACGCCCCGACCCTGAGCTTCCCGGTCGCCGGCACGTTGATGGTGGAACCGACCGAGTCCGAATCGCAGCACGAACTCGACCGCTTCATCGACGCGATGATCCAGATCCGCGACGAGATCCGCGCCGTCGAGGAAGGCAAGCTGGACCGCGAGGACAACCCGCTCAAGAACGCGCCGCATACCGCGACGGCCGTGTCGGCGAGCGAGTGGACGCACGCCTACCCGCGCGAGCTGGCCGCCTTCCCGCTGCCCTCGCTGAAGCAGCAGAAGTACTGGCCACCGGTCGCGCGCGTCGACAACGTCTACGGCGACAAGAACGTGATGTGTGCATGCATCCCTGTGGATGCATACAAGGACGAAGTCGAGGCGTAAGCCGAGGCCCGAGGCCCGGCAGCAGAAGAGCCCCGCGATTGCGGGGCTTTTTTTCTGTGCGGCGGAGCGGACGGCAACTACAGCGCCGCGGCAATCAACTCGCGCGCATGCACCAGCGAATCCACGATCCGATGTCCGAGCGCCCGCGCCGCGACGTCGGGCGCGACCAGGTCCGGCACCTGGATCGGCGCCATGCCCGCCGACAGCGCGGCGCGCACGCCCGGCACCGAATCCTCCAGCACCACGCACTGCGCCGGCGCCACGCCCAGCCGCTGCGCCGCGAGCAGGTAGATGTCCGGCGCCGGCTTGGCGTGCTCCACGTCGCTGCCGGTCACCACCGCATCGAAGCGAGGCAATAGTCCGCAGCGGGTGAGCTTCTGCAGCGCGCGCTCGCGCCGGGTCGAGGTGGCGACCGCGCGTGGAATGCGATGGCATTCGAGCAGCGCGAGCAGCTCCAGCACCCCGGCCTTCAGCGGCAGCCCGGCCTCCACCTGCGCGTCGTAGCGGACCCGCACTTCCTGCAGCAGCGCCTGCACCTGCGCTTCCTCCAGGCGCTCGCGCAGCAGCTCGTGGCAGGCACGATCGGACAGGCCCACGAACGAGAACCACAGGGCATCGTCGAGACGTGGCAGGTCGAGCATCCGCGTTGCGTCCCGCCAGCACGCCAGCAGTGCGCGTTCGCTCTCGATCAGCAGTCCGTCCATGTCGAACAGGACTGCGGCGGGCGTGAAGTGGAGTTGCGGCATCGATCGAACCCGGTGCTACATGCGTTGCTCCGCGCAATGTAGCGCGCCGCCGCGCCGCGTTCGCCGCATGCCCACGTGCCCAGCCCTCGGCCCACAGCGGTCAGCCCCCGCGTGCGAAGCGTCGCCGGGTGCATGGCCGCCCGCGATCAGGACCGACGTTGACCAACATGAACCCGCTCGCGCGCGGGCCCTCAGTTGCAGTCTGACTGCGCGTTCTGGCGCGCTGCGCGCGAGGTCGGATTTCACGCCACTTAATTGTTCACGCGCCGATATTGCCTGCGCGGGCAAGTGCGATCGAAGCGTGACGGTTTTCGCGTTCCGGCCCGCACGGCGTTTCCAGAATCTCACCCACACGGTCGGGAACAAGGAGGAACAGATGATCCATTGGATGGAAGTCCTGGCCGGACTTCGCAACACCGGCGGCGTGCCTTCGGTCGCCGGCGCACCGGTGGGGTATGGCGCATGCGCACCCTAGCCGGACCGGTCGCCGCGCTGCTGCTGGCGATGGCATGCGGCCACGCCTGCGCACAGAGTGCGAGCTTCGGCTTGTCGCTGCGGGTGGTCGCGCAGGACGCTCCCAGCGAAGCTCCCGTTACCCTCCCCAGACCTCCGCAGGCGCAGGAGCTGCCTCCGGGCCGCCATGCCAGCAGGCTGCTGTTCGGGGGCAGCGCGGACGACGCGCGGCGCTTCTACGAGAGCGCGCTACCGGACCTCGGGTTCCAGCTGACGCGGCGCCATCCCGATGGCGCCGTCTGGGAGCGCGGAAACGTGCGCGCCGAGGTGCGGTTCCAGCCCGTGGCCGGCGTACGGGAAGTGACCGGAATCCTGGTGACGCTGTGCAGCCTGGCCGGCGCGCCCGGGGCTGTCGACGAAAGCGCTCCCGCGGCGTGCGGGGCGTAAGGCGCGCCCGGATGCATCAACCCTCGGCGCAGCAGCCGCTACGGCGCACGCGCGGCCGTCCGGTTCAGTGCCGCAGTGGCGGCGCCTTCCGCTGCAGCGAACGCGTGCTGCGTGGCGTGACAGCGCGGGCAGCCGACTGGAAAACCTGCACCTGGTTGCGCCCTTCCGACTTGGCCCGGTAGCACATCTCGTCGGCGCGTTGCAGCAACTCGGGCGAGGTCATCGCCCCGCCCCGGAACGCCACCAGGCCGATGCTGGCGCTGACCGTGAACTCCTGGTCGACCCAACGGAAGCGCAGCGCCGCCACCGACTCGCGGATGCGCTCGGCTATCTCCTTGGCCTCCTGCAGGACGCAATGCTCCAGCAGCACGGCGAACTCGTCGCCACCCAATCGCGCCAGCGTGTCCTGGTCGCGCACGCTCTGCTGCAACAGCGACGACAGCACCCGCAGCAGCTCGTCGCCCGCGACATGCCCGCCGGTGTCGTTGACCGGCTTGAAACGGTCCAGGTCCAGGTAGACCAGCGCGTAAGGCGTACCGTGCTGCGCGGCGTGCGCGACCGCCCGGTCCAGTCGCGTCTCGAGGACGCGGCGGTTGAACAGGCCGGTCAAGGCATCGTGGGTCGCAAGGTAGGTCAGCTCGTCATTGATGCGCGTGGCCGCAGTGACGTTCCGGAATGCGACGACCGCACCGGCGGGCCGGCGCTCGCTGTCGTGGATCGGCACGAAGGTCGCGTCGACCAGCACCTGGTGTTCGTCCCGGCGCACCAGCCGGGTGACGTCACCGCCGACCCAGTGGCCCGTCGCGAGCAGGTCGACGCTGCGTCCGTGCGAATCGCGCAGCTTCACCACATCGTGCAGGGGCCGTCCCAATGCCTGCGCTTCAGTCCAGCCGGTCAGGTGCATGGCGCCCAGGTTGAGGTCGGCGACGCGCCCGGCCTGGTCGACCAGCACGATGCCGTCCGGCAATACCCGCAGCGCACCCTGCACCAACTCGGCACGCGCCTCCTGCGCCCGCAGCGCGGCCATGGCGCGGGCAAGCTGGGCACGCAATTCGTCCTCTGTATGGGCCGCTGGATCGTCCATGGTTGCACTGACTGATGTCTGATCAGTAACGATAGAACCACGGCGAGAAAATCAGGTGATGGCTTGTCGCCGGATACGACCGGGCGACCGGGGCCACGCGACGCGCAGCCCCGCCGCCCCTCGCATCAGCCGTTCTTGTTCAGCCAGGCATCGATCGCCGGCAGGCGCTGCTCGCGCACCTTGAGGCGGTATTCGATGTTGGCTACCGCCGTATCGGTCGCGCGGCGCGACGTCGCTGCGATATACGCCTCGGCGAAGGCCTTGAGCTTGGCGATCGTCGCCGGATCCAGCGAGTTGCTGGCCAGGCCCGGGTAGTAGCGGCTGAGCGAGGTGGTGTCGACCTTCGCATTCACCTGCTCGCGGTGGACGGCGGCGAAGTCGAACGCGAGCTCGGGATGGTGCGCGGCGACGGTCGCGATCATGCGCGCACTGTTGGTCTCGCCGGGCTCGGCGCTCAGCGCGAGTTCGAGCGCGCGCTTCGCCAGCGCCGGATCCTCGCTCGAGGAGAGCAGCCCGTAGTACTGGTCCTTCACCAACGGCGTGGTTTCCGCCTGCGCCGCGGCGTGCATGCGTTCCCAGGTCGCGGCATCGGCATGCGCGGCGACGACGCCCAGGATGGTCTTGCGCAGCGCGGCCGGCATCGCGGCGGGATCGCTGGCGCTGGCCGCATGGCGGCGACGCGCCTCGGCGACCACCTGCGTATCCCCCAGCGCGCCCAGGGACGCGATCAGCTGCGTGCGCAGGATCGCCACCGGGTCGGCCTCGCCGGCCTTGGCTTGCCAGCCGACACGCATGAACGCCGGCGCCAGCGTGCGGATGGCGAACGCGCGGAATTTCGCGCGGCGGGCCGCGTCGCCGCGGTAGTACTCGTCGAGGCCCACCAGGGTCTCGGCGATGTCGCCCCAGATCTGCGGGTCGGCGTCCAGCGGCGTGGCGCGCGCGAACTCCAGGTAGTCCGTCGCCGGGCGCAGACCGGCCATGCCCAAGGCCCAGGCATCGCCCATCAGGCCGAGCTGGTCGATGGGATCAAGCCTGGCGAAACCGTCGCGGATCGCGAGGAACTGCGGCTGCGCATACTGCGTGCGGTAGTACCCGCTTTGTCCGGCATTGACGATGACCGGCCCGCAACCGGGCACCTCCAGCGTAGCCGCGCCGCCCTCCACTACCGTGCGCACGGTTTCGCCGCCGGCCTGCGCGATCACCGGCACGCGCCAGCGCAGCGGCTGTTTGCCCGGACGGTCCTTGGTGAACTCGTCCTGGGCCAGTTTCAGCGTGGTCGTGCGGCCGTCGCAGGTCGCCGACTCGACGCGGATCAGCGGCACGCCCGGCTGCAGGGTGAAGTCGTGGGCGATATCGAGGATCGGCTTGCCCGCGGCCGCCTGCACCTCGCGCCAGAGGTCGTCCGACACGGTGTTGCCATACGCGTGGGCCTTCATGTAGCTGCGCACGCCTTCGCGCCACGCGTTCTCGCCGACGAAGCCCTCGAGCATGCGGATCACCGCGCCGCCCTTCTGGTAGGTGATCGAATCGAACGCCTGGCTGGCCTGCTCCACCGTCTCCACGTGCTGCACCACCGGATGCGTCGAGGCGACGGCATCGCGCGACATCGCGCTTTCGCGGCCTTCCACCGTGCCCAGCCGCGTATTCCACTCCGGATGCAGCTTGGCCGTGGTGCGGCCCGCCATCCAGGTCGCGAAGCCTTCGTTGAGCCATAGGTCGTCCCACCAGCTCATCGTCACCAGGTCGCCGAACCACTGGTGCGCGATCTCATGTGCGGCGACCGAATAGACACGCTGCTTGTCGGCCTGCGTGGAGATGCTGGGATCGAGCAGCAGCGTGTGCTCGAAGGTGAAGATCGCGCCCCAGTTCTCCATCGCGCCGAAGAACTGGCTGCTGCCGGGCGATGCGACGTTGTCGAGCTTGGGCAGCGGATAAGGCGTGCCGAAGTACTCGTTGTATTCGCGCAGTACGTCGACCGAGGAATCGAGCGCGAACTTGGCCTGCCCGACCAGGCCGGACTGGGTGACCACGCCGACCTCGGTATCGCCCAGCCTGGCCGTGGCGCGTTCGAAGTCGCCGAGGCTGAAGAACAGCAGGTAGGTCGACATCTTCGGCGACTGCGCGAACGTCACCCGCTTGCTGCCGTTGCCCAGGTCCGTCGTCGCCACGGCCGGCATGTTGCTCACGGCCAGCTGGTCCGCCGGGACGGTGGCGGTCAGGGTGAAGGTCGCCTTGTAGTTGGGCTCGTCCCACGAGGGCACGAACTTGCGCGCATCGGAGTTCTCGAACTGGGTGTACAGCGCGCGCTTCTTGCCGGCCTTGGTGTCGTAGTCGATCGCGAACAGGCCATTGGCCTGCGTTCCGATCTTTCCGGTGTAGTCCGTCGCCAGCGTGTAGCGGCCGGGCACGAGCGGCTTGTCGAAAGCGAAGGTCGCAGTCTGCGCATCCGCGTCGACGGAAACCCGCGGCGACTTCGCGGCGCCCTTGGCACCGGCGAGCGACGCATTGGCGAACGTCATGTCGGCGGCGTGGAGGACGATCGACGCGGTCGGCTCGAGCACGTCGAGCGCGATCGCGACATGGCCCTTGAAGGTCAGCGTGCGTGCGTCCGGGGTCACCGCGACGTCGTAGTGCGTGGGCCGCACGTTGCGCGGCAGCTGCGTGGTCGCATCCTTCACCTCCGGCGCGGCGACCGCGGCGGCGGGCGCCGCGCTGGCGAGGACGGGAGCGGTGCCGGCGAGCGCCAGCGCGATAGCGGTGACCAGGGTGCGACGCATGCGGAATTCCGTTGCAGGGGCTCGCGGCGGCCAAGGCCAGCGCGCAAGCCGGGTGACTGGGAAGACCCGATGGTGGCGGCTGGCCGGCGCAGGACCGACCGCCAGAAGTCATGCTTCGCCCATTGGCAGCGCGCGCGCACCCGGGGGCCGCGCTGGCGGGCACGCCAGGCACCCCCGCCGCGCGCGCTCCGTCCTGCGTTCCGGCCGCTTCGTCGCGCATTCCGTGGTTCCATCGCAACGCGGATTCCCGGCGCGCCAGCGGCCGCTATCCTTCGCCGCAACACGACGAACCGGGAACCACCGTGATCCGAAACATCTTCTTCGTTGCCCGCATCGCCATCGCCTGGGGAATCGCGCTGGTGCCGGTGGCGGCGTTCTGGTCCGAAATCCCGCTGATCGGCAGTTGGGAATTCCCGATCGTCCTGCTCTTCTTCCTCACGCTGGGCATGGTCGTCTCCGCCGCCTTCTCGCACGTGCGCCGGGTGCGCCTGATCGCCGGTTCGGACAAGGAGGCGCTGGGCAACCGCCATCGCCGCCAGGTCGAGATCCCGTTCGAGGCCGGCGAGGCTTTCGACCTGCTCGACGCCGCGATCCGCGAACTGCCGCGCGCCGAGTACGTGGAGAGCGCGCGCGACAGCCTGCAGGTGCGCGCCAAGGTGCAGCGTCCGATCGACTTCTCCGAGCAGCCGTTCGGCAAGTGGCACCCGATGTACTGGTTCGGCAATACGCGCAACCAGATCCTCGCCACGGTGACGCCGGTCAACGGCACCGGCAGCGTCACCCTCATCTGCGAACCCGAGAGCGGCGCGTGGAGCGACCTGTTCCGCGTCGACAACGCCACCAACCTGGACAACGCCAACGCGATCACCCGCGCCATCACCCGCCGGGTCGCCGAGCGCCGCCGCAATGAGCGCGACGCGGCCACGCAGACCGCGACCGAGAAGGAGCTCACGGTGGCCCGCCTGAACCTGCTGCATGCGCAGGTCGAGCCGCACTTCCTCTACAACACGCTGGCCAGCGCGCAATACCTGACCCGCAACGACCCCGCGCGCGCCGACGAGATGCTCGGCCACCTGATCCAGTACCTGCGCCATTCGCTGCCGCGCACCCAGGACGAACTGGCCACGCTGAGCGACGAACTCGAACGCGCCCTGGCGTACCTGGAGATCCTGAAGATCCGCATGGGCCAGCGCCTGAGCGTGCAGGTCGACGTGCCCGAGAACCTGCGCGGCACCCGGCTGCCGCCGATGATGCTGCAGACACTGGTGGAGAACGCGATCAAGCATGGCCTGGAACCGCGCACCGCCGGCGGCACGGTGTGGATCCGCGCCCGCCATGCCGACGACGGCACCGTGGCGATCACCGTGGCCGACGATGGCGAAGGCTTCAACGTCCAGAGCAGCGGCACCGGCATCGGCCTGAAGAACGTGCGTGAACGGCTGCAACTGGTCTACGGCGGCAAGGCTTCGCTGGCGGTGGTGGCCAATTTCCCTTGCGGCGTCGCCGCGACGATCAGCGTGCCGGGCGCGCCGTCGGCGCCGACCGCGGCAGCGTCCGCACCGGCCACGTCGGCCGAGGAACGCAACCATGTCTAAGTCGCCCACCGCGGTCATCGCCGAGGACGAGGTCCTGCTGCGCAGCTCGCTGCTGGAACAGCTCCGCACCGCCTGGCCGCAACTGGAGATCGTGGCCGAATGCGAGGACGGCGCCAGCGCATTGGAAGCGATCGACGAGCACCAGCCCGACATCGCCTTCCTCGACATCCGCATGCCCGGCCTGACCGGACTGGAAGTCGCCGCCGCCGCCGCGCAGGCCAGCCCGCACACCCAGGTGGTGTTCGTCACCGCCTACGACCAGTACGCGATCGACGCCTTCGACCGCGGCGCCATCGACTACCTGCTCAAGCCGATCGCCGCCGACCGGCTGGCGGCGACGGTGCAGCGCCTCAAGCTGCGCATGGCGTCGGGCTCGGGCGACGCCGCGGCGCTGAGCGAAGTGCTGGAACGCCTGGGCGCCGCCTTGCCGAAGAATCCGGCGCGCCCGCCGCTGACCTGGTTGACCGCCAGCTCCGGCCGCGAAACCAGGCTGATCCTGGTCGACGACGTGGCCTACTTCCGCGCTGACAACAAGTACACGACGGTGATGACCGCCGAAGGCGAGGCCTTGCTGCGCACGCCGATCCGCGAGCTGCTCGCCGTGCTCGATACGGATACCTTCAAGCAGATCCATCGCTCGACCATCGTCAACCTCAAGGCCATCGCGTCGATCGTGCGCGACGACACCGGCAAGGGCACCGTGCGGCTCAAGAACCGCCCGGAAACGCTCACCGTCAGCCAACCCTTCATGACCCTGTTCCGCCACATGTGATCGCGGCGCGCATCGCGCCGCACCACCCACGTCGCGGCGTCGCCGCGTGAGAGTGCGAGAGGCCCACCATGCACAACCTGATCGCCACGGTTTATTTCCTGCTTTCCCTGCTCGGCTGGGACGGTGGCACCACCTTCGTCACCCGCTCGATGATCGACGGCGCCGATGCCATCCACAGCCGCATCCACGTCACGGCGGGAATCGCCCGTTTCGAATGCGTGGCCAGCGCGAGCGGGGAATGCCATTACACGCTGTTCCGGCGCGGATGCGCGGCCACCAGCGGCGGCTGCGCCCCGCCCGAACGTTTCGCCATGGCAGCGGGCGCCACGCGCGAGGTGGTGGGCATGCCGCCCTTCGACGCCTGCGTCGCGCGCGACGACACCGCGCTCGCGAAGGATTGCAGCCCCAGCGGCGATCCGCGCTGATCGCGTCGACAATGCGCCATCGCGGCACAGGAAAAAGGCCCCGCGTTGCGGGGCCTTTTTCTATCAGCACGCGCTTCAATGCAGCGGACGCAATTGGGTGTCGAACACGAACTTGCCCACGTGCTCGCCCAGCGTGACCGCGTTGAGGCAACCGGTGCGGAAGTGGATGCCGCCATAGACGCGCGCCGACGCCGCTTCGTCCGCCGCGACCGACAGGCTGGTGAAGCTTCGGGTCACGGTGGGCGGCAGGCCTGCGGCGGTCATGGTGAAGGACACCTCGTCCGTGCCGAAGACATCGCGCATCACCTCGGTGCCCGCACCTATCGTCGATGGCAGGCCGCAGGTGTAGTCCGGATACGGCGGCGTGGTGATGTAGGACGTCCAGGTCGGATCGGACTCGGTATCCGGGTTGCCGTCGTCGGGCCATTGGATTGCGGTCTGCGGACGCCAGAAGTTGTACCGGTACTTGGTCCGGAAGGTCGCGATCAGGGTGTCGTTGACCGCGATGTTCATCAGCGCGAACAGGCGCGCCTGCTCCCAGCTGTCCAGGCCGCGGCCGTTGAGGATGATCCGCAGCATGCCGTTGAGGTTGGCGCCGCCGCCCGGCCAGAAGCGCGCAATCTGGCTTTCTTCCGAATCCGGCGCCGCGCTGCGCACCGCGGACGAGCCGACGCTCTTCACCTCGTTGTAGTCGATCGCGTAAGCCTTGCCGCGCACGCGCAGGAAGTCCGTGCGTCCCGGGTTGAACTGCGCGGCGTTTCCGAGTGCGAATGGCTTCACGTCGCCCCAGCCGCCGAACTGCGGGAACGGTTGCGGTGCCGGCGGTGTCGGCAGTGTCGGCTGGTAGACGCCGACGTCGGGCGCCAGGGTGTAGGGAACGTGCGGCGTCTCCGAGCCATCGAGGGTGCGCTCGGCCAGGATGGCTTCCGCCGCCGCAGCGCCTATGGCCTCGCCGTCGGCGATGCAGGTCGGCTGCGAGAGCGGGCAGCCCAGGCCGGCGATGTAGGTCGCGTAGCGGGTATTGATGATCGTGTCCTGCGCGTCCGGCAGCAGCGCGACGAGCGTGTCGCGGGCCGCACGCGCGACCGCGGCATCCGGCGAGGCATTCGGATTGCCCGCGCCCACGACGGAGTAGGACTCGTAGCGCGGATCGATCGCGTTCAATGCATCGTGCACGGCGATCTGCACGATGGTGAAGACGCGGAACTGCTGCGGTGGTCCCCCCGCGCCACCGATCACATCGTTGGCATTCGTGTTCCAGTCGGTCACGGCGTCGGCCAGCGCCGTGCCGGGGATCGCCAGGGCCAATGCGACCGCGAGCAACTGGCGGCGCGATGCGGCGAGGCAGGAGTGGCACGGGAACGATTTCATCTCGAACTCCTTGTAGGTGGGGACACCGGGTGCACGCAGCCGTCGACCGCATGCGGGCAGCGCAGGCATGCGGCGATCGGCACGGAATGGCAGGCTGCGATTACTGCTCCGGGGAAGTAATCACCCGGATTGGGGTCCGTCGGCGCGCCGCATCGGTTGGCCAGGATCCCCGCCCGGACGGCGCCACCGGCGTGGGTCAGTCGCGCAGGGCCGCGGCGTGGTGCGCGATGTGCTCGCCAATGAAGCTGGCGATGAAGTAGTAGCTGTGGTCGTAGCCGGCATGGCGGCGCAGGCTCAGCGGATGGGCCGCCTCCCGGCACGCCGCCTCGAGCAGCTCGGGACGGAGTTGGCTCGCGAGGAATTCATCGTCCTCGCCCTGCTCCACCAGCAGTGCCAGCCGCGCCGCGCCGGGTCCCAGCGAACGCACGAGTTCGCACGCATCCCACGTCCGCCATTGGCCCTGGTCCTCTCCCAGATAGGCGGCGAAGGCCTTCTGGCCCCAAGGCACGCGGCTGGGGGCCACGATCGGCGAGAACGCCGACACGCTGCGGTAGCGCCCCGGGTTGCGCAGGGCCACGACGAGCGCGCCGTGGCCGCCCATCGAATGGCCGCTGATCGCGCGCGCCCCCGAGGCGTTGAACCGCGCTTCGACCAGCGCCGGAAGCTCGTCGGCGACGTAGTCGTGCATACGGTAGTGCGCCGACCACGGCGCGCGTTCGGCATTGAGGTAGAAGCCGGCGCCCTGGCCCAGGTCGTAGCCGTCCGCATCGGCGACGCCGTCGCCGCGCGGGCTGGTGTCCGGGGCCACGATGATCACGCCGTGTTCCGCCGCGTACCGCTGCGCCCCGGCCTTGGTGATGAAATTCTGCTCGGTGCAGGTCAGGCCGCTGAGCCAGTACAGCACCGGGCAGCGTTCCTGCGCCGCCCGCGGCGGCAGGTAGATGCCGAAGCGCATGTCGCAATCGAGCACCCGGGAGCGGTGCTGCCATACCTCCTGCACGCCACCGGCGCAGCCGTGGGACTCGAGCCTGCGCATCTCAGTAGTGGATCACGGTGCGGATCGACTTGCCCTCGTGCATCAGGTCGAAGGCCTCGTTGATGCGGTCCAGCGGCAGCGTGTGGGTGACGAAGGGCGCGAGCTGGATGTCGCCCTGCATTGCCTGCTCCACCATGCCCGGCAACTGGCTGCGGCCCTTGACTCCGCCGAAGGCCGTACCCTTCCAGGTGCGCCCGGTCACCAGCTGGAACGGGCGCGTGGAAATCTCCTGCCCCGCGCCGGCCACGCCGATGATCACCGACTGGCCCCAGCCGCGATGCGCGCATTCCAGCGCCGCGCGCATGACGTTGACGTTGCCGATGCATTCGAAGCTGTGGTCCACGCCCCAGCCGGTCATCTCGACGATCACCTGCTGCACCGGCTTGTCATCGTCGCGGGGATTGACGAAGTCGGTGGCGCCCATCTGCTTGGCCATCTCGAACTTGTCCGGATTGGTGTCGATCGCGATGATGCGGCCGGCCTTGGCCTGGCGCGCGCCCTGGATCACCGCCAGGCCGATGCCACCCAGCCCGAATACCGCCACCGAGTCGCCGGGCTGCACCTTGGCCGTGTTGTGCACGGCGCCGATGCCGGTGGTGACGCCGCACCCCAGCAGGCACACCTGCTCGTGGTTGGCCTGCGGATTGATCTTCGCCAGCGATACCTCCGCGACCACCGTGTACTCGCTGAAGGTCGAGCAGCCCATGTAGTGGTGCACCGGCTGGCCGTTGTACGACAGGCGCGAGGTGCCATCGGGCATCACGCCCTTGCCCTGGGTCGCACGCACGGACACGCACAGGTTGGTCTTGCCGGACTTGCAGAACAGGCACTCGCCGCATTCGGCGGTGTACAGCGGGATGACGTGGTCGCCCGGCTGCACGCTGGTCACGCCTTCCCCGACTTCCACCACCACGCCGGCGCCTTCATGGCCAAGCACGACCGGGAACAGTCCCTCCGGATCGTCGCCGCTGAGCGTGAACGCGTCGGTGTGGCACACGCCGGTATGGGTAATCCGCACCAGCACCTCTCCCGCACGCGGCGGCTCGACGTCGATTTCGACGATCTGCAGTGGCTGCCCGGGGGCGAAGGCGACGGCGGCGCGGGACTTCATGGCGATTTCCTCTCCGATGCGAGCAAGCGCAAGGCTGCGGGGGCGAGCTTGGGTTCGATTATCGGCCAAACCTGCGGGCCGGATGTCGCCCTGGCGAGGGCACGCTGGCGCAAGCCGACTGACTCGGCACGGCCCTGCCGCGGGACTCGCGGCATGATTCAAGTCCCGATCCTAGGAGGGCCGCCATGGGCGCGTTCGCTTCACCGTCAGCCTTCGGTGCCGGCCAGCTGTGGCGCTGCAGGGGCCGCACTGCGGGCGAGACCCCGCTGGTGCTCATCAATCGCGTGGACCAGCATCCGCTCGGCACCGGCGAGATCTATCACGTGTCGATCAGCGGCGTGCAGGTGAGGAACCCGCGTTCGCCCGATGGACTGGCCACGGCACTCCCGCATATTCCGCTGATCCGCCAGTCCTTCGAGCGTAGCCACATGGAATTCGTCGGCCTGCACGCACCCGACCTCGCGTACCTAGCGGGATACGCGCAGTGGAAACGCGAATTCGACGCGGGCAACGCGGGCTCCTTCGGCGTGAGCATCGCCGAGGTGCTCGACTTCATCGAGCGCTCGCTCGCGGCGCGCTAGCCGGAGCAAAAGAAAAGCCCCGCTACGCGGGGCTTTTCTTTTTTGTGCCTCAGGGGCGCGTCACGCCCACGGATCGCGCAGCACGATGTTCGCATCGCGGTCCGGACCGGTCGAAACGATCGCCAGCTGGCAACCGGAGAGTTCCTCCAGCGCACGCAGGTAGGCGCGCGCGGCCGGCGGCAGCTTGTCCCACTCGGTAATGCCGGCGGTGGATTCCTCCCAGCCCGGGAACTCGAGGTACACCGGCGTGCATTCTTCCCAGCCTTCCGCGTCGAGCGGCGCGTATTCGCTGCGCTTGCCGTGGTACTCGTACGCGATGCAGACCTTGAGGGTCTTCATGCCGTCGAGGATGTCCAGCTTGGTGATGCACAGGCCGGTGATGCCGTTGATGGCGACGGCGCGCTTGAGCGCGACGATGTCCATCCAGCCGCAGCGGCGCGGACGGCCGGTGGTCGCGCCGTATTCCTGGCCGCGATCGCGGATGCCCTGGCCGATCTCGTCGTTGAGTTCGGTCGGGAACGGACCGCCGCCGACGCGCGTGGCATACGCCTTGGCGATGCCGAGCACGTAGTCGATTGCGTCCGCGCCCACGCCGGTGCCGGCGTACGCGCCGCCGACGGTGGTGTTCGACGAGGTGACGTAGGGATAGGTGCCGTGGTCGATGTCGAGCAGCGACCCCTGCGCGCCCTCGAACAGCACGCGCTTACCCTGCTTGCGCAGGTCGTGCAGGATGCCGGCGACGTCGGACTTCATCGGTTCGACGTACTCGCCGAACGCGAGCGCGTCGTCGAGCGTCTTCTGGAAATCGACCGCTTCCACGCCCAGGTACTTGGTCAGTACGAAGTTGTGGTAGTCCATCGTGTTGCGGAGCTTCTCGGCGAGTTCGGCCGGATAGCGCAGGTCGGCGACGCGGATGCCGCGGCGGGCGACCTTGTCCTCGTAGGCCGGACCGATGCCGCGGCCGGTGGTGCCGATGGCGCCCTTGCCGGCGGCCTTCTCGCGCGCCTGATCCAGGGCGATGTGGTACGGCATGATCAGCGGCGTGGCCGGGCTGATCTTGAGGCGCGAGCGCACGTCGACGCCGTTGGCCTCGAGCTCGCCGATTTCCTTCTGCAGCGCGCCCGGGTGGAGCACGACGCCGTTGCCGATCAGGCACAGCGCGTCATCGCGCAGGATGCCGGAGGGAATCAGGTGCAGGACGGTCTTCTTGCCCCCGATGACGAGGGTGTGGCCGGCGTTGTGGCCGCCCTGGAAACGCACGACCGCGCCGATGTCCTGCGTCAGCAGGTCGACGATCTTGCCCTTGCCTTCGTCGCCCCACTGGGCACCCAACACCACGACTGACTGACCCATTGGCCTCGACTCCAAATCTGGCTTCCCGCAAGCGGGTTCAACTGCGCGCGGCGGCGCGAGGTAGTCGCCCGTATACCGAAGAATGCGGCGGCGCGACACGGAAAAAGCCGGAGGGGATTGCTCACGTGGAGCGGCCCCATCCGGCTTTTGTGCATTATCCGGGTTTTGGGGGGGCGGGGCTACCCCGCCCTTCGCGCCTAGAACCGCCTGACCAGGAACAGCGAAATCAGGCCGATGGCAATGAAGAGCCCGCCCAGCAGGCGCAACCCGGTATCCGACAGCCGGTGCAACTGCTCCACCGCCTGCCGCCAACCGCGCGGAGCCACGAACAGGAACAGACCCTCCAGCACGGCCACCAGGCACAACGCGGACAGCAGCTCCACGGTCATGCCACGGCCCGGATCAGCGATCCGCCTTCAGGTACTGCAGGAAGGGATCGTTGCGGTCGAGCACGATCACGCTCTGGCCGTCACTGAACGAAGCCCGGTAAGCCTCGAGGCTGCGCTGAAAGGCATAGAAGGCCGGATCCTTGCTGGCCGCCTGCGCATACAGCCGCGTGGCTTCCGCATCGCCTTCGCCGCGCAGCTTCTGCGCATCGCGTTCGGCCTCGGCCAGCATCACCGAGCGATCGCGTTCGGCTTCGGCGCGGATGACCTGGGCCTGCTCCACGCCCTCGGCGCGCAGCTGGCTCGCGACCTGCTTGCGCTGCGAGCGCATCTGGTCGTAGACCGAGCCGACGACGTTGCTGTCCTGCGGCAGTTCGATGCGCTTGATGCGGATGTCGACGATCTTCACGCCCAGCGTCTGCGCGCCGTCGTTGATCGCCTTCAGCTGCTTGCCGATGACCGAGGTACGGTCGCCGGATACCACTTCCTGCAGCGTGCGCGCATTGATCTCGTTGCGCAGCGAATCGCGGATGATCGGCGCCAGGCGCAGCACGGCGACCTCCTCGCTGCCGCCGGTGGCGCGGAAGAACACGCGCAGGTTCTCGATCTGGCCGAGGGCGAAGAAGTCGACGCTGACGTCCTGCTTGTCTTCGGTCAGGTAGCGCTCGGATTCGGCGGGCAGCACCAGCAGGCGGCGGTCGAACACCCGCGCGTTCTCGATCAGCGGCACCTTGAAGTGCAGGCCGGGGCCGACATCGGTGCGGACGATGGTGCCGAGGCGGAACACGATGGCGCTATGGCCTTCGCGCACGACGAATACCGAACCGAGCAGCGCGAGCAATGCGCTGACCACCACGGCGACCCAAACGGAAACTCTCATCGGCGGTCCTCCTCGCGGGTCGGGCGCGTCGTGCGCGGCGGCCTGGCGGATTCAGTGGATTCGGCGCCGCCGGCGGGCGACAGCACCTCGGGCGTGAGCAGCGGCGCATTCGCGGCCGATGGCGGGGCGCGCTTGTCATCCATCGGCACGTAGATCAGCTGGCGCGAGTCGCCGCCGACGATCTTGCGATTCTCGCCGAGGACCTCCTGCACGGTTTCCAGCCACAGGCGCTTGCGCGTGACGTCCGGCGCGGACTTGTACTGGTCCACGAGCAGCGAGAAGCGGGTGGCGTCGCCCTGGGCGCGCGCCATGATCGCGGTCTTGTAGCCTTCGGCGACGGTGCGGGTCCGTGCCGCTTCGCCACGCGCTTCCGGAACGATGCGCTTGGCGTAGGCCTGCGCCTCGTTGATCGCGGTGTTCTTCTCGGCGCGGGCGCGCTGCACTTCGTCGAAGGCGTCCTTCACGTCGTCCGGCGGGCGCGCGTTGGGCAGGTTGAGCTCGGTCAGGACCAGGCCGGTACGGTAGGTCTGCAAGGCCTTCTGCAGGTGGTCCTTCACCGCGACGGTCAGTTCGCCGCGGGCATTGAGCACGGTATCCAGGTCGGAACGACCGACCTGCTCGCGCACCGCGCTCTGCGCGGCTTCCTTGAGGGTTTCGTCGGCGTCGCGCGTGCCGAACTTGTACAGCAACGGGTCGCCGATGCGGTACTGCACGTTGATCTCGACGTTCACCATGTTGCCGTCACGGGTGAACACCGGAACGTTCTCGCTGTAGGCATTGCTCTGCGTGGCGTTGACCTTCTCGACCGTCTCGATCGGCCACGGCGCCTTGAAGTGCGGGCCCGGGTCCATGATCCGGGCGTAGCGGCCGAAACGCAGGACCACGCCGCGTTCCTGCTCGGTGACGAGCACGAAGGTGCTGAAGACCAGCCACAGGCCGAACACGACGGCGACCCAGCGCCAGACCGCGCTGCCGCCTCCGCCGAAGATGCCGCGCGCCGTGTCGATCAACGTGTCCAGCACGCCGCCGCTCTTGCGGGGACGTTGCGGACGGCGCCCCTCCGGGTTGTTGCCGGGGCCGCTGCCGCCACTGCCAGGGCCGCCACTACCAGGGGTGTTCCAGGCCATGCCTGCTCCAAAGGGGATATTGACGCCGTAGGGCGCGCGCCGATTCTAGGTGAGGGCCACAAGCGCCTCAAACAAGGCGGGGCCGGGCGCGGCGGCGATTACCACTGCTCCGCCTCGTCTGCGAGCGCGCCGGCGGCTTCCAGCAAGGGTCGCAGCGCCTCGCCATGGGCCTGCGAGAAGAGCTTGAGCGCGTCTGCGATGGCGAGGTCGACCTGCAGGTGCCAGCCCCGCTCGTCGTGCGATTCCGCGCGGATCGCGCCCAGCGCATGCAGGCGCGCGTGCAGGCGCGCTGCCTGCGAGGACAGGTGCAGCTCGCCGGCGACGTGGCGCAGTTCGAGCACGTCGGCCAGCGCCTTGCGCAGCAGGTCGAGCCCCAGCCCCAGCTGCGCGGAGACCCAGACGCGCTGGCGACCCTCGGCGGGCTGGTCCCGCCGTGGGTCGGGTGCCGCGGCGTGGTCCTCGCGCTCGAGCCGATCGATCTTGTTGAACACCAGCAACTGCGGCAGGTCGCCCGCGCCGATTTCCGCGAGCACCTCGTCGACCTGCGCGATGCGCTCGTCGCGCAGCGGATCGGCCGCGTCGACCACGTGCAGCAGCAGGTCGGCATCGCGCGCTTCCGACAGGGTCGAACGGAACGCCGCGACCAATTCGTGCGGCAGGTCGCGCACGAAACCGACGGTATCGGCCAGCACTGCCCCGCCGCCCGGCAACGCGATGCGGCGCACCGTCGGATCGAGCGTCGCGAACAGCTGGTCGGCGGCGTAGGCCTCCGCGCCGGTCAGCGCATTGAACAAGGTCGACTTGCCCGCGTTGGTGTAGCCCACCAGGGCGATACGCGGCAGCTCGCTGCGCATGCGCGCGCGGCGCATCTGCGTGCGCTGGACCTCGACCTTGTCCAGGCGCCGCTGCAACTGCTCCAGGCGCTTCTGCAGCAGGCGGCGGTCGGTTTCCAGCTGGGTTTCGCCGGGACCGCGCAGGCCGATGGAACCGCCACGCTGCCGCTCCAGGTGGGTCCAGCCCCGCACCAGGCGCGTGGCCATGTGCTTGAGCTGGGCGAGCTCGACCTGCAGCTTGCCTTCGGCGCTCTGCGCACGCTGGGAGAAGATGTCGAGGATCAGCCCGGTGCGGTCGACCACGCGGCGCTTCAGCAACTTCTCGAGGTTGCGCTCCTGTCCGGGGGACAGCGCGAAATTCACCAGCACGAGATCCGCGCCGCTGGCATCGGCCGCGGCCTTCACTTCCTCGAGCTTGCCGCTGCCCAGCAGGGTGGCGGGATTGGGCCGGTCGATGCGCGCGGTGAGCAGCGCTGCGACGGTGGCGCCGGCCGAGCGGGCCAGATCCGCGAACTCCTCCATCAGGCCCTCGTCCGGCGGACCGCCGGCATGAGGCTGGATCAGCAGCGCGTGTTCGCCCTTGCGGGAACGTTCAAACATTCGGCCTGTGTACTCCTTCCCCACGGACGGGGGAAGGAGGAATGGGGATGATCGGACCCGGCTTCAAGCAAGGGCCCGTCTTATCGCCTTCCCCAGGCTCACTCGGTCTCGTCGCCTTCCTCGGCGCCCTCACCGGACTGCACGTGTCCGCCGCCGGGGCCAACGCGCACGTTGCGCGCCGGAACGACCGTGGAAATCGCGTGCTTGTAGACCATCTGGCTGACGGTATTGCGCAGCAGCACCACGAACTGGTCGAACGATTCGATCGTGCCCTGCAGCTTGATGCCATTCACCAGATACACCGAGACCGGCACGCGCTCGCGCCGCAAAGCATTCAGGAACGGGTCCTGCAAGGATTGCCCCTTCGACATCGTTTTCCCCACTGTGTTTCTAGTTATAGGTGGCGATGGAGCGCGACCACGGCACCTTCCCATCGCGTCGCCGGCGCTGTCCCCGCACCGATGACGGTTCGATGGTAACCCAGCCGGGCGCGAAGCGAGCGGGGCGGCGCCCGGGTTTGCGTGAACGGGTCGGCAGATGTGCGTTTGCCGGGGTCAGGCCGGCAGGAACAGCCGCAGAGCCCCTTCCAGCGCCTCGCGTTGCTGCAGCGGGTCGAACCAGCGTGCGTCCAGCTCCCCCCGCAGCCACGTGAGCTGGCGCTTGGCCAGCTGGCGCGTGGCATAGATCCCGCGATTGCGGAACTCCGCGGCGTCGAATCGACCGTCCAGATGCTCCCATGCCTGCCGATAACCGACCGCGCGCAAGGCCGGCAGGTCCAACGGCCGCGGATGCGCCTGCAGCGGCCCCAGTGCGCGCAGGCGGCGGACCTCATCGAGGAAGCCGGCGGCGAGCATCGCGTCGAAGCGCTGTTCGATACGTCCATGGAGCACGACGCGCTCGCTGGGCGCGAGCACCAGCTTGAGCACGCGCAGCGGCAGGCGCGGCGCACCCGCGGCGGACCGCCGCCATTCGCTGATGGTGCGCCCCGACAGGCGAAAGACTTCGAGCGCACGCTGGATGCGCTGGGCGTCGGTCGCGTGGATCCTTGCCGCCGCTTCCGGATCGATGCGCTGCAACTCGGCATGCAGGCCGTCCCAGCCGCGCGTTGCCGCCTCGTCTTCGATCCGCGCGCGCATCGCCGGATCGGCTTCCGGCATGTCGGAGAGTCCGTGCAACAGGGCGTGGAAGTACAGGCCCGTCCCGCCCGCCAGGATCGGCAACCGGCCCCGACCGACGATGTCGTCCAGCGCCTTGCGGGCATCGGCGGCGAATTCCGCGGCCGAGTACGCCTGCCACGGATCGCGCAGGTCCAGCATGTGGTGACGGACTGCCGCCCGCTCCGCCGCCGTGGGCTTGGCGGCGCCGATGTCGAGTCCCCGATAGACCAGCGCGGAATCGACGCTCACGATCTCGCCGCCCAGCCGCTGCGCCCACTCGAGCGCCAGCGCGGTCTTGCCCGAGGCGGTCGGGCCCATCAGGGCGATGGCGATGGGACGCGTGTCCTGGCTCATGCCGTGGCTTCACACAGGACCGCTGCCGGATACATGCCGCCTCGTCGCGTTGGGGTCCGTGTCGAAGCGCGGAAGCTTACCGCGCCGTTTGCATTCGCGTCGGCGCGGCAGGATCGCTAGCCTAGGCGCACGCCGATCGCGGAGCCCGGACCATGTCGACCTTGTTGATCGCCGCGGGCGCAGTGGCGCTGGTCGCCGTTGCATGGGTGGCCTCCCGCAACAGCCGCTCGAGCCGTTCCTCTTCGACGTACTACGCAGACGGCTCGGGCGGATCCGATGCCGGCGACAGCGGAAACCCTTCCGCGGACTGCTCCGATGCACCCGGCGATGGTGGCGGCGGATGCGACGGCGGTTCCGATGGTGGCGGCGGTGATTGAGCCGCGCCGGCCGATGATTGCCTTCCGGCACGCCGGCGGCTGCCATTGCGGCGCGCTGCGCTGGACGCTGGAAACACGCCACCCGCTGGACGGGTTCACGCCGCGCGCCTGCGATTGCGATTTCTGCACGCGCCATCGCGCTGCCTGGGTATCCGACGCGCAGGGAGCCTTGCGGATCCGCGGCAGTGCCGAGCACCTGCGACGCTATCGCCAGGGTTCGGCGCAGGCCGACTTCCTGTTCTGCAACGGCTGCGGCGTGCTCGTCGCGGTCGTGTGCCCGACCGATGACGGCCTGCGCGGCGCGGTCAACCGCAACAGCTTCGACGAGCGTCGCCTGCTGGGTGCGGAAGTCGTCGCTTCGCCGCAGCAACTGGCCCCGGACGCCAAGCTGGCGCGCTGGTCCCAGTTGTGGACGCCGACGGTGCTGTCCTGAGGCGCCGAACTTGTTCACAGCATCTGTGGACAGTTTTCCCGGACATCCTGTGGACAACTGGCTGAGCGCCTTGCGCGACAAGGCTGTCAAGCGGGTTGGCGAAAAAATGACCAGATATTTTTTGCGGCCGCAATGGTGAAAATTTAGCCAACCCCCTTGACAGCCTTGCGCCTGCTGGGCGGCAGCGACTTGTCCACAGGATGTTCTGGAGGATTGCCCACAGCCCTTGTGCACAAGTGACGACCGGGCTCAGTCGTCGTCGGGCCAGCGGATCGCGGGCGTCGCGGACCTGGCCCGCGGCGACGGCTGCGCTGCCACGGCATTCCAGACCTTGAGCGCATCGACAGTTGCGGCAACGTCGTGCACGCGCACCAGCCGGGCGCCGCGCTGTGCGGCGATCAGGTGCGCGGCCACCGATCCAAAAACCCGGTCGCGCGGGTCATCGCGGCCGGTCAGCTCGCCGATGGTCTTCTTGCGTGAGAGGCCCGCCAGCAAGGGCACGCCGAGCTCGCCAAAGCGTTCCAACTGGGCCAGCAGGATGAGGTTGTGCTCGCGGCCCTTGCCGAAGCCGAAACCCGGATCGACCACGATCTGCTTCTTGGCGATGCCAGCCATCTCGGCGGCAAAGATGCGCTCGGCGAGGAAGCGATGCACTTCGGCGACGACATCGTCGTACTGCGGCGCTGCCTGCATCGAACGCGGCTCGCCCTGCATGTGCATCAGCACGACCGGTACGCCGAGCGCCGCGGCCGCCTCCAGCGCGCCTTCGCGGCGCAGCGCCTGCACGTCGTTGATCATGCCGGCGCCGGCGGCTACCGCGGCGCGCATGACCTCGGGCTTGGAGGTATCGATGCTGATCGGCAGCGAGGTCTGCTTCGCAAGATGTTCGATGACGGGGATCACCCGCCGCAACTCTTCCTCGACGCCAACCTCCTGCGCCCCGGGCCGCGTCGACTCGCCGCCGATATCGAGGACGTCGGCCCCTTCCTGCGCCAGGCTCAGCGCATGCGTGACGGCCGCATCCACCGTGGCGTGTTCGCCACCGTCGGAAAAGGAGTCCGGCGTAACGTTGACGATGCCCATGACGCGGACGCGGTCGAGGACCAGCGCGCGGCCGTTGCAATCCAGGCTGGGGGACAGGTCGAACATCGTGGTGTCTCTTCCGTCGCAAAGAAAAAGGCCAGAGCGGACTCTGGCCTTTTCGGATTGCAGCGGCAAGCGCCGGATCAGGTCTGCGCGGCGGGGCCGCCGATCGGCGGAAGCGGCGGAATCTCCGTCGACTTGCCGTTGCCGGTCTTGCCCCAGCCTTCCGGCGGCGGCGGCTCGCGCCCTTCCATGATCGCATCGATCTGCCTGGCGTCGATGGTCTCGTAGAGCAGCAACGCGTCGGCCATCGAGTGCAGCTTTTCGAGGTTCTCCTGCAGGATCTCCGTGCTGCGCGCGTAGGCCCGGTCGAGGATGTCGCGCACGACTTCGTCGATCTTGCGCGCGGTCTCGTTGGAGACGTTCTTGTGCTGGGTCACCGAGCGGCCCAGGAACACTTCGTCCTCCTCCTCGCCGAAGGTGATCGGGCCCAATTCGGACAGGCCCCACTTGGTGGCCATGTTGCGGGCCATCTTGGTCGCGCGCTCGATGTCGTTGGACGCGCCGGTGGTGACCTTGTCGGCGCCGAAGATCAGTTCCTCGGCGACGCGCCCGCCATACAGCGAGCACAACTGCGACTCGATCGCGACCTTGTTGTAGCTGTACTTGTCGCCCTCCGGCAGGTACATGGTCACGCCCAGCGCGCGACCGCGCGGGATGATCGTGACCTTGTAGACCGGGTCGTGCTCGGGGACGAGGCGGCCGACGATGGCATGGCCGGCTTCGTGGTAGGCGGTGAGCTTCTTCTCGGCTTCGCTCATCGCCATCGAGCGGCGTTCGGTACCCATCAGGATCTTGTCGCGCGCGCGGTCGAAGTGGTCCATGCGGACCTCCTTCGCGTTCTCGCGGGCGGCGAACAGCGCGGCCTCGTTGCAGAGGTTGGCGAGGTCGGCGCCGCTGAAGCCCGGCGTGCCGCGAGCGATGGTCATCGGCACCACGTCGTCGGCGAGCGGCAGCTTGCGCATGTGCACGCGCAGGATCTGCTCGCGGCCCTTCACGTCCGGCAGCCCGACCACGACCTGGCGGTCGAAGCGGCCCGGGCGCAGCAGCGCCGGATCGAGCACGTCGGGACGGTTGGTCGCGGCGATCACGATTACGCCTTCGCCGCCTTCGAAGCCGTCCATCTCGACCAGCAACTGGTTGAGGGTCTGCTCGCGCTCGTCATGGCCGCCGCCCAGGCCGGCGCCGCGATGGCGGCCGACCGCGTCGATCTCGTCGATGAAGATGATGCACGGGGCGTGCTTCTTGGCCTGCTCGAACATGTCGCGCACGCGGCTGGCGCCGACGCCGACGAACATCTCGACGAAGTCGGAACCCGAGATGCTGAAGAACGGCACCTTGGCCTCGCCGGCGATCGCGCGGGCGAGCAGGGTCTTGCCGGTACCCGGCGGGCCCACCATCAGCACGCCACGCGGGATCTTGCCGCCGAGCTTCTGGAACTTGCCCGGATCGCGCAGGAACTCGACCAGCTCCTGCACTTCTTCCTTGGCCTCGTCGCAGCCGGCGACATCGGCGAACGTCACCTTGACCTGGTCCTCGCCCTGCATCTTGGCGCGCGACTTGCCGAAGCTCATGGCGCCCTTGCTCCCGCCCTGCTGCATCTGCCGCATGACGAAGATCCAGAAGCCGACGATCAGCAGGATCGGCAACAGGTTGAACACGATCGACCAGAACGACGGGCCGGTGCTCGGCGCCTTGCGCGTGATCTCGACGTTGTGGTTGACCAGGTCGTTGACCAACTGGTCGTCGGACGGGCCGAACACGCTGCCGCTGGTGTTGTCCTTGCGCTCGAACTTGAGCGCGTTCACGGCGAGGTTGGTGTCCTCGGTGAACTCGACCGACTTGATGCGATCGCCCTGCACGTCCTTGATGAACTGGGAGTAGGTGACTTCGGGCGATGCCGACCCCAGGCCCGTACGCGGGCCGAACGCCTGGAACACCACCATCAGGACGACGGCGACGATGACCCAGAGCAGGAGATTTTTTGCGAGATCGTTCATTGGTTTGCCCGTTCAGCCGTCCATGCCAGCCTGAATGCACACTCGTGCGGAATCACCGGAAAAACCGGGCCGCTAGAGTCGCAGAAAACCGCGGAAATATCCGGGCTCAACCCATCAATTCACGCAACTGCCGTCCTCGCGGACAGGTTCACTTCATCTGCGCCAGCTTTCTCTGCGCCAGCGCATAGACCTCCGGCGATCGCTTGCGCGAGGCCGCAGGCTTGCGGATCACGACCTTGGCGTAGCGCCGGCGCAGTTCGCGCACGTAATCGTCGAAGCCGACGCCCTGGAACAGCTTGATCAGGAACGTGCCCCCGACGCGCAGGTGGCGGTCGGCGAAATCCATCGCCAGCTCCGCCAGATGCATCGCCCGCGGCAGGTCCACCGCGTCCACGCCACTCATATTGGGGGCCATGTCGGACAGGACAAGGTCCACAAGTTGGCCATCCAGCGTCGCTTCCAGACGCGCCAGTACGGCGTCTTCACGAAAATCGCCGTGGAGGAACTCCACGCCGGCCAAGCCCGGCATGTCCAGGATGTCCAGCGCGATCACCCGCCCCTTGTCGCCCAGGGCCTGGCGGACCCATTGCGACCAGCCGCCGGGCGCGGCGCCCAGGTCGACCACCACCATGCCCGGCTTGAGCAGGCGGTCGCGTTCGACCAGTTCCTCGAGCTTGTAGGCCGCGCGCGAACGCAGGCCCTCGGCCTGCGCCTTCTTCACGTAGGGGTCGGAAAAGTGTTCCTGGAGCCAGCGATGGCTGCTTTTGCTGCGGGTGGCCACAGGGCGCTCGGCCGGGAAATATGGGGCGCCATGATACCCTGCACGCCCCTTTCCGCCCCTGACGTGACGCGCATGAGCACCGCCCTGACCGCCGCCCAGACCCGTTTCCTGCGCGGCCAGGCGCACGATCTGCGGGCGATGTTGCAGGTGGGCGGCAAGGGTGTGACCGACGCACTGCTGGCCGAGATCGACCTGGCCCTCGAGCACCACGAGCTGATCAAGGTGAAGGTCGCCGCGGAAGATCGCGACGCCCGCGATGCCATGATCGGCGACATCGCCGAGCGCGTCGGCGCCGCGCTGGTCCAGCGCATCGGCCATACCGCGGTGCTGTACCGGCCGAGCAAGGACAAGCGGCAGATCGTGCTGCCGCGGGCCTGACCGCCAGGCCAGCCATGCAGCTGAACCTGGAGCATCCGGATCATGAGTTCCTGCTGCGCGGGGCCGACGGCGCGGTGGCCGTGGTCAACGACCGTCGGCTGACCGCCAGCTTCGTCATCGCCCCCGATCGGTTGGTCGAAGCCTGGGCGGTGACGGATGCGCGCTCGCTATCGCCCTCGGATCTGGAGCCGCTGTTCGCCCTCGACCCCAAGGTCGTGCTCCTTGGCACCGGGCCGACCCAGGTGTTTCCGCCGGCCGCGGCCATGGCGGCCTGCCTGGGGCGCGGTATCGGCATCGAAGCGATGACCAATGCCGCCGCGGCTCGCACCTTCAACGTGCTCGCCAGCGAAGGCCGGCGCGTGGTGGCCGGGTTCATCCTGCAGCCTGCTCCCTGATCGCCTGTCCCCGCTCATGGTTCCCGGCCAGACGCCGGCCCGGAGCGTGAGGCCTGAGCCATCGGTTCGACAGACTCGGCCGGCCCGCCGCAGTGGTAAAACGGCGCCAGCGACCGCCCGAATGGAATCAGCCGGTGAACCGCAAGAGCCTTCCGATCACCCTTGCATTTGTGCTGGCCTGTGGCCCCGCCTGCGCGCAGGGCCCCCGCACCCCTGCGCCAGCGGACGTACCGCTGCGCAAGCCCGCACAGGTGCCCGCCCTGCCCTTGGCCATTCGCCTCGATCTGGAGCAGCGCGGCTGCCTCATCCCGCAGGGCCAACGGCATGCCAACGTCGTGAGCGGTCGCTTCGGATCGGCGGCCCAAAGGGACTGGGCGGTGTTGTGCTCGCGCGACGGCAGCTCATCCTTGCTCGTGTACTGGCGCGGCGACGTCCGGGACGTGCTGGTCGGGCCGGGATCGTCCGACCTGGAGTGGATGCAGTGGCAGGGGCCGGATGAAGGCTGGCAATACATGCACTACATTGCGACGGCGACGCCGAAGATCATCCGTCGCTTGGCCGAGGCCTTCGAAGATCCGTCCGAGCTGCCCGTGCCGCTGGACCACGACGGCATCGAAGAGGGCGACGCCGGCAAGGCCTCCACCATCCGCTACTGGCAACACGGCCAATGGTTGGAGCTGGCGGGAATGGATTGAGGCGTCAGCGCTTGGGCAGGTAGGCCAGCGGGTCCACCGGCTTGCCGTTGTAGCGGATCTCGAAGTGCAGCATGTCGCGCGGCGCGCCGGTGCGCCCCATCACCGCGATCTGCTGCCCAGCTTTCACCAGCGCGCCTTCGTTGACCATGCGCGCGCGGTTGTGGCCGTACGCCGACAGCCATGCGTCGTTGTGCTTGATGATGATCAGCTCGCCGTAGCCAACGAGGCCGGCACCGGAATAGACCACGACACCATCGGCCGCCGCACTTACCGGCGTGCCGCCATCGCCGGTGAGGTCGATGCCCTGCCGGGTCGGCTCGCCCGCGACGAAACGGTTCAACAAGGCGCCGTCGGCCGGCCAGCGCCAGCGGATGTTGCTCGTCGGCGCGGCGGGCGCCGGTGGCGCCGCTGCGGGTGGCGCGACGGGACGCTCTCCTGCCGGAGTAGCGGCCGCTGCCGGACGCGTGGGAGGCGTCGTGCTCGCAGTCGTCGATGCCGGCGGCCGCGAAGCCGGACTCGGCGCGCTCTCGCCAGCACGCGGATACAGGCGCAGGTTCTGCCCCGGATAGATCGTGTAGGGAGCGCTCAGTCCATTCCACGCGGCCAGGTCACGAACATCGATGCCATTGCGGAACGCGATGCCGTAAAGCGTATCGCCCCGCTGCACCTTCGCCGTGGCGCCGTACCTCGGGGTGGATGCGCGCGGCGCGGGCAGCCTGTCGGCTCCGCTCGTGCGGACGACGGTAGTCGTGCAAGCCGCCAACGCGAACGCGAACGCGAACGCGGCGACAGCGAACAGTGCGGTAGCTCGTGTGCGCTTGCTCATACGCCCTGTCGTGCCCTCCAGACGAGCCAGGCGACCAGCGCTGCGAGCAGCGCGGCGGCGATCCAGCCGATGGGTTCGATATAGCGGCGCAGCGCCTCCTCGGCACGCGGACCGCCGATGCGGATCACCGCGGCCAGCAGGAACACGCGCTTGCCGCGGCCGATCAGCATGCTCAGCACGTACTGCAGCATCGGCACGCCGACGATGCCGGATGCCCAGGTGAACACCTTCATCGGGATCGGCATGAAGCCGCCCAGGACCAGGAAGGTGAACACGGCCCAGGGCGACTGCGCCATCTTCGCCTGCACCAGGGCGATCCCCGACTCGATACCGTGCAGCATGCCCAAGGCGGCGAACACCGGCTTGAGCGCCTCGAAGGCGTAGTGCCCCAGCGCATACCCTACCAGCGCGCCGACCATGGAGCCGGCGAGGCTTAGCGTGGCGAACCAGAACGCGCGCCGCGGCTGGCCCACGCACATCGGCGCGAGCATCACCTCCGGCATCACCGGAAAGATGATCGCTTCGAAGAAGCTCAACAGCACCAGGTACACCGGTGCACGGCGGTCGCGCGCCCAGCGCAGGGCACGGTCGTAGAGCGGACCAAAGATCTTCAATCGACCATCCCGGAAAGCAGGGGCACGAACACGACTGGCGCCAACACTTCCTGCGTGACCTGGCCGTCGGCGTCCTTGTGCAGTTTCATCAGCGATTGCGAAGACGCCCCCCCGACCGGGGCGATGAGGTTGCCGCCGGGCGCGAGCTGCGCGGTCAGCGCCTCGACCAGCGCCGGCGCGGCCGCGGTGACGAGGATCGCGTCGAACGGGCCGTTCTCGGGCCAGCCGATGCGGCCGTCGTCATGCTTGCTGCGGATGTTCATGCCGAGCGTGCGAAAACGTTTGCGTGCCGTGCGCAGCAGTTCGCCGATGCGCTCCACCGTGTGCACTTCCAGCCCGAGCGCGGCGAGCACGGCGGCCTGGTAGCCCGAGCCGGTGCCGATCTCGAGCACCTTTTTCGGTGCGCCTTCGAGCAGGGCTTCGGTCATCTTCGCCACCACCCAGGGCTGCGAGATCGTCTGCCCCTGGCCGATGGGAAGCGCGGTGTCCTCATAGGCGCGCGTGGCCAGCGCCTCGTCGACGAACAGGTGGCGCGGCACCGTGCGGATCGCGTTGAGCACGCGTTCGTCGCGGATGCCGGTGTCGCGCAGGCGGTCGACCAAGCGGTCGCGCACCCGCTGGGAGGTCATGCCGGTGCCGATGGCGTCGGGCTGCAACTTCATGCGCATCATCATGCGGCCTTCCCGGTCGACGCGGCGAGACCGTACACCCAACTGGCGACCTGCTCGAGCGCGGTGTAGCGCGTCAGGTCGACCTGGATCGGAGTGATCGAGATGTGGCCGCTGCGCACCGCGTGGAAGTCGGTACCGGCGCCCGAATCGGCCTCCGGACCGGCCGGGCCGATCCACCACCATTGCCGTCCGCGCGGGTCGCGCTGCGGGATGCAGGGCTCGGCGCGATGGCGGTTGCCCAGGCGCGTGGCCTCGAAGCCCGCCAGTTCCTCCCAGGGAAGGTCGGGAACGTTGACGTTGAGGATGGTGTCCGCCGGCAGCGGCTCGGCCACGAGCCGCGCGATGATCTCGACGGCGGCCCGCGCCGCCGTTTCGTAGTGCTGGCCGTTGTGGTCGCTGGTCACCAGGGACACGGCCACGGCCGGCAGGCCCAGGAACCGCCCTTCCATCGCCGCCGCGACCGTGCCCGAGTAGATGACGTCGTCGCCGAGGTTGGCGGTGTTGTTGATGCCCGAGACCACGATGTCGGGCTCGACCTCGAGCATGCCGGTGATGGCGACGTGGACGCAATCGGTGGGCGTGCCGAACACGCGCCAGATGTCGGCGTCCTGCTGCACCACCCGTACCGGCATGTCCAGGGTCAGCGAGTTGCTGGCCCCGGAGCGGTCGCGGTCGGGAGCGACCACCAGCACTTCGTGCCCGGCGGCGCGAAGGCCCGCGGCCAGAACCTTGATACCGGGGGCGTCTACACCGTCGTCGTTGCTGACCAGAACGCGCATCTATCGGGAAATTGGGGGATTGGAGCGGAGCCGGCATGATAGCCGATGACCGATCGTGCCCCCGCGTCTTGCGCCAACCGCGACCGCCAACGCGCTACGCTCAGCCGATGTCAGACGAAGACGACGACGCCGACCTGTTCCGCTCCGCCGTCGGTCCGGTGCGCCGGATCCGCGAGTCGGCGCCGCCGCCGCCCGCACCCAAGCCCAAGCCGCGTGCACGCATGGCAGAGCGCGACGAAGCGGCCGCGCGGGAGGAATTCCGGCACGCGCTGGATGCATCGCTGCTGGACGCAGGCGATGCGCTGTCCTATCGGAGCGAGGCCTTGCCCCCGCGCACGCTGCAGCGCCTGCGGCGTGGCGAGATCGCGGTGCAGGACGAGCTTGACCTCCACGGCGCCGACGCCCGCGAGGCCGAGGGATTGCTGCGCGCCTTCCTCACGCACGCGCGCGAACACGACGCCGGCTGCGTCCGGATCATCCATGGCAAGGGGCTGCACGGCGGCGGCTCCATCCCCTTCACGGGCCGCGATGCACCGGTGCTCAAGAACCTGGTTGATCGCCTGCTGCGTCAGCGCGCAGACGTCCTGGCCTTCCATTCCGCGCCACCTGCACAGGGCGGCACCGGAGCGGTCCTGGTCCTGCTGGCGCCGCGCCGGCTTCGCCCTGCCTGAGGCGGCCCCAGGACAGGGAGAACCGGACGGCGCAACGACTTATTCCTGCTTCGCGACGATCTTCCTCGGCGGGTTGACCCAGGTCAGGTCGATGCCACGACGGCGCGCGGCGGCTTCGACGCGAGCCATGTAGAGCTCGTCGTTGTCGAGGCGCGTCTGCGGATAGCTCTTGGCTTCGGGGGCGTAGCTGGTGGTGCCGCCGCTGCTTGCGCATGCAGCCAGCCAGACCACTGAAGCGGACAACACAGCCATGCGTAGTTTCATGACGGCATCTCCAGTCGATGCGCCCCTGCGCTTGCCGCAAGAGCGGCCCCGGCTTGCCGGGTGCAATTCCGGCTTATACGCCCGCCGCCAACAGCGGCCAGTGTAGTGAATGTCTTTCCGACGAGCGGTCGTCAGGCGGCAACTGACGAGGTGACTTCGCCAAGTTCTGCCAAGACCGACGTGGCATAGCCCCCTGGCGGCAGGCCGAACGACAGCTCCAGCGTCGTCGCATCGATCCAGCGCCAGGCCATGTCGCTCGGCCTGAGGCGCAGCGGACGCCGCTCCTGTTCGAGTCCCGCGGCCTCCAGTCCGCGGCGCAGCTTGGAGCCGAGATCGCCCGCAACGGCCGCCGCCTCCAGTCCGGCCGCGGCCTCCAGCGTGCGCAGCTCGCCACGCCCCCAGAGCGGGCCAGTGGGGTGGATGTCGAACGCGGCCAGGCGCTGCGCCAGCCCTTCGGTAAACGGCTCCGGTCCGAACACGCTGCGACTCCCATCCAGCGACCACACTTCACCGGTCAACGGCTTGTCCCAGTAATCGGCGCGCACGCGGGCCGCAAGCACGCGATTGAACAGTTCCGATCGCGCGGCGGACAGCAGCAGCGTGCGCTCCTCGCGGCGGACCCGGCGCCCGGAGAACATTGCCAGCGCCTGCTCCACGTTGTCGCCGTCGCGGCCGAAGCGTTGCACGCCGAAGTAATTGGGTACGCCGCGCGCGGCGATTGCCTGCAGTCGCTGCTCGATCGCGGCCGGCTCTCCCTGCACGGAGCGCAGCACGATCACGAACCTGTTTCCAGTCAGCGCTCCGCGCGGCAGTTTGCGCGCATGCCATGCGTGTTCCAGGACCCGCATGTCGGCGGATTCCAGAGCGGCAATGTCGGGCGCCACTTTCTTGGGCAGGTGCACGCTGAAGCGTTGCCGGGTGACGGCGTGCCGGTCCTTCAATCCGGCGTAGCTCACTCCCGAATCGGGAACATGAGCCCACTGCGCGATGCGCTTGGCCGCGAAGACCGTGTTCATTCCGCGCTTCTCGACGGTCAACAGCAGGTGTTCGCCGCTGCCACTGGGAGCGAAGGCCGGGAGTTCCTCCACGAAGAAATCCTCGGGCGCGACGCGCATGCGCGCTGTCAGCACGGCCTCGCCATGGGCCCGCGGCAATGTCTGTTTTTCGTCCACTTCTTCTACCTGAAATTCGCCGCGGGTTATCGCGCCACCAGCAGGACCACGGCCTGCGCGGCAATGCCCTCGCCCCGGCCCGTGAATCCGAGGCGTTCGCTGGTGGTGGCCTTGATGCTGATGGCGTCCGATTCCACCTGCAGGTCCGCGGCGATCAGCTCGCGCATCGCAGACGCATGCGGGCCGACCTTCGGAAGTTCGCACACCACCGTGACGTCGGCATTTCCCACGCGCCAGCCGCGATCGGCCAGCAGCTGGTTGCAGTGCCGGAGGAACGCGCGACTGTCGGCGTCCTTCCATTGCGGGTCGCTGGGCGGGAAGTGCTGGCCGATGTCGCCCAGAGCGAGCGCGCCCAGCATGGCGTCGCACAGCGCATGGAGCACCACGTCCCCATCCGAATGCGCTAGCACGCCACGCTCGTGCGCGATGCGCACGCCACCGAGCACCACGTGGTCGCCTTCGCCGAAGGCGTGGACGTCGAAACCCTGGCCGATGCGGAAATTCATGGTCGATGCCTTACGACGCCGCCGGCGCCAGGTCGGACGAGTGTGGGACAAATGTCATTGCGACAGCAGGTAGCCGGCCAGCGCCAGATCGGCCGGGGTGGTGACCTTGAGGTTGTCTTCGCGCCCTTCGACCAGCCTGGGCCTCGCGCCGACCCGCTCCATTGCCATCGCCTCGTCGGTCACGAGCACGCCGTCGGCGCGCGCGCGTTCGAGGGCCGCCGTGAGCGGCGCGCGTCGGAACGCCTGCGGCGTCAGCGCGCGCCACAGGCGATCACGCGGCTCGGTCGCCGCCACGCAGGCCTCATCGTCGGCGCGCTTGAGCGTGTCGCGCACGGGTGCCGCCAGCAGCGCACCGTCGGCGTGTTGCACGGCGGCGGTGATCAGGCGGCCGATGTCCGCGCCGCGCAGGTTCGGTCGCGCCGCATCGTGCACCAGCACCAGGCTGTCGTCCGCCACGGTGGCCGGCAACGCCCGCAGCGCCGCCAGCACGGAATCCGCGCGTTCGCCGCCGCCGGTGCAGGTCAGCACCGGCTTGCCATGCATCGAGGTCCAACCCGGCCAGCGCCGGTCGTCGGCAGCCAATGCGACCACCGCGCCTGCGACGGCCGGATGCGCCAGCAACGCACCGAGCGCATGCGCGATCAGCGGCCGGCCAGCGACCTCGAGGTACTGCTTGGGAACCTCGCCGCCGAAGCGCGCACCGCGCCCGGCGGCGGGAATGACGGCCCAGATGCCGATCGCGCCGGCCATGGATCAGGGCTTCGATCCGGCGTCCGCCGCGCCGTCGCCTTGCGCATCCGCCGGCGTTTGCGGCTCGACGACGCGGTAGAAGGTTTCGCCGGGCTTGATCATGCCCAGTTCGCTGCGTGCGCGCTCTTCCACTGCGGCTTCGCCGGACTTGAGATCCTCGACTTCCGCGGCCAAGGCGGCATTGCGCAGCTTGAGCCCTTCGTTCTCACGGGCCTGCTGCTCGACCTGCTGGCGCAGGGCGGCGACCGAACGCCGCCCGCCCTCGCCCAGCCACAAGCGGTATTGCAGGAATGCCAGCAGCGCCACCAGCGCCACCAGCACGAGCCGGCCAAATTGAGGCGGCAGCCAGCGCATCACCGGGCGTGCGGGCTCAGCGCTTCAGCGACACGAACGCATCGCGGCCGGCGTACTTCGCGGCGGCGCCGAGGGCTTCCTCGATGCGCAGCAGCTGGTTGTACTTGGCCACGCGGTCGCTGCGGCACAGCGAACCGGTCTTGATCTGGGTCGCGGTGGTCGCGACCGAGATGTCGGCGATGGTGGTGTCCTCGGTTTCGCCGGAACGGTGCGAGACGATCGCCGCGTACCGGTTGGCGTCGGCCATCGCGATGGCTTCCAGGGTCTCGGTCAGCGTGCCGATCTGGTTGACCTTGATCAGGATGGCGTTGGCGACGCCCTGATCGATGCCTTCCTTGAAGATCTTCGGATTGGTCACGAACAGGTCGTCGCCGACCAGCTGCACCTTGTTGCCGATGCGATCGGTGAGCAGCTTCCAGCCGGCCCAGTCGTGCTCGGACATGCCGTCCTCGATCGTGATGATCGGGTACTTGGTGCACCAGTCGGCCATGAAGTCGACGAACTGCTCGCTGGTCAGGCGCTTGCCTTCGCCAGTGAGGTTGTACTTGCCGTTCTCGAAGAATTCGCTCGAGGCGACGTCGAGGCCGAGCAGGATGTCCTCGCCCGCCTTGTAGCCGGCCTTGCCGATCGCCTCGAGGATGGTTTCCAGCGCTTCCTCGTTGGAGCGCAGGTCCGGCGCGAAGCCGCCCTCGTCGCCCACCGAAGTGCTAAGGCCGCGGCCCTTGAGCACCGACTTGAGCGCGTGGAACACCTCGGTGCCGGCGCGCAGCGCTTCGCTGAAGCTGCCCACGCCCACCGGCAGGATCATGAATTCCTGCATGTCGACGTTGTTGTCGGCGTGCGCACCGCCGTTGATGATGTTCATCATCGGCACCGGCAGTATCGCCTGGCGGTTGCCCGCGAGGTATTTCCACAGCGGCAGCTTCTTCGACGCGGCGACCGCGTGCGCATTCGCCATCGACACGCCGAGCAGCGCATTGGCGCCAAGGCGGCCCTTGTTTTCGGTGCCGTCGAGGTCGATCAGGCGCTTGTCGATCGCGGCCTGGTCGGATCCGTCCATCCCGGCGAGCGCAGAAGCGATCGTCGTGTTGACGTTTTCGACCGCCTTGCGCACGCCCTTGCCGAGGTAGCGGGTCTTGTCGCCATCACGAAGCTCGACGGCTTCCTTGGTACCGGTCGAGGCGCCCGAGGGTACCGCGGCACGGCCGAAGCTGCCGTCGCTCAGGGTGACTTCGGCTTCGAGGGTCGGATTGCCGCGGCTGTCGAGAATCTCGCGGGCGTGGACTTTGGCGATCGTTGTCATCGTCAGTGGGTTTGCGATTGAAGTGAATTGGGTACGGGTCAGACGCCGGCTTCGAGGAAGCCGTTCTTCTTGGTGACGCGGTCGAGTTCGAGCAGCGTCTCCAGCAGGGCGCGCATCTTCGGCAGCGGCCAGGCATTGGGACCGTCGCTGAGCGCTTCTTCCGGCTTCGGATGGGTTTCCATGAAGATGCCGCTGATGCCCACCGCCATCGCCGCGCGCGAAAGCACCGGCACGAATTCGCGCTGGCCGCCGCTCTTGCCGCCGGCGCCGCCAGGTAGCTGCACCGAATGCGTGGCGTCGAAGACTACCGGGCAGCCGGTGTCGCGCATCACCGCCAGCGAGCGCATGTCGCTGACCAGGTTGTTGTAGCCGAAGCTGGCGCCGCGCTCGCAGACCATGATGTCCTTGTTGCCGGTCGCCAGCGCCTTGTCGGCGACATGCTTCATTTCCCACGGCGACAGGAACTGGCCCTTCTTGATGTTCACCGGCTTGCCGGCGCGGGCAACGTTCTGGATGAAGTCGGTCTGGCGGCACAGGAACGCCGGCGTCTGCAGCACGTCGACCACGCTCGCGACTTCGTCCATCGGCGTGTATTCGTGCACGTCGGTGAGCACCGGCAGGTCGAGCTGCTTTTTCACTTCGGCCAGCACTTTCAGGCCTTCTTCCATGCCCGGGCCGCGGAAGCCCGACACCGAAGTACGGTTGGCCTTGTCGAAGCTCGACTTGAAGATGAAGGGAATGCCGAGCTCGGAGGTGATTTCCTTCAGCGTGCCGGCGGTGTCGAGCTGCAGTTGCATCGACTCGATGACGCAGGGACCGGCGATCAGGAAGAAGGGCTTGTCGAGGCCGATCTCGAATCCGCAAAGCTTCATGCCGTGGCTTCCTTCAACAGGCGGCCGCCTGCCTTGTGTTCGCGCGCGGCGCGGATGAACCCGATGAACAGCGGATGGCCGTCGCGCGGGGTGGACAGGAATTCCGGGTGCGCCTGGCAGGCCAGGAACCACGGGTGCTGGCTGCGCGGCAGCTCCACCATTTCCACCAGCGTCTCGTCCATGGACTTGGCGCTGATCACCAGTCCCGCGCTCTCGAGCTGGTTGAGGTAGCGGTTGTTGAACTCGTAGCGATGGCGATGGCGCTCGCCGACCACGTCCTTGCCGTACAGGTCGCGGGCGAGCGTGCCGGGCTTGATGCGCTGGTCCTGCAGGCCCAGGCGCATGGTGCCGCCCAGGTCGGATTCCTCGCTGCGGCGCTCGACGTCGCCGGTAGCGGTGCGCCACTCGGTGATCAGGCCGATCACCGGATGCTGCGACTGCTTGTCGTTTTCGGTGCTGTTGGCATCCGCGAAACCCAGCACGTGGCGCGCGTAATCGACCACGGCGGCCTGCATGCCGTAGCAGATGCCGAAATAGGGAATGCCGTGCTCACGGGCGTACTGCGCGGTCAGCACCTTGCCTTCGAAGCCGCGATCGCCGAAGCCACCCGGAACGAGGATGCCATCGACGCCCTCCAGCACCTTCCCGCCGTTCTGCTCCACGTCGGTGGATTCCAGCCATTTCAGCTTGACCTTGGTGCGCTGGCGCAGGCCGCCGTGCTTGAGCGCCTCGGCGAGCGACTTGTACGCGTCCTGGTGGTCGATGTACTTGCCGACGACGGCGATCGTGACGATGTCGACCGGGTGCTCGGCCGCGTCGACCACCGCATTCCACTCCGACAGGTCGGCTTCCGGCTTGGCCTTGCCCTCCAGGCGCAGGCGCTCGACCACGATCTGGTCGAGCTGCTGCTGGTGCAGCCACATCGGGATCTTGTAGATGTTGTCCAGGTCGATCGCGGAGATCACGGCCTTTTCCGGCACGTTGGTGAACAGCGCGATCTTGCGGCGCTCGCCGTCCGGCAAGGGCTGCTCGCTGCGGCACAGCAGGATGTCGGGCTGGATGCCGATCGAGCGCAGTTCCTTGACCGAATGCTGGGTGGGCTTGGTCTTCAGCTCGCCCGCGGCCGCGATGTACGGCACCAGGGTGAGGTGCATGAACAGCGCCTTGTCCTGGCCACGTTCGGTGCGGATCTGGCGGATGGCCTCCAGGAACGGCAGCGATTCGATGTCGCCGACGGTGCCGCCGATCTCCACCAGGGCTACGTCGAACCCGGCGGTGGCCTCATCGATGCGGCGCTTGATCTCGTCGGTGATGTGCGGGATCACCTGCACGGTGCCGCCCAGGTAATCGCCGCGGCGCTCCTTGCGGATCACCGACTCGTAGATCTTGCCGGTGGTGATCGAGTTCTTGCCGGACAGGCGCACGCGCAGGAAGCGTTCGTAGTGGCCCAGGTCCAGGTCGGTCTCGGCCCCGTCGTCGGTGACGTAGACCTCGCCGTGCTGGAACGGGCTCATCGTGCCCGGATCGACGTTGATGTAGGGATCGAGCTTCATCATCGTCACGCGCAGGCCGCGTGCTTCGAGGATGGCGGCCAGCGAGGCGGCCGCGATGCCCTTGCCAAGCGAAGACACCACGCCGCCGGTGACAAAGACGAGCGGCGTTATGGAATTTTGGGGGGTCATGGGGAAGCAGGCTCCCGGAAAGCCACAGTTTACAGACTGGGAGCGGTCGGGGCGAGCTTGACGGGGCCGCGGGCGCCCGTTCCATGGGCTTTGCAGCGGCGGCCGCTGCAAAGAAGAACGCCCCGGCGATGCGGGGCGTTCTGGTCAAAGGCGTCGGCGATCAGCGGCCGTCTTCTTCGGGCTCGTCGGGCTGCTCGTCGGCGTTCGCCTTGCCGGACGACTTCTTGCCGGCCTTGGCCTTCGCGTCCTGCTTGTCCTTGCGTGCGTCGGACTTGGTGGCATCCGACTTGTCGGCGTCTGCCTTGCGAGCCTCGCTGCTTGCCTTGGCATCGGCAGCCTTGTCCGTGGCCTGCGCGGCGGAAGCCTGCTGCGCGGACACGGCGGGCGCGGCGAGCGCGGCGGCGATCAGGGTGGGAAGCAGCAACTTGCGCATCGTCATTCTCATCTCCTCTGGGCTGCAGAACCTCGCAGCGGGGGCCACCTTACGCCATCCGGCCATGCCCGGGACTGAATGGCGCGGACAAGCGAAACGCCCGGGAAAACCCGGGCGTTTCCCAGCGCCCACCTGCGACGGTCAGCGACGCTGCTCGTCCCGGCGCACCTTCTTCTCGCGCGATGCCTTGTCCTTGGCCGGCTGCTTGCCATCGGTGCGGTTGGCCGCATCGTCCTTGCCCGCGCCGGCATTCGCCCCCGCCTGGCCCGCGGCGTTGGCCGCAGCCTGCGCGCTGCCGTCGAGGCCCGCAGCCGCCTGCCCCTGGCCGGCCGCAGTTGCGGCGACGCTGGCGCCACCGGCCGCGCCAAGCACGGAATTCGCGGCGGCGTTGGCGTTGCCGCTCACCGAATCGACCGCCTGCGCGCTGGCGTTGGTTGCTGCCTGGGCGCCCGCGCGGGCAGTACCGCGCACCGTCGAACCGACCTGGGCGGCCTTCTCCGAACCGGCCTGGGCCGCACCGTTCACCGTCTGCGCGGTGTCGCTCACGGCGTTGCCCTGCACCTGGGCATCGGCGTTCTTGCGGGCGTCGATGCGCGAATTGCGCGCGTCCACGCCGAGATCGCCACGCGCACCGGCGCCGATGCCAATGGAACGGGTGTCCACGCCGATGTTGCCGCCGCCGCCCAGGTTCACGCCCACCTGGGCATGTGCAACCGGGGCGAACAGGGCGCCGGCCACCATCGCGGTCAAAAGTGTCTTATGCATGTGATCTCCTGCAGTCATGGGATGCCTCAGGCGGTGTGCCTGCGGCGTCGCTGCCTCTGCGACGCGGTGACCGTAGGCACAGCGCACCGACTCGCTCCTGAATTTGGCCATGGGGAAAACACCCACGCGGGAGCCTCCGTTCATGCTTGACCCTTCCGGACCGGGTCGCCATGCTCGCGGCTCCTTCGGGGGATCGATCAACATTTGTCCCCCGACGCTCACGCGAAGCCCCACAGCAAGCCCCCATGAGTTCACGCTACAACGCCGCCGACATCGAAGTTCTCTCCGGCCTGGATCCGGTCAAGCGCCGGCCCGGCATGTACACCGACACCGCGCGGCCCAACCACCTGGCGCAGGAAGTCATCGACAACGCCGTGGACGAGGCACTCGCGGGACACGCGCGCAGCATCGAGGTCGTGCTCCATGACGACGGCAGCTGCGAGGTTGCCGATGACGGCCGTGGCATGCCGGTGGACATCCACCCGGAGGAGAAGATCCCCGGCGTCGAACTGATCCTCACGCGCCTGCATGCCGGCGGCAAATTCAGCAACAAGAACTACACCTTCTCCGGCGGCCTGCACGGCGTCGGCGTGAGCGTGGTCAACGCCCTGTCCAGGCATGTCGACGTCTTCATCAAGCGCGATGGCAACGAATACCGGATGAGCTTCAAGGACGGCGACCGGGCGTCGAAGCTCGAGGTCGTCGGCAGCGTCGGCAAGAAGAACACCGGCACGCGCCTGCGTTTCTGGCCCGACCCCAAGTACTTCGACACGCCCAAGTTCAACGTGCGCGCGCTGCGCCACCTGCTGCGCGCCAAGGCGGTGCTCTGCCCCGGCCTGACGGTGAAGCTGTTCGACGAAGCCACCGGCGAAAAGCACGAGTGGATGTACGAGGACGGCCTGCGCGACTACCTCAAGGGCGAGTTGGCCGGCATGGAAGTGTTGCCGCCGGACCTGTTCGTCGGCTCGCTGAAGAAGGACACCGAAGTCGTCGACTGGGCCGTCGCCTGGCTGCCGGAAGGCGAGCTGGTGCAGGAAAGCTACGTCAACCTGATTCCCACCGCGCAGCACGGCACCCACGTCAATGGCCTGCGCACCGGTTTCACCGATGCACTGCGCGAGTTCTGCGACTTCCGCAACCTGTTGCCGCGCGGCGTGAAGCTCGCGCCCGAAGACGTGTGGGACCGGGTGTCGTTCGTGCTGTCGGTGAAAATGACCGACCCGCAGTTCAGCGGCCAGACCAAGGAACGCCTCTCCTCGCGCCAGGCCGCCGGCTTCGTCGAGAACGCCGCGCACGATGCTTTCTCGCTCTGGCTTAACCAGCACACCGACCTCGGCGAGAAGATCGCGCAGCTTGCGATCGAACGCGCCGCGGCGCGCCTGAAGACCGAAAAGCAGATCGTCCGCAAGAAGGTCACCCAGGGTCCTGCCCTGCCCGGCAAGCTTGCCGACTGCACGTCGCAGGACCTCTCCCGCACCGAGCTGTTCCTCGTGGAAGGCGACTCGGCCGGCGGCAGCGCCAAGCAGGCGCGCGACAAGGATTTCCAGGCGATCCTGCCGCTGCGCGGCAAGATCCTGAACACCTGGGAAGTCGCTTCCGGCAGCGTGCTCGCTTCGCAGGAAGTGCACGACCTCGCAGTCGCGATCGGCTGCGACCCGGGCAAGGACGACATCAGCGGCCTGCGCTACGGCAAAGTGATCATCCTGGCCGATGCGGACTCCGACGGCCTGCACATCGCCACGCTGCTGAGCGCGCTGTTCGTGAAGCACTTCCCCGCCCTGGTGGACGCCGGGCACGTGTTCGTGGCGATGCCTCCGCTGTTCCGCGTGGACGTGGGCAAGCAGGTGTTCTACGCGCTCGACGAAGAGGAAAAGCGCCTGCTGCTGGACAAGATCGAGCGCGAGAAGGGCGATCGCAAGAAGGGCTTCAGCGGCCAGGTCAACACCACCCGCTTCAAGGGCCTGGGCGAGATGAACCCGTCGCAGTTGCGCGAATCCACCATCCATCCGGATACGCGCCGCCTCGTGCAGCTGACCGTCGACGACAGCGCGGAAACGCATTCGCTCATGGACATGCTGCTGGCGAAGAAGCGTGCGTCGGATCGCAAGAGCTGGCTGGAAACCAAGGGCGACCTGGCGACCCTGGAGGTCTGATCGTCGGCCCGTTAATCGCCGCGGCGGAACGCTTTCCGCCGTGGCTATCTCAATAGCCTGACCCGGAGCAAGCTACGACTGCCGCGGACTACTTGCGCAGCGCCGCGACCGTCGCCTGCGCCCGCCGGGCCAGCTGATGCAATTCGGCCGGGAACAGCGTGCCCAGCGTCCACGCGATCGCGCATGCCGCGGCGATCAGCACCGCGACGGAAAACCGGTAATGCCCCTGCTTCCGGCGGGGCGTATGGGCACCGAGATGGGTCATGCCAGCGCTGCCTCGAGCAGGGAACGAACGACGGCTTGCGCCTGCGCGGCCTTGATGGGGTCGTAGTCGAACGTTGCCTCGTCCATGTAGATGCGCTGGCTGATTTCCAGCTGGATCGCATCGATGCCGCGACCCGGATCGGCGTAGTGCCGGGTGATGTAGCCGCCCTTGAAGCGGCCATTGACCACGTAGTCGTAGCGCGACTGCGCCGCCAGCGCGGCTGCGACTCGGGCCTGCCGCTGCGGCGCGCAGCTCGCGCCGCCGGAGGTGCCCAGGTTGAGATCGGGCAACCGGCCCGGGAACAGGAATTCGAGCTCGCTGCCCTTGATTGAATGCCCCTCCCAAAGCAGGGCATTGCCGTGCGCGGCGTGGATGCGCGCGAGTTCGGCCTGGAGCGCTGCGTGGTACGGCCGCCAGTACGCTTCGATGCGCGCTGCAATCTCGTCCGCGGACGGCGCCTGTCCATCCAGGTACACGGGGGCGCCAGTGAACTGCACCGCGGGGCACAGGCCAGTGGTGTTCTGGCCGGGATACAGCGAGGTGTCGTCGGGCGGACGGTTCAGGTCGATCACGTAGCGCGAATAGCGCGGCACGAGCATCGATGCCCCCAACTCACGCGCGAACGCGTACAGGCGCGACACGTGCCAGTCGGTATCCGGCGCCGCCCGCGCGCGCTCCACCATGCGTTCGCGCAACGCCGCAGGAATGTCGCTGCCGTTGTGCGGCAGGCTCACCAGCAGCGGCGCGGTACCGCGGTGGAGTTCGAATATCGGGGTCATGGCTGCTCCTGCAGTCGTTGCTCGTCGTCTCTATCCGCCCGGTGAGCGCTCAGCGGAAGCGTTCCGGGCGATAGGGCGTGGGATCCACCGCGCAGTCGCGGCCGGTCATGAGGTCCGCGACCAGCTCGCCGGTCGCCGCGCTCATGCTCACGCCCATCATGCCGTGGCCAGTCGCCAGCCACAGGCCATCGCGGTGGGGAACACGCCCGATCAACGGCACGTCATCGATGCACATGGGCCGCCAGCCGTACCACTTCTCGCGCACCTCCGGCCCGACCGGCCGGCGCAGGTACTCGGCTGCACCGCGCTCGAGCGCGGCGAGGCGCCGCTCGTTGAGCGTGTCGTCGTACCCGGAGAACTCCATCGTGCTGCCCAAGCGGAAGCCGCTGCCCCATGCGGTGACGCACACGGACCGCTCGCGCAGCACCAGCGGACGGCGCGGCACCAGCGACGGCGCGGAATAGGTGATCGAATATCCCTTACCCGGCTGCATGGCGCGCCGCAGCGCCGGGAACCCGATCGCATCCGCCAGCCTGGGCGACCAGGCGCCCAACGCGAACACCACATCGCGCGGACGCAGCTCGCCCCGAGAGGTCCGCAGCGTTACGCCGTCGTGCCCAGGATCGGCGGACTCGAACGTGCATTGCTCTATGATCTCGCCGCCGCGTTCGCGTACCAGTCGCGCCAGTTCATCCACGTAGCGGTCCGGACGCAGCACCGCGTCACCATCGAAACGGATCGCGCCGGCGACCCCGGGGATGAGCGCGGGCTCCAGGGCCTCATAGCGGCGGCCGTCGATCGCCTCGACGGCCACGTCGAATTCGCGCAACGCGGCCATGTCCTGCTGTTCTTCCGCAAAAGCGCGCGCGTCGCGGAACACGTAATCGACGCCGGCTTCGGCGAACTCGCATTCGATACCGAAGTCGCGCACCCACTGCGCCAGCCGCGCGCGCGAATCGTTTAGCAGCGCCGACTTGGCCTGCGCGCTGCGATGCCAGTCGCCGGGATTGCAGCGCGCGGCAAACCCGAGCAGCCAGCGCCACAGCCCGGGATCGATGCGCGGCTTGATGTACAGCGGCGCGTCGGGCGTGAGCATCCACCGCAGCGCCACGGCGACCATGCCGGGCGCAGCAAGGGGCGGTGCATGGCTGGGCGTGATCGTGCCGCAATTGCCATGGGAGGCGCCGCCGCCAATGTGGCCTGCATCGATCACGCGCACGCCCCGTCCGGCCACGAGCAGCGCAAGCGCGCTGGCCAGCCCGACCACGCCGGCGCCTACGACCACCACATCCTGGTTGTTCTTGTGCATCTGAATTTGGGTTCGCTTTGGAATGAATTGCTGCGTACGAGAAGCCACTGGCTCCATTTTGTTGCACTGCGTCATGACAGATTCGGCAAAGTCGAACCTAATTTGGCGGCTACACCGCCCGCCGTGCTGCATGGGCCGCAGTCCGGACTGGTCGCCAAATTCACGTTTCCGACGCCGCTGTACCGGTTCGGGGAAGTGTATGTGCGCAGTCTCCGGATTCGTCCGGTTCCATCACTCGACAGGGATTCTTCAATGCAAGTTCGTCTTCTCAGCACGGCCGTTCTGGCCGCGCTCGCCGTTTCCGCTCCCGCTTTCGCCGCCAAGACCGACTCGCCCGCCGCGCTGCGCGCCCAGGGCCTGGTCGATGGGTCGGCCGCCTCCGCCGTCCAGCGCGCCGACGCCGACAGCTTCGCCGTCAAGAACGTCGTCGTCGATCGCGACGGCACCGAGCATGTGCGTTTCGACCGCGCCTACCGCGGGCTGCCGGTCATCGGCGGCGACGTGGTCGTGCATTCGAAGAATGGCCAGTTCAAGAACGCCACGCTGACCCTGAAGACCAAGGGCCGCCCGGATCTCGTCCCGCAGATCAGCGCCGACCAGGCCATCGTCGAAGCCGGCGCCGAATTTGGTCCCGGCTTCCGCGGCGTGCCGACCGCCAGCCTGGTGGTCTATGCCCGTGGCGCCCAGCCGGCGCTGGCGTACGAAGTGCGCATGAACGGCATCAAGGCCGACCAGACTCCGACCGAGATGCGTTACTTCGTCGATGCGAAGAACGGCAAGGTCCTGGATGGTTGGGACACCGTCGAAACCGCTGCTGCCGTCGGCACCGGCAACACGCTGACCCTGGGCACCGTCACGATCAACACCAACTCGATCGCCGGCGGCTACGAGCTGAAGGACACCACCCGCGGCAACGGCTACACCCTCGACAACAACAACGGTTCGACCACCTCGACCACCGGCACGCAGTACGTCGACGCCGACAACGTCTGGGGCAACGGCAGCAACTCCGACCGCGCCACCGCAGCCGCCGACGCCCATTACGGCGTGGCCGCGACCTGGGACTACTACAAGAACACCTTCGGCCGCAGCGGCATCAAGAACGACGGCATCGGCGCCAAGAGCCTCGTGCACGTGGGTAGCAACTGGGTCAACGCCTCGTGGAGCGACGGCTGCTTCTGCATGCGCTACGGCGATGGCGACGGCGTCACCTACCGTCCGCTGGTCGCGCTCGACGTGGCTGGCCATGAAATGACCCACGGCGTGACCGCCGCGGTCAATGGCCTGGCCTACTCGATGGATGCCGGCGGCCTCAATGAAGCCTCGTCCGACATCATGGGCACGATGGTCGAGTGGTCCGTCGCCAATGCCAACGATCCGGGCGACTGGCTGATCGGCGAGAAGATCTACATCTCCAACCCGAACGGCACCAAGGCCCTGCGCCAGATGTTCAAGCAGGACCTCGATGGCGGCTCGTCGGTGTGCTACCCGAGCCGGGGCTTCAGCCGTCGCGTCGATCCGCACTACAGCTCGGGCGTCGCCAACCGCTTCGCCTACCTGCTGTCGGAAGGCGCCGTGGTCCCGGCCGGCTTCGGCGCGGGCACGAGCTACAACCTGACCTCGGCCTCGCTGGTGTGCAACGGCGACACCGCCATCGCCGGCATCGGCCGCGTCAAGACGGCGGCGATCTGGTACCGCGCGATGGACGTGTACTTCACCTCCAGCACGACCTACCCGCAGGCCCGCGCCGCCACGTTGAATGCAGCCAAGGATCTGTACGGCCTGAATTCGGCCGAATACAACACCGTCGCGCGCGCATGGAGCGCCGCAGGCGTCAACTGATCCAGACGTAACCGGGTGGCCCGCGCAAGCGGGCCACCCTTCTTCGATCCCAGCTGTCCCCCGTCCAAAGAGAGGAACTTGGAATGAAGCTGATCAACGTCGTGTGCTGCTCCGCCGTGCTCGTCGGCACCATCGCCGCCGCCGCGTCCGCACAGCCGTCCGCCAAGGCCAATCCGCTGCGCGTCAGCGTGATCGCCGCGCAGGCATCCAATGGTGGCTTCCTGGGTTCGGTCGAAGTCACCATCAGCAACACCAGCAACCACACCGTGCGCGTGCCGAAGTGGGAGCTGCCGTCGGAATTCATGGAGGCCAAGCTGTTCCAGGTGAGCCGCGACGGCCAGCCGGTGCAATACCAGGGGCCGATGATCAAGCGCGGACTGCCGAGCGCGGCCGACTTCGCGATCCTGCGCGCCGGGGAGACCCTGCGCACGACCATCGACCTCTCGGGCAGCTATGACATGTCCAAGAGCGGCGAGTACCTGGTCACCCTGGCCTCGCCGTTGCAGCACGCCTCCCTGTCCAATGGCGAGATGCTGAAGAATGCCAACGGCATGCCGATGGCCATCCAGTCCGTGCCGCTGCGCCTGTGGGTCGACGGCGCCGACGTACTGGAGGCAAAGGGCGGCCAGGCGACGGCAAAGGGCAAGCCCGGCAGCGGCGGCGGCACCGTGGTCAACGGCGTTTCCTTCGTCGGCTGCTCGACCACGCAGATCGACGGCGCCGGCAAGGCCGTCGTCGAGGCGCGCAAGTACTCGGAAAACGGCAAGGGCTACCTCGCCGGCAATACGGTGGGCGCGCGTTACACCACCTGGTTCGGCGCTTACACCAGCTCCCGCTGGAACACCGCCAGCCAGCATTTCGTTTCCATCGATTCGGCGATGGACCAGAACTCGGGCCAGATCAAGATCAACTGCGGCTGCAACCAGAGCTACTACGCCTACGTCTATCCGACCCGGCCGTATGAGATCTTCGTGTGCCGCGCCTTCTGGAGCGCCCCGCTCACGGGCACCGACTCCAAGGCCGGCACGCTGATCCATGAAATGAGCCACTTCAACGTCACGGCCGGCACCGACGACCACGTCTACGGGCAGTCGGGCGCGAAGAGCCTGGCGATCTCCGATCCCGCCTCGGCGCTCGACAACGCCGACAACCACGAATACTTCGCCGAGAACAACCCGTTCCAGAACTGAGCGAAGCGAAGTTGCAATGAGGAACGGCCCGCGCGAGCGGGCCGTTTTCTTTTTGCGCGCTTTCCAGGCGCGCAACCGTTCCTCGGGGCGTCCCTGCCCGCGCCGTCTCGTGGGGATGGCCAAAACGACAACGGCCCGCTGGAGGCGGGCCGTTGCAGGAACGCACGATCGCTTGCGATCAGTGGTGGTGGCCGCCTTCGCCGTGCACATGGCCGTGCTCGATTTCCTCGGCCGAGGCCTCGCGCACGTCCGCGATCTCGATCGCGAAGTGCAGGTCCTTGCCGGCCATCGGATGGTTGAGGTCGACGTCGACCACGCTCATGCCGACCTTCTGGACGGTTACGGCGCGCGGGCCGAAGTTGGTCTGCAGGATCACCTGCATGCCCGGCTCCAGGCGCTGGGCGCCGAAATGCTTCTTCGGGATGCGCTGGGTCAGGCCTTCGCGCTTCTCGCCGTAGGCATCGGCGGCAGCCACGTCGGCTTCGAACTTGTCGCCGGCTTCGCGGCCTTCCATTGCCTGCTCGAGGCCCGGAATGATGTTGCCGTGGCCGACCAGGATCACCAGCGGGTCGCGGCCGAACGAGCTTTCCAGCGGTTCCTGGCCCTGCTCGCTGACGGTGTAATGGAAGCTGACGACGCGGTCTTTCTCGATCTTCATTGCGTGACTCGGTAGTGGGCCGCCACGGCGGCCGGAAGTGCCGGCGCCTTGCCGGCAACGGCGTGAACGGCCAAGCTCCGGGGCGTGAAGACGCCAGTTCCGAGCCCCGCCGAGGGAGCCGCGCATTATCCCGGCAAGGTCCGCCCCATGCCAGCGGGCGGCCTGCTCCTTTCCCTCTGCGTGGCGCTGTCGGCCTGTGGCGGGGACAAGCTGGTCCGGCAGCCGTTGCCCGCGCATCGCGAGTGGCCACTGGTTACACCGGCCGACCCGGTTCGCGCCAATGCGGTACTGATGCGGGCCATCGGCCTTGTCGGCACCCCCTACCGCTACGGCGGCAACACGCCGGACAGCGGTTTCGACTGCAGCGGCCTGGTCAACTACGTCTATCGCGACGTGCTGGACCTGCGGCTGCCGCGCACCTCCCGCGAACTCGCCGGCTGGCAGGGGCCCCGCATCCAGCCCGATCGGCTCGCGGCGGCGGACCTGGTGTTCTTCGGGTCCGGGGGCAGCGTGTCCCACGTGGGCATCTATGTAGGCAAAGGCCGCTTCGTGCACGCCCCGAGCACCGGCGGCACCGTTCGTCTGGATTACCTGGACGGCCCTTACTGGCGCGACCACTACTCCGGCGCCCGACGCGTGCTGGAGTGACCGGGCGCCCGTTTTGGCCAATCGGGCAGCGCGGTTAACGACAAGTTAACTTTTTCTGAACAACCTCCCCCACCCGGGTAGGCATCATCGGCCCCGGTTCTGATTCAGTGATGACCGCGTGACGACCCGAAAGTACGGCCGCCCTGCTGGCACCACCCTTACCCGGCCCGCCCGGGTCATGCTTCGTTTTTCCCTGGCGCTGGCGCTGTGCGCGCCCGCGTTCGGCGTCCTGGCCGCACCGGCCGACGATGACGCCCCGTTCCCGACCAAGCCCCAGGCCGCCGTCACCGCTGCTGCCGCCGCGACCGTCGACGCTCCCAAGGTGTCGCTGACCGACCGCGCACTGGGCCTGGTTGCCGATGCCAACCGACTGTTGAATCCCGCCGCCGCCCTCGAACTGCCCGCCGAAGCGATCGGCACCCCGGCCGGTACCGACGGCAAGGTGCAGTCGGTCCTGCAGAAGGCGCTCGCCCTGCTCGGCACGCCCTATCGCTGGGGTGGCACCGATCCGTCGAAGGGCCTGGATTGCAGCGGCCTGGTTGGCTACGTCTTCCGCAGCGCGCTGGGCATCGAACTGCCGCGCGTGTCCCGCGACATGGCCAAGAACGGCGAACTGGTCACCGACCGCGCCAAGCTGATGGCCGGCGACCTGGTGTTCTTCGGCCTCAAGGGCCGGGTGAACCACGTGGGGATCTACCTCGGCGACGGCCGCTTCGTGCACGCACCGCGCACCGGCAAGGACGTGACCGTCTCGAGCCTGGACAAGGGGTACTGGAGCGGCCGCTTCCTGCAGGCCCGCCGCCTGGGCGTCGCCACCGGCAGCTGAGCCCCGACCATCGAATGAGAGGCCGCCCACGGGGCGGCTTTTTTGTTTCGACCCGTCCGCTACCGTCAGTCCGCCACCCGGTAGCGCTCGATGGTCTGTTCGATGCCCTTGCTCAGTTCCATCACCTTCGTCGCGTACTCGGCCAGGCGCCGGTCTTCATCGCTGGCGATCCGCAACGGCGGCACGGCCACGGGTTTGCCTTCCACGCCGTCGAGCGCGACGAATACGATCACGCAGTGCGTGCACAGCCGCGGCGGTTCGCCACCGATGGGGTCGACGGCCATCACGTCGACGGCGAAATGCATGCTGCTGGTCCCGGTGTGCACCAGTTTGGTCGACACGGTGACCAGGTCGCTGATCCGGATCGGGGCGACGAAGCGGATGCCACCCACCGCCACGGTGACGCTGTAGCGCCCGCTCCAGCCGACCGCCGCGGCGTAACCGGCCTGGTCGATCCACTTCATCACCATGCCGCCGTGGACCTTGCCGCCGTAGTTGACGTCGGTGGGTTGCGCGAGGAAGCGCAGGGTGAGTTCGCGTTGCTGTCCGCTCATGGCTGTCGCGTCCGGGTCAACCGTGCAAGGAGTGGAAGTGTGCACCTTGCGACGGCACTTGGGCGTGGGCGATGCTCGCCGGAACTTCTGGGGAGAACGACGATGGGCCGAACGATCCTGGGCATCCTCGCCGGCGTGGTGGTGGCCTGGCTGGCCATTTCGCTGTGCGAGTTCGCGAGCCTCTACCTGCATCGTCCGGCGCCTGGCGTGGACCTGCGCGATCCGCAGGCGCTCGCCGCGCACATCGCCTCGGCTCCGCCCCAGGCCATGCTGCTGGTCGTTGCGGGCTGGATGGTCGCCGCGTTCGGGGCCGGCTGGCTTGCGGCACGCATCGCGCGGCACCGGACCGCCGCCGCGCTCGTCATCGGCGTCCTGGTCGTCCTCGGCGTGATCGGCAACAACCTGCTGATTCCGCATCCGCTGTGGATGACGATCGTCGGGATCGCCATGCCGCTACCGCTGGCCTGGTTGGCCGCGCGCGTGGCTACGCCACGCGCCTGATCCGACGGCCACACGATCGCGCACTGGCCTGGCCCGGCGCGATCGCCGACACTGTCGCACCCCATGCACGGCGCTCCACGATGCGACACCTGGTTTTCTGGCTGCTTGCTGCGGCACCGCTCGCCCACGCCGCCGAACCGGTGCTGCCGCAGTCGTCGCGCTACGAGACAGACGACGCCTGGCGCCAACCGGTGGCGCCGCTCCAACTCGCCGATCACACCTGGTACATCGGCACGCAGGGCCTGACCGCCCTGCTAATCCGCACGCCGGAGGGCGCGGTGCTGATCGACGGTGGCCTGCCGCAAGCGGCAGACATGCTGCTCAAGCGGATGCGCGAACTCGGTGTGCAGCCGCAGGAACTCAAGCTGATCCTGCACAGCCATGCGCATGGTGATCACGCCGGCCCGATCGCTGCGCTCCGGCGCGCCACTGGCGCACGCGTGATCAGCAATGCCGAATCGGCCGCGCTGCTCGCGCGTGGCGGCAGCAATGACATCCATTACGGCGACGACATCCTGTATCCGCCGGTGCAGGCCGATCGGCTGGTGATGGACGGGGAAGCGGTGGACCTGGGCGGGCTGCGTTTCGTGGCGCATTTCACCCCGGCGCACACGCCGGGCAGCCTGAGCTGGACCTGGTCGGACACCCGCGAAGGCAAGCCGCTGGCGATCGCCTATGCCGACAGCCTGTCGGCGCCCGGTTACCGGTTGCTCGCCAATCCGAAATACCCGCGCATCGTCGAGGACTACCGCCGCGGCTTCGCCGCCGTGCGCGCCCTGCCCTGCGACGTGCTGATCACGCCGCACCCCGATGCGAGCGGCTGGGCGCCGGCCGACGCCGCCAATCCCTACCCGGCGCCGATGACCTGCGGCGGCTATGCCGACAAGGCCGAGGCCCGCCTCGACGCGCAACTCGCGAGCCAGCGCCAGGAGCGGCCGTAATGCCCTACACGCCGATCGTGGCGACGCTGGGCTACGTGCTCTCGGCGGACGGGACCAGGGTGCTGATGGTCCACCGCAACGCGCGGCCGGACGATCACCAGCTGGGCAAGTACAACGGCCTGGGTGGCAAGATCGAACCGGACGAAGATGTCCTCGCCGGCATGCGCCGCGAGATCCACGAAGAAGCCGGCATCGACTGCATCGACCTGTCGCTGCGCGGGACGATCAGCTGGCCCGGCTTCGGCAAGCAGGGCGAGGACTGGCTCGGCTTCGTGTTCCTGATCACGCGCTTCAGCGGCACGCCGTTCGAGCGCAACGCCGAAGGCACGCTGGACTGGGTTCCGCGCGGGCGCCTGCACGAGCTGCCGATGTGGGAAGGCGATCGGCAATTCCTGCCGCTGGTGTTCGACGACGATCCGCGGCTCTTCCATGGGGTCATGCCCTACCGCGACGGCCGCATGGTCTCCTGGAAATTTTCGCGCGCATGAACCGGCGCGCTTGGCCGCGCTGCTTCATTCCAGCGGATGCGGCGAGACCATGTATTCCATGTTGACCGACGCGGGAGCGGTTTCGACGAAACCGTATTTCGCGTACAGATGGCGCGCCTCGCCGTCGGCGACCAGCGTTACGTAGGCGGAAGGCTCGGCGTTCTTGCGCAACCACGCGTCGAGCGCGGCCATGATCTGTTTGCCCAGCCCCTGCCCCTGGTAAGCGGGCGAGACGGCGATGTCCACCACGGTGTAGAAGCAGCCGCCATCGCCGATGATCCGGCCCATGCCGACGACCTCGCCATCGCGCTGCAGGCTTACGCCATACAAGGTGTTGGGCAGCCCCTTGCGCGCGGCCTCGAGCGTCTTGGGCGACATGCCGGCCTCGGACCGCAAGCGGCAGTACTCGGCGGCATCAGGGAAGTGCTCGACCAGTTGGATGTTCTCGTTGGCCATTGCGTCTTCTCCGCGTTCCGGACGCGCGCTGCCGCGTCCGCATGCATGTTGCCGCGGTCCGCCGACAAGGGCGCGTGAGGTAGAACGACCCGCGCTTGCACGGGTTCAGGCACTGTTGCTGGTCGGGGCGCGCACTTCCGCCGCTTCGCCCTCGGCCACGCCAACATTGCTGGAAGCGGCCTCGTAGACCTCGCGATCGAGCAGTCCGGTCTCCTTCGCCACCAGCACCGGCACCAGCATCTGGCCCGTCACATTGGTCATCGTGCGCATCATGTCGAGGATTCTGTCGATGGCGTACAGATAGCCGATCGCCTCCAGCGGCAGCCCGGCCGCGCTGAGCACCACGGTCGCCATGATCACCGCGGTGCCGGGCACGCCCGCGGTGCCAAAGCTGCCGAGCACCGAGGCCAGCGCGATGACCAGGTACTTGTCGAAGGTGAGGTCGATGCCGGCGTACTGGGCGATGAACACCGCCGCAAGCGCAGGATAGATCGCGCCGCAGCCGTCCATCTTGATCGTCGCGCCCAGTGGCACGGCGAAGGCGGCGTAGTCGCGATCGACACCATGGTTGTGGATCGCGCTGCGAAGCGATACCGGCATCGCGGCGAAGCTCGACGATGCGACGAACCCCACCTGCATCGCCGGCGCCGCGCCGCGGAAGAACTTGAGCGGATTGAGCCCGTGCGCGAGCAGCAGGGCGGGATACACGACGAGGATGTGGATGGCGCAGGCCGCGTAGAGCGCGACCACGAAGCTGCCCAGGGGCTTGAGCTGCTCGAAGCCGTAGCCGCCCACCAGCGCGGCGATCAGGCCGAAGGTGCCCAGCGGAGTGAACTCCAGCACGAAACGGGTGACCTGGATCATCGTCTCGCTGGCTTCGCCGCAGAGCTTGCGCAGGTTGGCGGTCTTCTCGCCGAGCTTCACCAGGGCGAAGCCGATCAGCCCGGCGAAGAAGATCACCTGCAGCACCGTGCCGTTGCGCGGGACCAGCACCTTCATGCCGTCGGCGGTCCTGGCGGTGTCCGCGCCCGCCATCGCGGCGATGGGATTGGACGGCACGATGTTGAACAGCACGTCGACCAGGCCCGGCGGCGTCTTGGGCACGTAATCCGAAGCCACCTGCAGCGTGCCGACATCGACGCCCGCACCCGGCTTCACCATCCAGCCCGTGAGCAGGCCCACGCCTACCGCCAGCACCGCGGTGACCGCGAACCACAGGAAGGTGCGGCCACCGAGGGCGGCTATCGACTTCTGGCCGTGCAGGGCACTCACCGCGTTGATCACGGCGAAGAACACCAGCGGCACCGCGATCATCTTGATCAGGTTGACGTACACGTCGCCGAGGGGGCCGAACCACGTCTCCGCATCCTTGCCGAGCAACCAGCCGGCCAGCGCGCCGAGCGCGAAGCCAAGCACCACGCGTTGCCAGAACGGGATCCGCAACCAGCCGGAAACCAGCGTCATCATTCGCAACCTCCATCGCGCCCGGGGCCCGCATCGACCCACCGCGGAAGCCCGCACCATAGCGGAGCGGACGTGGACGCGGGGACACGCGGATGCAATCCGTTGTTCCAATCGGCCATGTAAGCAACCGGATCCGGCAAAGCGGAACCGCCCGCACGAAGCCGGCACGAGGACGGCACACCGGCTTGGCATAATCCGCCGGCTTCCTGCTTCCGGCTCACACCTGCATGCATTCGTTCCGCATCATCGGCATCGCCCTGCTCGCCACCCTGCTCGGCGCCTGCGCCAGCGCCGCAACGCGCACTGCGGTCGCGCCGCCGGCGTCGTTCACCGTGGAGGTCCCGGCGATCAAGCGGCCCGGTGGGGAAACGCCTGCCTGGTGGTTCCGCGATGGCGCGGCGCAGGCGGCAGGGCGGGGCGCGATGCAGGGCCGGGCCAGGAACGTGATCCTGTTCGTCGGCGATGGCATGAGCCTGACCACCGTGGCCGCGGCGCGCATCCTCGAAGGCCAGCGCAAGGGCGCGTCGGGTGAGGAGAACCGGCTGGCCTGGGAAAACTTCCCCGCCACCGCCCTGAGCAAGACCTACAACACCGATTCGCAGACGCCCGATTCGGCCGGCACGATGTCGGCGATGGCCACCGGCGTGAAGACGCGCGCCGGCGTGCTCAGCATTGGCCAGGAAGCAAGGCTCGGCGACTGCGCGGCGGCGCTGGGGACGCCGATGCTGACCCTGTGGGAGCTCGCCGCGAGCACCGGCTTGGCCACCGGCGTCGTCACCACCACGCGCGTGACCCACGCCACGCCCGGCGCCGCGTTCACCCATTCCGCGCACCGCAACTGGGAAAACGACGTGGCCCTCGCGCGCGCCGGAGACCGCGCGCACGGCTGTGTCGACATCGCGCGCCAGCTGGTCGAGTCGCCGTATGGCAACGGCCTGGACGTGCTGATGGGCGGCGGACGCGCCAGCTTCATGCCGGAAGCCCAGTCCGATCCCGAATATCCGCACCAGCACGGCCTGCGCAAGGACGGCCGCGACCTGATCGCGCAGTGGCGCCAGCGCCATCCGCGCGGCAGCTACGCCTGGAATGCGCGGCAACTGGCGGCCGCGCCCGCCGGCGAGCCCCTGCTTGCGTTGTTCGAGCCCAACCATATGCGCTACGAGCACGAACGCGCGCAGGACGTGGCCGGCGAACCGTCGCTCGCGGACATGACCCGCGCCGCGATCGCCCACCTGCAGGGCAATCGCAACGGCTACGTGCTGCTGGTCGAAGGCGGCCGCATCGACCACGCGCACCACAATGGCAACGCCTACCGCGCGCTCACCGACACGATCGCCTTGAGCGATGCGGTGCGCGCCGCCGACGAGATGACCTCCGCCGACGACACCCTGATCCTGGTCACCGCCGACCACGCCCACACCCTGAGCTTTTCCGGCTATCCGGTGCGCGGCAATCCGATCCTGGGCAAGGTGCGCGGCAGTACCGGCGAGGACGATGCCGACGGCGCCTATGCCCGCGACCTGCTCGGCCTGCCGCTGACCACGCTCAACTACGCCAACGGCCCCGGTTACTCCGGCGCCAGCGATGCGCAGCCCGCAGGCGCTAAGCGCTATCCGCACGATGTGCGCACCAACAAGCCGGCAACGGGACGCCCCGACCTCACGGCCGTAGACACCGGGGACCCGGATTACATGCAGGAAGCGATCGCGCCACTCGCGCAGGAATCGCACGGCGGCGAGGACGTGGGCATCTGGGCGCGCGGCCCGGGCAGCAGCGCGGTGCGCGGCAGCGTGGAGCAGAACACCATCTTCCACTTCATGCTGCAGGCGATGCCGGCGCTACGTAAGAAGCTGTGCGCCGCCGGCGACTGCGATGCCAACGGCGTCCCGGTCGTGCTGCCTGACCCGGATTCATTCAAGGCGCGTTGATCGTCGCGCCACGCCGGGTCAGAACGGCTTTGCGCGCACCGCGCCGCATGGCCCTGGCCTGCGGCATTGCCGGCCGCGCCGCAGCGCGCGAGAACGCTCCCTCAGAACGGCTTGGCGAGCACCGCGCCACGATGGCACTGGCCTGCGGCATTACCGGCAGCGCCGCAGCGCGCGAGAACGCTCCCTCAGAACGGCTTGGCGAGCACCGCGCCGCGATGGCACTGGCCCGCGGCATTGCCGGCCGTGCCGCAGCGTGCGAGAACGCTCCCTCAGAACGGCTTGGCGAGTACGAGGTACACGATCGCGACCAGCAGCAACACCGGCAGTTCGTTGAACCAGCGCAGCGTGCGCGACGACGGCAGCGGGCGTCCCGCCTCGGCGGCCTTGAGCCAGCGTCCGCCAACGATGTAATGCGCCAGCATCAGCGCGACCAGCGCGAGCTTGGCGTGCAGCCAACCGGTGCCAGGCGCCACCATGGTCGGGAATTCGGCGACCAGGCGGTTGCCCAGCCACAGCACCAGGCCGAGCACGAACGCCAGTCCGAACATGGTGTGACCGAACCGGTACAGGCGCCGCCCCATCAGCACCAGCCGCGCGCGAACGGCGGGATCGTTCCCCGCCTCGGCGATGTTGACGAGGATGCGCGGCAGGTAGAACACGCCGCCCATCCACGCCATGACGAACACGAGGTGGGCGGTCTTGATCCAGAAATAGGCGTGCATGTCGGGCTCCGCGAGGACTCGCGATAGCATGACACGCCCTGCCGCCGTTCACGACCGGCGCTCGACAACAGCGACGACGCACCGGATGAGCAAGCGCTACGACAAGCACTACTTCGACACCTGGTACCGGCAGCGCGGCATCGGCGACCTTGCGCGTCTCGCGCGCAAGGTCGCGATGGCCGTGACCACCGCCGAGTACCACCTCGAGCGCCCGTTGCGCACCGTGCTCGACATCGGTTGCGGCGAAGGCGTGTGGCGCGCGCCGCTGCTCAAGCTGCGGCCCAACGCGAAGTACCTCGGTTTCGACAGCAGCGAGTACGCGGTGCGCCGCTTCGGCGCGCGGCGCAACGTGCACCTCGCCGCGTTCGGCGACTTCGCCCTGCTGCGCCCCTGCCCGCCGGTCGACCTGCTGGTGTGCAGCGACGTGATGCACTACCTCGATGCGCGCGAACTCGATCGCGGCCTGCCGGGCCTCGCCGAGCTCTGCGGCGGCGTCGCCTTCCTGGAAACCTTCACCCGCGAGGACGGCGCCGAGGGCGACGAGCACGACTTCCGCAACCGGCCCGCGCGCTTCTACCGCCAGCGCTTCGAGAAACTGGGCTTCCAGCGGATCGGATCACACCTGTGGTTGTCGCCGGCGCTGCGCGGCCACGCGACCGCGCTCGAAATCGACGGCTGAGATCCTGAAGGCGGGAACATCCGCCCGCCGCCGCGGCCCGTTCCGCGACCCGCTTCACAAACCCCCGCACCCCATCGGCTATGCTGCGGCGCATCAAAACGCGCCAGCGGGGTAACAGGGGCCCCTACGCGATGCTGCTCTACCACCTGCACGAACTCGGCCGCGCCTGGATGCAGCCGTGGAATTACTGGGCCGAGGCCAACGCGCGCATGTTCGGCGCGCAGGGCAGCTGGCTGTCGTCGCTGCCGGGCGCTTCGCGCCTGTCCGCCGGCTACGAGCTGATGTACCGCATCGGCAAGGATTACGAGAAGCCCGAATTCGGCATCCATTCGATTGAGAAGGACGGCAAGAGCTATCCGGTGGTCGAGCGCGAAGTGCTGAACAAGCCGTTCTGCCGCCTGCTGCGCTTCAAGCGCTTCGCCGACGACCCCGGCAGCATCACCGAATTCAAGGGCGATCCGTCCGTGCTGATCGTGGCGCCGTTGTCGGGCCACCACGCCACGCTCTTGCGCGACACGGTCAAGACGATGCTGCAGGACCACAAGGTCTACATCACCGACTGGATCGACGCGCGCATGGTGCCGCTCGAGCACGGCGCGTTCCATCTCGATGATTACGTCGCCTACATCGAGGAATTCATCCGCACCATCGGCGCGGACAACCTGCACGTCATCAGCGTGTGCCAGCCCACGGTGCCGACCCTCGCGGCGGTGTCGCTGATGGCCGCGCGCGGCGAACCCACGCCGCGCTCGATGGTGATGTTCGGCGGCCCGATCGACACGCGCCAGAATCCCACCAAGGTCAACGACCTGGCCACGGAAAAGCCGCTGTGGTGGTTCGAGGCCAACCTGGTGCACGCGGTGCCGCCGAACTATCCCGGCCACAACCGCCGCGTCTATCCCGGTTTCCTGCAGCACGGCGGTTTCGTGGCGATGAATCCGGAGCGTCATTTCCAGTCGCACTGGGACTTCTACCAGGACCTGGTCAAGGGCGACCTCGACGACGCCGAGGCGCACCGCCGCTTCTACGACGAATACAACGCCGTCCTCGACATGCCGGCGGAGTACTACCTGGAGACGGTCGAGGTGGTGTTCCAGCGCCACCTGCTGCCAAAGGGCGAGTGGGTCGTGCGCGGCGAGCGCGTGGATCCCGGCGCGATCAAGGACACCGCGATCATGACGATCGAGGGCGAACTCGACGACATTTCCGGCCAGGGCCAGACGCGCGCCGCACATGCGCTGTGCACCGGCATTGCCGCGGACGACCACCGCCACCTCACCGTCGAAGGCGCCGGCCACTACGGCATTTTCAGCGGCCGCCGCTGGCGCACCCAGGTGTATCCGCAGGTGCGCGACTTCATCACGCAGTACGCGAAGCGCTAGCCCCGGTCCGTCTGGTCAGCAGCGCAGAAAGGCCCGGCAATGCCGGGCCTTTTCTTCATCCTTCCCCGCCTCGGGTCAGTCGAACTGCGAGGTCTTCACCAGCATGTGCTTGGCCAGTTGGCCGTGCAGGTAGCCGACGCCGCGGGCGACGTGCAGGGTCACGAACAGCAGGAACACGCCGACGACGAAGCACAGCGGCAGCGCCCACCAGCCGTCGATGCCGACAACGTTGATGTCGTCGATCCAGACGCCGGCATCGGTACCGCCGAACAGCGCCACCACCGGCGCGGCGATCAACCCGAGCGACACCGACAGCCCGGTCACCGCCACCGTGAAGTAGGCGATGCCCAGCGGCAGCATCAGCAGGAAATACAGCTGCGTCGCCCAGGTGCGCGGATCGGTGAACAGTTCCTTGATCCGTTCCAGCAGCGGCCTGCCCCGGGTGGAGTACAGCGGCCGGCGCGGCATGCGTTCCCCCAGCATGGTCTCGACGATTCGGCCCTCGACCAGCGACAGCACGCGTACCGAGCCGAAGTACAGGATCACGAAGGGAATGCCGATGATCAGCACCGCCAGGCCCGCCGACAGGGACACGCCGGTGACGACCCAGGTGAAGTAGAAGATGCCGGTCGCCAGCGCCAGCAGCATGTAGAACAGCGAGGCGTAGGTGCGCGGCTCGGCTATCACGCCGAAGAAACGCGCGAACCACGAGCGGCCGTTCGCCACTGGGCGCGACGGCGGCGTGCGCAGCGCGCTCTGCACCTTCACCTCGGTGTCGCGGTAGATGTCGGCGACCTCGTCCGGCGCGCCGTAGCTGCCGGCGACGGCGGCGATCACTTCGGCCTCGGACCTGCCCGGGTTCTCCGACAGCTCGGAGCGCAGGTATTCCTCCGCGTCGTACAGCGCATCCTGGACCAGGGCCGGGTCGGCGCCGGCCAGCGAGCGCCGCAGCTGCTCCAGGTAGTCGGGAATGGTCGTGGGCAGGACGGTGGCGTTCATTTGGTTTCCCCAAGTACGGCGTCGACGGAATCGCGGGTGGCGCGCCAGGCAGCGGACCAGCCGCTGAGGGCTTCGCGCCCGGCTTCGGTAATGCGGTAGTAGCGGCGCGGCGGGCCGGACACGGAGGGCTCGACGAAGCTGTCGAGCAATCCGCCGCCCTCCAGGTTGCGCAACACGGGATACAAGGCGCTCTGCTTGCCGCTGAGCACGCCCTCGCCTTCCTGTTCCAGGCGCTTGGCGATCTGGTAGCCGTACATGGGCTCGCCGGCGGTGCCCAGCACCGCGAGCAGGGCCAGGGAAACGGTGCCCGCACTGAGCTCCTTCTGGAACTTGCGCAGGTGGCTGTCCAGCGAATCGGTGGGAGGGGTCATGGCGTCGTCCGGTAGCTTGAAGGCAACACTACTGCGAACTTCGCTATACCGGCTCTGCCATTAGTCACGGGGTGCCACAGGTCATGCCGGGAACTCGCGCGGCCTCTACCGGCGACCTGATAAAGCCAGCCTGCGCCGCCCGGTTCGCGGCGCGGAGAGACGTCCATGCCCCGTGGAGACAAGTCCGCCTATTCCAGCAAGCAGAAGCGCCAGGCCGAACACATCGAGGAGAGCGTGCGCGAACGCGGCGGCTCCGAAGCCGAGGCCGAGCGCATTGGCTGGGCCACCGTCAACAAGCAGACCGGCGGCGCCCGCGGCCGCAAGAAAACCGCGAAGAAGACCGCACGCAAGGCCGCGAGCAAGGCCGCGAGCAAGACCGCACGCAAGTCCGCCGCGAAGAAGACCGCGCGCAAGTCGCCGGCGAAGAAGACGGCACGCAAGTCGGCGGCGAAGAAGACCGCCCGCAAGAGCACGCGCAAGTCGCCGGCGAAGAAGACGGCACGCAAGTCGACGGCGAAGAAGACCGCCCGCAAGAGCACCCGCAAGTCGCCTGCGAAGAAGACCGCGCGCAAGTCGACGGCGAAGAAGACCGCCCGCAAGAGCACGCGCAAGTCGCCAGCGAAGAAGGCCGCCCGCAAGTCCGCACGCTGACGGGTAAGCGGCCCGGCGCGTCCGGGAACGCTGGCCGCACGTATGCTCGCGCCTCCAGCGAGCGACAGAAGGCATGGCCAGCGCTCCCGCGCGCATCCGGATCGCTGACGGCGATGACCTGGACCTGGTCCGGTGGCTGGGGTGCGAGACCTAACCTATCGCCAGCATTTCGCGCATTGCTGGTCCACGCTTTCGACACTTGGCGCGTTACCTCATCGCACGGAGCTTGGCGAGGTTATCGGCATGTGGACGATGTCACGAAGCTGGCCTGACCGGGTCGTGCCGGCGCGGGCCTTTCGCGTATCCTCGCCGTCCGTCCCCGCGAACCGACAACGGACCCGCACGATGGATATGCCGCGACCCGGCGCCGAGCACCAGCGCCTGTTTTCCCGCCTGCATGGCCACTGGTCCGGCGCCGAGCAGCTCGCGCCCTCGCCGTGGGGCGAAGGCGGCGCGGCGACCGGGCGCACGCATTGCCGCATCGGCCTCGATGGCATGGCGTTGATCCAGGAGTACGAGGAAGAAAAGGACGGGCGCGCCAGCTTCCATGGCCACGGCATCTTCCTGATCGAGCCGGGCACCGGCGACGTGCTGTGGTGGTGGTTCGACAGCATGGGCTTCCCGCCCGAGCCCGCGCGCGGACGCTGGGACGGCGAGACCCTGCTGTTCGAGAAGAAGACGCCACGCGGCGAGGCGCGCTACCGCTACGAGTTCGGTCCCGACCGCTACCGCTTCGTCATCGAAAACCGCTTTCCCGGCCAATCCGACTTCACCGAATTCATGCGCGGGGATTACCGCCGCGAATGAACGACCGCGTGCGGCGCGCGTCGCGCCGCATCGCCGCGCCCACAGGAGCTTCCATGCACGTCAACCGCGTAATCCTGCTCTCCATCCTGATGGCGTTCGCCAGCACGGCGCACGCCGCGAAGACGAAGAAGCCCGCGCCGAAAGCCGCGGCGCAGAAGGCGGCGACCAAGCCAGCCGCCGCCAAGCCCGATGCGGCGGCGGCCAAGCCCATGTCGACCCAGGAAATCCTCGACGCGACCAAGCCGGCGGACTGGCGCACGCTCGACCCGGCCAACACGCTTTACCTCGACCTCGCTTCCGGTCGCGTGGTGATCGAGCTGGCGCCCGGCTTCGCCCCGGCGCACGTGGCCAATATCCGCACCCTGGCCAAGGAAGGCTATTGGAACGGGCTGAGCATCAACCGCTCGCAGGACAACTTCGTCGTGCAATGGGGCGACGCGGCCGAGGACGACAAGCAGCGCAAGCCGCTCGGCGGCGCCAAGGCCAAACTTCCCGCGGAGTTCGAACGCGCCAGCAAGGGCGTGAAGTTCACCCGCCTGCCCGACAGCGACGGCTGGGCGCCGCAGGTCGGCTTCGCCGATGGGTTCCCGGCCGCGCGCGATCCCCAGGCCGGCAAGGCCTGGCTGGCGCATTGCTACGGCGCCATCGGCGCGGGTCGCGACGTCGCCGCCGATTCCAGCAACGGCACCGAGCTGTACGTGGTCACCGGGCAGTCGCCGCGCCAGCTCGACCGCAACATCACCGTGGTCGGTCGCGTCGTGCAGGGCATGGAATTCCTGTCGGTGCTGCCGCGCGGCACCGGCGCGCTCGGCTTCTACGAGAAGCCCGAACAGCGCACGCCGATCAAGGCGATCCGGCTGGCGTCGGAAGTGCCGGACAAGGACCGCGTGCCGCTGGAACTGCTGCGCACGGATTCGCCCGCCTTCACCCAGCTGGTCGAGGCGCGCCGCAACCGCCGCGACGAGTGGTACAAGCGCCCGGCCGGGCACATCGACCTGTGCAACGTGCCGCTGCCGGTGCGTACGCCCAAGCAATGAGCCGCCAGCCGGCGCGAACAGGGCCGCCTCCGGGCGGCCTTTCTGTTTGGGTGCGGCACATCGCCGTCACGCGCCCTTGCGGCGCCCACGCCTAGCCTCAAGCGGCCCAAGCGGAGGCCGTTCCATGCCCCAACTGCGTATGCGGATCACCGGCAGCGAGGACGATGCCCGCGCGATCAGCAACCTGCTCGCGAGCATCGAAGGGATCGAACACGTCGAAGAAGTGGCCGACCTCATGGGCCACATGGACGACGACGATTCCAGCTCCGCTGGCCTGCCCGACGACCAGGGCCCCGGCGTGCACGAACTCGAGATCGAAGCGCCCAACGACGCCACCGCGCGCAAGGTGCGCGAGGCGGTGGAGGCATTGGCGTTCGAACTGGACGTGATCGTCGAGTTCGAATCCGACGCGGAATGGGGCCAATAGGATCCGCATCGATGTGGCGGCCGACAGCCGTGCTCGTCGTCGCGCTGTGCCTCGTCCCGGTCGCGGAAGCGGCGGCCGGCGCCAACGGCTGCATCGAAATCCCGGTAGTCGGCGTGGACGGCGATGCCTCGTTCGCGAACCTGCAGACGCGCACGCCGATTCCGCTGCGCTCGGGTGAGCGCACGACGCGCTACGAGATCGGCGCGACCCTCGACCCCGGCACGCGCACGCTGCGCGCCAACCAGCGCGTGCATTGGCGCAACCGCAGCGCGGCCACGGTGTGCGCGCTGTACCTGCACCAGGACTTGAACGCCTTCGAAAGCCAGGGCACGCGCTACATGGCGCGACAGCGTGCGCGCGGGGCCGAGCCGGAGGTCGCGCAGGGCGAATGGGGCTACAGCCAGATCAGGTTCCTGCGCCAGGACGGGACGGACGCCGCGTGGACGTACGTGCAGACGGGCGACGTCCCGTCCACCGACCACAGCGTCGTGCGCATCGAGCTGCCGCGACCGGTGCCCCCGGGCGCGACCACCACCCTGGAATTGGGCTTTGATGCGCGCCTGCCCGGCGCCTGGGCGAGTTCGGGACGGGCGGGCAATTTCCACTTCGCCAGCGCCTGGTTCCCGCAGGTCGCCATGCTGCAGTTGCCCGGCGAGCGCGGCGCGCCTGCGCTGCGCTGGAACGCACCCGCGTTCGCCGGCAGCCTGGCCGATCGCGAACGCGCCGATTTCGACGTGCACATGGAAGTGCCCCCCGACTACGTCGCCGTGTCCAGCGGCCACACGCTCGACGTCGCGCGCACGCGCAACGGGCGTCGCAATTACCACTTCCTGCAGTACGGCGCGGCGACGCTGGCGTGGGCGGCCGACCGCAACTTTTTCGCCCAGCCGCTGGAGTATCCGTATGTCGCCGGCAACGGCAGCCCGGTGACGCTGCGCGTGTACTACCGCCCGGGCCAGGCCGCCACGGCGGTGCGCGTGCTGGGTTCGATGGCCGATGCCCTCGCCCGCTACACCGCGGCACTGGGCACATATCCGGCCAGCACCGTCAACGCAGTGGTCGCGCCGCGCAATGCCTCGACCCTAGCGGCGCAGTCCGTGCCCGGGCTGTTCGCGGTGCCGTCCGCGCCGCGCACGGATGCCGTCGAGGACATCGAACGGCACGTGGTCGCCGCGATCGGTTCGGCGTACCTGCCCGACAGCACCGACGACGATTTCCGCGCCGGGATCCAGCGCTACTGGGCCGATCGTTTCGTGCCCGCCCGCGAGGCCGATGCGAAACGGACCGGATGGCTGCACGCCCTGGTCGCACCGTGGCAGGCCGTGCTCGCGGCACAGCGCACGCGCGTGCGCGAACGCGACGACGACGAGGCCGCACGCGCGCGCTGGGTCGCGCGCGTGCTGCATGACCTGCAGTTGCGCGTGGGCACCGCGGCGATCGACCGCGCGTTCCGGGCCTGGCGCCACAGCGCGCGCGTGGGTTATCCCGATACGGGCCAGGTGCGCTGGTTGATGGCCGATGCCAGCGGCCGTGCGGAACCCTTCCTGCAGGCATTCGCGATCCTGGATGCCGGCCAGCCCGTCAACGACCGCATTGCCGGTTTCAGTAGCGTGGAACTGGTGCCGCAGGCCGGCTACGTGCTGCGCGACGGGTCACGGGTCGAGGTCAAGGCGGCCGACGTGCGTCAGGCGATCGACGATCGCCGGCGCCGGCGTGCGTCGCCCCGCACAGGAACGTTTGCGTATCGCACCGAAGTCGTGGTCCAGCGCGACGGTGCCATCGTGCCGCAGGCGCTGGCCGTCACCTTTGCCGACGGCAGCACCCGCACCGTCGAATGGAACGACGCGCGCAACCGCGTCCGCTTCCAGTGGACCACCCGGGCGCCTGCCGTATCGGCGGTGCTGGATCCGCAGCGGCAACGGCGACTCGATCGCAACCGCTTCGACGATGGCCGCACGCTGCGCGTGCAGGCCGGACCGGTGGCACGCTGGAGCGAGCAGATAGCCGGGCTGGTGCAGTTCGCGAGCACGTGGGTGGCGCAGCTGTGAATGCACAGGCCGCGCCGCGGATGCCGACCGACGCCACTGCGGGCTTCCGCGCGCCCGAGGAAACGCCGCCTGTTGCCGAAGCGATCGCGCCCCGCACCGGATGGAGCGCATTGCTGACCGGAGTACGCAGCGGCTTTCATCCGCAGGTGCTGCTGGCCTGGGTGGTGGCGCTGTGGCTCCCCACCGTGGCGGCGGCCTTGCCTGCGACACTCTGGTTGTACCTGCAGGCGGGACACTCGCCGCACGCCGCGGCCACCGCCGCTTCCGCCACGTTCCTCGCCGACGCGCTCGACGGCATGCCGGACGCAGGCGTCGTCCTCGGCGCCAGCACCGGCTTCGCCCTGCTGCTCGCGCTGCTGCTGTCGCCGTGGTTGAACGGAATGATCCTCGCGCAGGTCCGCAGTGGCGATCGCCTGCGCCTGGGCGCGACCCTGCGTGCCGGGCTCGCGGAGTATCCGCGCATGCTGCGGATGCTTGCCTGGTCGCTGCTGCTGGTGGGCATCGCGGTGGCGATCGGCTCGGCTGCGATCGTCGGCATCGAAGCGCTGGCGTTGCGTTTCGCCGCGACCGACGAGGGCCTGGTGCCGACGCCTGCCGGCTGGTTCCTGCCGGCGCTGCTGGCGCTGCTCGTCCACGCCACGATCGAGGCCGGGCGCGGGCAGCTCGGCGCCGACCCGGGCCTGCGTTCGGTCGTGGTGGCGTGGCGGCGCGGACTGGCGCTGCTGCTGCAGCGTCCCGGCGCGACCATGCTCGTCTACCTGGGCACCAGCGGCCTGGGCATCGGACTGGCGCTCGGCTTCCTGCGCATGCGCGCACTGCTCGATAGCGGGCACTGGCCGGGATGGCTGCTCGCCTGGGCCTGCGCGCAGCTCGCGGTGGCGGCGCTGGCCTGGGGCCGCAGCGCGCGCCTGCATGGCCTCGCCGACCTCGCCGCCGGCGCGCTGGCAGCACGCGCCGCCCAAGCAGCGGACCGCGGCGCAGGCGCAACGCGGATCGGCTGAGCGCGCCGTTTCGCCTTGGTGCAAACCAACGGCCCGCGCATCGCGACGGGCATGGCGATATCCTCGGGCAATCGCGGCTGTGCCGCCCATCCGAGATGTACAGACCACCATGCGCCTGCGTCCGCTTGCTTCCAGAGTCGCTCCATCCACTCTCGCCCTCGCCTTGCTGATCGCCACGTCCGCCTGCCAGAAACAGGAAACCCCTGCGCCCGCCGCCACGCCCGCTAGCACGCAGGCGTCCACGGCCGAAGCCGACGCCAGATTCGCCGATGTCTCCAAGCGCTGGCTCGATGGCTGGCTGGAGCAGCAGCCGGTCAGCGCCACCCAGACCGGCAAGCACGACTTCGACGACCGCATCGAGGACCTGAGCGCGGCCGGCCGGCAGAAGTTCGTCGATTTCAGCAAGCAGATGCTGACCGAAGTGGACGCCCTCGACGCCGCCAAGCTCTCGCGCGAGAACCAGGTCGACCTCGCCATTCTGCGCAACCAGATCCGCTACGACATCTGGCAGATGGAAACGCTGCAGAGCTGGGCGTGGGACCCGCAGGTCTACAACGGCCTCGCCGGCGGCGCGCTGTACACGCTGATGGCGCGCGACTTCGCGCCGATGCCGCAGCGCCTGAAGGCCGCCACCGCGCGCATGGAGAAGATCCCGGCGCTGTTCGCGCAGATGCGCGAGAACCTCGATCTGGCGCGCGTGCCGAAGATCCACGCCGAAACCGTGCAGAAGCAGAACGCCGGCATCACCAGCATCGTCGACGACATGATCCTGACGCATGCCGGCGAGCTCAGCGGCGACGATCGCAAGCGCCTGGAGACCGCGGCCGAGGCACTGAAGAAGGCCGTCGCCGAGAACCAGGCATGGCTCGACAAGACCCTGGTGCCCAACGCCAAGGGCGATTTCCGCATCGGCCAGAAGCTGTACGACGAGAAGCTGGCGTTCGCGCTGAACTCGCCGCTGACCCGCCAGGAAATCCGCACCCGCGCCGAGGCCGCGATCAAGCAGACCCGCGCCGAGATGTACGACATCGCGCGCAAGGTGCTGGCCGGCAAGCCGAGCGCGCCCAAGGAAATGCCCGACGCCCCCAGCGACGAGCAGCAGCAGAAGACGATCGAAGCGGCACTCGAACTGGCCTACGCCGATCGCCCGGCGCGCGACAAGGTCGTCGACCTCGCCAAGGCGGCCACCGCGCAGGCGACGAAGTTCGTGCAGGAGAAGCAGCTGGTCAGCGCGCCGGATTCGCCGGTGCAGATCATCCTGATGCCGGAGTTCCAACGCGGCGTCGCCGTTGCTTACTGCGACTCGCCCGGCCCGCTCGACAAGGGCTTGGATACGTTCTACGCGGTGTCGCCGATCCCGGATGACTGGGATGCCAAGCAGGTCGATTCGTTCCTGCGCGAATACAACACCCGCTCGATCCACGAGCTGAGCATCCACGAAGCGATGCCGGGCCACTACCTGCAGCTGTGGCACTCCAACAAGTACCCGTCGACGCTGCGCGCGGTGCTGGGCTCGGGCTCGTTCATCGAGGGCTGGGCGATGTACGGCGAGAAGGTCATGGCCGACGCCGGCTACATGGACAACGACCCGCTGATGCAGTTGATCCAGCGCAAGTGGGCGCTGCGCGCGATGGCCAACGCCATCCTCGACCAGGCCGTGCACGTCGATGGCATGAGCCGCGACGACGCGATGAAGCTGATGACGGTGACAACGTTCCAGCAGGAGCGCGAGGCTGCGGGCAAGTGGGTGCGCGCGTCGCTGACCTCGGCGCAGCTGCCGACCTACTTCGTCGGCTACAGCGAGCACATGGACCTGCGCAACGAGGTGCAGAAGCGCGAGGGTGACAAGTTCAACCTCAAGGCGTACCACGACAAGCTGCTGTCGTTCGGCTCGCCCCCGGGCCGCTTCGCCCGCGAGCTGATGCTGGACGAACCCATCAAGTGACCGCCGGTGGCGCGCCCCCGACCGGGGGGCGCGCCATTTGCCCGGTACCCGGAGCCTTCGCCGTTTCGTCAGGTAAGGCCTCCTGCCATTACGATTCACGGGCCCCTTCTCCGATCAGGCCCGCATGAGCCGCAAGCCCGCCCATCCCGACGACTGGTCCGGTTCCAGCGTGGCCGCCATCGACGGCATCCGCGTCGGCGTCGGCGGCTGGAATTTCGCGCCCTGGCGCAACAACTTCTATCCGGCCGGCCTGGTCCAGCGGCGCGAGCTCGAATACGCATCGCGGCACCTGAGCACGATCGAGATCAACGGCACCTACTACGGCGCGCAGCGCCCCGCGACGTACGCGAAATGGGCATCGGAAACGCCCGAGGGCTTCGTGTTTTCGCTCAAGGCGCCGATGCGCATCGTGCAGTCGCGCGTGCTGGCGAAGGCCGGCGGGCAGATCGACGACTTCCTCGGCGGCATCGCCTCGCTCGGCGACCGGCTCGGCCCGGTGGTCTGGCAGTTCGAGCGCAAACTGGAGCGCGAGGATTTCACCGCCTTCCTCGACCTGCTTCCCGCCGAAGTCGATGGCCGCCGCCTGCGCCACGTGCTCGACGTGCGCGACTCGGCCTTCGTCGACGCGCGTTTCATCGCGCTGATGCGCGAGCGCAACCTCGGCACGGTGTTCACCGACTCGCGCGAGTACCCCTCGTTCGCCGACCTGACCACCGATTTCGTGTACGCGCGCCTGATGCGTTCGCGCAGCGAGGTCGAGAGCGGCTACACCGCGGAGGAACTGGGGCATTGGGCGCAGCGCGCGCGGCTGTGGGCCCAAGGCCGGCATCCCGACGACCTGCCCTACATCTGCGCCAACGGCACGCCGCCGGCCGAACGCCGTGACGTCTATGTCTACTTCATCAGCGCGGCGAAGGAATGCAATCCGGCCGCGGCGATGGCGCTGATCCGGCAGTTGCAGGGCGCCGCGACCGGATAGTGCTGCGACAGGCCACAACGCGCCGCAGCGCGCTGGCGGACCACGACCACCCGGGGACGAACTTCGCGCCGCGCCTTCACCCGGGTGCGGCCTGCGGCCTTACCCGGGCTACCACGCCTACTCGACTACAACGCCCGGATCACCCGGCCGAGCGCACTTCGTAGTGCATGACCTGCGGCTCCAATTCGAGCAGGAAGCCTTCGTCCTCGGGGTAGTACTTCGCCTGGAGCAGGTCGTTGCCGCAGAAGGCGCGGATCGCGTCCTCGTCCTGCCAGTAGCTGACGGTGACGAAGTGCGCGATGTCGCCTTCGTCGCGGCGCAGGACCTGTGCGCCGAGGTTGCCGGGCGTGCCGCGGTAGTCGGGCATCGCCCGGTCGCCGAGGAAGGTCGCGTAGGCGTCGGCGCGATCCAGTGGGGTGGTGCCGTGCCAGAGTCGGGCGATCATGGCCGTGCTTCCTGGGAGGGCCGGTCGCGGGTCAGCGCGACGGTTGCTGGCTCATGGCCACGCTGCCGAGGATGAGCGCAGCCGAGATTGCCATCGTCCAGGTTAAGGCCTCGCCAAGCAGCAGCCACGCCCACGCCACGCCGAACACCGGGATCAGGTAGGTCACGGTCGAGGCGCGGCTGGCGCCAATGCGCGCGATCAGGCGGTAGTACATGACGAAGGCGACGCCGGTGCAGAGCACGCCGAGCATGCCCGCCGACAGCCACGACTGCAGCGGAATCGCGTGCTGCGGCCAGGTGGCGACGGCGAACGGCAGGGTGAGCAGGGTCGAGGCGCCCAGGGTCGCCGAAGCCACCGCGGCCGGCGGCAGGCCGGTGAGATGGCGGCGCACCAGGTTGATGCCGATGCCGTACAGGAACGACGCGGCGCTGCCCGCGACCACCGCCCAGCCGATGCTGGCGCCGGCGGTCTTGCCGCTGGCCAGCACCACCACGCCGGCGAAACCGGTGAACAGCGCAACCGCGCGCTTGGCGCCGATCTTCTCGCCGAAGAACAGGAAGCCGACCAGCGCGGTGAACAGCACGGTCATGGCGTTGGCGATCGCGCCGACGCCGGCCGGCGCGCGTTGCGCGGCCCACGCGAACAGCATGAACGGCACCGCCGAGTTGATCGCGCCGATCAGCCCGAGCTTGCCCCACAGCTTCGGCGACGCGAACTGCGCCCGCGCGCGCCACAGGAACGGCAACAGCACCAGCGCGCCCAGGCCGAGGCGCACTTCCACCAGCGGCATCGCACCGAAGTCCTTCGCGGCGACGCGCATGAACAGGAACGAGGCGCCCCAGATCGCGCCGAGGGCGGCCAGCTCCACCGGCGTCAGCCAGGCGTTGGTGCGGGCTCCGGACACTGGTCGGTCGGCGGCGAGCGTGTTCATGCGATCAGCCCTGGCTGTAGTTGAAGCGATGCGCCCGGCTCGCGGCTTCGCGCGCGGCGACCATCGCCGACGGGTCGAGGTTGAAGCCGATCAGGCGCACGCCGACGTCCGTGCGCGGCCTATGGCTGGTGCCCGGCAGGAAGCGCACGTAGGTGCCGGCGCCGTAGCGCGCGCGGCCTTCGATGACCTCGCCTTCGATCACGTAGTAATGCTCGCCGGTGTCGTGGTCGTCGACGTAGGGCCAGGTGCTGCCCGGCTCCATGTCCACCACCCACACGCGCACGCTGCCGTCGGAGGACAGGTCGCGGCGCGTGCAGCCCGCGCCGATGCGCACGGCGGGAATGTCGTCCACCAGCGCGGCTTGCACGGTGGAAACCGAAATCGCATCCAGTCGGCCCATGGCTCTATCCGTTGGCGATGGGCGCGCGGCGCCCGAGGGGGGAGGAGCACGACGGCGGCAGGCACGAGCCTGACGGTCGGCTGCGAGCAATTTCCGGCAGACGCGCAAGCGGCACAAGCGCATACTTTCGCCGACAGACACAAGCCAGATTTGAGGCTCGGAATGGCCCTTCGCGCAGACCTGCTCCCTGCCCTCGCGGCGTTCGAATCCGCGGCACGCCACCAGAACTTCGCCCATGCCGCGGAGGAGCTGCATCTCACCGCCAGCGCGGTCAGCCACCACGTGCGCAAGCTGGAAGCGCGCCTGGGCGTGACCCTGTTCCAGCGCCATGCGCGCGGCGTCTCGCTCACCGCCGAAGGCCGCCAACTCGCCGACGCGGCCGGAAGCGCGATGGCCGACATGGAAGGCGTCGTGCGCAGCCTTCGCATCGCGCGTTCCGAGCACGACCGCGTGCACATCACCACCCTGCACTCGCTCACCTACACCTGGCTGCAGCCGCGCCTGCCGCAGTTCGCCGCAATGCATCCCAACGTGCGGCTCACGATCGACACCGAGGTCGCGCTGACCCGTTTCGACGAGGGCGGGCCGGACCTCGGCATCCGCCACGGCCCCGGGCACTGGCCGGGCCTGACGTCGCACCACCTGATGGACGACTACCTGTTTCCGGTCGCGTCGCCGACGTTGCCGGGCGTGGACGCGGTGCGCGATGCCTCGGCAATCACGCGCCTGCCGCTGGTGTCCGACCTTGCGCGCCAGGGCTGGCACGACTGGCTGCGCGCCGCCGACGTGCACGGGGCCGCGGTGGAAGAGCGCTATCGCTTCACCGACAGTACGGCCGCGCTGAACGCCGCGGTGCACGGCCTGGGCGCCGCGCTGGCGCGCGACAAGATCGTCGCGCCGTATCTCGCCGCGGGCGTGCTGGTGCGCCTGCCCGGACCCGCGCTGAAGGCGCGCTGGGGTTACTACATCGTGTACCCCGCGCATAAACGCCTGAAGCCGGCCGCGCGCATGTTCGTCGACTGGCTGCTGGCGCAGCCGCGCGAAGACACCCACGCCTGATTGGCAGGGACCGCTACGGCTTGCGCTTGGCGCGCGGCTTCTTCGCCGGCTTGCGCCGCGCCGCCGCGATCGCGCGCTCCGCCCAGGGCCGCATCGCCTGCGGCGAATCCAGCGCCTCGTCGGGCAGCGACCAGTAGCTCAGGGTCAACGGCGCGCCTTTCATGTCGTAGACGAACGGCGCGCAACCCGCGGCCTCGAAGGCGCCCTGCGTCAGTGCGTCGGCCTTGAGGTACAGCGCCTCGTCGATGATCACGCCGATGATCATCCCGTCGAAATACAGGCCGTAGCCGCCGAACATCGCCCGCGCCGCGATCGGCCCGAGCGGCTCGAACAGGTCGCGCAGGTGTTCGACCAGGGCCTCGCTCATATCGCCGCGGCCTCCCACACCGCGGGCGGCACGCAGTTGTTGCGAGTCACGGTCGCCGGGTTACGGAGGGAAACAAGGCGGTTCATGGCATTTGCTCGAGCGCGGCGCGCAGGCCCGGCAACAGGCGTTCGCGGACCTGCGCATCATCCTGCTCCTGCACCAGCAGGTACAGCGCGGTGAGGAATGCCAGCACGTCGTGGCGCCGTGCCAGCCCGGCTTCGCTGGCGAAGGCCGCGTTCCAGTCGGGCAACGGCGCGGGCGCGGCGACGGTCTGCAGCCAGCGCTGCCAGTCGGCGGCGTCGTAGGGGCCGCGCTTGGCGATGAACAGGATGGGCCGCGCCAGGCGCAGCGATTCGCCGTGGACGTAGGCATGCGGTCGGGCGGGAACGACCTGCGCCGCCACCGCGTCGCGCAGTTGATCCAGCTGGCCGGCGTCGAGCGCGGGATTCAGGACCAGCTGCAGTGCGAAGTCGGCGCCGTGCGCGACGCCGTGCCGCCAGCCTTCCCCGTCGACGAAGCCGCGGTAGTCGCGCACGTCCCGCAGGTAAGCCGCCGCGGCATCCACCAGGCGCGCGCGCCGTGCGGGATCGAGCCACGGGCGGATGCGGTCGGTGCGCGCGATCTCCGACAGCACCAGCGCGGCGAACGGCCTGCGGAAGCCTTGCGGGTCCGGCGCGGTCAGCAGGGGCACGAGGCGATCGTGCAGGGTGGGCAGCGTCGCGTCGGACAGAAGTTGCCCGCGCATCCACGTGGACAATGCCTCGAAGCCGATGCCGTCGCGCAGCGCGGGATCGGGGTCGCCCAGGCAATCGACCAGCTCCACCGCCAGACGTTCGCGCTCCGACGTGTCCGCCACCACGAAGCCGCGCGCCTTCAACGCCTGCAACGCGGCGGCGTCATGGCCCGCCGGGGGACAGGCCGCGCCGGCCCAGGCGGCGGGAAACAGCCACAGCGCCAGCAGATTGCGCAAGACCATATGCACGCTATCTCTCCGACGACGTCACTCGCGCCGCGACTCTGCAAAACTAACGCATCCCCCCGCGAGCGGTCCCGGCAAACCATGGCGACGAGCGACACCCGCAAGACTTTCCTGCAGATCCACTTCTGCGTGGTGCTGTGGGGCTTCACCGCCATCCTCGGCAAGGCGATCTCGCTGCCGGCGTTGCCGCTGGTGTGGTGGCGCCTGCTTATCGTGGTCGCCGCGCTGGCGCTGGTGCCGCGGGTGTGGCGCGGCCTGCGGGCGATGCGACCGCGGCTGATGCTCGCCTATGCCGGGATCGGCGCCCTGGTGGCGCTGCACTGGCTCACCTTCTACGGCGCGATCAAGCTGTCCAACGCCTCGGTCGGCGCGACGTGCATCGCGCTGGGCACCGTGTTCGTGGCCATGATCGAGCCGTGGCTCACCGGCACGCGCTTCTCCAAGCGCGAACTGGCGCTCGGCGTGCTGGTGCTGCCCGGCGTGGTGCTGGTGGTGGGCGGCGTCCCGCATGGCATGCGCGCGGGCATCGCCGTCGGGGCGTTGTCGGCCCTGCTGGTCGCGATCTTCGGCTCGCTCAACAAGCGCCTGGTCGAACACGGCGATCCGCTCACCGTCACCGCGCTCGAGCTCGGCGCCGGTGCGCTGGTGCTCACCGCACTGGCCCCGCTGATGCCGATGATCTTCCCGAGCTTCGCCGGCGACCTGCTGGTCGTGCCAGGCACGCGCGACCTGCTGCTCCTGCTCGCCCTGTCGCTGGCCTGCACGCTGCTGCCGTTCACCCTGTCGCTGGTGGCGCTGCGCCACATGAGCGCATTCGCGCAGCAGCTGGCGGTGAACCTGGAGCCCGTGTACGCGATCGTGCTGGCGGTGCTGCTGCTCGGCGAGCAGCGCGAGCTGAGCGGGCAGTTCTACCTCGGCGTGGCGATCATCCTGGCGGCGGTCTTCATCCACCCGCTGCTGGGCCAGCCGCAGCGCCTGCAGCCGGAGCTGCTCGGCACCGCAGAGAGCAAGGGCGCGGCCGAGTAGGCGGGCGCGCAAGAAAACGGCAGCCCTTTCGGGCTGCCGCGGTGTTGCAACTCGTGGCGATCAGAACTTCTGCGAGAACTTGATCCCGAACGTGCGGGGCTGGTTGATCGAGGTGTAGATCTGTCCGTTCGGGTATTCCGGCACCACGCCGGAGGCACCGCAGACGAACTCCGAGCACAGGGTGAACTTGTTCAGTTCGGCCACCTCGTCGAACACGTTGTTGACGTAGAAGTCCAGGTTCCAGCTGTTCCTGCCGAAGCCGAACGACAGGTCCGCGACGTTGTACGCATCGAGGTTGCCGAACAGGTCGTTCTCGGCGATGCGCAGGTCGGAACGGCGCTCGCCGACATGCACGCCCGCCACCTGCCAGTAGGCGTCCATCGCGCCGACGTTGAAGTTGTAGCGCGCCGTCAGCGTGCCCTTGAACTTCGGCGTCACCGGCAGCTGCGTGCCGTTGGGCGCCTCGGGGTCCGCGCAGTCGGTCACGGGGTTGCCGTTCGCGTCGGTGAAGCCGCAGTAGTTCTCCGTCAGCTTGGCGTCGTAGAACGCCGCGCCGGCACCGATGTGCAGGTTGTAGGTCGCGGCCCAGTTGAGGTCCATTTCCAGGCCGTCGATGCGCGCCTGGTTGGCGTTCTTGATTTCGGTCAGGCCGTTGGCGCCGAGGATCGCGAACTGGAAGTCCTCCCACTCCTGGCGGAACACCGAACCGTTGAACACCACGCGGTTTTCCGCCCAGCTCGTCTTCCAGCCCAGCTCGTAGTTGGTCAGGTAGTCGGTGAGGTACGGCGGCAGCGTGCCGCGACGGTTGATGCCGCCCGGACGGTAACCCTCCGACCAGGTGCCGTAGATCATCTTGGTCGGCGTGATGTTCCAGGTCAGGTTGGCCTTGCCGAGGGTGCCGGTTTCCTTGACGTTCTTGTCGAACACCTTGCAAGGGGCGCCATTGAACGGCACCCAGCTGGCCGGATCCGGCCCGAACTGGTCGACGCAGACCTGTTCGCCGTAGGCGGCGCCGGGGAAGAAGCCCGCGCTGAAGCCGAAGAAGCCCTGCAGGCTGTTGTCGGCCCGGAAGTGGCGGGCGCCGACGGTACCGGTCAGCACGTCCGGGATGAAGTCGAACGACAGCTCGCCGAAGACCGCCTCGTCATGGTCCTCGCGCTCCTGCTTGGTCAGCCACAGCGTGTCGGGCCAGTTGTGGATCGACAGGTCGCTGGAGAAGTTGTCGATCTTGTAGCGCTGCTCGATGTCGTGCTTCTGGGTCTGCCAGAACAGGCCGGCGACGAAGCGCAGGCGGTTGTCGGAGGACGAGGCCAGGCGCAGTTCGTGGCTGTCCTTCTTGTAGCGGTCCTTGCCCACGATGTACTGCGACGGGTTGATCAGGTTGCCGCCGTCATCGGTGATGTACGCGCCGTAGCTGTACAGCGTGTCGTACCAGAACGAATAGTCGTTGTAGTCCGAGTCCACGTCGGTGTCGCGCTTGAGGTGCGCGAATGCGTAGGTCAGGTCGAAGTTGCCGATCTTGCCTTCGACGGTGAGCGCGGCCTGCCACCAGGTGTCCTCGGACTTTTCAGGGTAGAAGTGGGTGACCGCGTGCTCGCCCACTTGCGGATCGGTGTAGAAGACGCCGTTCTCGACCTGGCGCTGGCCCATCAGCCCGGGCGTGATGCTCCAGTTGTCGCCGAGGTCGACCTTCAGCGCCAGGCGGGCGCCGGTCGTGTCCATGTCGTTGTAGTCGTCCTTCGCGCGGCCATGGCATTCGAAGGACGGGCCCGGCACGCAGTCGCGGGCGTTGCTGATGGTGATGCCGGAGCTCGGGAAGGTGCGCTCGCCGGCCTTGTTGTCGATGAAACCGGCGTCGTGCTGGTGCCAGCCGACCAGGCGGATCGCCGCACTGTCGCTGAGCGGCGCGTTGAGGAAGCCCTCGGCCGAGTAGCCCATGCCGCCGTGGCTGACGCTGTTCGCCTCCAGGCTGTAGCCCGCCTCGAAGCCACCGGGATCGGGCTTGTTGGTGATGATGCGCAAGGCACCGGCTTGGGCGCTGGCGCCGTACAGGGTGCCCTGCGGGCCCGACAGCACTTCCACGCGCGCGATGTCGTACATGTGGATGTCGAGCGCGCCCTGGATCGTCGTGACCGGCTGCTCGTCGAGGTAGATGCCCACGCTCGGCAGCGGCCCGGAATGGTTGCCGTCGCCGCCGCTGGCCACGCCGCGCATGTACACCTGCGCGAAGCCAGGGCCGCCGCTGGTATAGGACACGCTGGGCAGGAACTTCACGTAGTCGTCGAAGTCGCTGACGTTGAGCTCTTCCAGCTGCTCGGTGCCCAGCACCTGGATGCTGATCGGCACCTTCTGCAGGTTTTCGGTGCGCTTCTGCGCGGTCACCGTGACCGCCTCCAGCGTGGCCGTCCTGTTCGGAGCCGGCGCCGCGGGTTGCGTCGTCGTCTGCTCCGGCTGCTGGTCGCTGGTCGCCGGCGGCGCGGCATCCTGCGCGTATGCGACGCCACTGACCGCGAGCCAGATCGCCGCGGTCAACGGCAAGCGGCTCAGGGCGCGGCGTGCACCGGTGGGTCCCACAGGTTTTCTCGATCGGTACATCGACTTCCCTCCCCGTTCTGGTTATGAGTCATTCGACTTGCGACTTCGTCTTGCAATGCGGACTGCTGTTGCGATTTCCGGTCTCAGTCCGGCCGTTCGGCAAATTCCGGTTCGGCGGGATAGGCGTCGAGCACCGGCCCCAGCGCCGCCTTGAGCGGCCCGAGCCACGGTTCGAAATGGCGCCAGTGGTCGACGCCCTCGCGGTAGATCGGCTGGCGCACCTGCTCCGAGCTGGCGGTGCGCACGGGCCGTTCGTTCTCGAAGAAGCGCAGGCACTGCGGCTCGAACGGCAGCCCGCAATAGTCCAGCAGGCGCCGCACCTCGCCTTCGGTGTCCTCGACCATGCGCTCGTAGACGACCCGATGGATGCGCCCGGGCAGGGCCGCATCGAAATGCGCCATGAGCTCGACGTAGTCGCGGTAGTAGCGCCCGATGTCGTCGAGGCTGTAGCTGAAACTCTGGCCGCGGGCGAAGTGCTGCTTGAAGCCCGAGAAGCAGCACGCCAGCGGATGCCGGCGCGCATCGATGATGCGCGCGTTGGGCAGCATCAGGTGGATCAGGCCGATGTGCATGAAGTTGTTCGGCATCTTGTCGATGAACAACGGTGCATCGGTCTTGCGCTGGATCCGCGTGTGCGCCAGGTATTGCTCGCCCAGGGCACGCAGCCCGTCCGCGTCCAGCGCGGCGACCACGTCGTGGTACGGCATGCCATGGCCCCCGCCCTGCGCGCGCAGCGCGCGGGTGATGGAGGTGATCTCCGGCAGCTCCATCGTGCCTTCGATCCGGCTGTGGCTGGACAGGATCTGTTCGAGCAGGGTCGAGCCGGAGCGCGGCAGGCCCACGATGAAGATCGGATCGCGCGCCGGGCTGCCGGCGCCGGCGCGTTGTGCGAAGAACTCGCCGGTGTACTGGCGGCGGATGTGCCGCACGCGCGCGGAGGTTTCGTCGGCGCTGTAGCGCAGCTGGCCGCGGCGGATCGCATTGCCGCGCTCGTAATGGCCGAAGGACTCCGCATGGTCGGCGGCGTCTTCGCGCGCCTTGCCCAGCGCGAACTCGAGGTGCAGGCGGTGCTCGTCGGCGAGGTCGGGGCGCAGCAGCTGTTGCCGCATCGCGCGCACGTCGTCCTCGCTGAAGCGGAAGGTCTTGAGGTTGGCCAGGCTCCACCAGGCTTCGCCCAGCGCGGGATCCATCTCGATGCTGCGACGGTAGGCGGCGATGGCGCGCTCGGTCTGCCCGGCGGTCTTGAGCGCATGGCCGAAGCTCATCCATACCTTCGGATTGAGCGGATAGCTGGACAGCAACTCGTCGTAGATCGCGATCGCCGGCACGTAGTCGCCGATGCGGCACAGGACCACGGCCTTGAGGTTGCGGTAGCCCAGGTTGGACGGATCGGCGGCGAGCAGGCGTTCGATCTGGGCCAGCGCCGCTTCGGGCTTGTTGGCCCGGTGCAGCATGAGCGCGTAGTTCTGCCGCGCGGCGTGGAAGCCGGGCGCGAGCTCCAGGCAGCGGGCCAATAGGTTCTCCGCGTCCTCGTGCCGGCCCAGTCGGGCGGCGAGCTCGGCGAACATGCGGATCGCCGCGACGTCGGTCGGCATCCGCCGCAGGTGTTCGCGCAGCAGCAGCTCGGCCTCGGGGATGCGGTTGTCGGCCAGCGCCGCGGCAGCCTTCAGCAGCGCCGGATCGCGGACCGAATGGCGTACGTGATTGGCGTAGGCGGCGTCGGCCGCGGCGGTGTCACCGGTTGCGGTCAGATGGTCGCCGAGGGCGAGCCAGGCGGTGGGCAGCTCCGGCTTCAGCGCGACAGCGCGACGCAGCGCGGCCAGGGCTTCGTCGCCGCGGCCCATGCGGCCGAGCGCGATGCCCAGTTCCAGTTGGATCCGCGCCGACTTCGGCTGCGCTTCTGCGAGCGCGAGCAGGATGTCCGCCGCCTCCTGCGAGTGGCCGCGCGCGTTGTGCGCGGTGGCCAGCAGCAGCCGCGCCACCGGATGATCCGGCACGACGCGCAGGATCTCGCTGGCCTGTGCACTGGCGAGGGCGGGATCGACGTCGAGCAGCCGCGATGCATGCGCCAGCGCCTGTTCGAGGGGCGCTGTTGGCTCGGGCTGCGGACTCGTCGACATCCAACCTCCTCGCTCAGGATCCATCCGGACGGCGCCATGCAGTTTTGCCGAACCTGTCCCGAAGCATCCCAAATCCCGCGATGCGCCGCCAGCGGCATTCGCCGCCTGGATGCGATCCGCGCGTCATCGCACCGTCTCCAGCGCCAGCGCCACGCCCTGGCCGACACCGACGCACATGGCCAGCAGCGCGCGCCGGCGCCCGCATCCATCCAGCTCGTGCATCGCCGTCAACGCCAGTCGCGCACCGCTCGCGCCGAGCGGGTGGCCCAGGGCGATGGCGCCGCCGTTGCGGTTGACGTGCGCGGCGGCGTCGGCGAGGCCGAGCGCGCGCGTGACCGCCAGCACCTGCGCGGCGAAGGCCTCGTTGATCTCGACCGCATCGAAGTCGTCCAGCGCCAAGCCCAGGCGCGACAGCAGCCGGTCGATGGCGGGCACCGGGCCCAGGCCCATCGTGCGCGGCGCCACGCCGGCCGCGGCCATGCCGAGCACGCGCGCGCGCGGCTGCAGTTGCCAGCGTGCGACGGCCTCGGCGGACGCAAGCAGCAGCGCGCAGGCGCCGTCGTTGATGCCGGAGGCGTTGCCGGCGGTGATGCTGGTGCCGTCGCCGAGCAGCGGCGCCAGGGTCGCCAACTTTTCCATGGTGGTGTCGGCGCGCGGCTGTTCGTCGGTCGCGCAGGTCGCGACCGCCATGATTTCTGCGCCGAACCGGCCCGAAGCGATCGCGGCCGCGGCCCGCTGTTGCGAGCGCAGCGCGAACGCATCCTGGTCGGCGCGGCCGATGCGGTGTTCCCGCGCCAGGTTCTCCGCGGTCTGGCTCATGGAATCGACGCCATGGGCCGCGCGCATGCGCGGATTGACGAAGCGCCAGCCGAGCGTGCTGTCCTCCAGCTGTTGCCCGCGGTCGAACGGCGCGTCCGCCTTGCCCAGCACGTACGGCGCGCGCGACATGCCCTCCACGCCACCCGCCAGCGCCACCTCCGCTTCGCCGAGCGCGATCGCGCGCGCGGCCTGTCCGACCGCTTCCAGTCCCGATGCGCACAGGCGGTTCACCGTCATCGCGGGCACCGATACCGGCAGTCCCGCCAGCAGCGCGGCCATGCGCGCGACGTTGCGGTTGTCCTCGCCGGCCTGGTTGGCGCAGCCCAGGATCACTTCATCGATCGCCGCGGCGTCGAGACCGGGATTGCGCTCGAGCAGCTGGCGCAGTGGCAATGCCGCCAGGTCATCGGTTCGCACCATGGACAGTCCGCCGCGATGGCGCCCGAACGGCGTGCGTATCCCGTCGCAGAGATACACCGGCCGCACGCCTGGGTTCATGCGGTAACCGGGGCCAGGCGCGCGGCGGGCAGGCAGCTCTCGATCGCGGCCGCAGTCTGCTGCAGCGGCGGCAGGATCGTGGTGAGTGCGTGCCGCGCCGCATCCGGCTGGTACGGCATGCTGACGTTGATGGCGGTGGCGACGCGGCCCTCGCCATTGCGGATCGGCACCGCGATGGAGCACAGGCCCATTTCCAGTTCCTGTTCCACGTAGGCGTAGCCCTGACCGCGCACGTCTTCGACGATGCGGCGCAGGCGTTGCGGATCGGTCACGGTATGCGGCGTCAGTCGCGCCGGTGCGCACGAGCCGATCCACGCCTCGAACTCCGGCGCGGTAAGCCCCGACAGCAGCACCCGCCCCATCGCGGCGCAGAACGCCGGCAGGCGCGCGCCGATGCCCAGGGTCACGCTCATCACCCGTTGCCCGGGCACGCGCAGCACGTAAACGATCGACTGGCCGTCGAGCACCGCCATCGAACTGCTCTGGTTCACCTGCCGCGCCAGGTCTTCCATCAGCGGCTGGGCGAGATCGGTGAGGTTGAGCGAACCCAGGTAGCCGAAGCCGAGTTCGAGCACGCGCGGGCCGAGCACGTAGCTGCGGCCGACTTCGCGCACGTAGCCCAGGTGCTGCAGGGTGAGGATCAGCCGCCGCGCCGCAGCGCGCGACAGGTCGGCGCGGGTGGCGATCTCGCCCAGGGAGAGGCGGAAATGGTCGCGGTCGAAGGCGGTGAGCACCGCCAGCCCGCGCGCCATGGACTGCACGTAGTCGCGGCTGTCTTCGAAGCGTTCGCTGTCCGCGGATCTCTTAGCCATGCGTTCGACCTGGCGCCCCGTTCTTCGCCCCCGAGGGCATCGGCGCCTGCGACTGAATGCGCGCCGGATGCGAGTTGACGGCGAGATTAGGCGTTCATAGCATGGTGCGCAATACGCACATCGTGTGCGCATTGCGCACGAAGTGCCTTGCAAATCCAGTCGGGAGCGGCCATGGGGCGATCGGGGGATGCGTTCGTGTTGCCGGCGGAGCGCGACTCCGTCCTGCACAGCTGGTCGGTCCAGGCCGACTGGGACGCGCCCACCGTGGTCGGCGGCGAAGGCGCCCGCCTGCACCTGGCCGACGGCCGCAGCATCCTCGACATGAGCAGCCTGGCCGAGTGCAGCAACCTCGGCCACCAGCATCCGCGCCTGGTGGCAGCGATCCGCGATCAGGCGCAACGGCTGTGCTTCGTCACCAACGCGTGGGGCGCGCAGCCGCGTGCGGAACTGGCGCAGGCGTTGCTGGAACGCGCGGGATTCGAAGGCGGCCGGGTGTTCTTCACCCTGGGCGGCGCCGACGCCAACGAGAACGCGGTGAAGATCGCGCGCCAGGCCGCACGCAAGCCACGCGGCGCGATCATCGCGCGGGACCGCTCGTACCACGGCGCGACCCACATGGCGATGGCGCTCTCCGGTGATTCGCGCACCCGCAGCCAGGTGGATCCGGCGGCGCTCGGCGTCCACCACGTCGCCGCGCCATATGCCTACCGCTGCCCGTTCAACAGCCGCGATGCCGAGGAGTGCGGCAAGCTCGCCGCGGATGCGGTGTCCGACCACATCGACCGCCTCGGCGCCGGCAACGTCGCCGCGGTGCTGATGGAACCCAATGCCGGCACCAACGGCATCGTCCCGCCCGACAACTACTGGCCGACGCTGCGTCGCCACACCGCGGACCGCGGCGTGTGGCTCATTGCCGACGAGGTCATGAGCGCGTTCGGCCGCTGCGGCGCGTGGTTCGCCTGGCAGCGCCATGGCGACGCCGGGCGTCCCGACATCATGACCTTGGCGAAGGGCCTCACCGGCGCGGCGGTACCACTGGGCGCGGTCGTGCTCAGCCACGACGTCGCCGAGTGCCTCGAGCACGAAATGCTGTACGCGGGGCTGACCTACTGCGGCCATCCCCTCGCCTGCGCCGCAGGCCTGGCCGCGCTGCAGGCGTACGCCGACGAGGGACTGATCGAACGCTCGCGCGCGCTGGGCGCCGCGCTGCATGCGCAGCTGCGGCAGTTGCAGCGGCGGCACGCGGTGATCGGCGACGTGCGCGGCGGGCATGGCCTGTTCGCGGTGGTCGAGCTCGTCGCCAACCCGGTCACCCGCGCGATGCACGTGCCCTGGCCGCAGACCTCCGCTCCACTCAAGGCGCTGGTGGATGCGGCGATGGCCGAAGGCGTGTCGCTGGCCACGCGCGGCAACCTGATCCTGCTGGCGCCGCCGCTGGTGATCAGCGAGCAGGACCTCGCCGACGCGCTCGCCCTGCTCGACCGGCTGCTTACCCGCTTCTTCCCCGATTGATCCTGCCCGCAGCGAATGGAGGCGTGCGATGACGTTCCGGCTGACCTACGCAACGATGTTCAACCCGCCCGCGGAGATGCATGCGCAGTTCGAGGCTGCGCTGGCCAGGCTCGAGGCGGGGTTCGGCCAGCGCCATCCGCTGTTCCTCGATGGCGCCGACCGCGAACCCGCGGCATGGGCGCACAAGCGCAGCCCGATCGATACGCAGCTGGTGCTCGGCGAATTCCCGCTCGCCGATGCGCACGACGTGGACGCCGCCATGCGCGCCGCGCATGCCGCCTATCCTTCCTGGCGCGCGCGACCCGTCGCCGAACGCGCGGCGCTGCTGCGCAAGGCCGGCGACCTGATGCAGCAGCGCGTCTACGAGATCGCCGCCGCGCTGACCCTGGAAGTCGGCAAGAACCGCATGGAAGCGCTCGGCGAAGCGCAGGAAACCGTCGACTTCTTCCACCACTACGCCGATGACTTCGAGCAGCACCACGGCTTCGAGCATCCGCTGCCGAACGATCCGATCGACGGCGTGGTCTCGCGCAACCGCAGCGTGATGCGCCCGTACGGCGCGTGGGTGGTGATCGCGCCGTTCAATTTCCCGTTCGCGCTCGCCGGCGGACCGGTCGCGGCGGCGCTGGTCACGGGCAACACGGTCGTGTTCAAGTCGGCGACCGACACCCCGTGGTCGGGGCGCCTGCTGGCCGAAGTGCTGCGCGACGCCGGCTTCCCCAAGGGCACGTTCAACTACCTGTCGGGCGCGGGTCGCGAAGCGGGCGAAGCGCTGGCCCAGCATCCGCTGACGGCGGGCATCACCTTCACCGGTTCGGTGCCGGTCGGGCGCAACCTGCTGCAGCAGATGGCGGGCGGCGCCTATCCGCGCCCGTGCATCGCCGAGATGGGCGGCAAGAATCCGTGCATCGTCACCGAACACGCCGACCTCGACCGCGCCGCCGCGGGCATCGCGCGCTCGGCGTTCGGCATGGGCGGGCAGAAGTGCTCGGCGCTGTCGCGGCTGTACGTCCACGAATCCGTCGCCGACGCGCTGATCGAGAAACTAAACCAGCAGATCGACGCGATCGACATCGGCGACGCGCGCCGGCGCGAGCATTGGCTCGGCCCGGTGGTGAACGCGTCGGCGTACGAGAACTACGCCCGCTACGTGCACCACCTCCAGGCCGGCGGCGCCAGGCTGCTGCGCGGCGGCAGGCAGTTGCGCGATGCCGGGGCGGCGCGCGGCTACTACGTGGAGCCGGTGCTGGCCGAAGCCGATATCGACCATCCGCTGTGGAAGCAGGAGATGTTCCTGCCGATCGTGATGCTGCACCGCTACCGCGATCGCGACGAGGCGATGCGCTGGGCCAACGACACCGACATGGGCCTCACCGCCGGCTTCTATGGCGCGGCGGACGAGGTGCCATGGTTCCAGGACAACATCGAAGCCGGCGTCACCTACGCCAACCGCCCGCAGGGCGCGACCACCGGCGCCTGGCCGGGCTACCAGCCGTTCGGCGGCTGGAAGGGATCGGGCTCGACCGGCAAGGCGATCGCATCGTTCTACTACCTGCAGCAGTACCTGCGCGAGCAGTCGCGCACGGTGGTGGAGTAGGCGCGTGCAGTTCCTGCCGCTGGCGGAGGCGATCCGGATGCACGTGCCCGATGGCGCGAGCGTCGCGCTGGAAGGCTTTACCCACCTGATTCCCTTCGCCGCCGGCCACGAGCTCATCCGTCAGCGCCGGCGCGACCTGCACCTGATCCGGCTGACGCCCGACCTCATCTACGACCAGATGATCGGCATGGGCTGCGCGCGAGGGCTGACTTTCTCCTGGGGCGGCAACCCCGGCGTGGGCTCGTTGCACCGGCTGCGCGATGCGGTCGAACATCAATGGCCGCATGCCCTGGAACTGGACGAACACAGCCATGCCGGCATGGCCGCGGCGTACTCCGCCGGTGCGGCCAACCTGCCGTTCGGCGTGCTGCGCGGCTACCTCGGCAACGATCTGGCGCGGGTCAATCCGCGCATCCGTGCGCTGACCTGCCCGTTCACCGGCGAGCAGCTCGCGGCGGTGCCCGCGCTTAATCCCGACGTCACGATCCTGCACGCGCAGCGCGCCGACCGCGACGGCAACATCGCCCTGCACGGCATCGTCGGCGCGCAGCGCGAAGCCGCGCTGGCCGCGCGCACGCTCCTGGTGACGGTGGAAGAGATCGTCGAAACGCTGGCACCGGCGATGAATGCCATCGTGCTGCCGCACTGGATCGTCACCGCCGTGTCGCATTGCCCCGGAGGCGCCTACCCGTCGTACGCCCACGGCCACTACGCACGCGACAACGCCTTCTATCGGCAGTGGGACGCGATCGCGCGCGAGCGCGACGGCTTCCTCGCCTGGATGGACCGGCACGTCCTGCAGACCGCCGACCACGGCGAGTTCCTCGCCAGCCTGCAGCGGAAGGCCGCATGACGGCGGCCACCCGCGACGAATGGATGACGGTGACCGCGGCCCGCATGCTGTGGAACCGCTGCGTCTGCTTCGTCGGCATCGGCCTGCCCAGCGAGGCCTGCAACCTCGCGCGCCTGACCCACGCGCCCGACATCGTGCTGGTCTACGAATCCGGCACGCTCGGCACGCGCCCGGACGTGCTGCCGCTGTCGATCGGCGACGGCGAACTCGCCGATACGGCGTCGTGCGTGGTGTCGCTGCCGGAAATCTTCGCCTGGTACGTGCAGGGTGGGCGGGTCGACGTCGGCTTCCTCGGCGCGGCGCAGGTCGACCGCTTCGGCAACCTCAACAGCACCGTCATCGGCGCGTACGACGCGCCGACGACGCGGCTGCCCGGCGCGGGCGGCGCGCCGGAGATCGCGGCGCACGCCAGGCAGACGTTCGTGATGCTCAAGGCCTCGCCGCGCAGTTGCGTCGAGCAGTTGGACTTCCGCACCAGTGCGGGCTTTTTCGAGGGTCACGGCGCGCGAGCGCGCAGCGGTATGCGCGGTACAGGGCCGCGCGCCGTGATCACCGACTTCGGCGTGCTCACGCCGCATCCGCAAAGCGAGGAATTGCAGCTGAGCGGCCTGTTCGCCGAAGCGGACATCGACGAGGCCCGCGCGGCCGTAGGTTGGCCACTGCGGCTCGCAGGCGACATCGCCACGCTCGCGCCGCCCACGCCGCTGGAACTCGATACGCTGCGCGCGTTGAAGGCGCGCACCCGCGAAGCGCATTCCCGGCCGGTGGTACTGCCGGCGTGGACGCGCCGCACCGGCCTTCCCTCCGAGCCTTGCTGATGGCCACCGTCATGTCCCGCCCGCACATCCGTACCGAACTGCCCGGCCCGAAGGCGCGCGCCATGCTCGCGCGCGACGCGGCCGTGATCTCGCCGTCGTATCCGCGCGACTACCCGTTCGTGATGTCGCACGGCCGCGGCACGCAGGTGTGGGACGTGGACGGCAACCGCTTCCTCGATTTCGCCGCCGGCATCGCCGTGTGCGGCACCGGGCACGCGCACCCGCGCGTGGTGCAGGCGGTCAAGGACGCGGCCGACCAGTTCCTGCACATCTCCAGCGACTACTGGCACGAGGAGATGACCGCGCTGGGCGAACGCCTGGCGCGTCTCGCCCCGATGGGCGAGCCGGCGATGAGCTTCTTCTGCCAGTCCGGCACCGAAGCGGTGGAAGCGGCACTGAAGCTCGCGCGCTACGTCACCGGACGCCCGCGCTTCATCGGCTTCCTCGGCGGCTTCCACGGCCGCACCATGGGCTCGCTCGCTTTCACCTCGAGCAAGTACACGCAGCAGAAGGGCTTCTTCGCCACGATGCCCGGCGTCACCCACGTGCCCTACCCGAATCCCTACCGCCCGTTGTTCGCCGGCGCCGACCAGGGCCGGGCCACGCTCGACTACATCCGCATGCTGTTCGAGCGCAACCTGCCCGCCTCGGAAGTCGCCGCGATCCTGGTCGAACCGATCCAGGGCGAAGGCGGCTACCTGGTGCCGCCCGACGACTTCCTCGCCGGCCTGCGCGCGCTGTGCGACGAGCACGGCATCCTGCTCGTCTTCGATGAAGTGCAGTCGGGCGTGGGCCGCACCGGCCGCATGTTCGCCAGCGAACACTGTGGCGTGCGCCCCGACATCATGACGCTCGCCAAGGGCCTGGGTTCGGGCCTGCCTATCGGCGCCATGGTCGCGAAGAAGCGCCTGATGGAGCAGTGGAAGCGAGGCGCGCATGGCAACACCTATGGCGGTAACCCGCTGGCCTGCGCGGCGGCCAATGCAACCCTCGACCTGGTCGAAGGCGGCATGGCCGCCAATGCCGCCGAAGTCGGCGCGTACTTCGTCGAACGCCTGCAGCAGCTTGCGCGCGACTACGCCTGCATCGGCGAGGTGCGCGGCAAGGGCCTGATGATCGGCATGGAACTGGTCGACGCCGATGCCGAGCGCACGCCCGCGCGCGAACTGTGCGACCGCGTCATCACCCGCGCGTTCCACAACGGACTGCTCCTGCTGCCCTGCGGCGCGAGCACGGTGCGCTTCATGACGCCGCTCAACGTGAGCCGGGACGAGATCGACGAGGGCGTCGACCTGCTCCGCCGCAGCCTCGACGAAGCACTCGCCGGGACCTGAGCGCGAATGCGTCGTCCGCATGCGCGCGTTGCCCTGCTCGCCATCGCGCTCGCGGGCGCCGTTGCGCCCGGCGGCGACGATGTCCGCGCGGCGGGACGCGAACCGGTGCTCAAGCAGGTCGACCTGCCGCACAGCTACTACTGGCGCGAGCTGTACCTGCCGCAGCTGACCACCGGTCCGTCGTCGGCGAGTTTCCTGCCCGACGGACAGGCGCTGGTGTACAGCATGGCCGGCTCGCTCTGGCGCCAGCGGCTCGACGGCGACGAAGCGGTCGAACTGAGCCACGCGAGCGGCGCCTACGACTACCAGCCGGATGTCGCCGGCGACGGCCGCAGTGTCGTGTTCACCCGTTACGACGGCGCCGCGATGGAACTGTGGCGGCTGGACCTGGCGAGCGGTCGCGCGCAGGCGCTGACCACGAACGGCGCGGTCAATGTCGAGCCGCGCCTGTCGCCCGATGGCCGCCGCCTGGCGTGGGTTTCCACCCAGGGGACGAACTCGTTACAGGCAGGCCACTTCAACCTGTTCGTCGCCGACATCGACGCCAGCGGGCTGCACAACGCGCGGCCGCTGTTGGGCGAACGCAGGAGCGCGCTGGATCGCTACTACTACTCGGCGTTCGACCACGCGATCAATCCGTCGTGGTCGCCGGACGGGCAGACCCTGCTGTTCGTCGGCAACGCCGAAGTCGGCTGGGGCTCGGGCGACATCTGGACGGTGTCCGTGCGCGACCCGTCGCAACGCCGGAAGGTGCTCAGCGAGGAAACCAGCTGGAGCGCGCGTCCGGAACTCGCACCCGATGGCCGGCGCCTGCTGTTCAGCAGCTACCACGGCCGGCAGACCCACCAGCTGTGGCTGGGCACGCTGCAGGGCGCGGCGCCGCTCCCGCTCACGTTCGGCGACAGCGAACGGCGCAACGCGCGCTGGTCGCCCGATGGCCAGCACATCGCCTACATCGGCAACGGCGGGGCCGACGGCAACACGGCGCTGGAAGTCATCGACGTGGTCGGTGGCGCGCGCCACGTGGTGATCGCGAAACAGCGGCGCACGCTGGTGCCGACCGGGCGCGTCGAACTCACCATCACCGATGGCGACGGTCGGCCGGTGCCCGCACGCGTGATCGTGCGCGGCAGCGACGGCCGCGCCCATGCCCCGGCTTCGGCCTGGATGCATGCCGACGACGGCTTCGACCGCGGCAAGCAACGCATCGAGACCGCGTATTTCCACTGCGACGCCACCTGCACGCTGGACGTGCCGGCGGGCATCACCACGATCTCGGTGCAGCACGGCTTCGGTCACGCGATCTGGCAGCAGGACGTACGCGCCATCGCGGGACGCACGCAGAACGTGTCCGTCGCGCTGAAGCCGCAGCCGCTGCCGGCCGAGTTCGGCCGCTGGCTCAGCGCCGACCTGCACGTGCACATGAACTACGGCGGCCACTACCGCAACGATCCGCAACGCCTGGCCTGGCAGGCGCGCGCGGAGGATCTCGACGTGGTCGAGAACCTGATCGTCAACAAGGAAGAGCGCGTCCCCGACATCGCCTACTTCGGCGCCGCGGCGCCCGGCGCGCCGCGCAACATCGCCCATGCGCAGGAATTCCACACCAGCTACTGGGGCCACCTGGGCCTGTTGAACCTCGGCGACCACCTCCTCGCCCCGGACTTCAGCGCCTACCGCCACACCGCCCTGGCCAGCCCGTGGCCGCACAACGGCGTGATCGCCGATCTCGCGCATGCGCAGCACGGGCTGGTTGGCTACGTGCATCCGTTCGACACCGTGCCCGATCCGGCCAGGGACGCCGTACTCACCCACCAGCTGCCGGCCGATGTGGCGCACGGCAAAGTCGATTACCTGGAAATCGTCGGCTTCGCCGACCACAAGGCGACGGCGGAGGTGTGGTACCGCCTGCTCAACCTCGGCTACCGCCTCGCCGCGGGCGCCGGCACCGATGCGATGGCGAATTACGCCTCGCTGCGCGGGCCCGTCGGCATGAACCGGGTGTTTGTCGATGTCGGCGCCGTGGCGCGCGCTGCGAACGAACCCGCCGATGCGGCGTCGATCCTGGCGCCGCTCAAGGCGGGACACGCCTTCGTCAGCAACGGTCCGCTGCTCGGCCTGCTGCTGGGCGGACGCAAGCCCGGCGACACGCTGGCGATGGCCGGCATCGGCACGCAGCCGTATAGGGTCGCGATGCGTTCGCCCGTCGCCATCGACCACGTCGAACTCGTGCAGAACGGGCGCGTGCTCAGGCGCTTCGCGCTGGCGGGCGATCGCCGCTCGCTGGATGCGCACGGCGAACTGGACATCGCCGAGGGCGGCTGGCTGCTGCTGCGCGCCTGGAACGACGCGGCCGATCCGCGGGTGCTGGACCTGTACCCGTATGCCAGCACCAATCCGGTTTGGCTCGCGCTGCCAGGGGGTGCGCCACCGGCACGCGACGATGCGGCTTACTTCGTCGCCTGGCTGGATCGGGTGATCGCCGCCGCCGATGCGCGCGACGACTACAACACCGCGCTGGAGAAGCGCGACACGCTCGACTACCTGCGTGGCGCCCGCGCGATCTTCCAGCACAAGGCCGAGGGGAACTGACCGATGCACAAGCGCGCGATGCCTCTGCTGGCGGGTGTCGCCGCACTGCTGCTGGTCCCGGCTACCGGCGCCGCGGAGCCGACGCGCTTCGGCCTGGACGACATGGCGCGCCTGGCGGATGTCGGCGAGCCCGACCTCTCGCCCGACGGCAGTACCCTGGTCTACAGCGTCGGCACCATCAACGCCAAGGAAGACCTCGCGCAGACCGATCTGTGGCGGGTCGGCTACGACGGCAAGGGCCGCAAGCGGCTGACGCGCACGCCCAGGCACGGCGAATCGCGGCCGCAGTGGTCGCCCGACGGACGCTCGATCGCGTTCCTCTCCGACGCGCCGCCGCCGCCGCGCAAGCCAAACCCCGGAAGGGGAGGCGACGACCGGGCCGAAGACGACGCGCGCAGCCAGGTATGGCTGATGCCGTCCGCGGGCGGCACGCCGCGACGCATCACCGCGTTCCCCAGCGGCGTCGACGACTACGTCTGGTCGCCCGATGGCAAGCGGATCGCCGCGATCGTGCGCGATCCGGAACGTCCGCCGGGCACGCCCAGGCCGAAGCATCCCGCGCCGATCGTGACCGAGCGCTACCAGTTCAAGGAGGACGGCACCGGCTACCTGGACGCGCGCCGCACCCACCTGTACGTGGTCGACATCGCCAGCGGCAAGGCCGAGCAGCTCACGTCCGGAGCGCACGACGAACTGCTGCCCGCGTGGTCGCCCGATGGCAGGCACATCGCCTACGTCAGCAAGCGCGGCGCCGATCCGGATCGTCATCTCAATTACGACATCTACCTCGTCGAGCCGCACGCCGGCGCGGTGGAACGCCAGCTCACGACCTTCAGCGGTTCCGACCTCGATCCCTACTGGGAAACGCGGCCGGCATGGAGCCCCGACGGCACGCGCATCGCCTACCTGCGCAGCGGCGAGGACAAATGGATCTACTACGCGCCCTGGCAGCTCGCGGTCGTCGACGTCGCCAGCGGCCGCGAATCCATTCCCGCCCCGATCGACCGCTGCTTCTACAAGCCGCAGTGGTCGTCCGACGGCACCGGCATCTACGCGCTTGTCGAGCGGAACCGCGTCACCCACCTCGCGCGCATCGATCCCGCCAGCGGGGCGGTCCGCGATCTCACCCATGGCAGCCGCTTCGACTACGACTTCGACGTGGCCCGTCGCGAGGGCGCCCGGGATCGCATCGTCGTGCTCGGCGACGGCGACCTGCGCCCGTATCGCATCGCCGCCGTGGAGGATGCGGGCCTGCGCATCCTCGCCGACCACAACGAGTTCCTCATCGCACGCACGCTCGCGCCGGCCGAGGACATCAGCTTCCACAACGCGGACGGCACGCAACTCGACGGCCTGCTGATGCGGCCGCTCGACGCCCGGCCCGGCCAGCGCCTGCCCTTGATCGTGCGCGTGCACGGCGGCCCGGTGTACCAGTTCAGCCACGAATTCATGGTCGACTGGCAGGTGTATGCGGCCAACGGCTATGCGGTGCTGGCGGTGAATCCGCGCGGCAGCTCCGGCCGCGGCTTCGATTTCGCCAGGGCCATCTACGCCGACTGGGGCCACCTCGACGCGGGCGACGTGCTGGCCGGCGTCGATTACGCCATCGCGCAGGGCATCGCCGACCCGCAGCGGCTGGGTATCGGCGGTTGGAGCTACGGCGCGATCCTGACCAATGCGGTGATCGCGCGCGATACGCGCTTCAAGGCGGCGGTGAGCGGCGCCGGCGCCTCCAACATGTATGCGATGTACGGCCACGACCAGTACGTGCGCGAGTACACGCTCGAACTGGGCACCCCCTGGAGCGACCGCGCGCAGTACGACCGCGCCAGCTTCCCGTTCCTGCACGCCGACCGCATCGCTACGCCGACGCTGTTCCAGTGCGCGCAGGCCGATTTCAACGTGCCCTGCCTCGGCGCCGAGCAGATGTACCAGGCGTTGCGCGCGCGCAATGTGCCGACGCAGCTGGTGCTGTATCCGGACGAGAACCACCAGCTGACCGTGCCGAGCTACCTGCGCGACCGCCTCGAGCGCAACCTGCGCTGGTACGACCCTTTCCTGAAGGACACGCCATGAATGCGATGCGCAACCTTGCGTCCCTGCTCCTGTGCGCGCTGTGCGCGAATGCGGCGGCGGCCGAGCGCGCCCGCGACCTCGGCATTCCGTTCGAAGGCACGCCCGGCACGCTCAACGCCATTACCGATGTCGCCGGCGTCGCCGTCGGCCAGGTGACCCTGGTCGAAGACCGCCCCGACGGCCACAAGGTCCGCACCGGCGTCACCGCGATCCTGCCGCGCGGACACGACAGCCTGGACACCTGGGTGTTCGGCGGCTGGTTCGCGCTCAACGGCAACGGCGAGATGACCGGTACCGCCTGGCTCGACGAATCCGGGCAGCTGGAAGGCCCGGTGATGCTGACCAACACCCACAGCGTCGGCGTGGTGCGCGACGCGGTGATCGCCGAACGCATCAAGGCGGGCGGCGCCGATGCGAGCGGCTACTGGTGGTCGCTGCCGGTTGTCGCCGAGACCTGGGACGGGCATCTCAACGACATCAACGGCTTCCACGTGAAGCCGGAACACATCGCGCAGGCACTGCGCGACGCGAAGGGCGGCCCGGTTGCCGAAGGCAACGTCGGCGGCGGCACCGGCATGGTCTGCCACGAGTTCAAGTGCGGCATCGGCACCGCATCGCGCCGCCTCGACGTGGAGGGACGCGGTTACACCATCGGCGCGCTGGTGCAGGCCAATTACGGCGTGCGCGACACCCTGCGCATCGCCGGCGTGCCGGTCGGCCAGCACCTGCGCAACGATCGGGTCTACACCGACGCCTCGATCACCGGCGATACCGGTTCGATCATCATCGTGATCGCCACCGACGCCCCGCTGCTGCCGCACCAGCTCAAGCGTGTCGCCAGGCGCGCGGGCATGGGCCTGGCGCGCATGGGCAGCTACGCCGGCAACGGTTCGGGCGACATCTTCGTCGCCTTCTCCACCGCCAATGCCGACGCGGCGCAAGGCAAGTCGCTCGGCCAAGCCGAGTTCATCGGCAACGACCATCTCGACGGCCTGTTCGCAGCGACCGTGCAGGCCACCGAGGAAGCCATCGTCAACGCCATGGTCGCCGCGCGCGACATGAGCGGCGAAGGCGGCCGCTACGCCAGGGCCATCGACCACGCGGCGCTGGTGAAACTGCTCAAGCGCTATCGCCGCTACCAGCCGCACTGATCCCACGACCACTCCCATCGCAGGATTGCCATGACCCGATTGCGCGCATCGCTTGCCCTCGCCCTCGCACTGGGCTGCGGGACTGCCCACGCCGGCACGCTGGTGGTGCGCGCCGGCCACCTGGTCGACGTCGACCACGGCAAGGTGCTCGCCGACCAGGCGGTGCGCATCGAGGACGACCGCATCGTGTCGGTGGCGGCGTGGTCGGCCGATGCGGCCCGCGGCGCGAAGCTCATCGACTGGTCGCGCTACACCGTGCTGCCGGGCCTGATGGACATGCACACCCACGTCGCCGACGAAGGCCAGTCCGCCGATCCCGCCGGTCCGCTGAAGAGCACGCCGGCCCGCGATGCCTTCATCGGGGCGAAGAACGCCCGCGACACGCTGTTCGCCGGCTTCACCACCGTGCGCGACGTCGGCGTCTACCGCGGCTTCGCCGACGTGGCGCTGCGCGATGCGATCAACGCCGGCTACGTGCCCGGTCCGCGCATGTTCGTGGCCGGCGCCTACATCACCATTCCCGGCGGCGGCGGCGAGATCACCGGACTGCCCAAGGGCACCGTGGTGCCGGACGACTTCCGCCGCGGCGTCGCCAGGGGCGAGGCCGAGGTGCGGCAGAAGGTGAACGCCCTGTTCGATCACCGCGCCGACTTCATCAAGGTGATCGCCACCGGCGCCGTGCTCACCGACGGTACCGAGCCCGGCGAGTCCGAATACAGCGAGGCCGAGATCCGCGCCGCGGTGGAGGAAGCAGCCAGGCGCGGCAGTTTCGTCGCCGCCCACGCGCACGGCGCCGAGGGCATCAAGCGCGCCGTGCGCGCCGGCGTGCGCTCGGTCGAGCACGCCTCCTATCTCGATGACGAAGGCATCGCGCTGATGAAGCAGCACGGCACCTGGCTGGTAGCCGACATCTACAACGGCGACTACATCGACACCGTGGGACGGCAGGAAGGCTGGTCGGCGGAAAAGCTGCGCAAGAACCTGGAAACCACCGACGTGCAGCGGCAGGGCTTCCGCAGGGCGGTCAAGGCCGGCGTCAACATCGCCTACGGCACCGACAGCGGCGTGTATCCGCACGGCGACAACGGGCGCCAGTTCGCCTACATGGTCCGCTACGGCCTGACGCCGATGCAGGCGATCCAGTCGGCGACGATCAACCCGGCCCGCCTGCTCGGTCGCGCGGACCAGCTCGGCTCGATCGCGAGCGGCAAGGCGGCCGACCTGATCGCCGTTGCCGGCGACCCCCTCACCGATATCGACGTGCTGCGCCGGGTGCAGGCGGTGATCAGGAGCGGGACGCTGGTCTGTGCGGACGGCGCCCAGTGCGGTAATGATGGCCGCTAGCCGCGGGCGGCGACACCAACAGGGGCGCGACATGCAGACAGGGCAAGGTGGAGACGATTCGCAGCGCAAGCTGGGCTTCTGGATGTGCACCGCGCTGGTGGTCGGCAACACCATCGGCATGGGCATCTTCCTGCTGCCCGCCTCGCTCGCGCCGTACGGGTTCAACGCCACGCTGGGCTGGCTGGTAACGGTGCTGGGCTGCCTGGCGCTGGCGCGCGTGTTCGCCCGCCTGCCGCGCGAGCTACCCCAGGCCGACGGCCCGTACGGCTACATCCGCCACACGCTCGGCGACATTCCCGCGTTCCTGGCGATCTGGTGCTACTGGGTCTCGTTGTGGATCACCAATGCGGCGCTCGCAACCGGCGTGGTGGGCTACATCGATGCCGTGTTCCCCGCCCTCGCGGGGATCCAGCCGGCGCTGATGGCGCTGGGCCTGCTGTGGCTGTTCGTCGCGATCAACCTGCTCGGCGTTCGCACCGGTGGCCGCGTGCAGGTGGCGACGACGGCGCTGAAACTGCTGCCGATGGTCGCCGTGGCCGTGCTCGGCGTGTGGCTGCTGCTGACCTCGCCCGCGACCTATACCGAACACCTGCCCACGACGCCGTTGCGCCTGGGCGACGTGATGGCCGCTTCGACGATCGCGTTGTTCGCGATGCTCGGCATCGAATCCGCGACCGTGCCCGCCGGTCGCGTCGAGGATCCATCGCGCACGATCCCGCGCGCGACCATGGCCGGCACCATCCTGACCGCGGTCGTCTACATCATCGTCTCGACCGTGCCGATGCTGCTGATCCCGCAGCAGGAACTGGCCAGCGCGAGCGCGCCGTTCGCGACCCTGATGGATCGCCACGCCGGCGCCGGCTTCGGCCGCTGGCTCGCGTTGTTCGTGGTGGTCAGCGGCCTGGGCGCGCTCAACGGCTGGACCCTGCTGGTCGGCGAACTCACCCGCACCATGGCGCTCAACGGCGTGATGCCGGCGGTCCTGGCGCGCAACAACCGCCGCGGCGCCCCCGCCGTGGCATTGCTGGTGACCGGCGTATTCGCCAGCGGCATGGTGCTGATGAGCTACAGCAAGTCGCTGGTCGACGGCTTCACCTTCCTCAGCAAGGTCGTGACCGCGGCGAACCTGCCGCTGTACCTGTGCTGCTCGCTGGCGTTGGCCGTGCTGTGGCGCCGCGGCGGCCGGACCGCCGCGCGCGGCATGCTCGGCGTGGGGCTGCTGGGCACGGTCTATGTCCTGTTCGCCTTCGTCGGCCTGGGCCGCGAACCGTTCCAGCTCGGCCTGCTGCTCGCGGTGGCCGGCGTGCCGCTGTACGCGCTGATGCGCTGGCGCGCGTTCGTCGCCAGCCGCGCGTGACGCCTGCACCGGGCTGCCCGCGGAGACTAAGATCAGCGGGTCGCACGGATGCGCGCTTTCGAACTCCCTTGCCGGACTGACGCATGACCTTCGTCCCAGATGTGGAAGACAACCACGAGCACCTGCAGCGTGCGGTGGCCGCCCAGCTGCAGCAGCCCGATGCGGGGTTGCCACGCTACTTCTACCGTTCCGCGGTGACCTACCAGCAGGAACTGAACAACATCTTCTTCAAGAGCTGGCTGTACGCCGGCCATGTCAGCCAGATCCCGCAGAAGGGCGATTTCTTCCTGTACGAGATCGCCGAGGAGTCGGTGATCGTGGTGCGGTGCGAGGACGACACCGTCCGCGCCCTGATCAATTCCTGCCGCCATCGCGGCTCGCGCGTGTGCGAGGCCAGCGCCGGCCACTGCAAGACCTTCGTCTGCCCGTACCACGGCTGGGTCTACAACGCCGACGGCAGCCTGCGCGCGGCGCGGCACATGGAGGCGATGCCCGAATTCCGCCGCGAGGACCACGGCCTGAAGCAGGCGCGCGTGGCCGTGCGCTTCGGCCTGATCTTCATCAACTTCGATCCCGACGCCTACGACTTCAACGAGTGCCTGCAGGAAGTCGACGCGCAGATGGCGCCGTACCGTCTCGACCAGGCGAAGATCGCGCACCGCGAGACCTATTCGGTCGATGCCAACTGGAAGATCGCGCTCGGCAACTACCTCGAGTGCTACCACTGCGACACCGCGCACCGCGCGTACTCGAAGATCCACACGTTCAAGGAGCGCGAGCACGTGGTCGCGCCGATCAACCGCGCGATGTGGGAGCGCGCCGCCAGGGAAACCGGCGTGGCCGACATCGAGAAGGCCACCTACCGCATGTTCCGCGAAGCGCCCGGCTTCGGTTCCTGCGTGTACACCAGCCGCTATGCGCTGTTCGACGGCTTCCGCACCGGCAGCCGCAACGGCGAGCCGCTGGCGCCGCTGATGGGCGACTTCAAGGGTTATGACGGCGGCGCGGGCGACTACCAGTTCGGCCCGCTCACCTACATGCTCAACTACCCGGACCACTGCATCCTGTTCCGCTACGTGCCGCGGGGCATCGACCGCACCGACATGGAGATCGTGTGGTTCGTGCGCGGCGATGCGCGCGAAGGCATCGACTACGACCGCGACGAACTGGTCTGGCTGTGGCACGTCACCACGCTGGAAGACAAGCGGATCATGACCCTCAACGCCGCCGGGGTGAACTCGCAGTTCTTCGAGCCCGGCCCGCAGCATCCGGAGTTCGAGGACACGCCCAAGCGCTTCATCGACTGGTACCTGCATGCGCTCGCCGGCGACTTCAGCGTGGTGCCGCCGACCGTGCGCGCGCACCGCACCAGCTCCTGCGAAATGACCGAACACGAATAACACCCGAGAACCCGCTTCCGATGTTCGAACTCAAGCACACCCCCTTCCACGAGCGCACCTCGAAGCTGAGCGTGCCGCAGAACTGGCGCCGCTGGGCCGGGCACATCGTGCTCGGCTCCTACGACCTCCACCTCGACCGCGAGTACTGGGCGATCCGCGACGGCGTCGCGATGATCGACGTCTCGCCGCTGATGAAGTACATGATCGAGGGCCCCGACGCCGCGCGCCTGCTGCACAAGCTCACCCCGCGCGACGTGCACAGGATGGCCGTGGGCCAGGTTGGCTACACCGGCTGGTGCGACGACGAGGGCAAGCTGCTCGACGACGGCACGATCGCGCGCCTGGACGAGAACCTGTTCCGCCTGACCTCCGCGGAGCCGTCGCTGCGCTGGCTGTCGATGAACGCGGTCGGCATGGACGTGGCGATTACCGAAGTCACCGAACAGGTCGCCGCGTTGAGCCTGCAGGGTCCGAAGTCGCGCACGGTGCTCAACCTGTGCTGCAAGAAATCGCTCGACAAGCTCAAGTACTTCCGCGTGATGGCCAACACGCTCGCCGGCAAGCCAGTCACCATTTCGCGTACCGGCTACACCGGCGACCTCGGCTACGAGATCTGGATGGACGCCGCCGACGCGCTGCACGTGTGGGACGCGCTGATGGCCGCCGGCCACGATTACGGCATCGTGCCCTGCGGCATCCTCGCGATGGACATGGCGCGCGTCGAAGCCGGGCTGTTCATGATCGATGTCGACTACACCGCCGCCAACCACGCCTGGATCGAAGGACAGAAATCCTCGCCGCTGGAGATGGGCCTGGACTGGGCGGTGGCGCTGGACAAGCCGGGTTACTTCGTCGGCCGCCGCGCGCTCGAGCGCGAGCACAAGGAAGGCTCGGCGTGGAAGCTGGTGGGTTTCGAGGTCGACTGGGAAGGCATGGAGAAGCACTTCGCCGCCGTCGGCCTGCCGCCGCAGGTGCCGGCGATGGCGGTGCGCGGCAGCCTGCCGGTGATGCACGGCTCCACGGAGGCGAATCGCAAGCAGGTCGGCTACGCCTCGACCAGCACCTGGTCGCCGGTGCTGAAGAAGTACATCGCCCTGGTGCACCTGCAGCGCCCGTACTACGAGCCGGGCACGCAGCTGTCGATGGAAGTCACCGTCGAGCACAAGCGGCTGCACGCGCCCGGCAAGGTGGTGAAGCTGCCGTTCTACGAGCCGGAATGGAAGAAGAAGTAAGCGCGCAGTAGCGAGCGCCATTCCCGCCACGCATCGCATCCACCGTCGGGTGCGCGCACCCGATCCGCAACGAGAGGTTCCATGAGCAGCAACCAATACGACGCCGTCGTCATCGGCGCCGGCCACAACGGCCTGATCGCCGCGGCCTACCTGGCGCGCGCCGGCAAGAAGGTGGCCGTGCTCGAACGCCGCGAAGTCGTCGGCGGCGCGGCCGTGACCGCCGAGCCCTTCCCCGGTTACCGCTTCAGCCAGTTCTCCTACGTGGTCAGCCTGCTGCGGCCGGAGATCATCCGCGACCTCGAGCTGCCCAGGCACGGCCTGAAGATCCTGCCGCTGCCGAGCACGGTCACCCCGCTCGACAACGGCGACTACCTCGCCGGATGGGACGACCACGACCTCACCCGCAAGGAGCTGTACCGGCATTCGCCGCGCGACGCCGAGGCCTCGGACGAATACGGCCGGGTGATGGCGCGTGCAGCCAAGGCGATCAAGCCGATCCTCGGGCTGGTCCCGCCCGATCCCTCGTCGCTGAGCCTGCGCGACCTCAAGGGCCTGCTCAAGCTCGGCCAGTACGGCAAGAGCCTGAGCGAGAAGGAGCTGTACCAGATCTCCAAGCTGCTCACGCAGTCGGCGGGCGACCTGCTCAACGACTGGTTCGAATTCGATCCGCTCAAGGGCACCAAGTCGGCCAGCGGCATCATCGGCACCTTCCTCGGTCCGTATTCGCCCGGCACCGCCTACGTGCTGCTGCACCACTACATGGGCGAGATCGACGGCGCGTTCCGCGCCTGGGGCTTCTGCAAGAACGGCAATGGCGGCGTCACCCAGGCGATCGCCAGTTCCGCGCGCGCGCTCGGCGTCGACATCCGCACCAATGCCTCGGTCGCGCAGGTGATCGTCAAGGGCGGCCGCGCCGCGGGCGTGGCGCTGGCCAACGGCGACGAGCTGCAGGCCAAGGTCGTCATCTCCGCCGCCGATCCCAAGCGCAGCTTCCTGCAGTTCGTCGAGGAGAAGCACCTGCCTGGCGAGTTCGTGCAGCAGATCCGCAACTTCCGCGTGCGCGGCTCCTCGGGCAAGGTCAACATCGCGCTGAGCGAACTGCCCGACTTCACCTGCCTCCCCGGCGAAGGTCCGATGCACCGCGGCGCGATCTCGATCAGCCCGAGCATGGAATACATCGAGCGCGCCTACGACGAGGCCAAGTACGGCCAGTTCGCGAAGAACCCGTACATCGACATGATCATCCCGTCGATGATCGACCGCGACATGGCGCCGCCCGGGCACCACGTGATGTCCTGCTTCGTGCAGTACGCGCCCTACGACATCGAAGGCGGCTGGGACGACGCCAAGCGCGATGCGTTCGGCGAGACGGTGATCTCCACGATCGAGCGCTACGCGCCGAACATCCGCCGCGCGATCGTCGGCAAGCAGGTGATCACGCCGAAGGACATCGAGAACATCGCCGGCATCACCGGCGGCAACATCTTCCACGGCGAACTGCTGCTGCACCAGCTGTTCTTCCTGCGGCCCGCGCCGCAATGGGCCGATTTCCGCACGCCGCTGCCGGGCTACTACTTCGGTGCATCCGGCGCGCATCCGGGCGGCGGCGTGATGGGGGCGGCCGGCAAGCTGGCCGCGCAGGAAGTCCTGAAGGATTGGAAGTAAGCGATGAGCGCGAACACTGCTTCGAACAAGAACGCCTACGACGTGATCGTGGTCGGCGCCGGGCACAACGGCCTGGTCGCCGCGACCTACCTGGCCAAGGCCGGCAGGAAGGTGCTGGTGCTGGATCGCCTGGCGCATGCGGGCGGCCAGCTGTCCACGCGCGCCTTCGACGAGGGTGCGCGCTTCGACCCGCTGCATGCCGGCGCGCAACTGCGTCCGGACATCGTGCAGGCCCTGGGACTCGCCCGGCATGGCCTGGCGCAGGACAAGGGCCCCGCGCCCGCCTACATCTCGCTGCTGCCGGACGGGCGCCGCCTGCAGCTTTCGTCGACGCCCGGCGACAAGGCGACACTGGAATCCATCCGCCAGTTTTCGCAGGCCGACGCGTTGAAGTGGCCCGAGTTCGTCGCGTTCATGGATCGCGCGGCGGCGTTCCTCGATGCGGCGTACCGCACGCCGATGCCGCGCCTGCCGCACGTCGGTTTCGCCGAAGGCTGGCCGCTCGCCAAGCTGGCCTGGACGCTGCGCCGCCTCGGCGGTCGCGACATGTTCCGGGTGATCCGTTCGATGTCGATGTCGACCGTGGAGTTCACCGAAGAGTGGTTCGAATCGGAGGAACTCAAGGCCGCCATCGCCGCCGTCGGCATCCACGGCCACACGCTGGGCTCGATGTCCGCGGGCACCGGCTACACGCTGATGCACAACTGGCTCAACCGCGGCGGGCTTGCGCATCGCCCGGTCGCGGGCGGCAGCGTGCACGTGGCCGACGCGCTGGTGGCGGCGTTGACCGCCAGCGGCGGCGAGCTGCGCACGTCCGCCAGCGTCCGGCACATCATCGTGGACAAGCAGCGCGCGAGCGGCGTCGTGCTGGACAACGGCGAACGGATCGAAGCCGGCGCGGTGTTCTCCGCGGCCGATCCGCGCCACACCCTGCTGGAACTTGTCGGCGCACCGGAACTGCCGCCGGACTTCGTCTGGCAGACGCAGTCGATCAAGATGCGCGGCGCGATCGCCAAGGTGCACCTGCTCACCGACGGCCGCCACGGGCTGCCCGCCGGTACGCTCACCGTGGCGCCCACGCTCAGGTACCTGGAACGCGCCTACGACGCCGCCAAGTACGGCGAGATCTCGCAGCAGCCGTACCTGGAGGTCACCACCGCTGGCGACGTGGTCTCGATCCACTTCCAGTTCGCACCGTACAAGCTGCGCCAGCGGGACTGGAACGCCGCGCGCGCGTCGATCGAGCACACGGCCGTCGACCTGCTCGCCGCGCACTTCCCCGCGCTGAAGGCCTCGATCCGGCAGACCCGCTCGCTCACCCCGGTCGACCTGGAAAAGCTGTTCGGCCTGACCGAGGGCGATCCCAACCACGGCCAGCTGATCCTCGACCAGATGTTCTTCATGCGCCCGTTGCCGGGCTGGTCGGATCACCGCACGCCGGTGGACGGGCTGCACCTGTGCGGCAGCGGCGGGCACGGCGGCGGCGGCATCAGCGGCGCCAGCGGGCGCAATGCGGCGCAGTTGTTCCTGAAGGCCAAGGGTTAGAGCCCGCGGCCCGGCGCCCTCTACCCGCAACAGGGAGGGGGCGTTGCACCGGTCTTGACCCGCACCATCCCGTGGCAGCTAATGGCGGCCAGTCCGCCTGCGAAGCCACCATGTACCTCGAGCACTACGGTCTCAAGGAACCGCCGTTCTCGATCACGCCCGACCCGCGTTTCGTGTTCCTGAGCGAACGCCACCGGGATGCGCTCGCGCACCTGCTGTTCGGCATCGGCCAGGGCGGCGGCGGCGGCTTCGTCCAACTCACCGGCGAGGTCGGCACCGGCAAGACCACGCTCAGCCGCCTGCTGCTTGAGCAGATCCCGGAGAACACCCGCGTCGCGCTGCTGCTGAACCCGCGCTTGTCGCCCGTGGAATTGCTGGAGACGATCTGCGAGGAGCTGCACCTGCCCATCGATGGCAGGCGCGGCAGCGTCAAGGCGCTGACCGACGCGCTCAACGCCTACCTGCTCGACGCCTACGCGCAGGGCCTGCGCGTGGTGCTGATCGTCGACGAGGCGCAGAACCTCTCGGTCGATGCGCTCGAGCAGGTGCGCCTGCTCACCAACCTGGAAACCGACACGCAGAAGCTGCTGCAGATCATCCTGCTCGGCCAGCCGGAGCTGCGCGAGATATTGGCGCGTCCCGAGTTGCGCCAGCTCGCGCAGCGCATCACCGCGCGCTACCACCTCACGCCGCTGGATGCGAACGAAACCGCGGCCTACCTGCGCCACCGCTACCGCGTCGCCGGCGGCCTGCACCTGCCGTTCGACGCCGCGGCGCTCAAGCGCATCCACGCGCATTCCGGCGGCGTGCCGCGCCTGATCAACGTGATCGCCGAACGCGCGCTGCTTGGCGGCTACGCGCACGATGACACCCGCATCGACGCACGTTCGGTCGATCGCGCGGCGAAGGAAACCCTCGCGCCCAAGGCTCGCGCCGCCAGCCGGCGCTGGTGGCTGCCGGCGGGCGTTGGCGTGGCGGCGCTGGCGCTGATTGCCGGCGTGTACGCGTGGCGCGCGCCGGCGCCGGCCGCGGTCGTGGCTGCGCAGCCTGCAATGCGCGCGGCCGCCACAAGCCCCCTCAAGGCGAAGCCCACCCCGGTCGAACTGCTCGACGCGGGCGCGCTGGCCACGCGCATCGACGCCGCCGCGCCCGCATCGCCGCTGGCCTGGAAACAACTGCTCGAGCTGTGGCGCCTGCCGTCCGACGATCTCAGCATCGGCATCGCCGCCAGTTGCCCGTTCGCCATCGCCACCGATGCCTACTGCCTGCGCGCGCATGGCGCCCTGGACCGCCTGGTCGCCCAGGACCGTCCGGTGCTGCTGCACCTGGCCAACGGCGAACACGAGGCCTGGGCGGTGCTGCTCGGCGCCGACGGGCGGCGGGCGCGGTTGTCGCTAGATGCCCGCATCTTCGACATCGACCGCATCGCCCTGGCGCGCCACTGGAAAGGCGAGTACGCCGCGCTGTGGCGTGGTCCCGACAACCTCACCCTGCCGCTGGCCGACAACACGCCGGGACTGGCTTGGGTGCGCGATCACCTGGCGACGCGCTACCTGCCGGTCGACGCTGTGGCCGTGCTCGATCCCGGGATGCGCGCCGCGGTCGTGAAATTCCAGGGCGATCGTGGCCTGGGCAGCGATGGCGTGATCGGTCCGGAAACGCTGATGGCCCTCGCCGCCCGCGACGAGTCCGGCCCGCGGCTGCTCAAGGGGCTGGAGTAACCATGTCGCTGATCCTGGAAGCGCTGCGCAAGTCCGAAGCCGAGCGTCGCCGCGGGCAGGCCCCGGACCTGCTCACCGAAACCGCGCCGCCCGCCCCCGGCGCAGGCAGTGCCGCGCGCGACTGGCGGGTCATCGGCGTCGTCGCCGTCGCGGCGCTGGTCGCCGTGCTGCTCACGGTGGCTTGGCTGCGTTCGCCGCCACGGCCGGAACCTGTCGTCGCGGCGAGCGCACCGCGCGCTTCGCTGGAGCCGGGCGCCGCTGCATCGCCTTCATTGCCAGGCCCGCTGCAACCCCCGCGCCCCGCACTGCCAGCTCCGACCGCACCCGCGCGCACCAGCGCGGCACCCGCACCGGCACCGGCTTCGGCAGCACCACCGATCGCAGCCACCCCGGCGGCCGCGCGCAGCGAGGCGCCACCGCACGCGCCTGACATCGACACCGTTGCCGCGCCACCGGCGGCGCCGCCGGCATCGGCTTCGATTGCCTCCGTCGCCGCGGCATCCAATCCGCCCGCCGCTGCCGCCGCGTTCGCCAGTCCCGACATGCCGTTGCGGTTGTCCGACCTGTCGACGGACGACCGCCAGCAGTTGCCGGCGCTGAAAGTCAGCATGCACATGTGGGCGCCCGAAGCAGGCAACCGGTTCGCCATCATCGACGGCACCCGCGTCAACGAAGGCGACCGGGTCGGCGACGCGACCGTCGAGGCGATCCAGCAGGACGCCGTGCTGCTCGTCTGGCGCGGTCGCCGCATCCGCCTGCCGATCCGTTGATCGATCGCCGTACCGCGATGCCTCAGCCACGCCCCGGCCCCTTCGGATCGCCGTCCGCATCGAAGGCCGGCGGGTAGTAGAAGTTGAGCGTCTTCAGCAGGGTGCGCCCGCTGTTGCGCACCTCGTGGCGTTCGCCCTTCTCGATCACCAGCAAAGTGCCCGCCTTCAGCGGCACGCGCCGGCCTTCCACGGTCGCCACGCCGGTGCCCGAGAGCACGAACAGCCATTGGTCCGCGCCGCGGTGGCGGTTGTCCGCGCCACCCTCGCTGTCGCCGGGCGCGATGACCATTTCCGCCGCCTGCGCCTTGCGCACATCAAAGGCGACCCGGAAACCCTTGCCGAACCTGAGCGTCTTGCGCCGCATGACGGTCTCCCGCGGAAAGGAGTGCCCAACCTGCCCAACCCGGCGTCAACGGCGGATGCAGCGGCGCGGCCACGAATCGTCCGGCGCTGCGAATGACCAACTCGACGGGCGGCGGCGCTTCGCGCAGGAATGCCAGGCAAGAAAAAAGCGGGCCGGAGCCCGCTTTTTTCGCAGCAGAAGGTGCCGACGCCTCAGGCCATCGCCCGCCGCGGGAAGCCGACCATCCGCTTGGTTTCCTCGCACCACAGCTTCAGGCGCGCGCTCTTCAGGCTCGTCCACAAGGTGATGCGCGGCGCGGCCTGCAGCAGTGGGCTGGATTCGAACGCCTCGCGCAGGCGGTAGTTCGGGATGCGGCTGGCGAGGTGGTGGATGTGGTGGTAGCCGATGTTGCCGGTGAACCAGTGCACCACCCGCGGCAGGTCGTAGAAGGAACTGCCGGCGATCGCCGCCTGGCTCGAATCCCACTCGTCCTTGCGCGTCCAGTACGCGTCCTCGAAGGTGTGCTGCACGTAGAACAGCCACACGCCGGCCGCGCCCGCGATCAGCACGATCGGCAGGTGCACGAGCAGCACCGCCTTCCATCCCAGCATCCAGATCGCCAGGCCGCCGACGACCAGCAGCACCAGGTTGTTGAGCAGCACGCTGGCCCATTCCTTCTTCCAGGTGAAGGGCAGGTCGAACGGGAAGCGGTGCTTGAGCACGAACTGGTACATCGGGCCGATGCCCAGCAGCACCGGGGTGCTGCGGTACAGGCGGTAACCCAGGCGGCCGAGCCACGAGCGCGCGCGGTACTCGGCGACGGTCAGGGTCTCGATGTCGCCCATCTCGCGGCGGTCGAGGTTGCCCGAGGTGCCGTGGTGGATCGCGTGCGTCTTCTTCCAGTAGCCGTACGGGAACAGCGTGACCACGCCGAGCACGCGCCCGACCATGTCGTTGGCGCGCGCGTCGGCGAAGAACGAGCCGTGACCGCAGTCGTGCTGGATGATGAAGGTGCGCACGTACAGGCCGGCGGACGGGATGGCCAGCAGCAGCGTCCAGCCGTAGCCCCATTCGCCGATCACGCTCCAGGCCATCAGCGCCCACAGCGCGGCGAACGGCACCAGCGTGTTGATGAGCTGCCACACGGCCCGACCGAGGTGGGGCGTGGCGAATTGCGCGCAGAGCTTGCGCAGGTTGGTGGACGGAGCAGCGGACGCGGTGTTCTTTACAGCGGTATTCAAGGCATTCTCCCGACAGGCACGCCATTGTCCCGGCACTTTCCCCCCATCGCAAACAACGGTGGCGTATGGTCTCGCCGCGAGTGAGCGCACCGTCACATTCGACTTGCGCAACCAACCCGCGGCTGCGACGCTGCCGCCAGGCTTCGTCAGGCGCTGGCTCCCATTCATGGTCCCGCAACGCATCGTTTTCGAGCTCGACCGCGATTTCGTCGAGCTGAACCAACTCCTCAAGCTCACCGGCCTGTGCGACAGCGGCGGCGCCGGCAAGCAGCTCGTCGCCAGCGGGGTGGTGCGCGTGGACGGCGCGGTCGAGCTGCGCAAAACCTGCAAAATCCACGCCGGGCAGCGCGTGAGCGTGGATCAGGTCGAGATCGAAGTGACTGCCCTGCCCTGATCGGGGCCGGTGCCGCACGGGGCGCAATCCCCGCGCGCACTTCCGGCAACCACGCTGGTCCGCGACGCCGTTCGCGTCGATCCGCATGCGGCGCCGCGGGCCCGCGTCGCGGCGCGCATGGCGTGCGCAATGCGCCCACGAGGCTCCTGGGAACTGGTTTACCCTGCGACCCCCAGCGCGCGGAGTTCGCAGCCGTGGATGCCGTCACCCGATTCCTGGATCGCCGCGAAGCGATGCTGCAGCGGCTGGATGAGCAACTGCAGCAGGCAGCCGATCCGTCCGAAGTCGCGTCGGCGCTGTGCGAGCACACCGGCCGCGAACTCAACCTCGCCGATTGCGTCGTCTACCTGCCCGCGGGCAGCGACACGCTCGTCCAGGCCGCTGCGTGGGGGGCCAGGCGCGGCGCCGCCCTCGCAGCGCGGCTGCGGCTGCCGTACGAGGGCCTCGTCGGCAGTTGCGCGGTGACGCTGCGCACGCAACGCATCGACGACCTTGGGCATGACAGCCGCGATGTCGCCGACGCGCAGGTCCACCTGTGCGAACTCGCGGTTCCGATCGCACACGAGGGCGTCCTGCTCGGCATTCTCGACAGCGAAAGTCCGGAACCTCGCTTCTACGACAGCCGCTACGAAGCCGCATTCGCGGCCATCGCCGAACGCGGCGCGAGCCGCCTGTGGCAACTGCAGCCCCGACGCGACGCCGTGAAGGGCTGAACCCCCAACCCGCCCCGCCCTGTCCGGTTGTCCCCGCGCCCTGCGTTTGAGGGGCAAGGCATTTGCGGAGCAGGCGTCATGCGGCGTGTGGTGAAGTGGTCGGCGGTGGTCCTGGCAATCGTGCTGCTGGGCGTGTGTGCGCTGTTCGCGGTGTCCTGGGCCGTGACCGGCAAGGCGATGGCGCGGACCTACCCGATCCAGGACCCGCCGCTGCGCGTCGACGCCAACGCCGATGCGTTGCAGCGCGGCCGGCACCTGTTCGACACGCGCGGTTGCGGCGACTGCCACGGCCCCCACGGCGCGGGCCGGGTGCTGCTCGACGATCCCGTGCTGGGCCGGATCGTGCCGCCCAATCTCACCCGCAGCCTGCGCGACCCCGCCTACACCGACGATGCGCTCGCCGCGGCGATCCGCCACGGCGTGCGCCCGGACGGCACGCCGCTGCTGATCATGCCCTCGAACGAATTCGCCGACCTCGACGACGGCGACGTGGCCGCGCTGGTCGCCTACATGCGCGCGCTGCCGGCCAGCGACAACCAGCCGGGCACCAGCGTCGTCCGCCCGGTCGGCCGCGTGCTGTACACGCTCGGCAAGCTGCCGCTGTTCCCGGCGGAGACCATCGACCACGCACCCCGCACGCGACAGGCGCCACCCGCGGCGATCACCCCCGCGTACGGACAGTACGTGGCGCAGTCCTGCACCGGGTGCCATGGCGCCGACGTGGCCGGCGGCATCGTCGTGATTCCCGGCAAGCCGGTGTCGGCCAACCTCACCCCGCACGCCAACGGCCTGGCCAAGTGGAGCGAGGCCGATTTCCTCCGCCTCATGCGCACCGGCCAGCGCCCGAACGGCACCGCGGTCGATCCGCTGATGCCCTGGGCGGTCTACAGCAACATGGACGAAACCGAACTGCGCGCGCTGTGGAGCTACCTGCGCAGCGTGCCGCCGGCACCCGGCAAGCCGGTGAAGCGCTGACCGTCCAACAGATCTGCGTCCGCCCGCGACCTTGGGCGAGACGCGATGCCGCGCGATTCCAGGCGCTGGCTCAGGATTCGGCGTTGCCGCGCAGGTGCGACAGCGCGCGCTCCGGCGGGCCCAGCAGTTGCCGCAGCACCTCGCGCCAGCCGCGGGCGCGCGCGGCATCGCGGAACATCTCGAGCCATTCGTGGAAGGTGAGCCGGATCGGGTTGTGGCCGTGGACCTGGCCGACGATGCCGTATTCGCACGGCACCTGCGGGTCCTCCTCGACGAAGGAACCGAACAGCTTGTCCCACACGATCAGCACGCCCGCGTAGTTGCGGTCGATGTACTTGCCGTTGCGCGCGTGGTGCACGCGATGGTGCGAGGGAGTGTTGAACACGCGCTCGAGCCAGCCCAGCCTGCCCACGGCCTGGGTGTGCACGAAGAACTGGAAGCCCAGGTTGATCGCCACCACCGCGACGATGTGCGCGGGCTCGAAGCCCAGCCACGCCAGCGGCAGCCAGAACAGCCACATGCCGGAAACCGGATAGGTCAGGCTCTGCCGGAAGGCCGTCGACAGGTTCAGGCGTTCGGACGAGTGGTGGGTGACGTGCGAGGCCCACAGCCAGCGGATGCGGTGGCTGGCGCGATGGAACCAGTAGTAGAAGAAGTCCTGCGCGAGGAACAGCGCGGCGATGGTCCAGGCCGAGGCCGGCAGGTCGAACAGGCGGTGGCGGTACACGGCATGGTAGACGCCGATCACCAGCAGCCACGCGAGCGCGTCCGCCGCCTGGTGCATCAGCGCCAACGCCGCGTTCGACAGGGTGTCGATGCCGCTGTACATGCCCGGCCGGCGCGTGCGCCAGTACCAGGCTTCCAGTGCGATCAGCGCCAGGAACACCGGCGCCATGCCGAGCAGGATCCATTTTTCCATCGCTGGCCTTCCTTGAACCGGGGCCGCGCGAGTCTGACCGCTGCCCGCGGCAGCGTCCAGACCATGGCGTATGGAAATGGTGCTGGACCGCCTGTGCCGATCGTTGGGCGACGAACGGGTTAAGCGCTCCAACGTCGCGACGGGCATCCTGCCGGCATGCACGCACCCGCCCGAACCCCAATCTATCGAACCGCCGCGCTGGCGCTGGCCGTCGCCGTCGTCGCCTATGCCGCGTCCCTATTCGTCCTCGCGCGCGACCCGGACTTCAGCCTGGTCGAGCCGCTGTTCCTGTTCGCGCTGCTCGGCGTCGTGTTCCCGCTGCTCGCGTGGCTGTGCACGCTGAAGTCGTCGCGCACGCGCGTCGCCCCGCTGCACGAACCGCGGCAGTTGCCGCGCGTGCTGGTGTACCTGGCGCTGTTCGCGCTGCTGGTGCTCGGCTGGGGATTCACCTCGATCAACCACCACTTCCCCGACGAACCGATGCAGTCCGTCGTCCAGCTCGTGGTCAAGCTGGTGACGATGGTGATGGTGCCGGCGTTGCTGTTCCTCGGCTTCCGCCTGGGCGCGCACGCGATCCTGCCGCCACGGCGGCTGCTGCTGGCGTTCGTGGTGATGTCGCTGGCGTACCTGGCGATGCAGTCGGTGTTTGGCCGCGGCCTGGTCACGCTGCGCGAACTCGCGCCGTCGGCGACGACGCTGGCCTGGGCCATTCCAGTGTGCTGGCTGTGGCAGACGATCGAAGCGGGCCTGTGCGAGGAAGTGTTGTTCCGCCGCGTGCTGCAGGAAAAGATCGCGATCGCCAGCGGTTCGCAGGTCGCGGCGGTGGCTTGGGCGTCCCTGCTGTTCGGGCTCGCCCACGCGCCGGGGCTATGGCTGCGTGGCGGGCACCTCATGGAGGGCGTGGCCCATGCCACGCCCAGCTGGGCGATCGCCTACTCGGTGGTGATGATCGCGCCCGCCGGCATCGCCTTCGGCGTGCTGTGGGCGCGCACGCGCTCGCTGTGGCTGATCGTGCCGTTGCACGGCATGGTCGACCTGCTACCGCAACTGGCGCCTTTCATCCGTGCGTGGACGGGGCACGCCTGAGGTCAGCAGCGCGCACCCGCGAGCCGCAGGTCGGCCAGCACTTCCCTGGCCGAGGGTTCGCGCCGCACCGCCAGCCGCTGGCGTCGCGGCGTCAGCAACCAGTCGATCGCCGACGACGCGGCCGCGAAGCGCCGGAACCGGAAACGCCGTGCCTGCGCCAGCTTCTCGACCACCGGGTTGACGCTGCCGGCCTGCGCATAGACGTACGCCACGCGGCAGTCGCGCAGTCGTTCCTCGCCGGCCAGGCGGCGGGCGAAATTGTTGGACGCCTCGAAGCTATCGGCGGTGGCGCGTGCGCGTTGGAAATCGAGCAGGATGCCGTACGGCGCGCCGTGCAGCCGTCCGAGCGTGTCGTCGAGCGCGCGCGCCCGTTCCTCGACCGTGACGTCGCCCCACAGGGTGACGGCGGCCAACCCCATGTAGGGGCTCACTTCAATTGAATGCGGCATGGGTACTCACCTATTGCGCACGGCCAGTGCCCCCTGCACCCGCAGCATGCGCGGCGCTAAGTTAATGCGCTCGACGATTGCCGGACGGCCTTCACATCGGGAACTGCTACGCGCTTGGCGATTTCACGCGCATGCCTGATTGAACGGTTCATGCACGGCCCGCGTTGCGTATGCCGTTGGTCAGGGTCCCGGACGCCGCAGCGACCAGAAGCCGATGTCGCGGCGATGGCGGAAGCCGACCTGTTCATACAACTGCTTCGCCCGGGTGTTCTCGTGGCTCACGTGCAGGAACGGCGTCCGGCCGCGTTCGAGCGTGTCGTTGGTCAGCATGGCCGTGAGCCGGCGCGCGTAGCCGCGGCCGAGGAAGTCCGGATGCGTGCAGATCGCGCTCATCTCCGTGTGGGTATCCGTGCCGAGCCGCTCGCCGATGATCGCGGCGAGCCGTCCGTCCTGGTAGATGCCGAAGTAGCGGCCCATTTCCATGGTGCGCGCCCGGAAGTAGTGCGGGTACACCAGCGCCGTCAGCGCGAGCACGTCGGCGCGGTGCTGCTCCGACAGTGGAATGATCCCGGGCCCGTCGACCGGTTCGAGCGGCGTCGTGCAGACCATCTGCGCGAGCGGACGGAACGCCTGCAGTTCCCAGCCTGCCGGCACCGCCGGGGCGACGCCGATCAGGTAGACGCTCTCCCCCGGCACGACCAATGGCGCGACCGATCCGGCAAAGTCGACGCCGGCGTGGGCGACGCCGAGGAACGGGGCGAACTCGGCCGGATAGCGCGCGGCCTCGCCGCTGCGCACGGCGATGGCCCGATGGCGCGTGCACAGCGAACTCCAGAAGGGATTGTCGAGTTCAGGAGCGATCATCGGCGCGGCGAAATCGAAGCGGGTCCAGCGCCATGTTCATTCGGCGGCGGCTGCCGTGGCAACCGCCGCCGCCCTCCCGCCGCTCACCGCCCCCACGGTTCGCGGAAACGCCGCACTGTGCGTTCGAGCGCGGCCGGCGACGCCGCGGGCATCGGCTCGATCGCGAAGATCTCGCCATCCAGGTCGATCAGGTAGAGGTTGTTCGTTTCGTCAATGCCGAAGCTGGCGATGTTGGTGAAGCTGCCGGCATTGGGCGCGAAGTCGGCATTGCGCACGGTGAATTCCGAACTCGGCAAGGTCGTGCCCACGGCGGCGCGCGCGATCGGAATCGTCCACACGTTCGGCGTGATGAAGTCGGCGAACACGTACTGGCCCTGCAACTGCTGCACCGCGCCGCGGTACACGTAGCCGCCGATGACGGTGTTGCCCTGGCGCGTGCCGGTGCCGTGCAGGTATTCGGCGATGGGTGGGGTCAGCCCCGCGGTGGCGCCGCCGCGGAACGGCTGCGTGCCCTCCAGGACCGGCCAGCCGAAATTCGCGCCGGCGTCGCCTGGTCGCAGCAGGTCGAGCTCTTCCACCGCGCTCTGGCCCACATCGCCGATCCACAGGTTGCCTGTCGCCGGATCGAAGCTGTTGCGGAACGGATTGCGCAAGCCGTACGCGAGCACTTCCGGCGCGCCGCCACCGCTGGCGAAGGGGTTGGCCGCGGGAATGCCGTAGTCGCGACCGGGATCGGTGGGGAAGTCGTCGCGCGCCGGATCGATGCGCAGGATCTTGCCGAGCAGGGTGCCGGGGTTCTGTCCGTTGTTGTCGGGGTCGCCGCTGCCGCCGCCGTCGCCGATCGCGATGTACAGCAGATTGTCCGGACCGAAGCCGATCCAGCCGCCGTTGTGGTTGCTGCGCGGGTGCGCCACGCGCAGGATCGCATCGGCGGTGGCGGGGTCGGCGTGCTCGCGGTCGCCGGCGAAGGTGCGATAGCGGCGCACTTCGATCGTCCCGTCCAGCACGGTCACGAACACGTAGAACGTGCCGCTGGCGATGAAGTCGGGCGCCGTCGCGAATCCCAGCAGCCCACGCTCGCCATCGGTCGACAGTTGTCCGGTGAGGTCGAGGAACGGCGTCGCCGCGATGGCGCCGGTCGCCGGCGTCAGCACCAGCACGCGCCCGCCCAATTCGGTGACGAAGACGCGCCCGGTGCCACCGGGGACCGGCGCGAGGAAGGCGGGCTGGTTGAGCCCGGCCGCGACACGGCGCACGCGGAACGCGGACACTTCGGCCACGTCGGTCACCGCGACCGCGAGCGACAGCGTCGCACTCGCGCGCCCGTCGCTGACCGCGAGATCGACCTGGTAGACGTTGTCGCGATTGCTGTCCGTGGGCAGCTCGAAGTCCGGCGGCGAGACGAACGCCAGCGCACCGCCCGAGGTGATGCGGAAACGGTCGCGATCCACGCCCCCGGCCAGCGAGAAGGTGAGCGCATTGCCATCGGCATCGCTGGCCGTCGCGGTGTAGAACGCACCACCGGTGTTTTCCGGCACGGTGGCCGAGGTCGCGGAGGTGAACACCGGCGCGATATTGGACACCGGCGTGCGGCCACCCCCGCCGCCACCGCCGCCGCAGGCGCACAGCGCCAGTGCGCACAGACACCCCACCGCCCCGAATCGTCCTGGCCTGGCCATCGGGCGCTCCTCATCCGGCGAACCGGGCCGGAAAGTGCGTAAAGCCTCGGCCTGCGCGCGCTTGGGTCCTGTGAAGGCCGCGCCGGTGGCGTGGGCTGCCGCGCCCGCGTTTGCCATGTCCGCGCCCGGTCGCGTCCAATGTCCCGGGTGACCGACGCCACTGCCCCCGCCGTCCCCTTGCCGCCCGACGCGCCCGGCCCGCGCCGCTGGTTCGTCTACCTGATCGAATGCAGCGACGGCAGCATCTACACCGGCATCGCCACCGACGTCGGCCGCCGCTACGCCATGCACGCCGCCGGCAAGGGCGCGCGCTACACGCGCTCGCGGCCGCCGCGGCGCCTGCTCGCCAGCTTCGCCTTCGCCGACCGTTCGTCGGCAAGCCGCGCGGAGTACGCGATCAAGCAACTCTCGCCCGCGCAGAAGCGCGCGGCCTGTTCCGAAGCCGCGCTGCCGGCGGCGCTGGCCGCGCGCCTGGCTGAGCACGCTGCGGGCTGAGGGTTCGCGGAGCGGCACGCGCCCATTCAGCGTGCGCGACGCGCACGAACGCGTCGATTCCACCGTGCTCCGCTCGTCGTAACAGGGAAGGCGCTACAAGTCTTCTTCCCTCTTCCACGACAGGAGCTTCCCAATGGCCTACATCGACGGCTTCGTGATGGCGGTGCCCACCGCCAACAAGGACAAGTTCATCCAGCACGCCAACAGCGGCGACTCGGTCTTCATGGAGAACGGCGCCACCCGCGTGCTCGAGTGCTGGGGCGATGACGTCCCCGACGGCAAGCTCACCGACTTCCGCCGCGCCGTGCAGGCCAAGGACGACGAGACGGTGGTGTTTTCCTGGATCGAGTGGCCCGACAAGGCCACGCGCGACGCAGGCATGGAAAAGGTGATGAAGGATCCGCGTGTGAGTCCGGAGAACAACCCCATGCCCTTCGATGGCAAGCGGCTGATCTATGGCGGCTTCGCGCCGGTGGTGGAACTGCAGTCGAAGCACTGAGTCGCAGCGGGCGGCACGTCCCGGCTCGTGCCGCCCGCGCGCATCAGGCCGCTTCGGCCGGGCGCGCCTCGCCCAGCAGGCGCCAGTTCATGCGCGGATAGCTGCCCAGCTGTCGCCCGAGCCGGCCGGTGATGAGCGTCAGGCGCTCGACCGTGCGCGCGAAGACCAGCGGGCCGGCATCGAGGTAGCGGAACGGCGTGCCCTCGGCCAGCGCCAGGAATTCGCTCTTGGCCGCGGCATCGTCACCGACGACCAGCACGTCGCTGTACGCCTCGCCGAAGCGCGGTGCGTCGAACACCTCGGAATAGACGTTCTTGAACGCCCCGACCACGCGCGCCTGCGGCAGACGCGCCTGCAGCAGCTCGGCGCTGCTCGCGTCCCAGGGCAGGATGTAATCCGAATAGTCGTGGTTGAACGGGTTGCTGATGTCGATCAGCAGCTTGCCCGCGAGGCGCTGTGCGTGCGCTTCGAGCATTTCGACCAGACCGTCGCGCAGGAAGATCGCCGGCAGCACCGCCCCTGCTGCGAACGCATCGGCGTAACTGCCGGCGTGCACGAGGCCGGCCGCGCCGCGCGCTTCCAGCATGGCCCGCGCCCGCAGCGGATCGCGCGAACCCAGCACCACCCGGCGTCCGGCGCGGGCGAACATGTCCGCGATGCGCACTCCCATGCGTCCGGCGCCGAGGACACCGAGTTCGAACGTGGTCGCGGACTGGGGGGCAGTGATGTTCATGCGGGCATTCCGTGGAGGAGTGGCCGGCACGATAGGCCCCGGCAGGTCGCCCGCTCAAACGAGTTTTTCTGGCCGGGGCGAACAGATTTCCTAAGCGCCGCGCGCCGCTTCCGCGAACAGCCAGTCGCGCACGGCGCGGATCCTGGGATGGTCGAGCGCGCCGGCAACATGCAGCACGTAATAGCCGCAGCGCGTGGCCTGCGCGCCAGCGAACGGCCGGACCAGGCGACCCGCGGCGAGGTCCGCCGCGACCGCGACGCTACGGCCCAGCGCGATGCCCTGCCCGTCGAGCGCGGCCTGGATGGCCAGCACGGTCGAGTTGAACTGCAGTCCGCGCGCGGCATCCACGCCGGTCACTCCATGGGCCGCCAGCCAGGTGCGCCAGCTTGGGAACGCCGGATCGAAGTCGATGGCGGTGTCGTGGATCAGCGTCATCGCACGCAGCTGCTCGACCGCTAGCGACGATTCGCCCAGCGCCAGCAACGCCGGACTACAGACAGGAAAGATCTCCTCGTCCAGCAGCTTCTCCGATTCGAACCCCGGGTACTGGCCGAAGCCATAGCGCACGCCGAGGTCGATCCCCTCGACGGCGTAGTCCGAGAGCCGGTTGCTGGTATCCAGGCGCAGGTCGAGGTCGGGATACGCCTCGCGGAAGCGCTCGATCCGCGGCAGCAGCCATTTCGCCGCGAAGGAGATCGGCACGGTCAGCGTGACCACGGCATCGCGGTAATCGCCCTTCATCCGGCCCAGCGCCGCGGCGAGGTGCGCCAGACCCTTCTGCACTTCCGGATAGGCCTCGATCGCCTGCGGCGTCAGGCTCACGCCCGTCGGGGCGCGCACGAACAACCGGGTACCGAGGTAATCCTCCAACGTCCGCACCTGCTGGCTGATCGCCGACGGGGTGACATGCAGTTCCTCCGCCGCCGCGCCGAAGCTGAGGTGGCGCGCCGCCGCTTCGAAAGCGCGCAGCGCGTTGAGGTGGACCGGCGTCTGGCGGGAGGCGGGCATGCGGGCTGCGCGACCACTACGGAAAGGACGCCGGGAGCTTACCGGCACCGCGACAGGAAACGCAGGTGTGCTGCGGTCAAGCCAGTCGCGCGCCGATCTCCGCGACGAGTTGCGCGGCCGGCACCGGGCGGCAGCGGAACCCGCCCTGCCCCGCCCACAGCGGCGAGAAGTCGCCGCTGCCGAGGCGCTCGGCGGCGGCGCGCAGCGGTGCGATGGCGGTGGCGGCGAGCGGGAAGTCGGGGGCCCGTGGATCGATCGGACCCAGTTCGCGCATCAGCCGGTTGACGATGCCGCGCGCGGGCCGGCCGGTGAACAGGTTGGTGAAGGCCGTCAGCCGATCGCCATCGCGCTCCAGCGCGCGGCGATGCACGGCGCTTGTCGTGGCTTCCGCGCACAGCAGGAACGCGGTGCCGAGCTGCACGCCGGCGGCTCCCAGCGCGACGTATTCCAGTGCGTCGTCCGCGCCACCGATGCCGCCGGCGGCAATCACCGGCACGCGCACCGCCTGCACCAGCTGGCGCACCAGCGCGCGGGTAGCCAGCGCGCCATCGAGCACATTGCCGAGGAAATGGCCGCGATGGCCGCCCGCTTCGCTGCCTTGCGCGATCACCGCGTCGACGCCGCGCGCTTCCAGCCAGCGCGCTTCCTCGACGGAGGTCGCCGTGGCGAGCACGCACGCGCCCCAGCCGCGCACGCGCGCGAGCAGCTCGTCAGCAGGCAGCCCGAAGTGGAAGCTCACCACCGGCGGGCGGAATTCCTCCAGCACATCGGCCGCGTCGTGGTTGAACGGCGTACGCGCCGGTGCGGCTGGCAGGGTCGCGGCATCGATGCCGAACTCGGCGTAATACGGCGCCAAAGCGGCGCGCCAGCGTGCTTCGCGCTTTGCGTCGGGCACCGGCGGCGCATGGCAGAAGAAGTTGACGTTGTAGGGCTGGCTGGTGCGCGAGCGCAGTGCGGCGAGCTCGGCGCGCAGTGCCTCCGGGCCCAGCATCGCGGCAGGCAGCGAACCCAGCCCGCCGGCGTTGCTGACCGCCACCGCGAGCGCGTGGTCCTGCACCCCGGCCATGGGCGCCTGGATGAGCGGGACGGCGATCCCAAGGCGATCGGGCAGCGTCATTGCGCAAGCTTGTCACAGCCGGCGCACGCTGTCCGCTGCGCCTGCACGGGCGCGCGCGGCGTCATCAGCCGCGCCGGCTCAGCGCGCCATGCACTGCTTCCAGCGCTGCTGCACCCGCGCCGCAAACCACGCGGTGGTCAGCTTGCGGGTGATCTTGGGACTGCGGAGGTCGATCTGCGGCAGGCGCGCGCGGGCGAGCGGACCACCGGCCTTGCGTTCGGCGATGGCGAAGACGCTGCGGTAGAGCGCGGTGTCCTCGAACGCGAGCGTGCGCCCTTGCTGCAGGTCGGCGCGGATGGCGACCGCATCCATGCCGAGTCGTCCGGCCATGCCGCGCAGTGCGGTTTCGGTCGCGCCCGGCGCGTCCATCGATGCGCCCGGCGCGAGCAGGTCGCCATCGAGCGCCAGCTCGCGGCCCGCGGCGAGCCCCGCGGCGCGCTGGAACGCCGCATTGCGGCTCGCATACCAGCCGGCGTTGAAATCGGCGAAGCGATGCAGCGGCTGCGGGTAGTGCGCGGGATAAGCGAGCAGGTGGCGGATTCCGAAGTACAGGCCGCCGCGACGGCTGAATACCTCGTGCCGGATCGAGCCGTCGACCGGATAGGGATAGCCGCGGGCATTGCGTTCGGCAAAGGCGATGCTCACCTGCATCGGCCCGCCGGTGCGCACCGGGTTGAAGCCACCCAGCAGGCGGCGTCCAAGCGGCACGCGCTGGATCATCTCCTCGAACAGCGCCGACAACTGCTGCTCGGTGCGCAGCGCGTCGATGCGCTCGCCGTAGGTGCGCCCGTCCGGCGAGCGCACGTCCAACGCGGCGGCCACCATGAAGGCGGGGACGTGCAGGCGCGCGGCGCGACGATCGATTTCCCCACGCGCGATCCTGGGCAAACCCGGCACGGGAGGATCGGCGCGGTAGGTGGACTCCTGCTCGACCACCGCGAGCACCGCGCACAGGTTGCTGCTGGTGGGCGCCAGTTCCTGTGCCGCGAACGCCGCCTGGATGTCGCGCGCCCAGCCGGCGCGGTCGGGCACGCTGCGCGGCAGCTTGCGCATCAATTCCGCGCGCACTTCCTCGGGCGTGGGGCCGCGCTGCAGGTCGCAGCCGGCCATGCCGGCCAGCGCCAAGAACAGGGCCAGCAGGGCACTAACCCGTCGTGGAGTCGAGGGCGTCATCCGCATGGTCGGCGAAGTCACGGGGCCAGCAGGCACCGCCCGCGTTCAGCCGACACGCCCTCCCGCATGCCGTGCACTCAGCCCGCCTTGGCCGCGGCGATCTCGCGCAGCGCCCGCTCGAAGACTTCGACCGGCTGGCCGCCGGAAATCAGGTGGCGCTGCTCGATGATGATCGCCGGCACCGCATTGATGCCGTGCTGCTGGAAGAACTGCTCTTCCAGGCGCACGTCATCGGCGTAAGCGTCCGAGCCGAGGATCGCGCGCGCACGATCTTCGGGGAGGCCGACGTGGCGCGCGACATCCAGCAGCACCTGGTGGTCCGCGACATTGCGCCCTTCGGTGAAATAGGCACGCAGCAGGGCGTGCTTCAACGCCGCCTGCCTGCCTTCGAGACCGGCCCAGTGCAGCAACCGGTGCGCGTCGAAGGTGTTGTAGGTGCGGGTGCGCCGCGCCATGTCGAAGGTGAACCCCAGCGCCGCGCCACGCTGGCGGATCGCTTCCTGGTTCGCGGCGAGTTGTTCGGCGGACATGCCGTACTTCTGCTGCAGGTGCGTGGCGATGTCCTCGCCTTCGGCGCCCAGTTGGGGATTGAGTTCGAACGGACGGAAATGGATCTCCGCCCGCACTTCCCCGCCCAGCCGCTGCAACGCCTGTTCGAGCGAGACCAGCCCGATCGCACACCATGGACAGACCACGTCCGAGACGAAATCGATGCGCAGCGGCACAGGCGCGCTCATCCCTGCACCATCGGCAACTTCAACCCCTGCTCCTTCGCGCACTGCTGCGCGATCGCGTAGCCCGCGTCGGCGTGGCGCATGACGCCGGTGCCCGGGTCGTTCCACAGCACGCGGGCGATGCGCTTGTCGGCTTCGACCGTGCCGTCGCACACGATGACCACGCCGGAGTGCTGCGAGTAGCCCATGCCGACACCGCCGCCGTGGTGCAGCGAGACCCAGGTCGCGCCGCCGGCGACGTTGAGCATGGCGTTGAGCAGCGGCCAGTCGGACACGGCATCGGAACCGTCGCGCATCGCTTCGGTCTCGCGGTTGGGCGAGGCGACCGAGCCGCTGTCGAGGTGGTCGCGGCCGATCACCACCGGCGCCTTGAGCTCGCCGTTGCGCACCATCTCGTTGAAGGCCAGGCCGAGCATGTGGCGCAGGCCCAGGCCGACCCAGCAGATGCGCGCGGGCAGCCCCTGGAAGCTGATGCGCTCACGCGCCATGTCGAGCCAGCGGTGCAGGTGCGGATCGTCGGCGATGATCTCCTTCACCTTGGCATCGGTCTTGTAGATGTCTTCGGGATCGCCGCTCAGCGCGACCCAGCGGAACGGGCCCACGCCGCGGCAGAACAGCGGGCGCACGTAGGCCGGCACGAAGCCGGGGAAGTCGAACGCGTTGGTGCAGCCTTCGTCCTTGGCCATCTGGCGGATGTTGTTGCCGTAGTCGACCGTGGGAATGCCCTGCGCATGGAAGGCGAGCATCGCCTCGACGTGCACGCGCATCGACTTCTTGGCGGCGTCGCGGACCCTGGTCGGGTTGCTCTTCTGTTCTTCCAGCCATTGCTCGACCGTCCAGCCGATCGGCAGGTAGCCGTGCACCGGATCGTGCGCGGAGGTCTGGTCGGTGACGCAGTCCGGGCGCACGCCGCGCCTCACCAGTTCCGGCAGGATTTCGGCGGCGTTGCCGAGCAGCGCGATCGACCTGGCTTCGCCGGCGGCGGTGTACTTCGCGATGCGGGCGAGTGCGTCGTCGAGGTCGGCGGCCTGCTCGTCGACGTAGCGCGTGCGCAGGCGGAAATCGATGCTGGCCTGGCGGCATTCGATGGTGAGCGAACTCGCACCGGCGAGCGAAGCGGCCAGCGGCTGCGCGCCGCCCATGCCGCCCAGGCCGGCGGTGAGGATCCACTTGCCCTTGAGGCTGCCGTTGTAGTGCTGGCGCCCCATCTCGACGAAGGTCTCGTAGGTGCCCTGCACGATGCCCTGAGAACCGATGTAGATCCACGAACCGGCCGTCATCTGGCCGTACATCATCAGCCCCTTCTTATCGAGCTCGTTGAAGTGCTCCCAGGTCGCCCAGTGCGGCACCAGGTTGGAATTGGCGAGCAGCACGCGCGGCGCATCGGGATGCGTGGGGAAGATCCCGACCGGCTTGCCCGACTGCACCAGCAGCGTCTCGTTGTCTTCCAGGTGGCGCAGCGATTCGAGGATCGCGTCGTAGCTTTCCCAGTCGCGCGCGGCGCGGCCGATGCCGCCATAGACGACGAGTTCGGCCGGGTTCTCGGCGACTTCGGCGTCGAGGTTGTTCTGCAGCATGCGGTACGGGGCTTCGGTCAGCCACGACTTGCAGTTGAGCGTGGCGCCGCGCGGCGCGCGGATGCTGCGGGACGGGTCGCGGCGGGTCGACATGGACGGATTCCTGGCGGTGCGAAGGTTGGAAAAATTATCGCGCCGGGCACTCGCCGGCATCCATCGGTTGGCGCGGTCGGGCGGCGCAGGAATGGCGCCGGAAGTGCGGATTCCCGCCCGAACGGAGGCTTTTGTATACGCTGTACACATGCCACCCGCCCTGCCGACCGCCGAACGCATCCTGCGCGCCGCCCGCACCCTGTTCGAACGCGGCGGCGCCGATGCCGTGCGCATGCGCCGCGTCGCCGAGGCGGTCGGGCTGACGCCGATGGCGATCTACCGCCACTTCCCCAATCGCGAGGCGTTGCTCAAGCGCATCAGCGACGACAGCTTCGACGAGATCGCGCGGCACTGGATCGCGCGCAACCAGGGTGGCGACGTGATGGCGCGGGTCATCGGGTTGCAGCGCATCTATCTCGACTACGCGTTGTCGCACCCGCACCTGTTCGACCACGCGTTCTCGGCACGGCGCGCGGATGCACGCCGGTTCCCCGAGGACTTCCATGCCGGGCGCTCACCGACGCTGACGGTCGCCGCCGCTGCGGTCGCCGAGGCCATGCAGGCGGGCCTGCTGCAACAGGACGATCCCTGGGACGTGGCGATGACGCTGTGGGCGCACACGCACGGACTGGTCGCGCTGTATCGCGCCGGTCGCTTCAGTTACGACGAGGCGCAGTTCCGGCGCTTCTACGAGGCGTCACTGCAGCGACTGCTGGAGGGATTGAAGCCCTAGCGCGCAGGGCCTGAAGACAAAACGCCCGGCGATTGCCGGGCGTTGTCGCGGGCGGTGCGCGCGTCAGTGGATCGACGGATCCAGTTTGCGCAACGCATCGGCGATGTTGACCTCGCCGGTCCGGTCCATGTCCTCGCGGGTGTAGGCCCGGCCGATCGCGCCATTGCTGCACGCGCGCTGCTTGCGGGTATCGGTGCCGCTGCTGATGCGGGTACCGGTCTGGCGCAGGCAGCGGTGGCCGTTGGGATCCGGCTTCTTCGCGTCCTGCTGCACCGAAACCGTGTCGGTGGCCGGCTGCGGCTGTGCCGCCTGCGCTGCGCCGGCGACGGCGAGGGCGCCCACCAGAATGATCGATAGCTGCTTCATGGCAGCCTCCAGGAAAGTGCTCCGGAACTCCACCATACGCCCCTGTGTCGCCGACGGCGTGGGTTGCGAACGGCGGGGCGCGCGGTGCGTCAGCTGCGGTTCGGCTTGCCGGCCGGAGCGCCGCAATCGGCGCGCCCAGCGGTGAAGGCGGCCACCTCTTCGGCCGTCGCCGGCCGCGGGTCCACGCCGTCGTCGAACAGCACGCGCCAGACGCCATCGGCGTCCTTGTGCCAGACCGAGTGGAAGGCGCCGATGTGGTAGCGCTGCTTGGCCGCGGGGTCGAGCACCTCGAACAGGCTCGGGCCACTCGACCACGCCGTGTCGGGGATGCCGGGCGCAATGGTCACGCGGGTCGGATACCAGCGCAGGGCCATGCGCTTGCCCTCGATGAGCGGCGCCCAGCGCTTGGCGATGGCGTCACGGCCGCGGTTGGGTTCGCGCGTGCTGGCGCCGAACGCGGCGTGCTCGCCCACGTGCCCGGCGAACGCCACTGCATCGTGCTCGGCCACGGAACGGGCGAAGCTCAGCTCGCGCTGCCAGACCGCGCATTCGTCGGGGCTGAGTTGCGGGAGCGCTGCGGGTTCGGCGCTCCATGCCGCGAGCGGGGCGAGGAGTAGGCCGGTGCAGGCAATCGAACGAAGGCGCATGGCAGGTTCCGGGGTTTGCGTGATCGGCCGGCATCTTGCCAGCCGCGCAGCGCCCTGCGCCCTGCAATAGTTGTCGCTTGGCATCGCTGGCATGATCGCGCGATGCGCTCGATCCGACTACCGGCACTTGCCGCCTTCCTCGCCCTGCTGCTGACCGCCTGCGCATCCGCGCCCGATCGCGTGGTGGCACCTGAACTGGCCCCGGTGCTGATGGTGTCGATCGACAGCTTCCGCGCCGATTACCTGGACCGCGGCATCACCCCGAACCTGTCCCGCCTCGCGCGCGAAGGCGTGCGCGCGCGCTGGATGAATCCGTCGTACCCGTCGCTCACCTTCCCCAACCATTACACGCTGGTCACCGGGCTGCGGCCGGATCGACACGGGATCGTGCACAACACCATGCGCGATCCGGTCCTGGGCGATTTCAGCAACTCCAATGAGCAGGCGGTCCGCGATCCGCGCTGGTGGGGCGGCGAGCCGATCTGGGTCACCGCGGAAAAGGCCGGCTTGCGCACCGCCACGCTGTTCTGGCCGGGCAGCGAGGCGCCGATCAACGGCACCTGGCCGACCGACTGGATGAAGTACGACGACGGCATGCCGATGGCACAACGCGTCGACACAGTGCTGCAGTGGCTGTCGCGCCCGGCCAGCGAGCGGCCGCGACTGACGACCCTGTATTTCAGCGCGCTCGACCACGCCGCGCACGACTTCGGTCCCGATTCGCCGCAGACCGATGCGATGCTCGGGCAAATCGATGCGGCGATCGGCAGGTTGCTGGACGGATTGCAGGCGCGCGGCCTGCGCGAACGCATCAACCTGATCGTCGTGTCGGACCACGGCATGGCGCCGGTGCCGTACGCGCATGCCTTCGATGTCGGATCGCTGGTCGATCCGCGCATCGCGAGCTACCTCACTTACGGCGAGGTGCTCGGTTTCGTGCCGCAACCGGGCCGCGAATCGGACGCGGAATGGGCCCTGCTCGGCCGCCATGCCCATCACGAATGCTGGCGCAAGGGCGACCTGCCGGCGCGCTGGCATTACGGCGCCAACCCGCGCATCCCGCCGATCGTGTGCCAGGTCGACGTGGGCTGGGACGCGGAGACGCCGTCGCGCCTGGCGCGGCGCAAGCCCGGCACCACGCGCGGCGCGCACGGTTTCGACCCCGCCGACCCGACCATGCGCGCGCTGTTCATCGCGCAGGGCCCCGCCTTTCGACACAACGTCGAACTGGGGCCGTTCGACAACGTCGATGTCTATCCGATGCTCGCGCGACTGCTCGGCGTCGCGCCGCAACCCAACGACGGCGACATCGCCCCGCTGCTGCCGGCATTGAAATAGGCGCCGCGAAATATTGCGCCGCGCCGGCAGGTCGAACGCGCCCCGCGCGCCATGGCCAGCGGCGCGCGAGCGGTTGCCCGCGGTTGCGCGCGCGCCCATTTTCGTCGAGCGATCGTTGCGCGCCGCCCTTGGACCTCGATGTCCGAATCCGGCGAGTCCGGGCGACGGCGCGGTGCTAGCCTGCGCGCATGTCGCTCCCCGCCACCGCCACGACCGTCCCCGATGCGCAGACCTGCGAGCAGGCGCGTCGCAGCCGCGATCCGCGCTTCGACGGACTGTTCTACACCGCGGTCCTGAGCACCAGGATCTATTGCCGCCCGGTCTGTCCGGCGCCCATGGCCAAGCGCGTCGTGTACTACCCCAGCGCCGCGGCCGCCGAAGCCGCGGGGTATCGGCCCTGCCTGCGCTGCCGCCCCGAACTGTCGCCCGGCGACGGCGCGTGGCGGCGTGGCGACGAGGTGGTGGCGCGCGCGCTCAAGCTGATCGACCAGGGCGTGCTGGACGAGGCACCGCTGGCGACGCTCGCGGCGCGCGTGGACATCGGCGAACGCCAACTGCGTCGTCTGTTCGTGGACCGCCTGGGCGTGCCGCCGACCGGCGTGCAGGGCACGCGCCGACTGCTGTTCGCCAAGCAACTGCTCACCGAATCCGCACTGCCGGTCACCGAGGTGGCGCTGGCCGCGGGTTTCGGCAGCCTGCGCCGCTTCAACGCCGCCTTCCTCGAGGCCTACCGCATGGCGCCGCGCGACCTGCGCAAGCAGCGCGCCGAAGTTCCGGGGGAAACGCTGACGCTCCGGCTGGGTTACCGGCCGCCGTACGACTTCGCAGCGATGCTCGACTTCCTGCGCGGGCGCGCGCTGCCCGGCGTGGAAGTGGTCGACGGCGACAGCTATTCGCGCGTGATCGGTCCGGCCGAAGCGCCGGGCTGGTTGCGCGTGTCGCCATGGCCTGTGGGCAGCCGGTACACCGACGAGCACGCGCTCAAGCTCGAGCTGCATGGCGCGCGTCCGGCGCAGATGCTGGACATCGTGAACCGGTTGCGGCGCATGTTCGATCTCGACGCCGACCCGCAGGCGATCGCCGAAGCACTCTCGACCGATGCGCGGCTGCGTCCGCTGCTGAAGCGCCGTCCCGGGCTGCGCGTGCCCAGCGGCTGGGATGGGTTCGAGATCGCCGTGCGCGCGATCATCGGCCAGCAGATCAGCGTCGCCGGTGCACGCACGCTCGCTTCGCGGCTGTCGCAGCGGTTCGGGCAGCCGTTGCCGGCGCCGTTCGCGGCGGGGCTTGAGCATCTGTTCCCGACCCCGGAGGCTTTGGCTGACGCCGATCTCGCCGCGATCGGCCTGACCCGGGCGCGCGCCGAGACCGTGCGCACCATGGCGCGCGCGCTGCTGGACGGGCGCGTGGACTTCAAACCCGAACGCACGCTCGACGACTTCACCGCGCGCTGGGTCGAACTGCCCGGCATCGGCCCCTGGACCGCGCACTACATCGCGTTGCGCGCGCTGGGCCATCCCGATGCGTTTCCAGCCGACGACCTGGTGCTGCAGCGCGCGGTGCCGAACGACGGTTCGCGCATGAGCGCGAAGGCGCTGACCGCGCGTTCGGAAGCATGGCGGCCGTGGCGCGCGTATTCGGTAATCCAGTTGTGGAAGGACTCGATGAACGTGCCGAAGGCGAAGGCCGCCGCATGAGCGTGAGCTACCGTTACATCGACAGTCCGGTGGGACCGTTGCTGATCGCCGGCGACGATGCCGGCGTGCAACTGGTCGAATTCCATGCGCCCCGTCATCCGTTCGCACGCCGACCCGACTGGCGCGAAGGCGACAATCACGTGCTGCGATTGCTGCAGGAACAGCTGGCGGAATACTTCGCCGGCCGGCGCCATCGCTTCGACCTGCCGCTGGCGCCGCAAGGCACCGACTTCCAGCGCCAGGTGTGGTGGGAACTGGCCAACATCCCGTTCGGCGCCACGATCAGTTACGCCGACCTTGCGCAGCGCGTGGGCCGGCCGACCGCGACGCGGGCGGTGGGCGCGGCCAACGGCCGCAATCCGATCCCGATCGTGCTGCCCTGCCATCGCGTGATCGGCGCGGACGGCAGCCTCACCGGCTTTGGCGGCGGCTTGCCGACCAAGGAATTCCTGCTGCGGCTGGAAGGCGCGCTGCCGCGCGAAGCCGACCTGTTCGCGTAACTATGCCAGCAGGGCGCGCATGACCGCGCGGAAGCGCGCGGCTATGGCCTCGCGGTCCCGATGTACGCCGTTGCGCACGACCTGGTGGCCACCGACGTACACGTCGCGCACCAGGTTGCGGTTGCCGCTGAAGATCCAGCGATCGATCGCATCGCTCGCGCTCGCGCTCGCACCCGCGAACTGCGGGGCATCGCTGTCGAGCACCAGGCAATCGGCGAACTCGCCCGCCGCGAGCGTGCCGATGGCGTGGCCGCTTGATCGCGCCGCGCTCGCCAGCGCATCGCGCAGCAGGGTCTCGCCGACGCTGCTCGAATCCGCGCGCACCGCGATGTTGCGATGGCGCGTGGCCAGCCGCTGGCCGTATTCCAGCCAGCGTAATTCCTCGACCGGCGACACCGAGATGTGCGAATCCGAGCCGATGCCCCAGGCGCCCCCCGCATCGAGATAGTCGCGCAGCGGGAACAGGCCGTCGCCGAGATTGCCCTCGGTGGTGGTGCAGATCGCGACCGTGGCGCCGCTGCGGGCGATGCCCTGGGCTTCCGTATCGGTGAGATGGGTGGCGTGCACCAGCGTCCAGCGCGCGTCGACGTCGGCGTTCGCCAGCAGCCACTCGACCGGGCGCGCATCGCGTAGCGCGAGGCAGTCCTGGACCTCGCCGATCTGCTCGGCGATATGGATGTGGATGCGGCTGTCCTGCGGCAACGCCTGCAGCACCTGCCGCATCGCCTCCGGCGGGACCGCACGCAGGCTGTGCAGGGCACACCCGATGCGCAGCGCATCGTTCTCATCGGCGCGCAGCGTGTCGAGCAGGCGCAGGTAGCCGTCGACGTCGTGGCCGAAGCGCTTCTGGCGTTCGCCCAGGGCGCGCCCGTCGAATCCGCCGGTCATGTACAGCACCGGCAGCAGGGTCAGGCGGATGCCGGTGTCGCGCGCGGCGGCGACCAGCGCGCGCGACATCGCGGCCGGATCGGCATAGGCGCGGCCATCGGGCGCGTGGTGCAGGTAGTGGAATTCGCAGACCGTGGTGTAGCCGGCCTCCAGCATCTCCGCGTACAGCTGCGAGGCGACGGCGTGCAGCGAATCGGGATCGAAGCGCGCCGCGAACCGGTACATCGTTTCGCGCCAGGTCCAGAACGAATCGCTGGGATTGGTCTGGCGCTCGGCCATGCCCGCCATCGCACGCTGGAAGGCATGCGAATGCAGGTTGGCGATGCCCGGCACCACCCAGCCATCACTGCCGCTCGGCTCGGCCGTGCGACGCCGTACGATCCGGCCGTCGTCATCGATGTCGAATCCGGCATCGGCCTGCCATCCGGCCGGTGTCCACTGCATGGCGGCGTCGAAGGTCTTCATGCCGGCCATTCTCGCCCATCGGGCTCGGACGCGCGCACGGACGCTGCGGCTGGACGGCTAGAATCCGGCCATGAGCACACTTCCATTCGACGGCCTCGTCCTCGGCGCGAGCCTCGCGACACTCGATGACGCCAGCGGTTACGGCGAGATCCGCGATGGTGCACTGGCGTGGCGTGATGGGGTCCTGGCCTTCGTGGGACCTCGCGCGCAACTACCGGGCGAGCCGCATGCATTGGCGCGCACGGTGATCGAGACCGAGGGCTGGATCACGCCGGGGCTGGTCGACTGCCACACCCACCTGGTGTTCGCCGGGGATCGCGCGCGCGAATTCGAGTTGCGCCTGCAGGGTGCCAGCTACGAGGAAATCGCCCGCGCCGGCGGCGGCATCGTGTCCACGGTGCGCGCCACGCGCGAAGCCGACGAAGCCGAACTCTTGCGACAATCGCTGCCGCGTGCCCGCGCCCTGCTCGCCGACGGCGCGACCACGCTGGAGATCAAGTCGGGCTACGGACTCGACTTCGACAACGAACGCAAGATGCTGCGCGTTGCGCGTGCCCTGGGCGAGACCCTCGGGATCAGCGTGCGCACCACCTATCTCGCCGCGCACGCACTGCCGCCGGAGTTCCTGGACCGCGCCGACGACTACATCGCCGCCGTGTGCGAATGGCTGCCGCGCCTGCATGGCGAAGGCCTGGTGGACGCCGTAGATGCCTTCTGCGAAGGGATCGGTTTCAGTCCGGCGCAGACGCGGCGCGTGTTCGACACGGCGCGCGCACTGGGATTGCCGGTGAAGCTGCATGCGGACCAGCTCAGCGACCTGGGGGGCGCGGCGCTGGCAGCGGAATTCAACGGGCTGTCCGCCGACCATGTCGAGCACACCTCGTTGGATGGCGTGCGCGCGATGGCGAAGAACGGCACCGTCGCGGTGCTGCTGCCGGGTGCCTTCCACGTGCTGCGGGAGACGAAGCTGCCGCCGCTGCAGGCGTTCCGCGAGCACGGCGTACCCATTGCCGTGGCGACCGACTGCAACCCGGGTACGTCGCCGTTGTTGTCGCTGCGTCAGGCGATGCAGCTGGCCTGCACGCACTTCCGCCTGACGCCGGAGGAAGCGCTGCGGGGTGCGACTACCCATGCGGCGCGCGCGCTCGGCTTGCACGATCGTGGCGTGCTGCGCCCAGGCATGCGTGCCGACTTCGTCCGCTGGGACGTGGGCCATCCCGCCGAGCTGGGTTACTGGCTGGGTGGAAGCCTCGCACGGCAGGTGTACGCCGGCGGCCACGCGGTCTGATGTCCCTGCTGCCCTGGCAACGACAACGCTTACTGGAGAACGCATGAAACCGATCGCTGCCGCACTCGTGGTTTCGCTGGCGCTGTGCGTCGCCCAGGCTCAGGCAGCCGATGCCGCGCGGCGGCTCGCGCAGGACGCCATCGTCGTGGATACCCACATCGACGCGCCCAGTGAATTGCTCGACCACTGGTACGACCTAGGTCTGCCCACCGCTGCGCGCGAATTCGATTACCCCAAGGCGCGGGACGGCGGCCTGGATGTCGCCTTCATGTCGATCTACACGTCCGCCGACGAGGACGAAGCCGGCACGGCGTGGCAGGCCGCCAACACGCAGATCGATGCAGTCGAGGCGCTGGCGCAGCGCCATCCGGACCGGTTCGCGCTGCTGCGCTCGCCCCGGGATCTCAAGCGCGTGCAGCGCGGCGGCAAGGTGCTGCTCGCGCTCGGCATGGAGAACGGCGCGCCGATCGGCGACGACCTCGCGCAACTGGCGGCATTCCGCGACCGCGGCGTGCGTTACATCACCCTCGCCCACGGCCGCAACAACCGCATCAGCGATTCGGCGACCGACGTCGCGCCGCGCTGGCACGGCTTGAGTCCGTTTGGACGCGATGTGGTGAGGGAGATGAACCGCCTCGGCATCATGGTCGACGTCTCGCACCTGTCCGAGGACGCGATCCGGCAGGCGGTCGAGTCGAGCAGCGTGCCGGTGATCGCCAGCCACTCGGCGCTGCGGCATTTCACCCCCGGCTTCCAGCGCAACATCAGCGACGAGAACGTCAAGGCGATCGCGGCGAAGGGCGGCGTGGTGCAGGTGCCGTTCGGCAGCATCTTCATCGATGCGGAGGCCGCGAAAACCTATTCGGCCTTCCTGCGCGAGCGCGAGGCGTTCCGGAAGGCGAAGCTGGCGGCGCTCGCTGCCGGCAAGCCGGTGGCCGGCACGGAGCCGCAATTCCCGAAACTGCAGCCGACCTCGATCAACGCGGTGCTCGACAACATCGACCGCGTGGTGCAGCTCGCGGGCGTCGACCACGTCGGCATCGGTTCCGACTTCGACGGCGTGAACGGCGCGCTGGCCGCGGAACTGCGCACGGTCGCCGATTACCCCGAGCTGGTGGCGGGATTGCAGCAACGTGGCTACCGCGACGCCGACATCCGCAAGATCCTGGGCGGCAACCTGCTGCGCGTCTGGAGCGACGTGGAGCGCGCGGCCCGGCGCTAAGGCGGGATCCAGACAATAAAAAAGCCCCGCGATGCGGGGCTTTTTTCGTCCAGCGAAGATCGCCTCAGGCGGCGGTCTTCTTGGTCACGGCCTTCTTGGCCGGGGCCTTGGAAACGGTCTTCGTCGCGGCCTTCTTCGCAACCGGCGCGGCGGCGGTGCCGGTGGCCTTGGTCACGGCCTTGGCACTGCGGGCATTGCCGTAGCTGGAGTTGTAGCGCTTGCCCTTGGCGGTCTTGCGGTCGCCCTTACCCATGTTCGTGCTCCTGAAGCTGTCTAAGTCCGCACTGCGGGTGCGGGGGTTACGAGAAATCGCGTCGCGCGCGAGACCGCGAAGTCTAGCACGCGACTGATGGCCTCGAGCCCCGGGTCGACCGCCTGGAGGAAAGCCCCCTTGGTAAGGGGGCGCGGCGAAGCCGCGGGGATCGGAAGCGCATAGCGGGGCCCGAAGTTTGCACGGCAAACTTTGGGACTGACCGTGCGGAGCACGGTCAGTGCGCGCAGCTCGCGTCGTGCACGTGCCCGTGATTGAGGCGCAGGTTGGCCAGGTGCGCCATGCCCACGAGGGTGCCACCAAAGGTCATGGCGATGGCATGCGGCACGAGGGCGTGGTGCAGCGGGTCGTAGAGGACGCCAACCCACAAGACCGCCAACCCCGGCAGCAGCATGCCCAGCGCGCGCACCGCGCCATGGCGGCGATAGCCCCAGATTACGCTGAACAGGCCCAGCAGCGTGGCGAACAGCACGAAGCCGCGTTCGAAGTTGTCCCCGAGCCACGCGGCGACGCCCAGCGACGGCAGCACCGCGATCACGAGCGGCAGCAGTGCGCAATGGAGCGCGCACAACAGCGAGCCGACCGCTCCCAGCCGGTCCAGATGGAACCGGGCGGCGCGGCGGGGTTTGGGGGCGAAATCGCTCATCGCGTTATATTGTAACAGTTGCACGTGTGCCGCCCGCTACGACGCGGCGTCGAAAACGGCCCGCTCGACCTCGTGGGCAGGGTGCGATCGGCGCACGGCGGGGATGACCTGGGCCAACAGCGCACAACCGGCCAGGGTCCACACGATCAGGGCGCCGCTGGGCAGGTCCAGGACCGCCGAGAGCCCAAGCCCAAGCACGTACCCCAGCGCACCAATGGCATAGGCCGCGACGAGGCGACCACGACCCTTCATTCCTGCCGTCGCCAGCGCGGGCACGATCAGGCTGGCGAAGACCAGATAGACACCGACCAGCTGCACTGAGGCGGTGATCGCCAAGGCAAACAGGGCATAGAACAGCAACCCGGCAAGCCGGCCGCCACGCAGCCACATGAAGGCGAGCAGCGCCACTGACAACACGGCCGCCGGAATCAGCTGCGCATAGCTGACCCAGAGGATCTGGCCCACCAGCAGGTCCTTCAGGTGCTCGCCGCCTTGCGGGTTGTCCGCGAGCAGCAACAGGCCGCCGGTGGCCGCCAGCGCGAACAGCGTTCCGATCAGCGGCTCCTGGTATTCCGGCCAGCGCCGGTCCGTCCACGACAGCAGGCCGGCACCGGCCAGCGCGGCGGCGGCCGCGGCGACCTGCACGCCCAGGCCGTGCTCGTCGATGCCCAGGTACTGCGCGAGGATCACGCCGAGCCCGGCGATCTGCGCGATCGCCAGGTCGATGAAGATGATCCCGCGCGACAGCACCTGCTTGCCCAGCGGCACGTGCGTGGACAGCACCACGAGTCCGGCGACGCAGGCCGGGCCGAGAATGCTGAGATCGAGGCCTTCCCAGTTGAGTGTCACTTCGCCGCTCCCAGCAACTTGGCGATGGTGGAATCGAACAGGCCGAACAGATCCTTCGACTGCGCGTCGCCACCCACGGTGAAGGGCAGCGACACCGCCGGCACGCCGGTACGCCCGGACAGCCACTCAGACGGCTTGCCGTCCTGGTAGGCCGCACGCACGATCGCCAGGGTGTGGCCGTTCTTGGTGGTCGCGATCAGGCCCGCCAGGTGCGCGCTGGTCGGCGGCACGCCCGGCTTGGGTTCCAGCGCGCCGATCTGGTTCATGCCCAGCCAGTCCCACAGATAGACCCAGCTGATGTGGTGGACGACGACATTGCGGCCCTTGAGCGGTGCCGCCTGCGCCTTCCACTTCGCCATCGCGGCGAGCCAGCGCTTGCTGAAATTGTCGAGGCGCTGCTGGTAGCTGGACGCATTGGCCGGATCCAGCTGCGCCAGGCGCGCATCGAGCGCCTTGGCGATGACCAGCACGCGGCGCGGATCCATCTGCACGTGCGGATTGCCGTCGGGATGCACGTCGCCGTAGGCGCGGTCGAGCGCGGTCGGCTTCTCCAGCGTCTTCACCTGCATCGCCGCCATGAAGTTGCCGGCGCCCGAGGCGATCTTCGAATTGCCGGACTGGCGGATGAGCTGCGGCAGCCAGCCGACTTCGAGTTCGGCACCGGTGCACACCAGCAGGTCGGCGCTGCGTACCTTGGCGATCAGGCTGGGCTTGGCCTCGATCTGGTGCACGTCCTGCAACGCGGACGTACCGACGTCGAGGTCGACCTTGTCGCCGGCCAGTTCCTGCACCAGCGAACCCCATTCCGGTTCGCAGGCGAACACCCTCAACTTGGCCTGCGCGGGCGTCGACACCAGCGTGGCGAGCAGCAATGCGGGGATGGCGAAGAATTTCATGGATGCGTTCCTCGGAACTTAGAACTTGTGCGCGCCGTGCGCGCCAAGGCTGGTCTGATATTGGACGGTGACGGCGTTGTCGCTGTCGCCGGCGTTGGGCTTGTCGTGGCTCAGCTGCAGGCGGAACAGGCTGAATTCGCTGTTGCGCCAGGTCAGCTCGGCGCTGTGGCGATACGGATCGAAGTCGCTGGCATACGGCCCGCCCGCATCCGCCCACAGCTTGTCGTAGCGGTAACCGACGTCCCACAACCGGTTGAGGCGATACACCGCCTCGACGTAACCGCCGCGGCGCTGCCCGTCCCACGCCGAGGTGATGGTCTCGTCGGCGGGATCGATGAAGATGCCGTTGCGGTCGTCGCGGAAGTACTCGCTGCGCAGGGTGACGCCGCCGTCCTTGAAGTTGCCCTGCGGCGCCCATTTCCACGTCGCGTCGGCGACGTAGACCTTGGCGTCGCCATTGAAGCCGTCCTCGCCGCCTGCGGTCCTGGTCTTCAGCACCGACACGCCGGCGAGCCACTCGTTCTCGGCGCCGACGTCGCCGCCGACATGCGCGAACAGCGTGCGTGTACCGAGACCACCGCCCTGCGCGCCGCCGCTCGGATAGTTCTGGCCGCGCAGCACTTCGCCACCGACTTCGAACAGCAGGCTGGTCGGCGCGACCCAGCGCAACTGCACGCCGTCGTCGCCGTACTGGCCGCCGAGGAAAGCCTGGTACGCGAGCGGGCGGTCGAAGAAATTGTCGGTATGCGCGTGGTGGCTGTTGAGATAGCCGATGTTGGAGAAGAAGCGGCCCATGCGCAGGTTGAAGCCCGCGGGCAGCGCCGTGGTGTCGATGTAGGCCTCTTCGACGCCGAGGTGATCCTCGCCGTCCTCGCTTTCCATCGCGACGGTGAGCTGGCCGTAGAACTTGTCGTCGATGTTGGCTGCGAAGGAAAGCTCGCTCTCGCCGAGCGAGAAACCGTTCGCGCTGGGACCGCCCTCGCCGGCCAGCGGGAAGCCGGCGCGCGCATAGCGCTCCGGATCGAGCGAGTGATGCGAGTAGCTGCCGTTGAGGATGATGCTGATCGCCGGATTGAACGCGTTGCCGTTGGCGCCGCTGGCGCTGGCGGTGCCAGCGGAGGCGGCGACGGCCGCGGTGGCATCGGCGCCCGCATCGGTGGTTGCCGGCGGCTGCGCTTCAGGCGTGTCGGCCGGTGTCGCCGCGAGCGCATCGATCTCGGCTTCCTCGTTGCTGGCCGGCGCGGCGGGCGGCGTCACGGCGGAGGGCTGGGATTTCAACGCCTGCAGTTCGGCCTGCAGGACCTTGACCTGGGCTTCGAGCGCCTCGATGCGGCGGTCGGTGGCCGGGTCGGCGAAGGCCGGGGACGCGCCAAGGGCGCTGAGGACACCGAGGGCAAGCAGGGATTTCCGCATGGGGCGCACGGGCTCGTTGGAGGCCCGACCAAGCCGGGCGAATTGTCAGGATGTAATAACATAACAATGCCCGAGATCCGGTCAATAGGCGCTTGGGCATCCCGACGCGCGGCCATTCAGTTCGCCCGGCCCGAGAAATGGGTGTATATACACGCATATGCCCGGACCGACGCCCGCCTCCAGCCCCTGCACCTGCTTCCGCCTGCGCAAGCTCTCGCGCCTGGTGAGCCAGCGCTACGACCGCGAACTCGCGCCCGCCGGCCTCAACATCAACCAGTACTCGATCCTGCGTCGCGCCCAGCGCAAGCCACGCCCCGTCGGCGAGCTGGCGCGCGAGCTGGGGATGGATCGCACCACGCTGACGCGCGACCTCAAGCCACTCGTCGCAGCGGGTTGGATCGAACTCGTCCAGGGCGCCACCGATGCACGCCAGCGTTGCATCAGCGTCACTGCCGCGGGCAAGGCGGCGCTCGATACTGCCGCACCGCTGTGGCGCCGCGCGCAAGACGCGGTTGACGCGCTGCTGGGCACCGCTGGCGTCGGCGTCCTGCACGACCACCTCGATCACGCCATGCAACAGCTCGAAGGCAGCCGATCCGAATGACGACCGCACCCGCAAGCACCGCGACGCCGACCCGGCACTACTGGCCCCTGGTGATCGCCGCCACGGCGATGCTGATGGTGACGATGGGCATCCGTCAGTCGATGGGCCTGTTCGTCAGTCCGATCGGCAAGGCGACCGGGCTGGGCATCGCGCAGATCAGCTTCGCCCTGGCGATCGGCCAGTTCGTATGGGGCGCGGTGCAGCCGGTGTTCGGCGCGGTCGCCGACCAGAAGGGGCCCGGACGCGTGCTGGTCATCGGCGGCCTGCTGCTGGTGGCGGGTACGGCGCTGGTGCCGTTCTTCGATTCGCAATTCGGCCTGCTGCTGACGCTCGGCGTGCTGACCGCCGCCGGTGCCGGCGCCGGAAGTTTCTCGGTGCTGATCGGCGCCACGGCGCAACACGTGCCGGCGACGAAGCGTTCGATGACCGGTGGCGTGATCAACGCCGGTGGTTCGCTCGGGCAGTTCCTGTTCGCGCCCTTCACCCAGGCGCTGATCAGCGCGTTCGGCTGGGCCGCGGCGATGTGGGCATTGGCGATCGCGGCGCTGTCGACGCTCCCGCTGGCGTGGCCGCTGCGGCGACGTGCGGCTTCGGCATCGGCAGCCGTGGTGGCGGCAGCGGCGCCAACCGGGATGACGCTGCGCGAACAGATCGGCGTCGCCCTGCGCGATCGCAGCTACTGGATGCTGCACATCGGGTTCTTCACCTGCGGCGTGCACATCGCCTTCCTCGTCACCCACTTGCCGACGGAAATCGCGATGTGCGGCCTGTCGCCGCAGGTCTCCGCGATCAGCCTGGGCCTGATCGGGCTGTTCAACATCGGCGGCAGCCTCGGCATCGGCTGGCTGGGTCAGCGCTACCGGATGAAGCACCTGCTGGCGCTGATGTACGCGAGCCGCGCCGCCCTGATCGCGGTGTACCTGGTGTCGCCGCCGACACCGATGACGTTCTTCCTGTTCGCCGCCGGCCTGGGATTGACCTGGCTGGCCACCGTGCCGCCGACCGCGGGCCTGGTCGGCAAGCTGTTCGGCCCGCGCTATCTCGGCACGCTGTTCGGGCTCACCCTGTTGTCGCACCAGATCGGCGGCTTCCTGGGCGCGTGGGTCGGCGGCCTCGTGGTCGAACGCTTCGGTGGCTACACCTGGATGTGGTACGCCGACATCGTGCTCGCCCTGCTGGCCGCGGCGGCCAATCTGCCCATCCGCGAAGCGAAGCCGGTGTTGCAGCCGGCGACCGCCTGATCCAAATCGCGAGTCAGGCGCCGCTCAAGCCGCCGTCGCGTCCTGCTTCGCGCAGTCCGCGCACAGGCCATGCACTTCCAGCGTCTGCGCCTGCGGCATGAAACCGAGCGCGCGCGCGCTGGCATCGAGCGAGTCGACGATGGCCGCGTCTTCCAGTTCGGTCGCGGACTGGCAGTTATCGCAGATCAGGAACGGGACCGCGTGCGACTCGCCGCCGGGATGATGGCAGCCGACGAAGGCATTGATCGAGGCAAGCTTGTGGATGAAGCCGTGCTCGAGCAGGAAATCGAGCGCGCGATACACCGTCGGCGGCGCCGCGGCATCGTGCGTGGCCTTCATCTGGTCGAGCAGGTCGTAGGCCTTGATCGGACGGCCTGCATCCGCGATCAGGCGCAACGCGTTGGCGCGGATCGGGGTGAGCCGCAAGCCGCGTTCCTCGCACGCGCGCTCGACCTCGCGCACGAAGGCATCGCCATCGTGGACGTGGTGCTTGGGATCGGTGCAGGCGTGCGAATGGTCCATCGCGGTTCCGGGAGGCTCAGATCCTGATTTAGGCCCCGACCGGCAGCTTTGCAAGGGCCGCATCGATGCGTTTCACCGACTCGCCCTGCCCCGCCAGGTACACGGTGTGCGAGATGTCCGGGCTCACCTGGCTGCCGGTGATGGCCACGCGCATGGGCTGGGCGACCTTGCCCATGCCGATGCCGAGCGCTTCGGCGGTCTCGTGCAGCGCAGCGGCCACCGATTCCGCGGTCCACGACGCCAGCTTCGCCAGTCGCTCGCGCGCATCGGCCAGCGGCGCCTGCGCGGCGGCGGTCAGGTGCTTGGCCACGGCGGCATCGTCGTAATGCGTCAGCGGCTGGAACCACACCGCGGCGCGCTCGGCCATGTCCTTCAGTGTCTGCACGCGATCGCGCAGGGCGACCACGATGTCGGCGGGCTTCGGGCCGTTCGCCAAGTCGTAGCCGTTGTTGCGCAGGTGCCACTCCAGATGCGTGGCGACCGCGTTCGGATCATCGCTCTTCAGATACTGCTGGTTGAGCCAGCCGAGCTTGGCCGGATCCAGGCGCGACGCCTTCGCGTTCACGTCCTTCAGGTCGAACAGCGACGTCATCTCCGCGATCGAGAAGATCTCCTGGTCGCCGTGCGACCAGCCCAGCCGCACCAGGTAGTTCAGCAGCGCATGCGGCAGGTAGCCCATCTCGCGGTACTGCATCACGTCGGCGGCGCCGGTGCGCTTGGACAGCTTGGCGCCATGCTCGTCGAGGATCATCGGCAGGTGCGCGAAGTGCGGCACCGGCTTGCCAAGCGCCTGGTAGATGTTGATCTGGCGCGGCGTGTTGTTGACATGGTCGTCGCCGCGCACCACGTCGGTGATCGCCATGTCGATGTCGTCGACCACGACGGCGAAGTTGTAGGTCGGATAGCCGTCGGAACGGAAGATCACCAGGTCGTCGAGCTCGGTGTTGCTGATCTCGATGCGGCCCTTGACCTTGTCCTCCCACGCAACCACGCCATCAAGCGGGTTCTTGAAGCGGATGACGCGATTGGGATCGTCGCGATGCCCCGCATTCTGCTCGCGGTACGCGCCGTTGTAGCGCGGCTTCTCGTTCTTGGCCATCGCCGCTTCGCGCATGGCTTCCAGTTCTTCCTTGGTCTCGTACGCATAGTAGGCGTGGCCGGACGCAACCAGCTGCCCGGCGACTTCGCGATAACGGTCGAGGCGGTGGGTCTGGTAGATCGGCCCCTCGTCGTAGTCCAGGCCCAGCCACTGCATGGCATCGAGGATCGCGTCGATCGCGGCCTGCGTGCTGCGCTCGCGGTCGGTGTCCTCGATGCGCAGGATGAACTGCCCGCCGTGGCGGCGCGCCTCCAGCCAGCAGTACAGCGCGGTGCGCGCGCCGCCGATGTGCAGGTAGCCGGTGGGACTGGGGGCGAAGCGGGTGCGGGTCATCTGCAGCTCGGGAACGGCGGAAAGAGGGCAATTTTAGCGGAGCCGGGATGGCGCCGGCCCCGCAGACCGGCAAATAACCGCCGCGACAGCCAGGTGCCGCGCGGCCGGCCGACGATGTGGGCAACGGCGGCAGGTTTGGCGGAACGGCGTCCCGCCCTAAAATGCCCGCATGACCACCCTTTTCATTTCCGACCTGCACCTCGATGCCGAGCGTCCGCAGGTCACCGAGCTGTTCGGCCGTTTCCTGCGTGAAGAAGCCCGTGGCGCCGATGCGCTGTACATCCTCGGTGACCTGTTCGAGGCCTGGGTGGGCGACGATGATCCGTCGGAAACCGGCGATTTCGTGGCGCGCGAGCTGCGCGCGCTCGCCGAGGGCGGCCTGCCGGTGCACTTCATCCGCGGCAACCGCGATTTCCTGCTGGGCGACGCCTACGCCCGCCGCGCCGGCATGGCGATCCTGCCCGATCCCGCCGTGGTGGTGCTGTACGGCGAACCGACCCTGCTCATGCACGGCGACACCCTGTGCACCGACGATCTCGCCTACCAGCAGTTCCGCGCGCAGGTGCGCAATCCGGCGTGGCAGCAGCAGTTCCTGGCGCAGCCGCTGGCGGGGCGCCTCGCCTTCGCACAGCAGGCGCGCGCGGCGAGCAAGGCGCACCAGGCGGGCCTGCAGGACAAGGGCGCCATGGAAACCATCACCGACGTCGCGCCGGAAACCGTGGCTGCAACGCTGGCGCGCTTCGGGATCGCGCGTTTGATCCACGGCCACACGCACCGGCCGGCGATCCATGAGCTGAATGTCGACGGACGGAAGCACCAGCGCATCGTGCTGGGGGACTGGTACGACCAGGGTTCGGTGCTGCGCGTTTCCAAGGACGCTGCGACACTTTCTTCGCTGTAGCGCAGCACGGCGCAATTCTTCGCGCGCCGCGGCGCGGTCAAGCCTGTCGAACGGCAAGTGTGCGGGCGGCGCGGTACGACCAAGGCTCGGTGCTGCGCGTTTCCAAGCACGTCGCGACGCTTTCGGCGCTCTAGCGCGGCGGTCGCATCTCCTCGCGCGCCGCGGCGCAAGCCGGTCGAACGGCAAGTGTGCAGGCGACGCGGTACGACCAGGGCTCCGTCCTGCGCGTATCGAAGAACCGCGCTGCGCTCGAGACGCAGTAGCGCTATTTCGCCGCTTCGCCACAACCCTTGTACGTGGTGGCGCCGTAGATGAAGGTCGCCACGTACTCGTAGCGGTTGTCGGACATGCCGTCGCTGCATTCGCCGGGAGTCAGGCCTAGGTGGAAGTCGCGGTCGCCGTCCTTGCCGATGAAGACGAAGCCGACCAGCGACGGCACGCGGCGCCCATGCATGACAGTTCCTTGCTGGTTCTCGGGCGTGGTGAACACCAGCGTGTCGCCGTCCACGCGCGCGCCCCAGAACGGCTCCGTGCCGAAGCCGCGGAACGCCAACACCGGCTCGTGCTCCTGACCTGGGGCCCGCTTGCCCTTTGGGGCCTGCGGCAACGGTTGGCCTTGCGGCGGCGTGGAATCACTCATGCCGGGAACCTCCTTCGCAGTGGCCGCTTCGCTTGCGGGCGCGGGTGACTGCGTGTGGCGCGGGCACGCCGACAGCAACAGCACAGCGACCAGGATGGCGAACGAATGATCGATACGCATTGATCAGGCTCCTTCGGGACGCGCGCACGCTAACGGCGCGCATGTTAGCGAGCGGTGACGCCCGCGGCCGCGGCGGCCTCGGCCTGCAGGCTCTGCAATTCGTCCGCGTCGAAGCCCGCTTCCAGCCGTGCCGCGGTGTTGAACGGCCCGTGCAGCACGCCGCCGGCGTATTCGCGCAGCAACTCGCGGAAGCGCGATCGCGGCTCGACCCCGGCGCGCCCGCAGTACCAGCGGTACCAGCGCGAGCCCGCGGCAACGTGCGCGACTTCCTCGCGCAGGATCACCTTGAGGATGTCGGCGGTCGTGACGTCGCCGAGCGAACGCAGCTTCACGATCATGCCGGGCGTGACATCCAGGCCGCGCGCTTCCAGCACCCGCGGCACCAGCGCCATGCGTGCGAGCCCGTCGTGCGCGGTCTTCTCGGCCATTTCCCACAGGCCGTTGTGCGCGTCGAAATCGCCGTAGTCGTAGCCCAGCTGCTGCAACCGCTCGCGCAGCATGGCGAAGTGGCGTGCCTCGTCGTGGGCGACGCCGATCCAGTCGGCGTAGAACTGCGCCGGAAGGCCGCGGAAGCGATAGGCCGCATCCCAGGCCAGGTCGATCGCGTTGAACTCGATGTGCGCGACGGCGTGGATGAAGGCGGCCAGCCCCTCCTTGCTGCCGAAACCGCGCCGGGGCAGCTCGCGCGGGTGCACGAGCTTCGGCCGCGGCGGACGCCCCGGCATGCGGATCGGCTCCGGCGCCGGGGCATGCTCGGGGATGGCGAGTTCGCCGCGATGGAACGCCGCGACGGCAGCGAACGTGCGCGCAAGCTTGTCCTCGGGCGCACCCGCGTCGAGGCACCCGCGCGCGGCGTCGAACAGCGACGTCATGCCCGGCTGCGCCGCGTCAGGACGCGCGGCGGGTCTTCTTGGCCTCGTCGGAACGCAGCTGCTTGATGCGCTCGAAGTAGCCTTCCTCGATGCCGGTGACGTAGTGGCCGTTGAAGCACGACGAATCGAAGTGCTCCATGCGGTGCTTCGGGCCCGACACCGCTTCCTCGAGATCGGCGAGGTCCTGGTAGATCAGCCAGTCGCAGCCGAGCAGCTTCTGCACGTCCTCCTCGCTGCGGCCGTGGGCGACGAGTTCCTCGGCCGAGGGCATGTCGATGCCATAGATGTTCGGGAAACGCACCGGCGGCGCGGCGGAAGCCAGGTAGACCTTGCGCGCGCCGGCGTCGCGGGCCATCTGCACGATCTGCTGCGAGGTGGTGCCGCGCACGATCGAATCGTCGACCAGCAGCACCACACGGTTGCGGAATTCCAGCGGGATCGGGTTGAGCTTGCGGCGCACCGACTTCGTGCGCTGGCCCTGCCCCGGCATGATGAACGTGCGGCCGACGTAGCGGTTCTTGATGAACCCTTCGCGGTATTTCACGCCGAGCACGTTGGCGATCTCCAGCGCGGCGTCGCGCGAGGTATCCGGGATCGGGATCACCGTGTCGATGTCGTGGTCGGGCATCAGGCGCAGGATCTTCTCGCCGAGCTTCTGGCCCATGCGCATGCGCGCCTTGTGCACCGAGATGTTGTCCATCATCGAGTCGGGGCGCGCGAAGTACACGTATTCGAAAATGCAGGGTGTGTGTTCCTGCGGCTCCGCGGTCTGCTGCGTGAACAGCTCGCCGCGTGCGGTGACGACGATGCATTCGCCCGGGGCGACGTCGCGCACGCGTTCGAAACCGAGCAGGTCGAGCGCGACGGATTCGGACGCTACGGCGTATTCGTCGGAACCGTTCTTGGTGCGCTTGCCCAGCACCAGCGGACGGATGCCGTGCGGATCGCGGAACGCGACCAGGCCCAGGCCCAGCACCGTGATGACGACCGCATAGCCACCGACGCAGCGGCGGTTGACGCCTTCGATAGCCTTGAACACGGCCTCCGGCGTCAGCGCCTTCTGCAGGCTCAGCTCGTGCGCGAACACATTGAGCAGCACCTCCGAGTCGGATTCGGTGTTGACGTTGCGCAGGTCCTGCTCGAACACCTCGCGGCGCAGCTTGTCGGTGTTGATCAGGTTGCCGTTGTGCGCCAGCGCGATGCCGTAGGGCGAATTCACGTAGAACGGCTGCGCTTCATCGGAGCCTTCCGAACCCGCGGTCGGGTAGCGGCAATGGGCGATTCCGAACCGGCCCTGCAGCAACTGCATCGAGTTCTCGTCGAACACGTCGCTGACCAGGCCATTGCCCTTGTGCACGCGCAGCTTGCCGCCATCGGCGGTGGCGATGCCCGCCGCATCCTGGCCACGGTGCTGCAACACCGTCAGGCCGTCATAGAGCTGGGCGGCGACATCCGTGTTGCCGACGATTCCAAGAATGCCGCACATAGCCGTGAACCTTCGTTTTCAGTGGACCCGCTTGGCGTCCGGCGCTGAACCGTTCGCAGGCGAATCCGGGGTTACCAGTTTCGGATCCGCCGGTTTCGCCTGCTTGCGCGGCGAAACCGGCGGGAGGAATTCGGGGATCGCTCCCGGCAGCGCGCGGTCCGCGAGCGCTTCGGGAATCGACGCGGGCAGGCCTTCCGTCATGACCCGCTTGAGTTGCTCGGTCTGCGCCTGGACCAGCGCCTGCAGCGAAGTGCCCCGGCCTTCCAGGTCGACGCGCTGCGCCATCCACGGCGGCATCGCGCCACGCATCCATTTCGCGGCCGGCAACAGCATCGCGACACCTCGGGACTCGTGCCAGGCGCGCTTGCCGGGGATGCTGGTCAGGCCCAGCATCAGCAGCAGCGCGCAGGCGAAGACCAGACCGCGCACCACGCCGAGGCCGAAGCCGAACAGGCGATCCACGCCCGACAGTCCGGCCTCCTGCGCCAGCCGGCGGATCACCAGGCCAACCAGCGCCACCGCAATCCACACCACGGCGAAACTGAGCGCATAGCCGCCCAGGTATTCGCCCCAGCCCAGTTGGCCATCCGTGACCAGGCTGCGACCGACGTCGCCTCCGAACAGATATGCGGCCAGTCCCGCCAGCAGCCAAGCCACCAGCGACATCACCACGCCAATCATTCCGCGCAGCAGGCCGAGCAGGCCCGAAATGCCGATGATCAGCAGCAATACCCAGTCCAGCGCCGTCATGGCTTGTTGCTCCTAAACCACTTGCCTGACCGCGCCCGACGCAGATCGCGTCACGGGTGCGGCTTGACGATCGCGTCGCCGATCCCGAGCTTCGAGGCGACCTGCACCTTCAGCTGGTCCGCTTCCGCGCGCGTCAGCACGGGGCCGACGCGGACGCGGCTGAGCATGCCCTTGTCGGTCCGCACCGATTCGACGAAGGCGCGCAGGCCGGCCGCGCGCGCGCGGTCGCGCAGCTTGTTGGCCTCGTCGGCGCTCGAGAACGCACCCAACTGCACCGCGAATCCGGTGCCAGCCGCGGCCGGCGCGGCATGCTTGGCCGCGGCAGTCGTCGTCGGCGCGGGCGGCTGCGCCGCGGGCTTGGGCGGGACCGGTTTGGAAGCGGCCGGCTTGGGCGCGGCGTCCGCGGGCTTGGCCGGTGCCGGCGTGGCCGCTGCGAGCGGCTCGGGCTTCGACGGTGGCGGGCTGGCCGCCGCCACGGGCTGCGGGACTGCAGGCGCGGGCGCGGAGGCGGCCGGCGTGGTGGTCTGCGCGTTCAGTACGATCACCCGGGTCGCGACATCGTCGCGCACCTGCGCCGCGCGCAGGCGCGCGGATTCGGCGTCGGCCTGGGTCGCGAACGGGCCAATGCGCACGCCGTACAGGGTGCGGCCGTTGTCGGCCGCCGCTTCCTGGTAGGCCGGCAACTGGGCCTTGCCCAGTGCCGCCACGACCTTGTCGGCGTCCGCCGCGGTCGCGTAGCGACCGAAGGTCACCGCGTAATCGCCGCCCGCGGTGCTGGCCGGCTGCATGCCGCCCGGCGCGGCATCGGACACGGCCGTGGCGTCGGACGCATCGTCGGACTGGCTCGCATCCATGCCGACCACGCCGCTCGCGGGCGCCGCGCCCGGCGCGACCAGCGGCAATTCGCGGGTCTGCAGGCTGCCGTCGCCAGCCGGGGCTTCGGGGAGCTTGAGGGGGACATCGGAGACGCCGCTTTCGGGCGCCGGACCCTTGATCAGCATCGGCAGGAAGATCACCGCCAGTGCCACCAACACAACTGCACCGACCACACGCTGCTTCAGGGCGGGTTCCATCGATTCGGGGGCCTCGGGGGAATGCGCGGGAATTATAGCGTGCCGCGCCGCCCGGCCCCGTGCTCCGGATGAACGCGCGCCACGCGATCAGGCGCGCGCCTGCAACTCCTTCAATGCATCCGCCACCGTGTGGAAGGAGCCGAATACCAGGATCCGGTCGCCGCCCGCGGCCGCCGCGAGCGCCCCGCGCAACGCCGCGGCCACGTTCGCATGGCGCGCGCCGGCCTCGGCCGCAGTGCCCTCGAGCCGGTGCGCGAAGCCCGCCACGTCGGTGCCGCGTGGCCCGTGCGCGTCCAGCCCCGCCAGGTGCCAGCCGTCGATGCGGCCGGCGAGCGCGTCGGCGACGCCGCGCACGTCCTTGTCGCCCAGCGCGGCGAATACCGCCAGCGTGCGGCCCGCTACCGGCGCCGTATCCAGCCACGCGGCCAACTCGCGCGCCGCCTGCGGGTTGTGGGCGACGTCGACGACGACCTCCACCCCATCGAATACGAATCGCTGCAGACGTCCGCGCACCTCGGCCCGGGCGACGCCGCTGGCGATCGCCGCGGCCGGCAGCGAGCCGCCGAGGGCTCGCAATGCGGCGATCGCGGCGGCGGCGTTGCGCAACTGCGCCGGCGCCGCCAGTCGCGGCAGCGGCAGGTCGGCGAGCGCATGCCGGGTCTCGCGCCATGTCCAGTGCCCGGCCGCCGGTGGCGTCGCATCGGTGGGAATGAAGCGGTTGCCGCGACCGTCGGCGGTCTCGAAGAAGAAATCGCAGCCCGCGCGGATCGCCGACGCGCCGATCGCGTACGCATGGCGCAGCACCGACGCCGGCGGGTCGTCTTCGCCCAGCACCAGCGGCTTCCAGGCGCGGGCGATGCCGGCCTTCTCGAAGCCGATCGCCTCGCGGTCGTCACCGAGGTAATCCTGGTGGTCCAGGTCGACCGTGGTGATCACCGCCACGTCGGCATCCACCAGGTTGGTCGCGTCGAGCCGGCCGCCGAGCCCGACCTCGAGGATGGCCAGGTCGAGCCGGCTGCGTTCGAACAGCCACAACGCCGCCAGCGTGCCGTATTCGAAATAGGTCAGCGGCGTGTCGCCGCGCGCGGCCTCGATCGCCTCGAAGGCCGCGACCAGGGCGTCGTCGCCGGCGTCCTCGCCATCGGTGCGCACGCGCTCGTTGTACGCGAGCAGGTGCGGGGACGTGTACGCGCCGACTCTGCGGCCCGCTGCACGGGCAATCGCCTCGATGAAGGCAACCGTCGAGCCCTTGCCGTTGGTACCGCCCACGGTGATGACCTTCTTCGCCGGCTTCTTAAGTCGCAGGCGCGTGGCCACCTCACGCACCCGCTCCAGGCCCATGTCGATGGTCCTGGGGTGCTGGCGCTCGATGTATGCGAGCCATTCGGCGAGTGTTTGCGGCATGTGCACATTGTAGGGCGGGCCTTGGCCCGCCTTCGATCTGCGACGCGTCCGCACGGCGGGCCAGGCCCGCCCTACGTCCTCACAACGCGCGGTGCACCGCCTCCCCGAACAGCGCGGTGTGGTGGCTGCAGTCGTTGAGCCGGACCACGTCGAGATGGTCCACGTCCGGCCCCTCGAGCAGGTTCAGCGTGGTCGGCGCCTGCCGGAACGACCACAGCTTCGCCAGCGGCATGCCCAGGATCCGGCACAGCAGCACGCGGTTGACCGCATCGTGCGCGACCACCAGCAGGGTCTCGTGCGCGCCCATGCCCGCACAGGCATGCGCGAACGCCGGCCAGGCGCGATCGAGCACGTGCTGCAGCGATTCGCCTTCGGGCATCAGCACTTCGTGCGGTTGGTGGCGCCAGGCATGCATGCGGTCGGGATCGCGTTCGCGGATTTCTTCGGCGAGCAGCCCTTCCCAGGTGCCGTGGGCGATTTCCTTGAGGCCCTCATCGAGCGTGAGCATCGCCGCGCGTTCTTCGCCCAGGGCGAGTTGCGCGGTGCGTGCCGCGCGCACCAGCGGCGAGGCGACGGCGCGGTCGATGCGCACGTCGGCCAGGCGCTCGCCCAGCGCGCGCGCCTGCACCTCGCCGATGGGCGACAACGGGATGTCTTCCTGGCCCTGGTAGCGGCCTTCGGCGTTCCACGGCGTTTCGCCGTGGCGAGCGAGCAGGATCTTCATGCTTACACCTGCTGCAGCGCGAGCACGCCGGGGGTGGCGCGCAGCTTGTCCAACTGCGGCTCGCTCAACGGCTGGTCGACGGTGATCGCCGCACGCGCCTGGCCGTCGCCGGCGGCGCCGAGGGCGAAGTTGACGATGTTGATGCCCGCCGCGCCCAGCAGCGAGCCGACCGTGCCGATCATGCCGGGGCGGTCCTCGTTGCGCATCAGCAGCACGCTGGCCTGCGGATCGAACTCGATCTCGACCCCGTCCAGGCGCACCACGCGCGGACCGCGATGCAGCGTCGCCTCGATCTCGCGCGGCTTGTTGCCGCCTTCGACGCGGATGCGCAGCAACCGGTCGAAGCCGTCGCCGTCGCCGCCCACGGTTTCGGCCACGACCAGGCCGCGGCCGGCGGCTTCCTGCAAGGCATTCACGGGAGTGACGCGGCCCGAATGCGTGCCGAGCAGCGCGGCAACGAGCAGGCGCGTGAGCGGCCGGGTGTCGAGCGCCTCGGTGCGACCGGCGTAAGTGATGGTGAGCCGGGTGGGCGCGTCGACCAGGCGCGCGGCGAGCTTGCCCAGCGCGGTCATCAGCGGCATCCACGGACCGACCTCGCGCGCGGCCTCGGCAGTGAGCGGCGGCAGGTTGACGCAGCCGGCGACCGCGCCGGTAGCGACGAAGTCGATGATTTGGCGGGCGAGGATCGTGCTCACCGCCTGCTGCGCCTCGCTGGTCGATGCGCCCAGGTGCGGGGTGAGGATCAGCTTGGGATGCCTGCGCAGCGGCGAGTCGCTCTGCAGCGGTTCCGTCGCGAAGGTGTCGAGCGCGGCGCCGCCGAGATGGCCCTCGTCGAGCAGGCGCAGCAGCGCGGCCTCGTCGACCAGGCCGCCGCGTGCGGCGTTGATGATGTAGGCGCCCTTCTTCATCGCGCGCATGCGCTCTTCCGAGAGCAGGTTGGTGGTTTCCTTGGTGCGCGGGATGTGCAGGGTGACGATGTCGGCCCAGGCCAGCAGTTCGTCCAGCGACTTCAGCGGCACGCTGCCCTTGCCCGCCGCGGAGGCGGGCAGGAACGGATCGTGCGCGGCGACTTCCATGCCGATGCCCTGCGCCTTGCGCGCGACGGTGCCGCCGATGCGGCCCAGGCCGATGACGCCGAGCTTCTTGCCTTCCAGTTCGAAGCCGGTCAGGCCCGCCTTGGGCCATTCGCCGGCCTTCATGCCCGCATCGGCGCGCGGGATGTGCCGCGCCAGCGCGAACAGCAGCGAGATCGCGTGCTCGGCGGCCGCCAGCGTGTTGCCGTCGGGTGCGTTCATCACCGCGATGCCCTTGGCAGTGGCGGCTTCGACGTCGATGGTGTCGACGCCGGCGCCGGCACGGCCGATCACCTTGAGGTGGGGCACGTTGGCGAGCGCCTCGGCCGGCACCTTGGTGGCCGAGCGCACCAGCACGGCGTCGACGTCGGCGAGCGCCAGGGCGAGGACCTGGGGGTTTTTGATCGGATCGGCGGCGACGAGGACGTCCCATCCCGCTTCGCGGAACAGGGCCAGGCCGTCTTCGTGGATGCCATCGCAGGCCAGTACTTTCATCGCAAGCTCCTAAGTGAGGGGAGCGCGGAAAGCCTGCGAGCCGGCACAGCGTGAAACCAGTGGCGCCGGGCAACGGATGCAGCTGTTGCGGGACGCACGCGTCGCACGGGGCGTGGACGCATTGACACTCACGGGTCGGGAGACGGGGCCGGCTGGCATGGGAATCCGCGACGGGCACAGCCTAGCAGACGCGGCACGCGGATTCGCAACAGTTGCTGATGAAACGTGCCATGAAAACGCATTCAGCGGGCGCGTACGATGCGGCCTCTTCCCGCACCCAGGACGCGAACCATGAACCAGCAGGTCAAGGGCCCCTTCGACGTGAAGCGCACGGCCATGGAGGCCGTCGATGCCGGCGGCGACGCCAGCTTCGGGCGCATGCGCTTCGAGAAGCGCTTCCACGGCGGGCTGGAGGCGACCAGCGTCGTGGAGATGCTCAGCGCCGGCAACCCCGCCACCGGATCGGCGGGCTACGTCGCGGTCGAACACGTGGTCGGTTCGCTGCAGGGGCGCCACGGCCGCTTCATGCTGCAGCACAGCGGCACGATGAACCGCGGGCAGGCGTCGCTGACGCTGAAGGTCGTTCCGGACTCGGGCACCGGCGAACTCGCCGGCCTGCACGGCCGCATGCAGATCGACATCGCCGAGGACGGCGCGCACTTCTACACCTTCGACTACGCCATCGATTGAGCCACATTCCTGGCGAACGAAAACGGGCCGGCAATGCCGGCCCTTGCGTGCTACCAGTCCTGCCCGCTTACTCCGCCGGCAGGTTCATTTCCCGCAAAAGGTGCGGTGCCGGATACACCTTCGCCAGCAGCCAGCGCAGATAGCGCAGGTCGACGTGGATGGCGCGCTTGTAGCGCGGATCGAACATCCAGCTCGCGCTCACCGCCTCCCAGTTGCTGTCGAAGTTCAGCCCGATCAGGCGTCCGCGCGCATCCATCACCGCCGATCCGGAGTTGCCGCCGGTGGTGTCGAGGTTGGTGAGGAAGTCGACCGTCTGCGTCTTCAGGCTCGGCTCCGCCGTGCTGCCGAAGTCGCCCCTGGCGATCGCCGCGCGCAGCGGCTGCGGCACGTTGAACGGTTCCCCGCTGGTGTGCTTCTCGAGGATGCCCTGCACCGTGGTCAGCGGGCGGTAGCGCACGCCGTCGCGCGGGTCCATGGCGCTGACGCGGCCGTAGCTCACGCGCAGGGTCGAGTTGGCGTCCGGATACACCGCGCGGCCCTGCGACTTGCGGAAGCCGATCAGCGCGCGCATGTAGGCCGGCCGCAGGCGCAGCAGTTCGCCATTGCTGGCCTTGCTCTCGTCCTCCAGGCGCAGGATCGCCGGCAGCAGCGTCGCGGCGGCCTGGAGCAGCGTGTCGCTCGACGCCGCCAGCTTGGCGCGGTCGGCCTGCATCGCACCAAGGCGCTCGTCCTCCGCACCGAGCTTCGTTCCCGCGTACAACGCATCCAGCTTCGCCCCCAGCTGCGCCGTGGTCGATCCGAACACGGCATCGAACTCGGGCAGGTGCTGGGCCGCGGGCAACGCCTGGTACTGGCCGACCAGGTCGGCAAGCAGCGCCTTCTCGACGCCGGGCGCGTACCGGCGCTGCACCTGCTTCAACTGGCCACTGATCGGCACTTCATCGCGTTGCTGGTAGCCGGTTTCGCGCTGGGCATCGGGCTTGCCGCGCTCGTACGCCAGGCGCTGCAGCGTGACCGCCGAACGCAGCAGCTGGGTCTGGGCGACGATCGCGCCGAGCAGCTGGTCGCGCTCGCGCATCGCCACGCCCTGGTCGAGCACGGCCTGCGCGGCGGCGATGTCGGCGCGCGTGGCGGCGGCATCGGACTGCTTGTCCAGCCAGGCGTACATCGCCTGCTCGTCCGCGCGCCGCACCTTGACCGCATCGCTGCGGCGCAGGCCGTCGAGCTCGCCCTGCGCGCGCTTGAGGCTGTTCTTCAGGCTGCGCACCTGCGCGGCATAGGCGACGCGCGCGGCTTCGTCCTTCGCCGCGGTGCCTTCGATGGTGTCGATCATGCGCTGGTACAGCGCGACCCGCGACGGCAGTTGCCATTCGACCTGGTTGGCGAACTCCGAGGCCATGCGATGGCGGAAGGTCACGCCGGGGTATCCCGCGAGCATGGCGTAGTCGCCTTCCTTGAAGTTCTGCGTCGACACCTGCAGGTGCGCGGGCGGCACGAAAGGAACGTTGTCGGGCGCGTAATCGGCCGGCTTGCCGTCCTTGCCGACATAGGCACGCAGCAGGGTGAAATCGCCGGCATGGCGCGGCCAAACGAAGTTGTCGACTTCGCCGCCGTAATTGCCGATGTCGTTCGGCGGCGCGTAGACCAGGCGCACGTCGCGCAGTTCCAGCTGGCGCACGAGATAGAAGTCGGTGCCGTAATACATGTTGGCGACGCTGCAGCGGTAACCGGCTTCACGCTCGCACTCGGCCACGACCGCCTTGGTCGCATCGTCGACGGCGTCGTAGTAGGCGCGCCCCTGCTTGCCCCTCGCACCGGCCAGGATGCGGTCGGTGACGCGGTCGAAGCCGGTGGTGACCAGCACGCGATAGTCGGGGTTGGCAGGCAGCTCGGCGTTGCGGTCGGCGGCGATGTAGCCGTCCTTGATGAGGTCGCGCCGCGGCTTGGAGTTGTACTGGATCACGCCGAAGGCGACGTGGTGGTTGGTCAGCACCAGGCCTTCGTTCGAGACGAATGCGCCGCTGGCGCCGCCGACCTTCACGATGGCGCTCATCGGCGGCTTGGCCAGTTCGGCCAGGTCGCGCGGATTGCCCTTGAAGCCGGCGGCCTTCATCTGCCGGGCGATGTCGGGCAATTGCGAAGGCATCCACATGCCTTCGTCGGCATGCGCGGTGGCGCTCAGCAGGAGCGGCAGGGACAGGACCAACAAACGGCGGCGCATGGTCGGCATGTGCGGGAAAGGTGCGGAGTCGGGAGCCGGCGACGATAGGCGATGCCGCGGGCCCGCGGCAAACCGTGCATTGCGGCAAAGCGCCCGGGCCGGCCGTGGCGCCGCCCCGGCGTATAATTTCGGCCTTCTCGCCGCTTCGTCCGCGGCCCCCACGCAAGGCAATCCCCATGTCGCAAACGATGAAGGCGCTGGTCAAGCGCGAAGCCACCAAGGGCATCTGGATGGAGCACGTGCCGGTCCCAACGCCGGGTCCGAACGAGGTCCTGATCAAGCTGGAGAAGACCGCGATCTGCGGCACCGACCTGCACATCTACCTGTGGGACGAGTGGAGCCAGCGCACGATCAAGCCGGGCCTGGTCATCGGCCACGAATTCGTCGGCCGCATCGTCGACATGGGCCCCGGCGTGACCGGCTACAAGCTCAACCAGCGCGTCTCGGCCGAAGGCCACATCGTCTGCGGCCATTGCCGCAACTGCCGCGCCGGCCGCCAGCACCTGTGCCCGAACACGGTCGGCATCGGCGTGAACCGCAATGGCGCCTTCGCCGAATACATCGTGATGCCGGCGTCGAACCTGTGGCCGATCCCGGACCAGATCCCGAGCGAGCTGGCTGCGTTCTTCGATCCCTACGGCAATGCCGCGCACTGCGCGCTCGAATTCGACGTGGTCGGCGAGGACGTGCTGATCACCGGCGCCGGCCCGATCGGCATCATCGCCGCGGGCATCTGCAAGCACATCGGCGCGCGCAACGTGGTGGTCACCGACGTCAACGACTACCGCCTCAAGCTCGCCGCCGACATGGGCGCGACGCGCGTGGTCAACGTCACCAACACGTCGCTGAAGGACGTGATGAAGGACCTGCACATGGAGGGCTTCGACGTGGGCCTGGAAATGAGCGGCAACCCGCGCGCGTTCAACGACATGCTCGACTGCATGTACCACGGCGGCAAGATCGCGATGCTCGGCATCATGCCCAATGGCGCCGGCGCCGACTGGGACAAGGTCATCTTCAAGGGCCTGACCATCCAAGGCATCTACGGCCGCCGCATGTACGAGACCTGGTACAAGATGACGCAGCTGGTGCAGGGCGGCTTCCCGCTCGGCAAGGTGCTCACGCACCAGCTGTCGATCGATGAATTCCAGCAGGGCTTCGAACTGATGGAAGCGGGCAAGGCCGGCAAGGTCGTGCTGAGCTGGAACTAAAGGACGATCCCATGTCGCTGACCCAACGCTACGCCGAAACCCTCAAGGAAATCCGCGCCGCCGGCCTGTTCAAGTCCGAGCGCATCATCACCTCGCCGCAGTCCGCCGAGATCACCCTCGCCGACGGCCGCACGGTGCTGAATTTCTGCGCCAACAACTACCTGGGCCTCGCCGACCATCCCGACGTGATCGCGGCGGCCAAGGACGCGCTCGACACCCACGGCTTCGGCATGGCTTCGGTGCGCTTCATCTGCGGCACGCAGGACCTGCACAAGCAGCTGGAGCAGACCATCGCGGACTTCTTCGGCACCGAGGACACCATCCTCTACGCCGCCTGCTTCGACGCCAACGGCGGCCTGTTCGAGCCGCTGCTGGACGAGAAGGACGCGATCATCTCCGACGCGCTCAACCACGCCTCGATCATCGACGGCGTGCGCCTGTGCAAGGCCAAGCGTTACCGCTACGCCAACTGCGACATGGCGGACCTGGAGAAGCAGCTGCAGCAGGCCAAGGCCGATGGCGCGCGCACGATCATGATCACGTCCGACGGCGTGTTCTCGATGGACGGCTTCATCGCTCCGCTCGACGAGATCACCGCGCTGGCGAAGAAGTACGGCGCGCTTGTGCACATCGACGAATGCCACGCGACCGGCTTCCTCGGCGCGACCGGCCGCGGCTCGGCCGAGGTCAAGGGCGTGATGGACAGGATCGACATCTTCACCGGCACCCTGGGCAAGGCGATGGGCGGCGCGCTCGGCGGTTTCACCACGGCGAAGCGCGAGGTGATCGAACTGCTGCGCCAGCGTTCGCGGCCGTACCTGTTCTCCAACTCGCTGCCGCCGCACGTGGTGGCCGCGGGGATCAAGGCGTTCGAGATGCTGTCCGCGGCCGGCGAGTTGCGCGAGCAGCTGGCGGCCAACACCGCCTACTTCCGCGAGCAGATGACCGCCGCCGGCTTCGACGTGAAGCCGGGCGTGCATCCGATCTCGCCAGTGATGCTCTACGACGCGCCGCTGGCGCAGAAGTTCGCGGCGCGACTGCTGGAGGAAGGGATCTACGCGATCGGCTTCTTCTTCCCGGTGGTGCCGCAAGGCCAAGCGCGCATCCGCACGCAGATGTCGGCGGCGCACACCCGCGAACACCTGGATCGCGCCATCGCAGCCTTCATCAAGATCGGCCGCGAACTGGGCGTGATCAAGGGCTGAGCCACCGAGAGCCGTGGCCGGCCGCCCCGGCGACGCTCGCTTCGACGCTTACCTGCCATTGCCACGCAAACGAAAACGCCTCGCGCGGGCCCGGGCCGGCGCGAGGCGTTCTGCTTTGGAGCGGCTTACTTCGAGCCCTTCTTCGGCTCTTCTTCCTTCGGCTTGGCCGGAGCACCGGTCGCGACGCGGTAGCCGTTCTTCTTCATCCACGCATCGAAATCGTCGGCAGTCATCTTCTTGCCGTCCTGCGTCATGTTGAAGCGCTTGCTGTCCGGCGCCAGCGTGGGCGCGGCAGGGGCGGCCTTCGGGGCAGCCTTCGCCGTCTTCTTCTTGGTGTTCGCCGCTTCCAGCGTGCCGTCCATGCGGATGGCGGCCTCGGCCTTGGCGTGGCTGGCGTCCAGCGCGGTCGCCATCAGCAGCGTATCGGCGCCATGGCGCGAATCGAGCGCGGGTGCTTCCTTCGCCAGGAGGGCTCCGCTGAAAAGCAGGCACGGCAGTGCCACCAGGATCTTGCGCATGAGGTGTTCCCCTAAATCCCCCGTCCACCGGGTGTGTGCGTAAGAAACCACGGGGCCGGCGCAAAAAGGGTGCGAACAGGCACATTTCCGCAAAGGCCCATGGACCATCGCTCGCCGTGCTGGCGATTGCGTGGCATGGCGCACAGTTGGCCGACTTCGAGGTCGGCTTAACGCTTCAGGACAAGCTGGCGACTTCCCCCGCGCTCAGCAGCCGCCACTGCCCCTTGGGCAGGTCTCCCAAGGCGACCGGTCCCACCGCCACCCGCACCAACCGCAGCACGTTGATGTCGAAGCATTGCAGCAGCCGGCGGATCTGCCGGTTGCGACCCTCGTCGAGCACGATCTCGAGCCATGCGTTGCGCCCGCCCGTCCGCAGGAGGCGGGCGGATTTGGCCCGCAGCGATTCGCCTTCGTCGAGCGTTCCGTGCTCCAGCGCCGCCAACAACTCCGCGTCGGGGATCAGATCGACCTGGACGTGGTAGGTCTTGTCGGGACCAGTCCGCGGGTCGGTGATGCGGGCAGCCCATTCGGGATCGTTGCTGAACAACAGCAGGCCTTCGCTGGCCCGGTCGAGACGGCCGACCGGCGCGAGCCACGGGAGCGGGCCGCCCTCCAACTGCGCGCCGTCGAAGCAGCGATAGACCGTATCGCGGCCGCGCTCGTCGCGCGCCGTCGTGACCAGTCCCCGTGGCTTGTTGAGCATCACGTAAAGGCGCCGTGCGGACTCCACTCCATGCCCATCCACCACGATGCGCTGGCGGCCATCGGCGGTGATCGGAAACTCCGGATCCAGGATCACGCGGCCGTCGACGCTCACGCGGCCGGCCGCGATCCAGCGCGCGGCCTCGGTGCGCGAGCACATGCCGCGCTTGGACAACACGCGAGCCAGACCGTGGCGCAGCGCGCCCTGCTTCATGCGCAGCTTTCCGCTTACTTCTTCTTTTCGGCCTGCTTGGGCGCCTCGGCCGGCGCCGGAGCCTGAGCCGGGGTCGTAGACTGCGTGCCCTTGGCGACACGTACGCCGCGCGCCTTCATCCAGGCGTCGAATTCTTCCGCAGTCATGCGCTTGCCGTTCTGGCTCATGTCGAAACGCCAGGGCGTGTTGTCGTATTGCGTCCTGGGCTGGTAGGCCGCGGGATTCGACGACGATGGCAGCGACGGCGCCAAGGCCGGCGCCGCCTTCGCCACGGCGAGGCAATCCCGCAGGCGCTGGCGCATCAGCACGTTGTCGACGGCGAGGGTTTCATCGACCGCCTGGGCCAGCACGCCATTGGGCGCACCCAGTTGGTGGGTGGGCGCTGCCAGTTCCGGGGCGAAGGGTGCAATCAGCGTGGGTTGCACCGGAAGTCCCGGGGCCGCCGCGGCGGCACATGGATTTCCGGCCTGCGCATGGGCGGCGCACGCGAGGCAGAACAGGACCAAACCGGTTGCCATGCGCTGCATTCCTGTTCTCCTCGAGCCTCGTGGCGGCGGAGTGTAGCGCGGACCGCATGCACGCCCCGCGAGGAACGAGCGGTACCTGCGGATGGCGTCCTAGCCGAATGCCAAAAAGACGAAGCCCGGCACGAGGCCGGGCTTCGATGAGGCAGCTGGCGTCCGATCAGTTCTGGACGTTCAGCTCGGTGCGGCGGTTACGCTCGCTCTTGCAGCCCGGCAGGGTCTGGCCCAGGTCTTCCAGCGGACGGCTCTCGCCGTAGCCGTTCGGACCGGTCAGGCGCGCGGCGTCGATGCCGTTGCTGGTCAGGTAGTCGTACACGGCGCGCGAACGACGCTCCGACAGGGCCTGGTTGTACGCGTCGCTGCCGCACTGGTCGGTGTGACCGGCCACTTCGGCCTTCAGCTCCGGA
>NZ_JCANTQ010000013.1:5000-338834 GCF_059568595.1 Lysobacter oryzae DSM 21044 | reverse complement strand
GTTCCACCGGCGCGCGGCGGCGCGGCAGGAAATGACGCCGCCGCGTGTTACGGCGGCGCGATCGTCGATGAAGCCGTCGGGGATGCGTGCCATGGCAGGACGATGCTACGCGAACGCGCTCACCGGCGCGGCACGGCGAAGCTTGCCGCGAGCGCCTGCAGCGCGTCGCCGGCGATGCGCTGCACGGTCCACTCCTCCATGGCGACCGCGCCGATGCGGCGATAGAAGTCGATCGCCGGCGTATTCCAGTCCAGCACCGACCATTCGAAGCGGCCGCAGCCGCGTTCGACGGCGAGCGTGGCGAGGTAGGCCATCAGCACCTGGCCGACGCCGCGGCCGCGGAATTCGGGGCGCACGAACAGGTCTTCCAGGTACAGCCCGCGGCGGCCGAGCCAGGTCGAGAAGTTGTGGAAGAACAGGGCGAACCCGGCGGGTCGGCCGTCGGCTTCGGCGATCACCACTTCCGCGCCGGGGCGCTCGCCGAACAGGTTGGCGGCCAGGGTCGCCGCGTCGGCCTGCACCGCGTCGGGTTCGCGCTCGTACTCGGCCAGTTCGCGGATGAGGGCGAGGATCAGCGGCACGTCTTCGCGCGTGGCCGCGCGCAGGGTGACGCCGGGGCGGTTGGTGGCGATCGGGGCGTTTGCGGTCGCGGTCATGGTCACGGTCGTTGCGCGCGCTCGATCGCGCGGGTGAGGAGCGGGCTGACGATGGGTTCGTCGGCGCGCATGCCGAGCTTGTGCAGCAGTGGCTGCAGCGAAGCGGCATGCGCGCGGAGCAGGGCGTCGTCCAGCGAATGATGGAACACGATCCGCGCGGGTGCCCACGCGGCGAGCAGCTCGACCAGGGCGCGGTCGGCTGCGCGGCGCGGATCGCGACCGCGGACATGCACCTCGAACGATTCCGGACGGGAAGCGCCCGCGGCGGTGGGCCGCAGGTCGTCGACGCAGGCCACGCCGAGGGTGCCCGGCGTGCGCAGGTGGGTCCGCAGGTCGTCCGCCGCGAAGCGATCGCTGCCCACGCGCGGCGCGTGGGCGGCGAGTTCGCGCGCCAGGTCCTCGCGGTCGGTGTAGGAACGCGCCAGCAGCAGGACGCTGCCGCGCTGGCGCAGGGCCTGCTCGACCTGCGCGCGTACGCCGCGCGCGCACGCGGCGGCGTCGATCCACACCCGGTCCTCGACCGGCACGGCGCGACGGAACCAGCGGCCGAACATCGCCCGGCGTCCCGGGTCAGCCGGCGAAGCGCTTCTTCACCAGCGCCGACACCTGGCCCATGTCGGCCTGCCCGGCGAGCTTCGGCTTGAGCACGCCCATCAGCTTGCCCATGTCGGCGGGACCGGTCGCGCCGGTCTCGGCGATCGCGGCATCGATGGCCGCCACGATCTCGGCCTCGCCCATTTTCTCGGGCAGGTAGCGCTCGATCACCACCATCTCGGCGCGCTCGACCGCGGCCAGGTCGGCGCGGCTGGCGGCCTCGTACTGGCTGATCGAATCCTTGCGCTGCTTGACCGCCTTCTCCAGCACGGCGATCACGCCGGCGTCGTCCAGCTCGATGCGCTCATCGACTTCGCGCTGCTTGATCGCGGCGTTGATCAGGCGGATCACGCCGAGGGTGTCCTTGTCGCCGCCCTTCATGGCGGCCTTCATGTCGTCGGTGAGGCGTTGCTTGAGGGACATGGAAATCTCCTGGAGATGGAAGACGGACGGGGCGGGCGACCCGGTTTCGCGCCGGTCCCGGGCGCGAATGCCCGGAGACCAGAAATGCAAAAAGCCGGCAGCGCTGAGCGCGGCCGGCTTCTGCCTTGACTGCGGCGGACAGGACCTGTGCAGGCCCGGCCCGGCGGGCAATCAGTACAGGCGCTGACGCTTGGTGACGTCGCGCGAGGAACGGCGCGCCTGGCGCTTCACCGCGGCGGCAGCCTTACGCTTGCGTTCCTGCGTCGGCTTCTCGTAGAACTCGCGCTTGCGGGTCTCGGCCAGGACGCCGGCCTTTTCGCAGGTGCGCTTGAAGCGGCGGAGCGCAAACTCGAAGGGCTCGTTTTCGCGGACTTTGACGCTGGGCATACGTAATCTCGTTGGTGGGACAGCCCGGGCGGACCGGGAGAGCCGCGTATGATAGCGGCGCAGTCCCGCCACGTGCAACCTCCGCGGCGCGCCCGCGGCCCGCGGTGCTGCAAACTCCCCGCAAGTCCCCATATTCGGCCCCATGAACGTCCTCGGCATCGAAACCAGCTGCGATGAAACCGGCGTCGCCGTGTACAGCACCGGCGCGGGCCCCGGCACGGCCGGCCTGCGCGCGCACGCGGTCTACAGCCAGATCGCCCTGCATGCCGAATACGGCGGGGTGGTTCCGGAACTGGCCAGCCGCGACCACGTGCGCAAGCTGCTGCCGCTGGTCCGCCAGACCCTGGCCGAGAGCGGGCTTTCCGTTGCCGATATCGATGGCGTGGCCTACACAGCCGGTCCCGGCCTGGTCGGGGCGCTGCTGGTCGGCGCCGGGGTGGCGCGGTCGCTGGCCTGGGCGCTGGATGTGCCGGCGATCGGCGTGCACCACATGGAAGGCCACCTGCTCGCCCCGCTGATGGAGGACGCCAGCACCCGGCCGCCCTTCGTCGCCCTGCTGGTCTCGGGCGGGCATACCCAGCTGGTCGCCGTGGACGCGATCGGCCGCTACCGCCTGCTGGGCGAGACCCTGGACGACGCCGCCGGCGAGGCCTTCGACAAGACCGCCAAGCTGATGGGCCTGCCGTACCCCGGCGGTCCGCAGCTGGCCGCCCTGGCCGAGCAGGGGCGGACGGGCCGGTTCAAGTTCGCCCGGCCAATGACCGACCGCCCGGGCCTCGACTTCAGCTTCAGCGGCCTCAAGACCCAGGTGCTGCTGGCCTGGCGCGACAGCGACCAGGCGGCGCAGACCCGCGCCGACATCGCGCGTGCCTTCGAGGACGCCGTGGTCGATACCCTGGCGATCAAGTGCGAGCGCGCGCTGGATGCGACCGGGTTCGACACCATCGTGATCGCCGGCGGGGTCGGCGCCAACCAGCGCCTGCGCGCGAAGTTGCAGGCGCTGGCCGAGAAGCGCGGCGGCCGCGTCAGCTTCCCGCGTCCGATGTTCTGCACCGACAACGGCGCGATGATCGCGTTCGCCGGCGCCTTGCGCCTGCAGGCCGGCCAGCACGGCGACGCCGCGGTGCGGGTGACGCCGCGCTGGGACATGGCGACGCTGCCGGAAGTCGCGTAGCGTTTGCGCCCCAAACCGCCGTTCCGAAACGAGCCGCATGGACAAGGTCTTCATCGAGGCCCTCGAGATCGAGGCGCTGATCGGCATCTACGACTGGGAGCGCCGGATCCGCCAGCCGCTGCTGTTCGACGTCGAGATGAGTTTCGACAACCGCATCCCCGCGGCCAGCGATGCGATCGAGGACACGCTCAACTACAAGGCGGTGAGCAAGCGCCTGGTCGAGTACGTCTCGCAGTCGGACTTCGGCCTGGTGGAAACCCTGGCCGAACGCGTGGCGGCGATCATCCTCGACGAATTCGGCGTGCAGCACGTGCGCCTGAAGCTGAGCAAACCCGGCGCGGTGCGCGGCGCGCGCGCGGTGGGGGTCATCATCGAGCGCAGCCGATCCTGATCGCGCGATGAGCAAGGCCTACCTGAGCCTGGGCAGCAACCGCGAACCGGAGCGCCACCTGCGCGAGGCCATCGCGGCATTGCGCCGGCAGTTCGGCGCGGTCGTGTTGTCGGACGTGTACCGCACCCGCGCGGTCGGCTTCGACGGCGGCGACTTCCTCAATGCGGCCGCGATCATCGACACGGCGCTGGATCCATTCGCGCTCAATGCCTGGCTGCATGCACTGGAAGACGCGCACGGCCGCGACCGCAGTGGCCCGCGTTTCGGCGACCGCACGCTCGACCTCGACATCGTGCTGTTCGACGACTTGGTGCTGCAGGGCGATGGCCACCTGCAGGTTCCGCGCGACGAGCTGAAGCACGCCTTCGTGTTGCGGCCGCTGGCCGAGATTGCGCCGACGACGGTCGTTCCCGGCACCGCGCGCACGCTGGCGCAGCTGTGGGATGCGCACCCGGAACGGCACGCGCCGATGCCGCGGGTCGAGCTCTGATTGCATAGACGTCGTCGTCCCAAGGGCAGCGGCGGCGGCTGTACGCCGATGGGTTGAACGGTCGGCGCTGGAGGGTGTCAGTCGCGGGGCGGCGCGGACGTGTTTATCGCTTTGCTATCGCGGGCCGGCCGGTCGACTTGCGCGAGTCACGTTGGCGTCCGAGGATGCGGCCTTGCCGAATGCGGCAGCCACGGGGATGGAACGATGTTCGACAGGTTTTCGCGCAGCTGGGAACTGGCCAGGGCGAGCGCGGCGGTGCTGCGCTCCGACAAGGAACTGATGCTGTTCCCGATCATTTCGGGCCTGCTGACGCTGGTGGTGATGGCGACGTTCGTGCTGCCGCTGTGGGCGTTGCGCGTGTTCGACGACGGCTTCAACCTGTTCGGCGCCGTGCTCGTGTTCGCGTTCTATTTCTGCCAGTACGCGGTGATCCTGTTCTGCAACTGCGCGCTGGTCGGCGCGGCGATGATCCGCCTCGACGGCGGCGATCCGAGCCTGGCCGACGGCTTCAACGCCGCCAGGGCGCGGCTGCCGGCGATCCTGGGCTACGCGGCGATCGCGGCGACGGTGGGCCTGGTGCTCAAGCGCATGAAGGACGACGACAACCTGTTGCTGCGCCTGCTCGGCAGCGGCCTGGGCGCGGCGTGGACGCTGGCGACGTTCCTGGTCGTGCCGGTGCTGGTCAGCCAGAACGTCGGCCCGGTCGACGCACTCAAGCAGAGCGCCAGCCTGCTCAAGCGCACGTGGGGTGAGAACGCGATCGGCAACGTCGGCATCGGCGTGTTCTTCGGCTTCCTCGGCTTCGGCGTGATCCTGGTCGGCGTGCTGCTCGCGTACGCGGCGGCGCAGGTGTCGTTGGCGCTGGCCATCGCGGTCGGCATCGTCTTCGTGGTCGCGCTGCTGTTGCTGGGCGTGTACCAGGCCGCGCTGAGCGGAATCTATTCGGCCGCGCTGTACCGCTATGCGACCCAGGGCGAGGCACCGCCGGCATTCCGCGGCCTGCAGCTGGAGCAGGCGTTCCTGCCCAAGTAAAGCGAGCGAGCGGCCGGATCGCAGCTCCGGTCCGGCCGCGGCTCAGGCGTCCAGCAGGCGCCCGCCGTCCAGGTGCAGCACCTGCCCGGTGCTGTAGCGCGCGTCCTGCAGCAGCCAGCGCACGGCTTCGGCGACCTCTTCCGGCGTGCCGGTGCGGCCCAGCGGGGTCCGCGCGAGCATGCGCTGTTGCTTGCCTTCATCGCCGCCGCCGTCCGGCCACAGGATCGCGCCCGGCGACACCGCGTTGACCCGCACCGCCGGCCCGAGTTCGAGCGCGAGCGACTTCGTCAGCATCAGCAGCGCCGCCTTGGCCATGCAGTACACCGTGTGCTCGCGCAACGGGCGCTCGCCGTAGATGTCGCCGAGGTTGACGATCGCGCCGCGCGTCGCGGCCAGGTGCGGCGCCGCCGCCTGGGCGAGGAAGAACGGCGCGCGCGCATTGCTGGCGAACAGCGCGTCCCACTGCATCGGCGTGACCGTGCCGATCGGCGTCGGCACGAACGAGGACGCGTTGTTGACCAGCGCATCGAGCCGGCCGAAGCGGCCGACCGCGTGCGCGACCAGCTCGGGCAAGCGATCGAAGTCGGCGAGTTCGGCCTGCTGCACGAAAGTGCTGCCCGCGCGCGCGCGTTCGAGTTCGGCGGCCAGCGCGTCCATCTCGCCGCGCGAGTGCCGGCAATGCAGGGCGAGGTCGTAGCCGGCCGCGTGCAGCGTGCGCGCGATCGCCGCACCGAGGCGGCGGGCGCTGCCGGTGACCAGGGCGACGGGACGGGCGTGGGTCATGCCATGGCTTCCTGCGGGTCGCGGCATTGTGCACGCGGCAGCGGCGATAATGCCGCAGGACCGCCGGCCGATGACTCCATGACTTCGCTCCCCACGCCCGATGCCGATGCGCTCGCCCATAGCGGGCGGCTGTCGACCCTCATCCGCCACGAGATCGCCGCCAACGACGGCGCGATCCCGTTCTCGCGTTTCATGGAGCTGGCGCTGTACGCGCCGGGGCTGGGCTACTACAGCGCCGGCGCGCGCAAGTTCGGCGAGGGCGGCGATTTCGTCACCGCGCCCGAGCTCGGCCCGATCTTCGCCGCGTGCGTGGCCGAGGGCGTTGCGCCGGTGCTGCAGCAACTGGGCGCGGGCGCGCTGTTCTTCGAACTGGGCGGCGGCAGCGGCGCGTTCGCCGAGGTCGCGCTCAAGCGCCTGCTCGAACTGGATGCCTTGCCCGATCGCTACCTGATCCTCGAACCCAGCGCCGACCTGCGCGAACGCCAGCGCGAGCGCCTGCAGCGGCAGCTGCCGCCGACCCTGTTCGAGCTGGTGGAGTGGTTGAACGGTCCGTTGCCGGACGCATGGGACGGCGTGCTGTTCGCCAACGAGGTCATTGATGCACTACCCACGCCGCGCTTCGCGATCCGCGATGGCGAGGTCTACGAGGAACACGTGGCGATCGAAGGCGACGGCTTCGCGCGCACGCTGCGCCCGGCCGACGCTTTCCTCGGCAATGCGGTGCGCCACCTCGAACGCAGCCTCGGCCATGCCTTCGCCGAGGGCTACCGCTCCGAGGTGCTGCCACAGCTGCCGTACTGGATCCAGGCGGTGTCGGGCGGGATGCGGCGCGGCGCCATGCTGTTCGTCGACTACGGCCATCCGCGCGCCGAGTACTACCAGCCCGAACGCGACGACGGCACCCTGCGCGCGTACTACCGCCACCGCACGCACGGCGAGCCGCTGCTGTGGCCGGGCCTGCAGGACCTCACCGCATCGGTGGACTTCACCGCGCTGGCGGAAGCGGGCGTCGCCGCGGGCTTCGACTTCGCCGGTTACTGCTCGCAGGCCAGCTTCCTGCTCGGCAACGGCATGGCCGGCGTGCTCGAGCGCATCGAGCGCATGCACGATCCGGCCGAGCAGCAGCGTCGCCGCAACGAAGTGAAGAAGCTCACCCTGCCCAGCGAGATGGGCGAGCGTTTCCAGGCGATGGGCTTCGCCAAGGACGTCGAATTCGGCGTCGCCTTCATGGCCGGCGACCTGAGCTTCCGCCTGTGAGTGGCGCGCTGCGGGCATTCGGCCGGCCGCGGCTGTGGCTGGGGCTGTGGCTGGCGGCGATCGTCGCGGTGATCGTGCTGTCGCTGACGCCGCCGCCGGCGGTGAAGGTGCCGCACCACTTCGACAAGCTCGAGCACCTGTCGAGCTACGGCCTGCTGGCCTTCGGCGCGGTGCTGCTGTTCGCCGGCTGGCGCGCGCAGCTGCGGGCCGGGCTGGGCCTGGTGGCGATGGGCGTGGCGCTGGAATTCGCGCAGGCGCTGCTGACCCGCACGCGCATGGCCGACCCGGCCGACGCGCTGGCCAATACCACCGGGGTGGCGCTGGGCCTGCTGCTGGCGCTGACCCCGGCCGCGCGCTGGCTGCAACGGTTGGACGCGCGCCTGCGCTGAAACTTTGGCGTGCTGCGGTGCCGCAGCGACGCGCCCGCCGCGATGACCGTCACGCGCTTCCGCATCGGTCCCGCCGATGCGGGGATCCCGCGGCCGCGCGCCGATCCCGGCAGCAAATAACACCTTCGGCAAAGTCCGGGAGCCGCTTGCGCAAAGGTTAAAAATTAATGAAGCTCGCGGCGGGGCTTTCAGGGGCGCCCTCTCCACTACAAGAAAGGAATTCCCGCCATGCCGCATTTCCACCGCAATCGCCTGGCGCTGGCCGTCATCGCCACGCTGTCCGCCGGCTTCGCAATGCCCGCATTCGCCCAGGATCAGGCACCGCAGCCCGAAACCACCACCCAGCCGGCCGAGCCTGCCGCCAAGAAGCCGGTCGAACTCGACCAGCTCGTGGTCACCGGTACCCGCGTCCCCGGACGCTCGCCAACCCAGTCGCTCTCGCCGATCGACGTGTTCCGCCCGGCCAACCTCGAACGCCAGGCCTCGGCTGACTTCACCGACCAGCTCTCGGTCATCGCGCCGTCGTTCAACACCCAGCGCTTCCCGATCGCCGACGGCACCGCCTTCATCCGTCCGGCCAACCTGCGCAACCTGCCGCCGGACCAGACCCTGGTCCTGATCAACGGCAAGCGCCGCCACCGCTCGGCGCTGGTCAACCTGCAGGCCGAGCCGTTCGGCACCGTCAACCAGGGTTCGCAGGCCGTCGACTACGGCCTGATTCCCTCCGCCGCGATCTCGCGGGTCGAAGTGCTGCGTGACGGCTCTTCCGCGCAGTACGGTTCCGACGCCATCGCCGGCGTGGTCAACATCATCCTCAACGACAACGCCGAAGGCGTCCGCGTCGATGCCCAGTACGGCTCGACCTACAAGGGCGACGGCGACAAGTGGCGCACCTCGTTCAACCTCGGCCTGCCGCTGGCCGAAGAGGGCTTCCTCAACCTCACGGCCGAGTATTTCGAAAGCGACTTCACCTCGCGTGGCGTGCCACGCACGACCGCGGCACAGGTCGAGGCGGCGCGCCCCGGCACGGTGCCGTTCAACGGCCTGGGCCAGCGCTGGGGTGATCCCAACGGCAAGGGCCTGCGCTCGTTCCTCAACGCCGAGATCCCGCTCAACGACAGCATCAGCCTGTACGGCTTCGGCAGCTACTCGGATTCCAAGTTCAACTCGAGCTTCTTCTACCGCGAACCGGTCGGCGTCGCGGGCGTCGCCCCGCGCGGCACGCTGATGGTCGACGCCAACAACGACGGCCTGCCGGACGCGGTCGACCAGGCCCTGGTCAACAGCATCATCGCGCAGGGCCTGAACCCGAACGATTACCTCACCGCCAGCGCCACCAGCCCGTCCGGCTACGTCGCGCTCAATCCGATCTACACCCAGTTCCCAGGTGGCTACACGCCGACCATCGCCGCCGACCTGATGGACTACGAGGGCGTGTTCGGGGCGAAGGGCGAGTTCGGCAACGGCCTGCGGTGGGACTTCAGCCTGCGCCAGGGCGAAAACCGCGTCTATTACCAGCTGATCAACTCGATCAACCCGAGCCTGGGCGCCCTGAGCCCGATCGTGTTCGAGCCCGGCATCCTCACCCAGCTCGAGCGCGGCGCCAACGCCGACTTCTCCTTCCCGTGGGAGAACGACGTGTTCGCCTCGCCGATCAATGTCGCCTTTGGCGCCGAATGGCGCGAGGAGACCTACAAGATCGGTGAAGGCGATTTCGCGTCCTGGCAGGTCGGCCCGACCGCAGCGCTGTTCGGATTCGGCTCGGACGGTTTCCAAGGCGACGCCCCGGATGCCACCGGCGAATTCACCCAGTTCAGCCGCGCCGCCTACCTCGACCTGGAAACCGACGTGGTCGAGCGGCTGACCATGGGCCTGGCCGGGCGCTTCGAGGATTCCTCCGCGTTCGGCAACACCTTCGACTGGAAGTTGTCGGGCCGCTTCGCGGTCACCGATGCCTTCGCCGTGCGCGCCACCGTCAACACCGGCTTTCGTGCGCCGACGCCGGGACAGATCAACACGCTCGACGTCACCACCACCGCCGACTCCAGCGGCAACCTGATTCCGCAGGGCACCTTCCCGGTGAACAGCCCCGCGGCGATCGCGCTGGGCGCCGTGCCCCTGCAGGCCGAGGAATCGTTCGCCTATTCCGCCGGCGTCGTCTACACCCCGAGCGCCAACTTCAGCCTCACCGTCGACTACTACAACATCAAGGTCGACGACCGCATCGCGCTGCGCAACATCGCCATCGCGCCGGGCTCGCCGGAGGAGCAGGCGCTGATCGATGCCGGCATCCCGCTGTCGGCGCTGCCGGGCCAGGTGTCGTACTTCACCAACGGCTTCGACAGCACGGTGCAGGGCATCGACCTGGTCGCCATCTACAAGGCCGACTTCGGCACCTGGGGCACGGGCACGTTCGACGCCCGCCACAGCTGGAACAAGCAGGAAGTCGATCGCGTCGACACCAACCCGTTCGACGGCAACCCGGTCCTAGACGCCGAGCGCGTGGCCGACCTGGAAAACCAGCTGCCGAACAACCGCACGGTGCTGACCTTCGACTGGCGTTCGCCGTGGAGCTTCGACCTCACCGCGCGCGCCAACCGCTACGACGGCTGGGAAGACGTGACCTTCGGCGAGACCGCGTCGTTCGGGGCGAAGTGGCTGTTCGACCTGGCGGTCACGTTCAAGCTGTTCGACGACATGGCGCACCTGACGGTGGGTGGCAACAACATCTTCGACGAATACCCGGACAAGCAGTCCAACGGCGTGCTCAACTTCCTGGGCGCGCAGTACCCGCTGTCCTCGCCGTATGGCTTCAACGGCGGCGAGTGGTACGTGAAGGTCGGCTTCGAGTTCTGATCCGGCGAAGCTGTGACAGCGACGGGCGGCTTCGGCCGCCCGTCGCATTTCTGGCGACACGCAGAGGAAATGCGCGGCCGCGCGCGCTGCGCGGAACGCAGGCTACAGGCGCTTGCCGGTGGCCGAGGCGATCGCCACGATGCGCGCCTCGCGCAACGCGGCGCCCAGCTCCGGACCCATCAGCTGCGCCGACAGGTCCGCCGCGCGCACGCTCATCGCCGCGGCATGCGCCTCGCGCAACAGCTGCGCCGCCGGGTACTCCAACTCCGACAGTCCCGCGCGACCGCGCTTGTCGGCTTCGCAGGCGAGGGCGATGCGCTGGATGCGTTCGGGCCGGCGGAAGCCGTCGCAACGCGCGATCAGTTCGTACACCGTGGACGCGCGCAGCTCGGCCATCCGATGCACGTTGAGATGCTCGCGGCATACGCATTCGGCGAGCTGGCGGTGGTCCACCGGCACCTTAAGCCGCTCGCACAGCTCGCGCAGTGGCGCGATGCCGGCGTTCTCGTGGCCGATGTGCTTGGGCAGCACGTGGTCGGGCGTGAGTGCCTTGCCCAGGTCATGGGTGAGGGCGGCGAATCCCACCAGTTCGTCGCCGGGCGCGAGCCGCGCGGCCATGTCGCATACCAGCTCGACATGCACGCCGGTGTCGACTTCCGGGTGGTATTCGGCGCGCTGCGGCACGCCGTACAGCGCGTCGACTTCCGGCAGCACGACCGCGAGCGCGCCGCACTCGTGCAGGGTGCGCAGGAACGCCGAAGGCCGCTCGCTGACGAGGGCGCGGCGCAGTTCCTGCCACACGCGCTCGGCGGTGAGCTCGGCCAGCTCGCCGCTGGCGACCATCTCGCCCATCAGCGCCATCGTCTCGGGCGCAACGCTGAAGCCGAGGCCGGCGAAGCGCGCCATGAAGCGCGCCGCACGCAGCACCCGCAGCGGATCCTCGGCGAAGGCGGGGCTGACGTGGCGCAGCACGCGCGCGTTGAGGTCGCGCACGCCGCCATGCGGGTCGATCAGCTGGCCGGCGTCGTCCTGCGCGATCGCATTGATGGTGAAGTCACGCCGCTGCAGGTCCTCCTCCAGCGTCACCGATGGATCGGCCGCGACCACGAAGCCGCGGTAGCCGCGCCCGGACTTGCGCTCGGTGCGCGCCAGTGCGTATTCCTCGCCGGTGTGCGGATGCAGGAATACCGGGAAGTCGCGGCCGACGGCCTTGAAGCCCGCGGCCTCCATCGACGCCTGCGTGGCACCGACCACGACGAAGTCGCGATCGCCGTGGCCGAGGCCGAGCAGGCGATCGCGGACGGCGCCGCCGACGAGGTAGGTCTTCATGCGGAAAGTCTAAGCCAAGCGGCTTGGGCCCCTGTCGGTGCCATGAGTCGCCGCCGCGGCTTCGGTTGCGCGGTCCGCCCCGTTTCAGCGTGGGCCGGCGGGCGCATGCTGCGCGAGCAGCGCCACGATCTCGTGCGCGCCGGCATTGCGGCCCAGGCTGCGCGCGATCGGCGCGGGCTGCCCGGGCAACCAGATGCGCAGTTCCGCCTCGAGGTCGAAGTGCCCGGCGGTCTCGATCGAATACATCACGATGCTGCGGTAGGGCACGCTCAGGTATTCAACCTTGCTGCCGGTCACGCCCTGCTTGTTGACGAAGATCAGGCGCCTATCGGTGAACACGATCAGGTCGCGCACCAGCCCGAAGGCGCGCTGCAGGGTCTCGCCGGGCGCGAGCAGCGGCGCGAAATCCTCGGCGATCTTGTCCAGGTTCTTTTCGCTGGCGTGGCCCAGCAGGGTGTCGATCAGGCCCATCGGTAAATCCTCCGCGCGGTGCGCGTCAGCGTCGTTTCGGCTTTTTCGCGGGTGCGCCCTTGGCCGGCGCGGTCGTCGCCGGCGCGGGCGCGACGGCCAGCGGGCAGACGAACTTCTTGCGCGGGCCGTCGAGCCGCCCGCGCATGCGTTCGCTCAGGCCCAGCGCGTTGCCGTTGAGGCGCCAGTCGTACAGCACGCTGAAGGCCAGCACGCGCGCGACGTAATCGCGGGTTTCCTTGTAGCTGATCGTCTCGATCCAGAAATCCGGATCCATGCCCGGCCGCTGCGACTGCCAGCGCGCGAGCGGCGCCGGGCCGGCGTTGTAGCCGGCGATGGCCTGGTAGGGCTGGCCGCCGTACTTGTCGAGCAGCTGGCGCAGGTAGGCGCTGCCGAGGGTGATGTTGGTGTCGGGGTCGTACAGCGAGTCGGCGCCGCCCCATGCCAGGCCCAGGTCGCGCGCGACCGTTGCCCCGGTGCCCGGCACGATCTGCATCAGGCCCATCGCGTTCGCGCCGGAGCGCGCGCGCGGATCGAACACGCTCTCGGCGCGGATCTCGCCGGCGACCCAGGCCGGATCCAGGCGGTTGTTCGCCGCCTCGCGCCGGATCGTCGCATCGTGGTGCAGCGGAAAGCGCAGGGTGTACAGCCGCAATTCGTCCGGACGTGCCTCGCCTGCCGGCGTCTTGCCCAGCGCGAACACCGCGCGGTCGAACCAGCCGTGCGACTGCGCCACTTCCACCGCGAGCCGGCGCTGGGTGTCGTCGAAGCGGCTGAGCGCATCGTCCCACTCGCGCGCGGCCCAGCCGCGGCGATCGATGCGATAGAGGCCGACGGCGCGCACCAGCGCGGGATCGCGTGCCACCGCGGCGCGCTGCCCGGCGGTGTCCGCGGGCAGCCACGGGCACAGGCTGTAGGAGGCACCGATGCGGTCGGCCGCGAGGAAGCCGTGGAACTCGGATTTGTTCGCGGCCTCGCGATACAGGCGCTGCGCGGCCTCCTTGTCGCCGGCGATCTCGGCCAGGCGCGCCTCGAAATACTGCCAGCGCGAATCGCTGCGCTGCTTGTCGCCCATCTTGCGGATCGCGGCGAGGGCGGCGGGCCAGTCCGAACGCGCCATCGCCTCGCGCACGCGCCATTCGTGCAGGCGCTCGTCGTACGCCGCGGCCGGCACGGCTTCGAGCCGCCGCGCGGATTCGGGTTCGTACGAGGCCACGGTCCACAGCGCGACCTGGTAGAGCACGCGGCCGCGATCTTCCTCGCTGAACCCGAGCGCCTGCGCGTACTGCGGCAGCTGCGCTTCGGCGGCCATCGGCACGGACCTGGCCAGGCGCGCGAGGCCATAGGACGCCATGCGCCGGCTGCGCTCGGTCTTTGGCCACTGCAGCGCGCGCGGATTGATCGCATCGATGAAGTCGGCGTAATCGTTGGCGAGCGCGGCCTCCTCGGCCGGCAGGCCGCGCGCCGCGCTGCGCATGACCGCCGGCTGCCCCTCCGCCGCGGCCTTGTCGATGCGTTCCCAGCGCAGTACCGGGCTCAGCCCGCCCTTCGCCGCGAGGGCATCGAACACCGCGTCGCAGTTGGACGGCAGCGGCTTGTCGGCGCCGCGCCACAGCGCCTGCACGTCGCTGCTCCACTGCGCATCGTCGCGGCCGAGCGCTTGCCGCGCCTGCAATTCGGCGCAACGCAATTCGGCGCTGCGCAGCGACGGCTTCCACGCCGCCAGCAGCGCGGGCCAGTCCTCGCGGCGCGAGGCCTGCGCGACCCAGATCTCGCGGAACGCCTCGGCCGCGGCCTGGCCGCTGTAGCGGGTGAGGAACGATTGCGCCTGCGCGGCGCCGACCTCGTCGATGTTGCGGCGCAGGTTCGCGTATTCGATCCACGCGTAGAGCGGATGCCGCACCAGGTCGCCGTACTGCGTCGCGTCGAAATCGCCGCGCTCGGCGGCTTCCAGCGCGGCCTGCACGCGCAGCAGTTGCGGATCGGCGGCGACGATCGCGGCCGCGATCGGCGCGGCCTGGGCCTGGCTGTTCCAGCGCAGCGAGGACGGGCCGGACACCATGGGCAGGGCCCCGGCCACGACTGCAGCGAGCGTGGTGATCAGGATGCGGGGGGACATGCGCCCGACTATAGCCGAGCTCCGTGAATGGGCGGTCGCCGCGCGTTTGCATGCATGTCGCCACCGCATCGCGCGATGCCGGCGCGCCGCAGCGCGTTACGATCGCCGGCATTTCGCGGCTTCTGGACGTCCATCGATGCTGCTGTCGTTGCTGTTGTTCCTTGCGCTCGGTGCGATCGCCGGCGTGCTCGCAGGTCTGCTGGGCGTGGGTGGCGGGCTGGTGCTCGTCGCGGCGCTGACCTGGTTGCTGCCGAGCGTGGGCGTGCCCAGGGACGCGGCGATGCATGCGGCATTGGCGAGTTCGCTCGCGAGCATCGTGCTCACCGCCGCCGCCTCGGCGCGCGCGCACCACGGGCGCGGCAGCGTGTTGTGGCCGACGGTGCGCTGGATGGTGCCGGGGCTGCTGCTAGGGGGTTGGCTCGGCAGCGGACTGGCGGTGCGCATCGACGGCGACGTGCTGCGCTGGATCGTGGCGGGCTACTGCCTGCTGGCCGCCGCGCAGCTCACCTTCGGCGGTTCGCGCACGCCCGCGGGCGGGAGCGAGGTTGCGCCGCCGCGCGGCGCGCCCATGACCGTGGCCGGCCTCGCCATCGGCGCGGTCTCGGCGGTGGTCGGTATCGGCGGCGGGAGCATGACCGTGCCGCTGCTGGTCTGGCGCGGGGTGAAGCCGGTGCGCGCGGTCGGCACCTCGTCCGCCTGTGGGGTGGCGATCGGCTTGGCCAGCGCGGTGGGTTACGCCCTGCACGCACCGGATGGTGCGTTGCCGCAATTTGCCGTGGGCTACGTCTACCTGCCGGCGGCGATCGGGGTGGCGGCCGCATCGGTGCTGGCGGCGCCGTACGGCATGCGCCTCGCGCACCGTCTCGATGGCAACAGCCTGAAGCGGGTGTTTGCCGGTTTTCTCACCGCAGTGGCGGTCAGCCTTGCCTTGGGGGGCTGAGTGGTGGGGGCTTTGCCCATCCGGGCGTGACTTCTTTCCGCTTGTGGCGGCTTCACTAATTGTTTACAACTCGGCGACGCCGCCTGCAGGACCTGGGCGACGTGTTCCCCGCTCACCGCCCGCTACAGCATTCATAAGAATTCCTGGAGAGAGAATCATGAAGTCGCTGCGCCCCCAGACATTGGCGAAAGCCATCCAGCTGTCCCTGCTCCTGAGCCTGCCCGCCATCGCCGCGGCACAGGATGCGCCGCCGGCCCAGCCGTCGCGCGAGGCCACCACGCTCGACACCGTGACCGTCACCGGTTCGCGCATCAAGCAATCCAACCTCGTCACGTCCGCACCGGTCTTCATCCTCGACCGCCAGAAGCTGGAAAAGACCGGCGTGCAGACCGTCGGTGAAATCCTCCAGCAGCTGACCGCCAGCGGCAAGGCGCTCAATGCGAAGTTCAACTCGTCGGGCAACTTCGGCTACCCGCCGGACGGCGGCGGCATCGGCGCCGGCTCGGCCCAGGTCGACCTGCGCAACCTCGGTTCGCAGCGCGTGCTCGTGCTGGTCGACGGCATCCGCTGGGTCAACGAGTCCTCGGCCTCCGGCGTCAGCGGCAGCGCCGACCTCAACACCATCCCGCTGGCGATCGTCGAGCGCATCGAAGTGCTGGAAGACGGCGCCTCCGCGATCTACGGCTCCGACGCCATCGCCGGCGTGGTGAACATCATCACCCGCAAGAGCTTCGACGGCGCCGAGCTCCACACCTACTACGGCGAATACGACAAGGGCGGCGAGACCAAGGAAGCATCGCTGACCCTGGGCGGCAGCGGCGATCGCTGGTCGGCCGTGTTCGGCGCGAGCTACTTCGAGCAGCAGGAAATCAGCTCCAGCTCGTGGGACCAGGCCTCGCAGTGCGAACCGGGCGCCGGCCTGGGCGCGTGCAGCTCCGGCGTGCCGCAGGGTCGCTTCGTGTTCTTCGATCCGTCGCTGACGACCTTCTACAACATCACGCTCAACAACGGCACCACCACGCCGGTCTTCGTCCCCGGCAATCCCAACGGCGGCACCTACCACGGCTTCACTGGCGCCGACCGCTTCAACTACGCGCCGTACAACCTGCTGTTGACGCCGAGCAAGCGCAAGGGCCTGTTCACCAGCCTTAGCTACGACCTGACCGAGAACACCCGGTTGCACGTCAAGGCGCTCTACAACAATCGCGAGTCGACCAACCAAGCCGCGCCCGAGCCGATCTTCGTCGGCCCCGGCGCCGGCACCGGCGGCATCGCCGACACCATTTCGATCTCGGCGCTGAACCCGTACAACCCATTCGGCTTCGACCTCGACGCCGCCTCGAACTTCGTCTTCATCGGCCGCCGCCCGCTGGAAGTGGGGCCGCGCATCTTCAACCAGGACGTCGACACCTGGTACTTCAACATCGGCCTGGACGGCGTGTTCAACCTGGGTGACCGCCAGTTCAACTGGGATGCGAACTACGTGCATACCGAGAACGAGGCGACCCAGCGCTTCACCAACGGCTACAACATCGCCAAGATCAAGCTCGCCCTGGGCGATCCGTCGATCTGTGCACTGGTGGCTGGCTGCGTCCCGCTCGACCTGTTCGGTGGCCAGGGCCGGCCGTTCACGCAGGACATGATCAACTGGATCAGCACCAACCAGATCGACTCGAGCAAGCAGGTGCTGGACCTCTACCAGGCCAACGTCAGCGGCGAGCTGTTCGACATCGGCGATCGCGCCGCCGGCTTCGCGGCGGGCATCGAGCACCGCAAGTACCGCGGCGACTTCAACCCGGATCCGCTGCGCCAGACCGGCGAGTCGCAGGACTCGTTCGCCTCGCCGGTGTCGGCCAGCTACGACGTCGACGAAATCTATACCGAGTTCAACTTCCCGATCCTGGCCTCGCTCGACCTGTCGGCGGCGGTGCGTTATTCGGACTACTCGACCTTCGGCGGCGCCACCACCGGCAAGGTCGGCTTCCGCTGGCAGCCGGTCGAGGACCTGGTGTTCCGCGGCACCTATTCGCAAGGTTTCCGCGCGCCGAACCTGGGTGAGCTGTACGGCCTGACCCAGTTCGGTCCGACGGTCACCGATCCGTGTGGCCCCACCGGCGCGCCGTTCGTGAACCGCGCCGACGGCGTGTCCCCCGGCCTGGAAGCGGCTTGCGTGGCGCAAGGTGTGCCGGATGGCTTCGAGCAGGCCAATACGCAGATCACGACGTTCACCGGCGGCAATCCTGACCTGGATCCGGAAGAGTCCGACAGCTACACCGTCGGCCTGGTGTACAGCCCGGGTTGGGCGGAAGGCCTGAGCTGGTCGCAGAAGCTCGATTTCGAGCTGAGCTACTACCACCACGAGATCGACAAGGCGATCCAGGCGCGTGACATCCAGACGCTGCTCAACTCGTGCCTGGCCAGCTACAACGGCACCACGTTCGATCCGGCGCTGTGCGGTGGCTTCAGCCGCAACCTCACCGGCAACCTCAACCCGGCCAGCAACTTCCTGCAGAACTTCGGCACCATCGAAACCGACGGCGCCGACTTCAAGGTCAACTGGCTGAGCCCGGAATGGGGTTGGGGCGGGCTGAGCACGTCCTTCCAGGCCACCTATGTCAACGACTACAAGGCTGTGGACCAGGACGGCATCGAGTCGCCGCGCCAGGTCGGCATCGAAGTCAACGACAGCGCCATCCCCGAGTGGCAGGCCAACCTGCAGGTCGGCTGGCGCAAGGGCAACTTCGACGCGACCTACGGCCTGCGCTACATCGACTCGGTCAAGGAAAACTGCGCGAATGCGACCATCCCGGAAGTGCCGGGCTGCCTGACGCCGGACGGCTTCAACAAGCTGGGCTCGGTCGTCTATCACGACGCCCAGGTCTCGTGGAAGAACGCGTTCACGCTGGAAGGCCTGAAGCTGTCGGCCGGCGCCAACAACCTGTTCGGCAAGGAGCCGCCGGTGTGCGTGACCTGCTCGCTCAACGGTTACGACGCGGGTACCTACGACCTGCCGGGCACGTTCTGGTACGTCAGCGCCGATTACCGCTTCTGATCGGCGGTTGCTGAAACGAAACGGCCGGTGGTTCGCCACCGGCCGTTTTCTTTTTCCGGGGCGCGGGGATCGCGCGATCGGTGCCCCGCAACGATCGCTCAGCCGCGGATTGCCCGCGCCGGGACCTCGAGTTCCAGCGACAGCGCGAGGTGGTCGGACTGCGCCGCCGGCAGCGCGCGCGCGTGGTGGCGGGTCAGGCCGTCGCCGAGCAGGATGTGGTCGATCGCGCGCTGCGGGCGCCAGCTCGGGAAGGTCGGCACCACGTGCGCCGGCGGTTGCAGGCGCGTGCGCCGGAACAGCGCGGCCATCTCCGGACGGTCGAGATCGCAGTTGAAGTCGCCCATCAGCACCGCGTGCGGATGCGCATGCAGCAGTTCGGCGATGAAGGCCAGCTGCGAGGCCCGCGACTGCGCCCCCAGCGACAGGTGCGCAATGGCGATGGTGAGCGAATCGGCGTCGTCGCCGAACCGGGCGACCAGCACGCCGCGCCCGGCGATGCGGCCGGGCAGGGCATGGTCGATGACTTCGACCGGTTCCAGCTTGCTCAGCAGGCCGTTGGCGCTGGAGGCGACGCCGCCGACGCGGCGGTTGGGCTGGTGGCTCCAGTAGTGGAAGCCGCCGCGCTGGGCGAGGTAATGGGTCTGGTTGGTGAAGCCGGAGCGCAGGCTGCCCGGATCGCTCTCGTTGAGGCCGACGATGTCGTGCTCGCCGGCGAGCCGGGCGATCGCGTCGAGGCTGCCGTGCTTGTTGCCCAGCGGCAGAACGTGCGACCAGCTGCGCGTGGCGTAGTCGCTGTAGCGGCGGGTGCTCGAACCGGCCTGGATGTTCGCGCTGAGCAGCCGCAACCGGCGGTGGTCGTCGCGTGCCTGCATGTCGTCGCCGCGGGCGCCGGCCTCAGCCGCCGCGGGCGGCGCGCTCCTTCGCGACCAGGTGGGTGGTGATGCGCAGCATGTCTTCCATGGTCTTGCCGGTGACCCGGTACTTGCCGGCGACGACGATGCCGGGCGTGCCGTCGACGCCCGACGCCTGGATGAAATCGTTCGCGTGCTTGATCGCCGCGGTGGTCGCGGCGCTGGCCATGGCCGCCGTGAACTGCGCGGGGGCGACGCCGGAGCCGGCGTAGACGGCGGCGATCGCCTGCGGCGTCGCGGCCTGTGGGTCCAGCGTGCGGGCGCCGTGCAGTGCATCGAACATCGCTTCGTGCGTCTTCGCGCGCACCCCCAGCGACTCGGCCGCGTAGAAGGCGCGCGCGAACGGTTCGGGGTTGGCCCCGAAGAGGCCGGCGACCGGGGTGAACCGCACGTCGGCGGGCTGCCGCGCGCGCCATTCGAGCAGCATCGGCTCGAAGTGCGCGCAATGCGGACAGGTGTAGCTGAAGACTTCGGCGACTTCGATGCGATCGTCGGCCGGGGCGTACGGCTGCGGCTTGGCGAGTTCCACGTAGTCGACGCCGGCGACCGGAGCCGGGCCGACCGGAACGTCCGGGCTGGCCGCGGGTGCGGGCTCGGCGGCGGACGCGGTGCTGGCCTTGGCCGGTGTTGCCTCGGGGGTGGCCGCGGTGTCGGCGCTCGGCGCCTGGCGCGTGCAGGCGCCGAGCAGGAACATCAGCGACAGCAACGGGGCGGACAGCAGCAGGGCCGGACGCAAGGTCATCGCAACATTCTCCGTGGAAGGAACGACGCCCGCAGGCGCTGTTGCCTGCAAGGATACCGGGGGTGGCAGTGCGGGCGTGTATGCGCCGCCGCGGGTCAGCGGCGGCGGGCCTTTGCGGCGGCGCGCTCGCGCGCGACCAGCTGGTCGACGATGCGCAGGACCTCGTCCGGCCTGGCGGTCACGCGGTACTTGCCGGCGACCACCATGGTCGGCGTGCCTTCCACGCCGCTGCGCTGGATGAAGGCATAGGCGCGCTGCATCGCTTCCAGCACGCCCGGACTGCCGAGCGCGGCGACGAAGCGCGCGGGCTGCACCCCGAACTGCGCGTAGAAGGCCGCCAGTTCATCGTCGGTGGGATTGCGCGGCAGCGTGCCGTCCTCGTGCACGGCCCGGAACACGGCCTCGTGCGAACGCTCCGCGATCCCCAGCGACTTCGCGGCGAAGTAAGCCTTGGCGAACGGCGTCCAGTAGCCGCCGAAGGGCGCGGCGACCGGGATGAACTTCACGTCCTTGGGCAGCTTCGCCTTCCACGCCTGCACCGCCGGTTCCAGGTGCGCGCAGTGCGGGCAGGTGTAGCCGAATACTTCGACCACCTCGATGCGGCCGGCGGCCGGCTCGTAGGGCACGCCATCGGCGATGACCTCGTAGTCGCTGCCTTCGACCGGCGCGGGCGGCGCGGCGAAGGCACCGAGGGGAAGCAGCAGGGCAAGCAGGAAGCCGAAACGAAGGGTCATGGGCATGGCCGGAACGGAGAGGCGGACGATGGAGGGCCAACAAAAACGCCGACCGTGGCGATCACGGTCGGCGTATTGAACAACAGCGCGTGCGGCCAGGACCGTGCGCGTGTTGGTGAAGTTCAGTGGGCAGCAGGGGCGGTTTCGGCCGCCACTTCGTCGGCGCGCGGGTGCAGGCCCTGCACGTAGCTGGCGAGCGAGCCGATTTCCTCGTCGGTGAGCTTGCCGGCGACCGTGGCCATCATGTTGAACAGGTGCGGATCCTTCTGCGTGGTGGTGCCGGTGCGGTATTCCTCGAGGCGGCGCTGCACGTAGGCGGCCTGCTGGCCGGCGACGGCCGGGTAGGCCGGACCGGGGTTGCCGGCGCCGACCGGGCCGTGGCAGGCCATGCACGCCGGGATGCCGCGGGCCTTGTCGCCGCTGCGGAACAGCTGCTGGCCGACTTCGAAGAACTTTCGGTCCTTGTTGGCGCCGCTGGCGATCACGCTGTCGTCGGCGACGCCGGCGGCGGCCTTCTGCGTGGCGAAGTAGGCGCCCAGGTCGCGGGCGTCCTGCGCGGTCAGCGCGCTGGCGAAGGGCATCATCACCGCGGCCATGCCGGTGTTGCGCTCACCGCTCTTGAACAGGGCGAGCTGATGGGCGATGTAGCGCTCGGGCATGCCGGCCAGGCGCGGGTACTGCGGATCGGTCGGGTTGCCGTCGAGGCCGTGGCAGGCCGCGCAGGTGCCGGCCTTGGTGGCGCCGGCCTTCACGTCACCCCAGGTCGCCGGCTTCTCGACCAGCGGCGCGGTCTGCACGGGTGCGTTGTCCGGCACCGGGGTGACCGTGGCTTGGGCGAAGGCGACGGCGGCTGCACCCACTGCGACTGCAGTGAGGCCGACGAGGCCGAGGACGCGGGCATGGCGCATGAGGCTGGGCTCCGGGATTGCACTGAGGGGCGCCCGAGCGGGCGCCGAAACCGCGAAATTATCGTTGCGGGGCGCGGGACGGTCAACGCAACACGCGCACGCACGGCGCCGCGCGGGACCGCCGGCGCCCGCATTCCGCCGCGACCGCGGCATCGGCGCCTCCCGGTCCTTGGGCCGACCGGCGGCCGCCGTGCGATCCTGTGCCGCTATGGCCACCGCCCCCAATCCCTTCGCCCGAGCCCGCTACCTGCTGGCCGCGCACAACCCCCGCCAGCTGCCGCCCGATGGCGGCTTCGAAGTCGCCTTCGCCGGCCGCTCCAATGCCGGCAAGTCGAGCGCGCTCAACGCGATCTGCCAGCAGAACGCCCTGGCCCGGGTCTCCAAGACCCCCGGGCGGACCCAGCAGCTGGTGTTCTTCGACATTCCGCCGGTCACCGACAAGTTCCTGGTCGACCTGCCCGGCTACGGCTACGCCAAGGTCCCGCAGGAACTGCAGGCGCACTGGCAGGCCTTCATCGAGAGCTACTTCGCCACCCGCCAGGCCCTGCGCGGCCTGGTCGTGGTGATGGACATCCGCCATCCGCTCAAGGAGTACGACCGGCAGATGCTCGGTTACGCCGTGCGCCGCGAGCTGCCCGCGCACGTGCTGCTGACCAAGGCCGACAAGCTCAGCCGCGGCGCCGCGGCGAACACGCTGCAGGCGGTGCGGATGGAGCTGTCGCGCGCGTTCGGCGACACGGTCGGCGTGCAGACCTTCTCCGGCGAGTCGAAGCAGGGCGTCGAGGAGGCGCGTGGCGTGCTGGGGCGCTGGCTGGAGCTGTAGCACGGTGGTCGTGCGCCCCGGGCAACCCCGGGCGCCGCGTTGCCGCGTTCGCGCAGGTGGACATGATCGAGGGGAAGGGCATGCGCGCGTTCGGATGGGCACTGGTGCTGTTGCTGGGGATTACGTGCGCCGCGGCTGCCGGCGCGGAGAAGGCCGCCGATCCGGCGCCCGATCCCGGCGAGGCCGCGCAACTGCAACGCCTGATGCAGGCGCAGCAGCTCACCGGCAGCGGGCGCCATGACGAGGCGATCGCGCTGATCGACCAGACCCTGGCCTACTACGCGCGCAAGTACCCGGACGGCCCAATGCGCTGGTACGTGGCGCGTTCGCTGGAGGAAACCCTGCTGTACATGGCCAGCGCGGCGTCGGACAAGGCGGGCCGGAAGGGGCAGGGCAAGACCAGCGCGCAGGCGCTCGGCGTGCTGTGGGCCGACGCCTACTACATGAAGGCCTACGCGCAGTACGAACTCGACCAGCTCGACGCGGCCGAAGCCACGCTGGCGCACGCGCTGGCCCTGTCGCCGAGCAATTCGCGCTACCTGTCCGAGCTCGGCAACCTGCACCAGACCCGGCACGAGTGGGACGAAGCGCGCGACCGATACCAGGCGGCCGAAGCCGCCGCCGAGTTCTCGCCCGCGGAGGAACGCATCAAGGACCTCACGCGCGCCAAGCGCGGGATCGGCTTCGTGCTGATCGAGCAGGGCGATCTCGATGCGGCCGAGGCGAAGTTCAAGGAATGCCTGCAGCTCGACCCCGACGATCGGGGCGCGCAGAACGAGCTGGAATACATCGCGCAGCAGCGCGCCAAGGCGAAACCGATCTAGGCAGCGGACGCCGCGAGCCGGCGGCGTCGCGCTCAGTCGTCCCGCGGCGCGATCTCGATGATCGTCGCCGCCTTGCCCGGCAGCGACAGCGTCGCACCCAGCGCCACTGGTTGTCCCGTCAGTGCGTCGCGTCCGCGGCTGCCGGCGGGGATGAACTCACCGAAGCGATCCAGCGCGAGGGCCGTCGCATCCGGATTCTTGTTCAGCGCGACCATCACCACGGGGCTGCCGTGGCCGGGCGTGGGGTCGTAGCGGAAGTACACGTAGACGCCGTCGGCCGGCGCGAAGTGCTGCAGCTTGCCGTGCTGCACCACCGGGGTGCGCTTGCGCCAGTTGAACAGTGCGCGCACGTAGGCCTGGGCAGCGCGCTGCGCCGGCGTCAGCCCCTTGCCGGTGAAGGCATCGCCGGCATCGCCGGCCCAGCCGCCGGGCATGTCGGCGCGTAGCGCGCCGTCGTTGCGTTCGCGCGGGCCCTGCAGCAGCACCTCGGAGCCGTAGTAGAACTGCGGCGTGCCGCGCACCGTGGCGATGTAGGCGATCGCCAGTTTCCACAGGGCGACGTCGCCGTTGAGATGCGCGAGCGCGCGCGGCGTGTCGTGGTTCTCGGCGAACACCACCAGCCGGCCCGGATCCGGATACAGGAAGTCGTTGGCGAGCATCTCGTACAGACCGATCCAGCCGTAGTCCCAGCCTTCCGGTTGCAGCAGCGCGCTGCGCAGGGCGATGTGCAACGGGAAGTCCATCATGCTCGGCATGCAGGGCACGTGGCCGTCGGGATTGGCCTTGCCGCGCTGCCAGTGCGCGACCACCGCCGGGTTCGCGCTCCACTCCTCGCCGACCATCGCGAAGCCGGGATATTCGTCCAGCACGGCCTGGCCCCACGCGCTGAGGAAGTCCTTGTCGGCATAGCCGAACGTGTCCTCGCGGATCCCTGACAGGCCGGCGTATTCGATCCACCACAACGAGTTCTGGATCAGGTAGCGCGCCAGGTGCGGATTGCGCTGGTTGAGGTCGGGCATCGACGGCACGAACCAGCCGTCGGTGAACAACGCCGCGTCGGCCGGCGCCGCATGCGGGTCCTGCACCGTGGTGCGGCGATGGTTGGTCTGCGCGTAGCGGTCGGCGTGGTTGAACCAGTCCGGCGTGGGCGGATCGCGCATCCACCAGTGCTGCGAGCCGACGTGGTTGAGCACCACGTCCATGATCAGTCCGATCCCGCGTGCACGCGCATCGCGCGCCAGCGCGCGCATGTCCTCGTTGCTGCCGAAGCGCGGGTCGGTGCGGTACAGGTCGGTGATCGCGTAGCCGTGGTAGGAGTACTCGGGCTGGTTGTTCTCCAGCAGCGGCGTCGGCCACAGCTGGGTGAAACCCAGGCCGGCGATGTAGTCCAGGTGCTGGCGCAGGCCGGCGATGTCGCCGCCGTGGCGGCCGTCGGGGTTGGCGCGGTCGGCATGTTCCTGCATGCCCGGCGCGCTGTCGTTGCGCGGGTCGGCGTTGGCGAAGCGGTCGGGCGTGACCAGGTAGATCGCGTCGGCGGGGTCGAAGCCACGCCGCGTCGCCGAGCCCGGTTCGCGCGCGTCCAGCCGCCAGGGATGACGCACCGCGACGCGCCCGCCGTCGAGGAAGTCGATGGGAAACCGGCCCGGGGCCGCATCCGGCGCGATGGCGAGCGTGACGAACAGGTAGTTCGGGTTGGCGACGCGGGCGACGTTCGCGACGGTCACGCCGGGTTGCGACACGCGCGGGGTGAGCGTGGCGATGCCGGTGCCGTGCACGAGCAGTTCGACGCGGTCGTGCTTCATGCCGACCCACCAGCTCGCGGGCTCGAGGTGGTCGATCGCGAAGCCGCGCGCCGCCACGCCGGTGCTGAACAGCAAGGTCAAGCACAACGCGAACAGGCGCTTCATGCGCGCTCCCACTTGCCACGCCCGATCGGCGCGGACCGATTCTAGGCATCCGTTGCGGGCACGCGCGGTCGCGGCGCCGGCGTCGCTGGCGATGAAATCGTAATCATCGCCATGCCCGGCCTCCGGCCTAGTGCGCCGCTTCCAGGCGCGGATCCAGCCAGCTCCGCAGGGCGTCCACCAGGGTGTTGATCGCCACGATCAGGGCGCCCACCACCAGCACCACGCCCAGCACCAGGGTGTAGTCGCGGTTGAGCGCGCCCTGCACGAAGTAGCGGCCCATGCCGGGAATGCCGAACACCTGTTCCACCACCGCCGACCCCGTCACCACGTTGATCAGCGCCGGCGACAGCCACGCCACCACCGGCAAGAGCGCCGGCTTGAGCGCGTGCGCGAACAGCAGCCGCGCTTCCGACAGGCCGCGCGCGCGCGCGGCGCGCAGGTACTCCGCCGACAACGTCTCCAGCATCGAGGCGCGGGTCAGCCGCGCGCAGTAGGCGAGGTTGGGCAGCGCCAGTGCGATCACCGGCAGCACCACGTTCCTCCATTCGCCCCAGCCGCCCGCCGGCAGCCAGTGCAATGTCACCGCGAACAGCAGCACCAGCAGCGGCGCGGCGACGAACTTCGGCACCGCCAGGCCGAGCCCGGCGACGAACATCAGCATGCGATCCGTCCACCGGCCCGCGCGCAGCGCCGACCACACTCCCAGCGGGACGCCCAGCGCCAGCGCGAGCAGCAGCGCGAGGCCGCCGTTGAGCGCGGACACCGGCAGCGCATTGGCGACCAGCTGGTTGACGCTGTAGTCGGGGTATTGGAACGACGGCCCGAGGTCGCCGCGCGCGACATCGCCGAGCCAGGCGCCGTACTGCGCGGGCAGCGGCCGGTCGAGCCGGTACTGCGCCGCCAGCGCCGCCTGCACTTCCGGCGGCGCGGCCTTCTCCGCATCGAACGGACCGCCCGGCGCCGCGCGCAGCAGCACGAAACACAGCGTCGCCAGCAGCCACAGGGTGAGCAGCGCCTCGAGCAGGCGCGCGCCCCAGCGCCGCGCGAACGAGCGCCAGGAATGCATCAGACCTGCACGTGGAAGAAGCGGCCGATCAGGCCGGCCGCGCCCATCGCCAGCGCGCCCCAGAAGCACACCCGCAGCGCGCCGCGCGAGGGCGAGGCGCCGCCGGCCCAGGCCGCGGCCGCACCCGACCCGGCCAGCGCGACCAGGGTGGCGATGACGATGGTGGCCTGCAGGTGCCCGGCCGGCGCCAGCAGCACCGCGGCGATCGGCAGCAGCGCGCCGACGACGAACGCCGCCGCCGAGGCCAGCGCCGCCTGCAGCGGGCGCGCGCGCAGCGCCTCGGTGATGCCCAGCTCGTCGCGCGCATGGCTGCCCAGCGCATCGTGCGCGGTCAGTTGCTCCGCGACCTGGTGCGCAAGCTCGGGCGTCAGGCCGCGTCGCGTGTAGATGCCGGTGAGTTCGAACAGCTCGCTGGCCGGGTCCTCCGCCAGTTCGCGCCGCTCCTTGTCGAGGTCGGCGCGTTCGGCATCGGCCTGCGACTGCACCGAGACGTATTCGCCGGCCGCCATCGACATCGCGCCGGCGACCACGCCGGCCACGCCGCTGGCCAGCACCGCGGCGTTGCCCACGCCGGAGGCGGCGACGCCGACCACCAGGCCGGCCACCGACACGATGCCGTCGTTGGCCCCGAGCACGGCCGCGCGCAGCCAGCCCGAACGGCCCGTCCGATGATCTTCTGCATGCCAGCGGCGCATCAGCGTTCTCCCGTGGGTGTCATGGCCGCAACCGCAACCAGCGCGAGGCGTGGCGGTCGAGCGCATTGGCTTCATAGCCGAGCACGCGGTCATCGACCAGGTGCTTGGACGCATAGAAGTACAGCGGAACGACCGCATCCGCATCCAGCAGGCGCTGTTCGGCCGCGTGCAGCCAGGCGTTGCGGGCCTGCTGCGAGCGCGCGGCGTCGGCCTTCGCCAGGCGTTCGCGGAAGCCGGCATCGTCGTAGCCCGTCCAGTTGAGCGGCCCGTCGCTGCCGAACGCGGCGAGGAAGTTGCGCGGATCGGGCACATCGGCGATCCAGCCGCCGCGGAACACCTGGGTGATCGAGCGCTGCTTGCGGTTGCCGACGAACACCTTCCATTCCTCGTTGCGCAGCCGCACCTGCACGCCCAGCACCTCGCGCCACATCGCCGCGACCGCCAGCGCCAATCGCCGGTGCGGCGTGGAGGTGTTGTAGCGCAGCTCGATCACCAGCGGATGCGCCTTGGAAAACCCGGCGGCGCGATAGAGCGCGCGCGCATGCGCCTCGCGCTGCGCCTGCGGCCACGCCGCCCACGGCGTCGCGGCGGGCGTGTAGCCGGCGATGCCCGGTGGCACGATGCCGTACGCGGGGCGCTCGCCGAAGCCGGTGATGTAGCGGGTGAGCTTGTCGCGATCCACCGCCAGGGCGAGCGCGCGACGCAACTGCGGGGCGTCGCGCAGCGGCGGCTGGGTGAGGTTCATCCCCAGCCAGAACGCGCCCAGGTAGGGCGCGATCCGCAACTGCGAACCGAAGCGCGCACGCAGCGCCCCCAGCGGTTGCGGCGGCACCACCTCGGTCAGGTGCAGGTCGCCGGCGGCGAAGCGTTGCAGCTCCGCGGCCGCGTCCTCGGTGACGTGGAAGCGCACGCGCTCGATCGCCACGCTGTCGGCGGCGTGGAAGCGCGGGTTGCGTTCCACCACCAGGTTCGCCTGCGGCGTCCACGCGGCCAGGCGGTACGCGCCGTTGGACACCAGGTGGCCGGGGCGCGTGTGCTGCACGCCGTACTGCGCCACCGCGGGCAGGTACACCGGGAAGGCGATCGGCAGGGTCAGCAACGCGGGCAACGGCGCGCTGCGATCGAGCGTGAACACCACGGTGCGCGCATCCGGCGCGGCCACGCCCAGCGCGGCCGGCGGCAGCGCGCCCGCCTGCACCGCGCGTGCGTTGTGCAGGGCATCGAACAGCTCGCCGAAAGGCGCCGCTGTTTCCGGCGCGAACGCGCGGCGGAAACTGGCCACCACCTGCGGCGCATCCAGCGGCGCGCCGTTGCTCCAGCGCAGGTCCTCGCGCAGGGTGAAGGTCCACGTGCGGCCATCGCCCGACACGCGCCACGCCTGGGCCATGCCGGGGACGAGGCGGCCCTGCGCATCCTCGGTCACCAGGCCTTCGTAGAGGTCGCGCAGGATGTTGCCGCAGGCGACTTCCTGGCAGCGATGCGCATCGAGGGTGGCCGGTTCCGGGCCGTTGCCGCGCTCGAGCTGCGGCGGGGGCGAGGCGAAGGCAACACTGGAACACAGCCACAGCAGCAGGGCGGGCAATCGCGTCATGGGGCCGGGCTATGCTTCATCGATTGCGATGGTAGGGCACCGGCCCCATATCGTCTTCAGCAACAGCGCCCCCAGAGACGGACCTGCATGTCGAGCCCGAGCAACGTCGCCGAATCCCCGATCACCGATCGCCACCAGCTGGTCGACTACCTCGCCAGCGGGAGCCGGCCGCGCGCGGACTGGCGCATCGGCACCGAGCACGAGAAGTTCGGCTTCCGCCTCGACGACCTGCGTCCGCCGGCCTTCGACGGCGAGCGCGGCATCGAGGCGCTGCTCACCGGGCTCACCCGCTTTGGCTGGACGCCGGTGCAGGAGCACGGCCGCACGATCGCGCTGACCCGCGACGGCGCCTCGGTGACGCTCGAGCCGGCCGGCCAGCTCGAGCTGTCCGGTGCGCCGCTGGAGAACATCCACGAGACCTGTCGCGAAACCAACAGCCACCTCGACGAGGTCAAGGCGGTCGCGCAGGAGTTGCAGCTCGGTTTCCTCGGCATGGGTTTCCAGCCGAAGTGGCGCCGCGACGAGATGCCGTGGATGCCCAAGGGCCGCTACCAGATCATGCGCGACTACATGCCCAAGCGCGGCGGCCTCGGCCTCGACATGATGACCCGCACCTGCACGGTGCAGGTCAACCTCGACTTCAGCAGCGAAGCCGACATGGTGAAGAAGTTCCGCGTGTCGCTGGCGCTGCAGCCGATCGCCACCGCGCTGTTCGCCGATTCGCCGTTCACCGAGGGCAAGCCCAACGGCTACCTGTCGTACCGCTCGCACATCTGGACCGATACCGATCCGGACCGCACCGGCATGCTCGACTTCGTGTTCGAGGACGGCTTCGGTTTCGAGCGCTACGTCGACTACCTGCTCGACGTGCCGATGTACTTCTCGTACCGCAACGGCGAGTACGTCGACGCCAGCGGCAAGTCGTTCCGCAAGTTCCTCAAGGGCGAGCTCGACGTGCTGCCCGGCGCGCTGCCGACGCTGCGCGACTGGTCCGACCACATGACCACCGCGTTCCCGGAAGTGCGCCTGAAGAAGTACCTGGAGATGCGCGGCGCCGACGGTGGACCATGGAACCGCCTGTGCGCGCTGCCGGCGTTCTGGGTCGGCCTGCTCTACGACGATGCGGCGCTCGACGCCGCCTGGGACCTGGTCAAGGACTTCAGCCTCGCCGAACGCAATGCCCTGCGCGACGGCGTGCCGAAGCACGCGTTGAAGCTGCCGTTCCGCAATGGCAGCGTGCGCGACCTCGCCCTGCAAGCGCTGAAGATCTCCGCCGCCGGCCTGCAACGGCGCGCGCGCAGCAACCGCCACGGCGCCGACGAGAGCCGTTTCCTCGAGCCGCTGATCGAGTTCGCCGAAGCCAACCAGACCCCGGCCGAGCGCAAGCTCGCGCTGTTCCATGGCGAGTGGCAGGGCGACATCGACCGGGTGTTCCGCGAGTTCGCGTACTAGCAAGCGCTTCGCCCCACCCAGCGCAGGCATCGCCGCGCACAGGCGGGCCGGCAACGTCGCTGTGCACGCCGGCTAGATTTCGTTACACCTGAAATCATGCTGCCGCGCAGCATGATTCGGTCCTAGACTCGGCCGCATGAACCTGCCGAGCGCCGCGGCCATGCCGGCCATGCCCCTGCGTACCGTCGAATTCGCCGCCACCGATACCTTGCTGCGCGAGGACGTCAACATGCTCGGCGCCCTGGTCGGCGAGATCCTTGCCGAGCAGCGCTCGCCCGAGTTCCTCGACGAAGTCGAACGCCTGCGCCGCGCCGCGATCGACCGCCGCGAGCGCAACGCGCCCGCGGCCGAACTCGCGCAGGCGCTGGCCGGCATCGAACTCGCGCGCGCCAGCGACCTGGTGCGCGCGTTCGCCACCTACTTCCAGGCGGTGAACATCGCCGAACGCGTGCACCGCATCCGCCGCCGTCGCGACTACGAGCGCGCCGGCGCCGCGCCGCAACCGGGCGGCCTGCGCGACGTGCTGCGCGGGCTCGCGCAACAGGGCGTGGGCCGCGAGGAGCTGCTGGCGCTGCTGCCGCGCCTGCACGTCGAGCCGGTCTTCACCGCGCATCCGACCGAAGCGGTGCGCCGCGCGCTGCTGAAGAAGGAGCGCGAGATCGTCACCTGCCTGGTCGCTGACATCGACCGCGGCCGCACCCCGGCCGAACGCCGCGCCGACCGCGAACGCATCCGCCTGGCGCTGACCACGAGCTGGCAGACCGCCGAGGCACCCTCGGCCAAGCCGAGCGTCGCCGACGAGTTCCAGCACGTCGGCTATTACCTGTCCGAAGTGCTGTACCGGGTGCTGCCGGTGTTCTACGAGGTGTTCGAGGACGCGCTGCGCGAGAGCTACGGCGATGCGGCCGTGCCCGACGTGCTCGGTTTCGGCAGTTGGGTCGGTGGCGACATGGACGGCAATCCCAATGTCGGCGCCGACACCATGGCCGCGACGCTCGCCGGCCAGCGCGCGCTGGTGCTGGCCGCGTACCGCCGCGACCTGCTCGCGCTCGGCGAAGCGCTGAGCCAGTCGCTGACGCGCGTCGGCGTATCCGAGGCGGTGCTCGCGCGCATCGAGGCCTACCGCGAGCGCATGCCCGCGGCCGCCGCCAAGCTCAGGCCGCGGCATGCGGACATGCCCTACCGCAAGCTGCTGACCTTCGTGTTCGAACGCCTGTGGGCGACCCAGCACGAGGAACCCGAGGGCTACGCCGACGCGGCCGAATTCGATGCCGACATCGCCCTGATCGCCGACAGCCTGCGCGACCACCGTGGCGAACACGCCGGCGGCTTCGCCGTGCGCCGGTTGCGGCGCCGGATCGCCTGCTTCGGCTTCCAGTTGGCCAGCCTCGACCTGCGCCAGGATTCGGCCACCCACGATGCGGCGCTCGCGGCGCTGCTGGACGAGCCGGCGTGGGCGGAACGCAGCGTGGAAGAGCGCACGCACCGGCTGCATCGCCTGCTGCAGGGCGACGACGGCGCGGACGCGCCCGGCAACGCGACCTCGCAGGCCACCCTCGACGTATTCCGCGCGGTGGCCCGGCTGCGCCCGCGCTACGGCGCGCGTGCGTTCGGTCCCTACATCATCAGCATGAGCCGCAATGCCGCCGACGCGCTGTCGGTGCTGGCGCTGGCCCGCATGGCCGGCTGCATCGAGAACGGAAGCGTGCCCTTGGACATCGCGCCGCTGTTCGAAACCGTCGACGACCTCGACGCCGCGGCCGACACGCTGCGCGCGCTGTTCGCCGATCCGCTGTATCGCGCGCACCTCGCCGCGCGCGGCCAGCGCCAGCTGGTGATGCTCGGTTACTCCGATAGCGCCAAGGACGGCGGGCTGCTGGCATCGCGCTGGGCGCTGCAGCGCACGCAGGTGGCGCTGACCCAGCTGGCGCGCGACAGCGGCGTGCAGATCGCGTTCTTCCACGGCCGCGGCGGTTCAATCAGCCGCGGCGGCGGCAAGACCGAGCGCGCGGTGATCGCCATGCCGCGCGGTTCGGTCGACGGCTACCTGCGCCTGACCGAGCAGGGCGAGGTGATCCACCGCAAGTACGGGATCCGCGCGATCGCGCTGCGCAACCTCGAGCAGGCCACCGGCGCGGTGCTGCGCGCGACCCTGCGTCCGCGCGTCGCCGAACCGCGCGAGGCGCGCTGGCGCGCGATCGCGGGCGAACTGGCGGGCGATGCGCGCGCGCACTACCGCGCGCTAGTGCACGACGACGCGCAGTTCCCCGAGTACTTCCGCGCGGCCACGCCGATCGACGTGATCGAGCGCCTGCGCATCGGCTCGCGCCCTAGCAAGCGCGCCGGCGGCGAGGGCGTGCTGCGGCCGCCGGGCATCGCCTCGCTGCGCGCGATCCCGTGGGTATTCGCCTGGGCGCAGAACCGTTCCGGCCTGACCGCGTGGTACGGCGTGGGCACGGCGCTGCACGCCGCGCTGCAGCGGCACGGCCTCGACGCGCTGGCGGAGATGGCGCGCGACTGGCCGTTCTTCAACACCCTGGTCGACGACGTGGAGATGGTGCTGGCCAAGTCCGACCTCGGCATCTTCGAGCGCTACTCGCTGCTGGCCGGCGACCTGCACGCGCGCTTCCATCCCGGCATCGCCGCCGAATTCGCGCGCACCCGCGACGCGGTGTTCGCGATCAAGGGCCGCCGCGACCTGCTCGCCGACGATCCGCGCCTGCGCCAGTCGATCCGGCTGCGCAATCCCTACGTCGATCCGATCAGCCTGTTGCAAGTCGACCTGCTCGCCCGCTGGCGGGCCGGCGGCGGCGAGGACGAGGCGATGCTGCAAGCGCTGGTCGCGACGGTGAACGGCATCGCCGCCGGGATCCAGAACACCGGGTGAAGCCGGGCGCCGGTGCAGGCCCGTCTGAACGCTCCTTGCGCCACGCGCAAGGGCAGGTGGCTCAGGCCTTGGCCAGCTGCAGCGACAGCTGCTTGAGCCGGTCGAGTTCGGGCTTGTTGAGCTTGCGCGCGTAGCCGGGCATGCGCCTGGCGCGCGACAGCACCTGTTCGCACAGGCCGCGCGCCTTGTCCGTCTCGCCCCAGCCCCGCAGTACCTCGGCGTAATGCACGTGCGCCTGGAAGCCGCTGGCATAGCCAACGAGGGTTTCGAATTCCTCGCGCGCGCGGACGCGGTTGCCCTCGGCGGCCACGGCACGCGCATAGGTGAGGTGGCCGTCCTGCGAGCGGAAATCCGGCCGCTTGCGGATCACCGCGTCGAGCAGTTCACGCGCCGGCGTGGCGTGGCCGGCGTCCAGCAGCGCGCGCGCAAGGCGCACCTGGATGTCGGGATCATCGCTGTGGATGCCGCTCAGCGCGGCCTGGTATTGCGGCACCGCCTCGGACGCGCGCCGTGCGGCAAGCAGCGCGTCGGCCAGGCGCAGGCGATTGCCGGTGGTGGCGGCGTCCTCGAAGGCTTCCTGCGCCGCGCGCAATTCGCGGGTCGGGTCGAGCACCTGCTGCACGCCGCGCACCAGCGCATGGCCGTGGCGCGAGTGCCGCATCGACGGCAGCCAGACCATCAGCGCATAGACCAGGCTGCCCACACCCGGAAAGGCGAACAGGATCATCAGCCAATACCGGTCCTGCCCGCTGCGCACGGCATGCATGGCGAAAAAAACCGCGATGACCACGTGCAGGCCGAGGCCGAGGATTGGCATGGCGAAAGGCTCCGTTGCGTGCGCTCCCCGCGCAGCCCCGAAGTGTAGCGGCCGCATCGCCGCAGGTGCCGCATGCGGATGCGACCGCGCGCACAGGCGCGCGATGCGGCGATGCGTCCCTCACAGCCGCGATGCGCGCAGCGGCGTGTCTGCCCACTGCCAGGCCGCGGCCTGGCGCTGCTCGCTGGCCTGCGCGCCGGCGACATCGCCGAGGGCGCGTTGTGCCTGCGCCAGGCCGTACAGCGACCAGCCGTTTTCCGGGTAGGCGACGAGGTCCTCGCGGTAGGCCCGCTCGGCCTCGCGCGCGAAGCCGGCATCGAGCAGTGCGGCGCCCAGGTAGGCACGCACCGGCAGCGGCCAGTCCGCCGGTTCGTTGTAGCTCAGGCGGTCTTCGGCGGCCGCGGCCTCGCGCAGCGCAGCCAGGCCCGCGGCGCGCTGGCCGCGACGCAGTGCGAGTTCACCACGCAGCATCGCTTCCGCCACCGCCAGCACCCGGTCGCCGCTGTTGATGTCGAAGAAGGTGACCTTCGCCAAGCCAGGATCGCGCGCGGTCGCCTGCAGCGCCTGCAGTTCGCGCGTGGCGGCGGCGAGGTCGCCCTTGCGCACCTGCGCGACGCCGCGCGCGAACTGCCAGACGCCGGTGGGATAGGACAACGCCGCGGGCGGTTCCCCCTGCGCGAGGATCGCGTCCCACTGGCCGAAACGGACCTGGGTGTACAGCGGCGCGGCCAGGTACTGCTGCATGAAGCTCAGCTCGTCGAGGCGGTCGTGGTCCGCGCGTCGCGCGGTCTGCGCGGCGGCTTCCAGCGCGAGCGTGCGCGAGCCATGCAGGCCCGCGGTCATCGTCGCGAAGTGCCAGTTGTGCGGGACGTAGCCCAGCGGATACACGCCATTGCTGCCGCGGCATACCGCGAGGAACGCCTTGTCCGCGGTGCTCGCGGCGAAATTGGCGAGCGTGGCGTCGTGGTAGCGCCCGGTGCGGATGTAGATGTGCGCCGGCATGTGCACCAGGTGGCCCGAGCCGGGCGCGAGCCCCGCCAGCGCATCGGCGTAGGCCTCGGCACGCTGCGGCGTGCGCGAGCCTTCGACCGCATGGATGTAGTAGTGCATCGCGCCGATGTGCTGCGGGTTGCGGGCGAGCACGCGCTCGAGCGTCGTGGTGATTGCGTTGGTGTGTTCGGTCGGCGCGCCTTCGCGGGTCCAGTAGGCCCAGGGCGTGAGGTCCATCAACGCTTCCGCGTACAGGGTCGCGGCATCGTCGTCGTCGGGGAAGCGGCGCACCACCTGCGCCATCGCCTGCGCGTAGGCGGCGTCCAGCGGCTTGCGATCGGCCGGTGCGGGGTCGGCGTATCGCGCCTGCAGGGCTTCGATCAGGGCGCGGTCGCGCGGCTGCGCCTGGTCCGCGAGCGCCAGTGCGCGCCGCGCCAGCGAGGTCGCCGCGGCCGCCGTTTCCGCCGGCATCTGCTGGTTGATGTTGGGGCCCAGCACCAGCGCCTGGCCCCACACGCAGAGCGCGCAGCGCGGATCCAGGCGCGCGGCTTCGGCGAAGGCGCGGCCCGCCGCCTCGTGGTTGAACCCGTAGGCCATGCGCAGGCCCTGGTCGAAGTAGCGCTGCGCCTCGGGCACGTCGGTGCCGATGTCGCGATGCAGCGCGCCGAACGTGTCGAACAGGGCGACCGTCGAGGCGGGTGCTGCCTGGCGCGGCGCGGGCGCTTCGCACGCGGTCAGCAGGGCCAGGAGGACCAGGCAGGGCAGGCGCACGGCGAAGGCAGCTGGCATGGACAGGCTCGGGTCGGCGCGACATCCGGGCAAACGCGCAAGCATGGAACGCACGGACACGCACGCCCCTACCGGGCGTTATGCTGCGCTGCCGCCGGAGGGGCGGCTTACGGGGAAACTGCATGAACCGCACTTCGCGCTGGGCGCTGCTTGCCCTGCTGGCCGTCGTGGCCGCCGCACCGTTGTCCGCCCAGAACGTCGGCGCCGTCCGACCGATGGCGGCGCCGAACATCACCGCCATCCAGATCGACTACAAGCAGCAGTGGGAGAAGGAGCGCGAGAAGAACCAGCAGTTGCGCGCCGAGAACTCCTCGCTGCAGTCGCAACTCGCCGAATGGACGCGCAAGGGCGGCAGCCTGGTGCACGCGTATTGCGAGACCCCGACCATGAGCGTCTCCAGCGCCGGCGCCCGCAACGACTGCGCGGCCAGCGGCTACGGCTGCGAACCGGTGAGCGGCCTGTGCCGCACGGTCGCGCGCACCAGCATGGACTGCGCGCCCGGCTTCCTGATGGATGTCGATCACTGCGTGCCGCAGCCGCGCTGAGGTCCGTGGCAGTCCTCGCCTGCACCGGCCATGCCACGCCGGTGCGGCGACGGCCCGCCTGCAAGCGCGGCGGGTCGGCGGGTCGAGCCGCCGCGCCCGGATGAAGTTGCAGGGCCGCGCCCCGGTGGCTCCCGGCCGCCGAAGCGACGCGGGCGCCCGACCCGCCCCCGAAGGATGGCCGCCCAGCGCGTCCGCACGCGTTGTGACCCACATGGGTGTGCGCCCGTTGCGCACCACGGGGAAAGTCCCATGCCGGGTCTGCCAGTCCTCGCATTTGGTCGTGATCGACGCTGGACCGCGCATCTGCAGCGCGTGCTGGCGCCGCGCGGCGAACTGGATTGGTGCGGGGTGTTCAGCGCGGACTCGCTACCCGAAGCCTTGGGACGCCAGGCGATCTGGCTGCTCGATGGCGACGACCTGCATGCCGCGCGCCTGCCCGTGGAAGAAGACGCGGCGCCGCGGATCTACTGCTACCGCCACCCCGACGTGGGCAGCCTGCGCAGCTGCGCCCGCCTCGGCGCCAGCGGCTGCCTGGAGAAGATGGCGCCGCCCGATGTCCTGCTGCGGGGGCTGCGCGCGGTTGAATCGGGCCTGTTCGCGGTGGACAGCAGTTTGCTGACCCGGGCTCTGGCCGCCGAACGGCGCGCGCCGGCGCCGGTGAACAACCTCGGCCACCTCACCGAGCGCCAGCGCGAGATCGTGCACTGGGCCGCGCTGGGCATGAGCAACAAGCAGATCGGCCGCCGCCTGGGCATCAGCCCGGAAACGGTGAAGAGCCACCTGCACCAGGTGTTCGAGCGTGAGGGCATCAGCGGCCGGGTCGCGTTGCTGGCCCTGCACCGGCCGCCGCCCGACGACCGGAAATCCCCGGTCAACGAACCGGTGATGTAACGCCGCTCAAGCGGCCGTGACGTCGCGCAGTTCCCAGCCGCTGCCGGCGAGCAGCCGCAGGCGGTGCTTGAGCACGTTGCCGGGAATCGAACTGGTCACCACCAGCACCACGTGCAGGTCGTCCTGCTGCCCGTCGACCGAGGCATCGGGATCGGTCGCGCCGTAGGACGGATCCACGCCGTCGGGATCTTCCTGGGACGTGCGCCAGCGCTCGAACAACGACGTGGTGCGCAGCGCCTCCTGCAGTTGCGCGGCGAACTCCTCGGCGCCATGCGCATTGAATGCGAGCGCCGGATCCGCGCCGCGTGCGCGTGCCGGATCGGGCAGGCTGATGTAGTAGCGCGTGGCCATCCGGATGTCCCCGTCGTGGAGTCGCTTGCAGCTTAGGCCCGGATTTATGGCGGGCATGTGAACACGAAACGCGCGCACGCCCGGCGCCGGCGCCGGGTCAAAGCTCGATCTTGCCGGTCTCCGCCGCGTAGCCCAGCGCGAGTCCGCCCTTGCCGATGTTGACCATGCCGCTCAGGCTCATCACCGTCTCGAACAGCTCGATGTTGTTGACCACGCAGGCCTGTCGCAACTGGGCGTAGCCCGGCAGTTCGCGCAATTCCTCGAGCACGCCGCCGTAGCTCACGCACATGGTCGGGGTCATCAGCTGGCGCTTGTCGATGCGCGAAACCGCGTGCTCGAACAGCTTCTGCGCGGCCAGGTCGAAGGTCTTGACCTTGCCCACGGGGCCGGTCTCGCCGCGGTTGCAGTGCAGGATCGGCTTGATGTCGAAGGCGGTGCCGAGCTTGGCCGCGAGGAAGCTCACGCTGCGGTCGCCGCGGATGCGCGTGCGTTCGCGCATGTAGTTGAGGTCGCGCGGGATCAGGAAGCCCTGCGTGTGCATGGCCAGGTTCTCCAGGCGCGCGCGGATCTTCGGCGTGCCTTCGCCGGCGTCGCGCAGGCGCACCGCTTCCACCGCCATCACGCCCTGCGCGGCGAACACGTTCTGCGTGTCGATCACGCGCAACGCGAACGGCGAGTTGTTGCCCGCGGCCATGCGCGGGCCCTTGTACTCGTTGAGGATCGCGAAGCTCGCCTGCTGGGCGTTCTCGAAGATCAGGCTGCGCGTCTTCGTCATGGTCAGGCAGAACACGAAGTCGTAGTCGATCACGAGCTTGCCCAGGAACAACTCGCGGATCTGTTCGACGGAGAACGGGCTGCTCTCGGCTTCCCAGCCGCGTTCGGCCAGGTGCGTCTGCAGGAACTGCAGCGCCGCTTCCGGGTTGCGGTAGTCGGCCAGCACGGCCGAACCCATGCGCACGGTGGTCGGGAGGATGGAGATGTTGTGGGCCTGCAGGTAACTTTCCGGCAGGTCGCACGGCGAGTCGACGACGATCCCGATGCGCATTATGGCCTCCCCTGTGGCGGCGCTTTTTTGTCCAAAGTGCGCGCAGCATACGCCCGCGCACTGCCTTGCGCCCGTGAGGGAAGTTGCTTGTGCTGGCGCGTCAGCGCCGCTGCACGCCGATCGGCAACGCGCTTACGCGCCGCATCTCCGGCTCTGCCAGCAGGCCGGGATTGCGCAGTGCAGCAAGCGCGAAGGCATGGGCGTCGTTGCCCCAGAACAACTCGCCGTCCAGGGGTCCGCCAGCGATCGCCAGGGTCGGCACCCCGTACACGCCCGCGGCGATGGCCGCTTCGGTGTTGGCGCGCAGGCGGGTCTTCGCCTCTTCGGCCTGCGCCGCAACGGCGTCGACGCCCAGCGCGGCGGCGACCGGGGCGAGCGCGTCGAAGCTGTCGCCGCTGCGGCCCTGCTGCCAGATCCAGTCGAAGATGGTGTCGACCGCGTGCGCGCTCGCGCCGGCGGCCACGCACAGGCGCAGCGCGGCCAGCGGGTTGAAGGGATGGACGGGCGGAAAGCGCAACGCCACGCCTTCCTGGCGCGCCTGCCACAGCACGTGGCGGTAGGTGAATTCGCGCTTGCCGGGGATCTCCGCCGGCCCTTTCTGCCCGCACGCGGCAAGCACGGCGCCGAACACGATCGGCACGGGCGTCACCGCCTCGGGCATCGCCTTCACCTTCTGCCAGTGCAGGTAGGAGAAGGGCGAGATGAAGTCGAAGTACCAGCGCATCGCCATGGCCTCAGTGCCACACGCCGAGGATCACCCCGTACAGCACGAACTGCAGCACGTGGTAGCCGCCGTCGATCAGCCACAGCTTCAGGCTGCGCTGGGCGAAGGCATAGTTGATGCCGAAGCTGGTGGCGACGAAGGCGACGCCGATGAGCGCGCCGTGGTGCACGGCCAGCGGCAGCGACGGGTCCGGGCCGAGCAGGACCGCGAAAGCGGCGGCGGCCACCAGCGCCAGCACGAACGCACTGCCGAACACGCGGGCCGGATGGCGCGGCGCGGAATTCGGGTCGATGCCGGCTTCGCGGCACCACGCGTGCTTGAACAGCGGCCCGTACCAGAGGCCGCCGAGCACGAAAGCGGAAGCGGCCGCGGCCACGACCGCCAGCCAGTTGATCTCCATGGACATGCCGGTTCCCCCGTGAACCCCTTTAGGAGGCGCCAGCATACGGTGGCGCGCCCGCTTGCGGTGCCGCACGCCGGGGCGGACACTGCCTTGCGGCCAAGTCGGAGGTGCGAATGAAGGCAGCGTGGCTGGCAATGTCGCTATGGGCGTGGCTGGTCCTGTTGCCCGCTGCTGCGCAGGCCTCGCACGGCAGCAACGGCGTGGCCCGCATCGAACGCCTGCAGGGCGATGCCACGATCGCCACCGCGCAGGTGCGCAGCCAGCCCGAAAGCGCCTGGACGCCCACGGCGCAACCGCACCAGCTGGCCGGTGCGCGGCATGGCGACGGCTGGTGGCGCGTGCACGCGCTGCCCAGCACCGAGCCGCGGCTGCTGCTGGTCTACCACCCCTACAGCGCGCGCCTGACCGTGCTGGCGCCGCCCGACTACCGGCCGCAGCGCGAATCCATCTTCGACCCCGCGCTGGGCCGCGGCCATTCGCGGCGCGCCTTCGTCTTCGCGTGGCCCGACACCACGCGGCCGGTGTACATCGGCGTGGAGGACGCGCGCTATCCGCTGCAACTGGCGGTGCGCACCCCGCGCGAATTCGCGATCGAGGACTACGGCCACGTGCGCGTGCTGTGGCTGAGCCTGGGCATCCTCATCGGCGTGTCACTGGTGACGCTGCTGTTCTGGATGCAGCTGCGCGAGCGCGTGTACCTGCTGTTCGCCGCGACGATGGCGCTGCAGCTGCTCTACGTGCTGCTGGCGTACGGCGACGCCTACGCGCTCGGCGTGTTCGGCTGGCTCGCCCGGTTCGGTCCCGAGGGCATCTGGTTCGTGGCGACCAGCTCCACCATCGTGACGGTGTACTTCCTGCTCGACTTCGCCGAGCTGCGGCCGCGCGCCCCGCGCCTGAGTCGCGCGTTGTGGCTCGCCGGCGCGGCCCTGCCCGCGTTGCTGCTGGTCGCGCTGCTGGGGGCCGGGCTGTTGCCGGGCGCCTCGCGCAACCTGTGGTTCCCGCCGATCGGCAACGGCCTGCTGTTGCTCGCCAACCTTCTGGCGATCGTCACGCTGGTGGTGGTGTGGTCGCGCGGCGGGCGGCATGCGGGCTTCGTGCTGATCGCGTGGGTACCGCTGGTGTGCGTCACCACCGCGCGCGCGGTCCAGCTGGGCGCCGGGCGGCCGCTCAATCCGTGGCTGGAATACGGCCTGCCGCTGATGCAGGCGTTCGCCGCGGTCGTGCTGGTGCTGGGCCTGGCGCACCGCATGCGCACCTTCCAGCGCGAGCGCGATGCCGCGCAGCAGGATGCCGAGCACGATGCCCTGACCGGCGTGCTCAATCGCGCCGGCACGATGCGCCGGCTCGACCGCGCGATCGTCGAAAGCCGGCATCGGCGCCTGCCGCTGTCGGTGCTGTTCCTCGACCTCGACCACTTCAAGCGCATCAATGACACCCATGGCCACGCCATAGGCGACGCCTGCCTGTGCGCGGTGACCGAAACCATCCGCGCGCAGATGCAACCCGAGCAGCAGCTCGGCCGCATCGGCGGCGAGGAATTCCTGCTGCTGCTGCCCGACCACGCGCGCCGGCACGCGCGCGACCTGGCCGAGCGTATCCGCCAGCAGGTCGAGGCGCGTTGCGCGAACGTGCAGGGCGCGCCCGTCGGCCTGACCCTGAGCATCGGCGTGGTCGAATGCCAGGCGCTGGACGGCACCGCGTCGCTGCTGCAGCGCGCCGACGAGGCGATGTACCGGGCCAAGCACGAGGGCCGCAACCGCGTGGTGGTGCTGGACAGCCGCGACGACGCCGAACGCCGCAGCGTGGTCGTGCCGTGAGCGGCCCGGCGACGTGAAAAGGCCCGCCATGCGGCGGGCCTTTTGGTTTGCATGACCGCGGCGAGCGCGCCTAGTGGCCGGCTGCCGGGTACGCCCGCGGCAGGCCGCCACCGGCCGCCGGCGTCGCGGCGCGCAGGTAGCGATCGCGCAGCTCGGTCTGGCGGCTGCGCATCGCGATCGCGCGTCCGTCCAGCCACACCTGCATCGCCACCGTGTTCACCTCCAGCGGATCGCCACTCCACAGCACCAGGTCGGCGCGCTTGCCGACCGCGATGCTGCCGAGCCGGTCGCCGAGGCCGAACGTCTCCGCCGGCACGCGGGTCAGGCCGGCCAGGCCGTCGTCCCACGGCAGGCCGTTGGCGACCGCGTTGCCGGCGAGCTGGCGGATCTTGCGCGCGTTGTGCGACGCATCGCCCTCCTGGGCGAAGCTCACCGCCACGCCGGCGGCACGCAGGCGCGCGGCGTTCTCCATCGTGGCGTTGATCTCGTCGAAGTTCGCCGGCAGGTTGGCGAGCGGATTGACGAACACCGGCACCTTGGCGGCGGCCAGCTGCGGCGCGAGCTTCCACGCTTCCGCACCGCCCGCGATCGCCACGCGCACCTTGTGCCGCGCCGACCAGCGCAGCAGCTGGCGGATGTCGGCGGCGCGATGCACGCTGACCATGACGCGGCCGCCGCCGTTGAGGTACTTCGCCAGCGCGGCGCGGCCGGCCGGAGTGAGCAGGGCCATGTTCGAATCCGGCGCGATGCGCCCGCGCACCTCGTCGATCAGCTGGTCGAGCAGCATCCACTGCGCGGCGCGCGAGTTGCCGGTGAGGCCCGACGCCTCGCTGCCGAGATTGACGAACAGCACGCGCGGGCCGATCGGATCCGGGCTGCCGTCCAGGCGCACCACGCCGCCCTGGCCGCCGATGATCGAGCCGCCCTCGGTGGTGTTCGCGCCCAGCAGGGTCCAGCCGATGCCTTCGATGCGTTCGACCGGCAGCAGCACCGAGTCGGGGTTGTAGGCGAGGGTGACGTCGAACTCCGGCCGCACCGTCATCTGCTTGCTGCCGGCGCCGAGGCCGACCGCTGCGTCGACCGTGCTCTTCTCGCCGGAGACTTCCTCCAGCCCGATCTCGGTGATGCCGCCGAACAGCGCCGGCGTCAGCGGCCGGCCCTGCGCGTCGATCACCTGCGCATCCGGGGTGGCCAGCAGGTCCTTGCCGACCGCGCGGATCACGCCGTTGCTCACCAGCACGTCGGCGTTCTGCAGCGTGCCCTGCGCCGTGGCGGTATGCACGGTCGCGTTGCGGATGAGCACGTCCTGCGCGTGCGCGGCGCCCATCGACAGCAGCAGGACGGCGGCGAGCGTCTTCAAGGCGGAACCCTTCATCGCACACCTCCGGTGGTGATGCCCTGGCCGAGCATGAAGTCCGACTGCGGCTGCCGCGTCGCATCGAAGCGGTCGTAGATGCGCGTGCCGTCGACGTAGACCTGTTCGGCCTTGGCGTAGACGCTGAAGGGATTGCCGCTCCACAGCACGACGTCGGCCATCTTGCCGTTCTCCAGCGTGCCGGTCTGGTCGAGGATGCCCAGCGCCTTGGCCGGGTTCTGGGTGAGCCAGCGGATCGCGCGCTCGGGCGCGATCGCGATGCCGGCCAGCTGCGCGTGCGCCATCACCTTGGCCGCTTCCTGGTTGAGGCGCTGGATGCCTTCCTCCGAATCGGAATGCACGATCGCGCAACTGTTGGCGGGACGATCGACCAGCGCGAGGTTCTCCTGGATGCCGTCGAAGGCTTCCATCTTGAAGCCCCACCAGTCGGCCCACAGCGCGCCGCACACGCCTTCCTGCGCCAGGCGGTCGGCGAGCTTGTACGCCTCCACGCCGTGGTGGAACGCGGCGATCCTGAAACCGAACTCCTTGGCCAGGTCGAGCATCGTCGCCATCTCGTCGGCGCGGTAGCAGTGGATGTGCACCTGGATGTCGCCGTTGATCGCGCCGGCGAGGGTGTCGAGCTTGAGGTCGCGCTTGCCGCCGGTGTCCTTCTCGCTGTCGGCGCCGTTGCCGTTCGCGGACGCCGACCGGCGCTCCCACCAGTGGCGCTTCTTCGGCGTCGACTGCTTCGGCGCGTTCTTGCGCAGGTATTCGCTGGCGTCGATGAACGCGGCGCGGTAGCCGGCGACGTTGGCCATGCGCGTGGACGGACCGCCCTTCTGGCCGTACACGCGCTTGGGGTTCTCGCCGCAGGCCATCTTCAGGCCCCACGGCGCGCCCGGGAACTTCATCGCCTGGTAGGTCGTGGCCGGCACGTTCTTCAGGGTCACGCCGCGGCCGCCGATCAGGTTCGCGGATCCGGGCAGCACCTGCAGCGAGGTGATGCCGCCGGCGAGCGCGGTGGCGAAGCCCGGATCCTGCGGCCAGATCGAATGCTCGGCCCACACGTTCGGCGTCACCGGCGAGGTCGCCTCGTTGCCGTCGCTGTGCGCGCTCACGCCCGGGCTCGGGTACACGCCCAGGTGCGAGTGCACGTCGATGATCCCGGGCGTCACCCACTTGCCGGTGCCGTCGACGCGGATCGCGTCCACCGGTGCGTCGAGCGCGGTGCCGACCGCGACGATGCGGCCATCGCGCATCAGCACGTCGGCGTCGTCCAGGCGCCTGCCGGTGCCGTCGAGCACCGTGGCGTGCTGGATCAGCACCGGGGCCGAGGCGATCGGCTGGTAGGTGCTCGGATACGGATCCTGGGTGAAGCGGGTCTGCCGGGGCGCGGTCGCGGGCTGCGCCGCCTGCGCCACGCCGACCAGCAGCGTCAGCACGCCGCCGGCCCAGATGGGTCGTAAGGACATTGGAATTCCCCTGAGGAGTGAAAGCCGCTCGTCCTGGAGCCGGCGGTCGAAAAATGTGGCAGCCGGCACCGTAGCGTTACCGCGCCGCGCGCGCCAACCCTGACGTTGGTCATGGCCGGCGTGACAGAATCGCCCCGCGACAGACCGCCAGATTCGGCACACATCAGGCCGGCCCGCGATCAGCCCGCGACGAGCGGACAATTGCGGTGCCAATGGCGCCGCGCCAGCGGGCAACACCGGGCCAGCCGCCGGCTGCTGCCGCAATCCAGAATGCAACAACCATCCCGCGCCATTGCCCGGGATGACGACGAGGAGAATCGGGTGAAGGACAAAGAACAGATCGTCGACAACTGGCTGCCGCGCTACACCGGCGTGCCGCTGGACCAGTTCGGCGAACACATCCTGCTGACCAATTTCGGCGGCTACCTGCACACGTTCGCGCGCCTCACCGGCGCGCAGGTGGTGGGCCTGGACCGGCCGATGCCGAGCGCGACCGCCGACGGCATCACCATGATCAACTTCGGCATGGGCAGCCCCAACGCCGCGACGATGATGGACCTGCTCACCGCGATCATGCCCAAGGCGGTGCTGTTCCTGGGCAAGTGCGGCGGCCTGAAGAAGAAGAACCAGCTCGGCGACCTGGTGCTGCCGATCGCCGCGATCCGCGGCGAGGGCACGTCCAACGACTACCTGATGCCGGAAGTGCCGGCGCTGCCGGCCTTCGCCCTGCAGCGCGCGGTGTCGACCATGATCCGCGACCTCGGCCACGACTACTGGACCGGCACCGTCTACACCACCAACCGCCGCGTCTGGGAGCACGACGAGAACTTCAAGGAATACCTGCGCAAGCTGCGCTGCATGGCGATCGACATGGAGACCGCGACGATCTTCGCCGCCGGTTTCGCCAACCGCATCCCGTGCGGCGCGCTGCTGCTGGTCTCCGACCAGCCGATGATTCCCGAAGGCGTGAAGACCGAGGCTTCCGACGCCAGGGTCACCGGCGACTTCGTCGACAACCACATCCAGGTCGGCATCGAGGCGCTGCGCCTGATCCGCCGCCACGGCAAATCGGTGCGGCATCTGCGCTTCGACGAGTAGCCCGGCCTTTCCCGCGATCCCCCCACGCAAGGAGCACGCATGTCCCGCAAGACCTACACCGGCAGTTGCCACTGCGGCGCCGTCCGCTTCGAGGCCGATCTCGACCTCGCCCAGGGCACCGGCAAGTGCAACTGCTCGATCTGCACCAAGACCCGCAACTGGGGCGCGATGACCACGCCGGACGCGTTCCGGCTGCTGACCGACGAAGCGGCACTGAGCGACTACCAGTTCGGCACCAACAGCGCGCACTGGCTGTTCTGCAGGACCTGCGGCGTGCGCTCCTTCAGCCGCGGCTACATCCCCGAGGTCGGCGGCCACTACGTCTCGGTCCAGGTCGCGTGCCTGGACGACGCCACGCCGGAGGAGCTGCTGGCCGCGCCGGTGCGCTACTGCGACGGGCGCGCCAACAACTGGATGGAAGCACCGGCCGAGACCCGGCACCTGTAGCGCGCCTGCGGGTGGGCGCCGGACGGCCTGAAAGCGCCGAATACCGCTTGAAAACAGGGCTCCCGGGCTGCGCGGTCGCAGCCCCTGCGACCCCCTGCGGGCACACTGTGTCCCTACGAGGGAGGGGTAATGGAAAAGATCGTCTACCTGCTGATCGGCGCCGCGATCACCTGGGGCCTGTACTTCATCCAGCGCCGCGTCGAGCGGCGCCGCACGACTGAAGTCATCGAGCGCAACCAGAAGCTGCTGACCCTGAAACAGGGGCTGGAACAGGCCAGCACCAGCCTGGACGAACTGCGCCAGTTCGAGCATCGCCTGATCGGCAAGGCCGAGGCGGCGGTGAAGATCGCCGGGCGCTATGTCAGCCAGGCCGGTGAAGTGGCCCGGCGCAGCGATGCGCTGCTGGTGCACGACGACATGACCGCGCAGGCCGTCACCGATTTCCAGCGCGTGGATGCACGCCTGGACGATGCCGTCGTGCACGTGCGCCGCCAGCTCGACGGCGAGAACCTCGGCGCGTTCGAGCAGGTGCACCTGGCGTGGCTGGCGTTCCGTGAACGTTACGCCCGCTTCATCGCGCAGACGTACTCTGGCGGCGCGATCCAGCCGCTGATCCACGCGGTCACGCTGGAGAGCATCACCGCGGCCTGGATCGCGGAACTGGAAACCCAGCTCGGCGACGACGAAGCCGATGCGATCGAGTGAAGGAGGCGGCATGGGCGTCACGCCTGGCGAGATCGTCGGCTTCTGGCGCGACGCCGGTCCCGCGCGCTGGTTCGGCGGCGGTGAGGCGTTCGATGCCGAATGCCGCGCGCGCTTCCTGGACGCGCACCTGCTGGCGGCGCAGGGTGCGTTCGAGTCCTGGCTGGCCGACGCCGAAGGCGCGCTCGCGCTGTTGCTGCTGCTCGACCAGATCCCGCGCAACGTGTTCCGCCGCAGCGCGCATGCCTATGCCACCGACGGATTGGCGCGCCACTACGCGGAGCGCGCGCTGGCGCGCGGCCACGACGCGCAGGTGGACGTCGGGTTGCGCGCGTTCTTCTACCTGCCGTTCGAGCACTCCGAGGCCATCGCCGACCAAGAGCGCGCGCTGGACCTGTTCGCCGGCCTGCCCGGCGACGCCGCGCGCTGGGCGCAGCTGCACCACGACATCATCCGGCGCTTCGGCCGTTTCCCGCACCGCAACGCCGCGCTCGGCCGCGCGAGCACCGCCGAGGAGCGCGCGTTCCTGGCGGAGGGCGGATTCGCGGGTTGATGGCGATGACGACGCGCAAGCCGCCCTGGCAGCAGCCCAATCCCCGCAAGGGCAAGCCGCCGCGGCCGCTGAGCGACGCCCAGAAGGCCGCGGCGAAGCAGCGCGCGGAAGCCGCCGGGCGGCGCTATCCCAACCTCGTCGACAACCTGTGGGCGGCGCGCCTGCCGCGCGACTGATCGCGGCGCGCGCCCGGCTGGCGCCGGCCGGTGGCGCAAGCCGGCGTAGAGTCCGCACTCCCGCAGCAGGACCTGCCCGATGCCCCACGCCCTGATCTGGTTCCGCAACGACCTGCGCCTGGCCGACAACCCCGCGTTGCAGGCGGCCTTGCGCGCCGGACTGACGCCGGTGCCGGTGTACGTGCACGCGCCGGACGAGGAAGGCGACTGGGCGCCGGGCGCGGCCTCGGAGGCGTGGCGGCGGCGTTCACTGCTGGCGCTGGCGCAGGACCTGCACGCGCGCGGCTCGCGCCTGCAGGTCTTCCACGGTGGCTCGCTCGCGACCCTGCAGCGGCTGGCCGCGCAGGGCGGCGCGGAAGCGGTGTTCTGGAACCGGCGCTACGAGCCGGCGATCGAGGCCCGCGATGCGGCGATCAAGCGCGCGCTGCGGCAGCAGGGCCTGCGCGCGGAGAGCCACAACGCCGCGCTGCTGTTCGAGCCATGGCAGGTGCAGGGCAAGGGCGGCGATCCCTATCGCGTGTTCACGCCGTTCTGGCGCACCGCGCTGGCGCAGTGGCGCCTGCCGGACGGCGCGGACGCGCCCGGGCGCCTGCCGCCGCCACCGCGCCTGGACGGCGCGACCGACATCGACGCCCTCGGCCTTGCCCCGGCTCCGCCGTGGGATGCGGGCTTCTGGCGCGAATGGACACCGGGCGAAGCCGGCGCGCACGCGGCGGCGACGGCGTTCGTCGTGGACGCGCTGGCGGGGTACGGCGACCAGCGCGACCGCCCGGACCGGCGTGGCACCTCGCGCCTGTCGACGCACCTGCATTTCGGCGAGATCGCGCCGTGGCGCATCGTGCGCCTGCTCGAGGGCGTCGACGCCGCCGAAGATCGCGCCGCCTACGTGCGCGAGCTCGGCTGGCGCGAATTCGCCCACCACGTGCTGCACCACTTCCCGCACACGCCGGACGCCAACTTCAACCCGCGCTTCGACGGCTTTCCCTGGGCGCAGCCGACGGAGCGGCTGCAGGCCTGGCGGCAGGGCCGCACCGGCATTCCGATCGTCGACGCCGGCATGCGCGAGCTGTGGCACACCGGCTGGATGCACAACCGCGTGCGCATGGTCGTGGCGAGCTTCCTGTGCAAGAACCTGCGCGTGCACTGGCGCAAGGGCGCGCGCTGGTTCTGGGACACGCTGGTGGACGCGGACCTCGCCAACAATTCGCTGGGTTGGCAATGGGTCGCCGGCACCGGCGCGGATGCCGCGCCGTACTACCGCGTGTTCAATCCGGTGCTGCAGGCGCAGAAGTTCGATCCACGCGGCGACTACATCGCGCGCTGGGTGCCGGAACTGGCGACGCTGGCGCCGGCGCAGCGGCACGCGCCGTGGACCGGCACGCTCCCGCGCGGTTACCCCAAGCCGATCGTCGACCTGGCGCAGAGCCGGCAGGCCGCGCTGGACGCGCTCGCGCGCCACAAGCGCTGACAGGAAAAAGGGCGGGTCATCGACCCGCCCCTTTTCCATTCGAACTGCGTGTGCTCAGTAGCGCGGCACGTGCGAATCGGCTTCCAGCGCCCACGCCTCGATCCCGCCCTCGACGTTGGCCACGTCGCGGAAACCGAGCCCGCGGAAATGCTCCGCCGCCTGCGCGCTGCGCCCGCCGTGGTGGCACAGGAACGCGAGCGCGGTGTCCTTGGGCAGCTTCTCCAGGTGCGACAGGCCCTCGCCGTCGAACACCGAGAACGGCACGTTCACCGCCGCCAGCGCCCGTTCCTCGGCCGGACGCACGTCGACCAGGGTGAGCGAACCCGCCGCGGCGCGCGCATTGGCCTCGACCACCGACAGCGCCTTCACCCGCGGCGGTGCGTTGGGGTTGTCGACGACCAGGCCGCGGCCGCGTTCGTCGTCGACCCAGTCGATGCGCATGCCCTGCGCACGGCGCGCGCTGGCCATGTCGAACTGCGCGCGCAGGCCGTCCTGCTCGACCGCGATCGCGTTGGCATCGACCGGCGCCAGTTGCAGCTTGGCGTTGAAGCGCGCGTCGACCTCGACCTGCAGCGCGTAGCCGTCGCCGGCGTTGGCGAGCGCGTCGCGCAGCATCGCCGCCGCGGCCGGGGTGATCGTGATCGCCGGCGGCGTGCGGTCGGGCGCGGGCAGGCCGAGCAGCGCATGCAGCTCACCCGAGTTGACCATCTGCTCGATGATGTCGCTGCCGCCGACCAGGTCGCCGCCGACGTAGAGCTGCGGGATCGTCGGCCAGTCGCCGTAGGCCTTGATGCCTTCGCGGATCTCCGGATCGCCCAGCACGTCGACGTGCGCGTAATCGACGTCGAGCGACGACAGCGCGGCGACCGCCTTGGCGGAGAAGCCGCATTGCGGCGCACCCGGCTCGCCCTTCATGAAGAGCACGACGCGGTTCGACTGCAGCAGGGATTCGATGCGCGAACGCAGCGCGGGATCGAGGGACATGGTGGCTTTATCCGGAACGTGGGAGCGGTATTTTACGCCCCCCGCCTCGCGCTCCAGCGAGTGCAGGTCCGGGTGCCCGCGCATGGGCGGCCGCCGCGCCGCAACGGCCATGCCGCGTTGCGTGGGGTAGTCGCGGGCCGCATCATCGCGGCCATGTCGCCACTGCATCGCCCCCCGCGCCACCCCCATGCCTGGATCGCCTACTTGCTGCTCTCGCAGCTGGCGGTCGCGGCCGCGTGGTGGCGCGCCGGCTGGGAATGGGGCCTGGCGGCGATGCTGCTGTCGCACGTGCCGATCTGGTGGGGAACGCTGAAGCCGGATTCGCGCGTGTTCAGCCCGGTGCTGCGCCGCCTGCCGACGACCGCGCGGCAGGTCTGGCTGACCATCGACGACGGTCCCTCCGCCGACACGCCCGCCATCCTCGACCTGCTTGATCGCCACCAGGCACAGGCGACGTTCTTCGTCGTCGGCGAGCGCGCGCAGCGGCATCCGGAGCTGGTGCGCGAGATCGTGGGTCGCGGCCATGGCATCGGCAACCACAGCCAGAGCCATCCGCAGGCGTGGTTCTGGGCGCTGGGGCCGCGCCGGATGCGCGAGCAGATCGCCCGCAACCAGGCTACGCTCACCGCGATCACCGGCGCGGCGCCGCGCTGGTTCCGGGCCGTGGTCGGCATGGCCAATCCCTTCGTCGCCGCGCCCCTGCGCGAACACGGCTTGGCGCGCGTGGCCTGGAGCGCGCGCGGTTTCGACGCGGTCGCCGCCGAGCCGCAGGCGGTGGTGGCGCGCATCGAACGCGACCTCGCGCCGGGCGCGATCGTGCTGCTGCATGAAGGCGCGAAGCACGGCCGCAACGTCGAGGCCATCGCGCTGCTGCTGCAACGCCTGGACGCGCTGGGTTATCGCACGGTGTTGCCGGAGGCGCCCGCGACGCCGGCGCTCAACGCTTCGACGCCACAACCCGCCAGTTGTTGAACGGGGTGTCGCCGTACAGCGGCGTGAACTCGGATTGCAGGCCCGCGGCGTCGAGGCGCGCGCGCAAGGCCTCCGCCTGCGGATAGCGCGACGGCCCGGCGTTCATCCAACCCAGTGCGCGCGACATCACGTCCACGGCGCGGGTGACGCGGGCGCGGCCGCTGCCGTCGGCCAGGCCGGTGCGGATCACCAGCTTCGCCCCCGGTTCCAGCATCGCGATGGCCGCATCCAGGGCGCGCGCCTGCGCCGCGGGCGCGATGAACTGCAGCACGTCGAGCAGGGCCACGCTGCCGCGGTGCGAGGGGTATGCGTGGGCGAGGTCGATGGTGGCGAAGGCGGTGGCGGCCAGCCCCGCGCGCGCGGCGGCGCGCCCGGCGCGTGCGACCTTGCCGGCGTCGTTGTCGACGCCGCGGTAGTCCAGGGCGATGCCCTGCGCGCGCAGCGCGTGCGCCAGCAGGCCCAGGCCGCAGCCGAGATCGAGCAGCGGTGCACTGGTCCCGCGCAGGGCGTCGCATACCCCCGGATACAGCGGATCGCTGCCGAGCTTGGTCCGCGTGTACCAGTAGTCCCAGTAGCCGCCCAGCGCGCGGTCGGGCAGGAAGGCCTGGGCGATCGCGCGCACCTGCTCGCGCGGCAGTGGCCGCGTCGCGCCCGTGGCGTCGTTCATTGCGCCAGCAGCTTGCGCGCGACCGGCAGCGCCGCCTGCGTCCACAGCGTGTACATCGCCGCCGAGGGGTGCAGGCCATCCGCGGCGAGCATGTCGGCCTGCGCGCCGTGTTCGCGCGAACACGGGGTGATGTCGACGAAGGCGACGCCTTCCTTCGCGCACACCGCACGGGCGGCGGCATTGAAGGCGTCGATCTCGCTGGCGATCGTGGCCGCGTCGCGCTTGTCGCCGGCCGCGAACGGAGTCACGCCCCAGTCCGGGATCGACAGCACCAGCACGCGGTTGGCGTGGCCACCCGCATGGCGGATCGCGCGCTGCAGCAGGGTGTGGAACTCGCCGCCGTAGCCGACCGCGCTGCGGTTGCGGTACTGGTTGTTGACGCCGATCAGCAGCGACACCAGGTCGAACGTGCCCAGCTCGGGCACGGAATCCATGCCCCATTCCAGTTCGTCGGTGGTCCAGCCGGTCGCGGCGACGATGCGCGGATCGGCGAGCGCGATGCCTTCCTCGCGCAGCGCGCGGGCCAGCTGCACCGGCCAGCGTCCCTCCGCGGCGACCGCTTCGCCGATGGTGTAACTGTCGCCGAGGGCGAGGTAGCTGAGCGTGTCGTTGGCCGCGTCCATGGCCGCGATCTTAGGCGACTGCGGTGCGACGCGCCCGTGACTGCTCGGCATGGCGGTCCAGCACGCGTTCGATGCGGCGGAACACCTCGCGCAGGTCGTCCGGCTGCGGCAGCAGGGTCACGCGGAAGTGGTTGCGGTAAGGCACGTTGAAGCTGGAGCCCGGCACCACCAGCACGTCTTCGGTTTCCAGCAGCTCCAGCGCGAACCTGTGGTCGTCGAAGCCGATCGCGGCATCGCCGGTCACCGCCGGGAAGGCGTACAGGGCGCCGGCCGGCGCCACGAGTTCCAGGTGCCTGCTAGCCGCGACGCTCTCGATCACCGCACGCCGCGCCTCGAACAGGCGGCCGCCCGGTTCGCACAGCGGGGTGATGGTGTCGGTGCCGTTCAAGGCCGCTTCGATCGCGAACTGGCCCGGGACGTTGGCGCACAGGCGCAGCGCGCCGAGCAGGTCCATCGCATGGTGCAGGTCGCCGCTGGCCAGCGGGTCGCCGCTGAGCACGGCCCAGCCCACGCGCCAGCCGCAGGCGCGGTGGACCTTGGACAGGCCGCCGAACGACAGGCACGGCAGGTCGCCGGCGATCGGCGCGACCGGGACGAAGCTGGCGTCGTTGTAGAGGATCGAGTCGTAGATCTCGTCGGCCATCAGCAGCAGCCTGTGGCGCTGGGCGATGGCGACGATCTTCTCCAGCAGTTCGCGCGGATAGGCGGCGCCGGTCGGATTGTTCGGATTGATCAGCACGATCGCGCGGGTGCGCGGGGACACCAGCGCCTCGATTTCCTCCGGGCTCGGCAGGAAGCCGTTTTCCGGCTTGCACTGGTAGTAGACCGGGCGGCCGTCGTTGAGGATGGTGGCCGCGGACCACAACGGGTAGTCGGGCGAGGGCAGCAGCACTTCGTCGCCGGGGTTGAGCAGCGCGCGCAGCGACAGGTCGATCAGTTCGCTGACGCCGTTGCCGATGAACACGCGCTCGGGCGAGGCGTTGGGGGTGCCGCGCTGGCGATGGAAGGCGGCGATGGCCTCGCGCGCCGCCGGCAGGCCCTGCTGGTGGGTGTAGGGGTCGGTCTGCTCGATGCGCTCGGCGATCGCGCGCTGCAGGTGCTCGGGCGCGCGGAAGCCGAAGGCGCCCGGATTGCCGATGTTGAGCTTGATCTGCTTGCGCCCCTGGGCCTCGAGCTCACGGGCGCGACGGGCCAGCTCTCCGCGGATTTCGTAACGGACTTCGGACAGGCGTTCGCGGGTCTTCACGGAGGGCAGGGACATCGGTGCAGCGCATCGCAGTGGGCGGGCCAGACTAGCCGAAAACACCGCCCGGTTCAGCGAACCAGCGGCGATTTCCGCGACGGGAAACGCTTCCCTGGGCGCCGCGCACGATCGCGGTCGCCGGTGCCGTCGCCGGCGCGGCTAGAATCCGGGGCATGCCCGACTTCCGCGCCCCGGCTTGAACCCCGACCTCATCGCCCTGCAGGCCATCGGCTGGCCCCTGGCCGATGACGGGCTGCCGGCTGAGACCGCCTGGCGCGAAGCCCTGGTCCTGCGGCCCCACGCCCGTCCCGCCCGCGTGGTCGAGCAGCACCGCAGCGGCTACATCGTCGCCGACGGTCCCGAGCACAACTTCGCGGTCGAGTCCCTGCCCGAATGGCAGCGCCCCGCCACCTACCGCAAGGGCGCCAGCGCGCCCGAGGAGCGCCCGGCGGTCGGCGACTGGGTCCTGATCGAAGGGCACTCGGCCAAGCACATGAAGATCGTCGAGCTGCTGCCGCGGCGCACCGCGATCAAGCGCGCCGCCGCCGGCGAGCACTACAAGCAGCAACTGATCGCCGCCAACGTCGACACCGTGTTCGTGGTGTGCGGCCTGGACGCCGACTTCAACGTGCGCCGGATCGAGCGCTACCTGCTGCTGGTGCGCAGCGGCGGCGCCGAACCGGTGGTGGTGCTGACCAAGTCCGACCTCGCCGCGGGCGCCAGCGCGGCCGCAGTGGGCGTGATCGAGCTCGCCGCGCAGGACGTCGTGGTGCGCGCGGTCAACGCCAAGGACCCGGGCAGCGTGGCCGCGCTCGCGCCGTGGCTGCAGCCGGGCCGCACCGCGGTGCTGGTGGGCTCGTCCGGCGCGGGCAAGTCCACGCTCACCAACACGCTGCTCGGCATCGACAGGATGAAGACGGCCGAGGTGCGCGAGAGCGATTCGCGCGGCCGCCACACCACCACCTACCGCGCGCTGATCCCGCTGCCCTCGGGCGCGTGCCTGATCGACACGCCTGGCATGCGCGAGCTCAAGCCGACCGGCGAGGAAGACGTCGCCGAGAACTTCAGCGACGTCGAGGCGCTGGCCGAGCAGTGCCGCTTCCGCGACTGCAAGCACCAGCGCGAACCCGGCTGCGCGGTGCGCGCCGCGATCGAAGCCGGCAAGCTCGACCCGCAGCGCTTCGCCAACTTCCTCAAGCTCAGCGACGAAGTGGCCTCCGCCGCGAGCAAGGCCGCCAATCGCCGTGCGCAGAAGGCCGACGACAAGGTGCAGGGCAAGGCGCTCAACAAGCGCCTCGACGAGAAGTACGGGCGGCACTGAGCCGCCCGCACTCCCGGCAGGCTCACATGCCGCTTTGTTCGAAGGCGGTCTTCTGCTTGTCCAGGTAATCGCGGAAGGCGCGGTCGTAGGCCTGCTTCCAGTTGTCCTCGCGGCCGGTCGGCGCGGTCTTCTTGCCGTACGCCGCCACCTCGATCGTGCGGTCGCCCCGGCCGAACTCCAGCAGCGTCTTCATCCTCGCTTCCATGTCGATCGCCCAGAAGCCCGGCGTCAGCCACGCCCAGAACTCCTTCACGCGGACCTTGACCCGCATGGCGTCGGCGGGCGCGGCCTCGCCGGGCCCCACCACCCGAAAGCCCTGGGCGCGCAGGCCGTCGGCGACCAGGTCGTGGGTGATCGTTTCGATCGTCTGCGGCGGCTGCAGCATGATGTCGCCGATCGCGATGCCATAACCGTTGCGCTTGCGTGCGATGGCGGACTTGCGGCCCTCGACGTCCAGTGAGTACTTGTCGCCCTTCTTCAAGGAGGGGGTACTGGGTTCGTCCGGGTCGTCCTCGAACAGGCGTTCGTCGGAAACCGATTCGATGACGGCCACCTTGCCGCCGTCGGCCGCGACCCCCGTCGAAGGTACGTCCAGGCTGACATAGCTGCGGTTGGTTGCGCACGCCGCGAGTGCAAGCATGAGCGGCAGCAGGCACAACCGTGGCCAAAGCACGCGATTCTTCATTGTTCCCCCAAGGAATTGATTTGCCCGCCGCGAGCGCGCCAAGCCGCAAGACTGTATGGTTTCCGCCAACGCAGCCGCAACCGAACCGCGTCGCGCCATGACCGAACTCACCCCCGACCTGGCCCACCACTCCGCGCTCGACGCGCGCATGGTCAAGGCCGTGAAGGGCATCCGCCTGCTGTCGCAGGTGAGCTGGCCGGCGAGCCTGCAGAAGCAGTTCCTCGACGAGGCCGCGCAGGGCCGCTACGCCATGCCGGCGGTAAGCTACCCCACGTACGACTTCAGCGAAGAGCGGCGCGAACTCGACGCGATCATCCGCGAAGCCGACACCGCCCATCCCATCGGCCATTACCTGTGCGACTCCGCGCGCAGCTGGTCGATCGCGGCCGAACTGCTGGAGGCGATCGGCACGCCCGCGGTCACCACCCACTCGATCCGGCTGTTCGGCCGCCCCGACGAGCCGCTGCCCGGCAACGGCCCGACCACGCGCGAGGCGGCGCGGCATTTCATCGACATCGCCGACGAGCTCGACCGCGAACTGCTCGCGCCGTCCGAATGCGTGTCGATCTCCGCCACCGCGCTGCAGCTGCAGTTGCAGGCCGCACTCGACGACTTCTTCGACAGGCGCGTCATCGAAGTGGTGCTCGATCCCGACCTGATCGCCAAGGCCGCCGCCGGCGCCACCCGCATCCGCCTGCGCCACGGCGCCGCCTTCAGCGACTACGACCGCCACCAGCTGATCGAGCACGAGGCCTTCGTGCATTCGCTGACCGCGCTCAACGGCCGCGAGCAGCCGCACCTGCAGAGCCTGGCGCTGTCGTCGCCGCGCACCACCGCGACCCAGGAAGGCCTGGCCGTGTTCGCCGAGCAGATCACCGGCTCGATCGACATCGAGCGGATGAAGCGCATCAGCCTGCGCATCGAGGCGGTGGCGATGGCGCTGGACGGCGCCGACTTCCTGCAGGTGTTCCATTACTTCCGCGCAGCCGGGCAGAGCGACGCCGACAGCTTCACCTCGGCGCAGCGCGTGTTCCGGGGCGTCCCGCCGACCGGCGGCGCCGCCTTCACCAAGGACACCGTGTACCTGCGCGGCCTGATCAGCGTGCACACCTTCTTCCGCTGGGCGCTGCGCCACAACAAGCTGCTGCTGTGCCGGCGGCTGTTCGCGGGGAAGATGACCCTGGGCGACGTGCAGCGCTTCGAACCGCTGTTCGACCGCGGCGTGCTGGTGCCGCCGCGCTGGCTGCCGAAGTGGATCGTGCGCGCCAACGGCCTGGCCGGGATGCTCGCGTTCTCGCTGTTCGCCAACCGCATCCGCCTGGACGCGGTGTCGCAGCGCGAGGACTTCCTCGACGTCTGAGCCCCGGCCTGGCCGGCCCCGCAGTGCGGGGGCGCATGGTGCCTGGGCGCGTTCGGCGGCGAATTTCGCCGATTTCGGCCACAAAACCGCCGCGAACCCGCGCGTTACAATCCCAAACCCTGCCGAATGCCAGCCGAGCGATGTCCGACGACCTGAAGCAAGCCGCCCTCGACTACCACCGCATGGAACCGCGCGGGAAGATCAAGGTCACCGCGACCAAGCCGATGGTGACCCAGCGCGATCTTGCGCTCGCCTATTCGCCCGGCGTCGCCTACGCCTGCGAGGAGATCGCCCGCGATCCCAAGCTCGCCAGCGACTACACCGCGCGCGGCAACCTGGTGGCGGTGATCTCCAACGGCACCGCGGTGCTCGGCCTGGGCGACATCGGTCCGCTCGCCGGCAAGCCGGTGATGGAAGGCAAGGGCGTGCTGTTCCAGAAGTTCGCCGGCATCGACGTGTTCGACATCGAGGTCGACGAGAAGGACCCGGACAAGCTGGTCGAGATCATCGCCTCGCTCGAGCCGACCTTCGGCGGCATCAACCTCGAGGACATCAAGGCGCCGGAGTGCTTCATCGTCGAGCGCAAGCTGCGCGAGCGCATGAACATCCCGGTGTTCCACGACGACCAGCACGGCACCGCGATCATCGTCGGCAGCGCCGTGCTCAACGCGCTGGAGATCGTCGGCAAGAAGATCGACCAGGTGAAGCTGGCCACGTCGGGCGCGGGTGCCGCCGGCATCGCCTGCCTGGACATGCTGGTCGCGCTCGGCATGAAGCCGGAGAACATCCTCGCGGTCGACCGCGACGGCGTGCTCTACACCGGCCGCGGCCACATGGACCCGGACAAGCAGCGCTACGCGCGCGACACCGACAAGCGCACCCTCGCCGACATCATGCACGGCGCCGACATCTTCCTCGGCCTGTCCGCCGGCGGCGTGCTCAAGCCGGAGATGGTCGCGACGATGGCCGACAAGCCGATCATCCTCGCCCTGGCCAATCCGTACCCGGAAATCCTGCCGGAAGACGCGAAGAAGGTGCGTCCGGACTGCATCATCGCCACCGGCCGTTCGGACTACCCGAACCAGGTCAACAACGCGCTGTGCTTCCCGTACATCTTCCGCGGCGCGCTCGACGTGGGCGCGACCGAGATCAACGAGGCGATGAAGCTCGCCTGCGTGCGCGCGATCGCGCAGATCGCGCGCATGGAATCGTCCGACCTGGCCGGCGCGTACGGCGGCGAGATCCCCAAGTTCGGCCCCGATTACCTGATCCCGCGCCCGTTCGACCCGCGCCTGCTGACCCTGCTCGCGCCGGCGGTGGCGCGCGCGGCGATGGACTCGGGCATGGCCACGCGCCCGATCCTCGACATGAAGGCGTACGAGGAAAAGCTCGCGACCTTCATCTACCGCACCGGCCTGATCATGAAGCCGGTCTACGACCGCGCGCGCAGCGACAGGAAGCGCGTGGTCTACGCCGAAGGCGAGGAAGAGACCGTGCTGCGCGCGGTGCAGACGGTGATCGACGAGGAGCTTGCGTTCCCGATCCTGATCGGCCGCCCGGAAGTGATCGAATCGCGCATCGCGCGCCTGGGCCTGCGCATGCAGGCCGGCGTCGACTTCGAGCTGACCAACATCAATTCCGACCCGCGCTTCGACGACTACTGGCAGCAGTACCACGCCACCACCGAGCGCCGCGGCGTCACCCCGGCCGCGGCCAAGAACCTGCTGCGCTCGCGCCCGACCCTGATCGCCGCGCTGATGGTCGAACGCGGCGAAGCCGACGCGATGATCTGCGGCCTGGTCGGCCGCTTCCACAAGAAGCTGGGCTACATGCGCAGCGTGTTCGACTTCGAGAAGGGCGTGACCGGCACCGCGGCGATGACCGGCGTGATCAACGACCGGGGCGTGTGGTTCTTCCTCGACACCCACGTGCAGGTCGAGCCGAGCGCCGAGCAGATCGCCGAGGCCACCCTGCAGGCGACCTACCGCCTGAAGCTGTTCGGCATCGAGCCCAAGGTGGCGCTGCTGTCGCACTCCAACTACGGCAGCCACGACAACCCGTCGGCGGCGAAGATGCGCAAGGCCTACCAGCTGATCCGCGAGCGCGTGCCCAAGCTCGAGGTCGACGGCGAGATGATGGCCGACACCGCGTGGGACGAGGAGCTGCGCCTGCGCATGTTCCCCAACACCACGCTCAAGGGCCGCGCCAACCTGTTCGTGATGCCCAACCTCGATGCCGCCAACATCACCTACAACATGGTGCGGGTGATGACCGACGGCGTGGCGATCGGCCCGATCCTGATGGGCCTGGACAAGCCGGCGCACATCCTGACCCCGGCCTCGACGCCGCGCCGCGTGGTCAACATGACCGCGATCGCCGCGGTCGACGCGCAGATCCGCGCCGCGCGCAAGTAACGGCACGCACCGGGCATCGCGTCCAGCGGCGCGATGTCCCTGTCCGCAGCAAGGGAGAGAGCAGGGCATGCGCCTGAAGTACTGCAAGCTGCCGCAGGGAAATTTCGGCGACGACCTCAACGTCGAGCTGTGGCCGGCGCTGTTCCCCGACCTCGGCGACAAGCACCCGGACACCTGGCTGTACGGCATCGGCACCATCCTCGGCGGGACCCAGCCGGACGGTCCCAAGGTCGTGCTCGGCTCGGGCTGCGGTTACCGCGGCACGCCGCAGCTCGGCGACGAGTGGAAGGTGTACTGGGTGCGCGGTCCGGGCACCGCCAGGAAGTGCCAGCTCGATCCCGCGCTCGGCCTGGGCGATGCCGCGGTGCTGTGGCCGCCGCTGCAGCGCGCGCGCGCGCCGATCCAAGGCCGCATCGGCCTGGTGCCGCACCACAAGAGCTACGACAGCTTCGACTGGGACCGGCTCGCGCGCGAGGCCGGGCTGTACCCGATCGATCCGCGCCAGTCGCCGCAGGCCGTCGCCGACGCGATCGCCAGTTGCGAACGCGTGCTGACCGAGTCCCTGCACGGCGCGATCTTCGCCGACACCCTGGGCGTGCCGTGGCGCGCGCTGGTGCTGGCGCGCCGCTTCAACGACTTCAAGTGGCAGGACTGGCTCGACACCCTCGGCATGAAGCTGGGCACGGCCGAGGTCCACGTCGAGCTCAAGCGCGAGCTCTCCATCGGCAAGGCGATCGGCAACTTCCTCACCCGCTGGGTCGGCGGGCCGGACGAGCGCAACCACCTGCGCCCGGTCCGTGCCGCGAACGCCTCCGACATCGAGCGCGTGCGCCAGGACCTGATCAACATTGCCGGCGAGACCGGTTCGTTCGTACTGAGCGCGCCGGCCGCACGCGCGGCGCAGCAGGCGCGCATGCGCGAGGCCTGCGCGCGCTTCGCCGCGGACCACGGGCTGACCTTCGCGCCGGCCGGCTGAAACGCGGGCGCGGCGAAACCCTGGAGCGCACCAGGGTTTACGAAACCTGCACTCGACCCCGGCGCGGCGCGGGTAAAGTACGCACATGCCAACCGGCTCGCTCCTGCTGCGGGTGTTCCTCAGTCTCTGCCTCATCCTGAATGGGGTGGCCTCGGCGGCCGCGTCGGCGCAGATGCCGATGTCGATGTCGCCATCAATGCCGATGTCCCCGCACGAAACCGCGACAACGCCGCCGTCCATCACCGCAGCCGACGCCATGCCTTGCCATGGCCACCACGCGACGGCGCAGCAGCCCGCACCGGCCAGCGAAGCGCCGGCACCGGCCCAGCCCAAGCACGCGCCCGACTGCTGCAAGTCCGGCACCTGCCGCTGCGCCTGCGTGCACATCGCCCAGCTCGGCGTGCCCGCGCTGCAGTGGCCCGCGGCCGCGCCCGAACACGCCCGCAGCGTGCGCACGCTGGCGCTCGGCCATGCCGCGCCGGCGCTGCCGCACCCGATCCGACCTCCCATCGGCTAAGTGGTCACCGGCGCCCACGGCGCCCTCCCGCATGCGCGCAGCGCGGCCATCGCCGCTGCACGCGTCCGCGCGACACTTGGCGTCGCGCATCGATTTCCCACGGAGTCTCCATGTCATCTGATGCATTCGGCCGCGACCGCAACGGACTGTCGAAGCCGTCGCGCCGCCGCTTCGTCCAGGGCCTGGCCGCCGGCGGCGCCGTCGCCGGCCTCGGCCTGTGGCCGCGCCCCGGCTGGGCGCTGCCCTCCGCCGGCTATCCCGGCGTGCTGGCCGGCACCGAGTTCGACCTCACCATCGGCGAGACGCCGATGAACTTCACCGGCCGCACCCGCAGCGCGGTCACCGTCAACGGTTCCATTCCCGCGCCGCTGCTGCGCTGGCGCGAAGGGACCACGGTCAACCTGCGCGTCACCAACGCGCTGCCCGCCGGTTCGATCCACGGCCACGAGACCTCGATCCACTGGCACGGCATCCTGCTGCCCGCGAACATGGACGGCGTGCCCGGGCTGAGCTTCGCCGGCATCCATCCGGGCGAGACCTACCACTACCGCTTCACCGTCCGGCAGGGCGGCACCTACTGGTACCACAGCCATTCGATGTACCAGGAGCAGGTCGGGCTGTACGGACCGCTGGTGATCGATCCGCTCGAGCCCGAGCCGTTCGCGTTCGACCGCGACTACGTGGTGCTGCTCTCGGACTGGACCGACCTGGACCCGGCGGCGCTGTTCGCGCGGCTGAAGAAGATGTCGATGTACGACAACTACTACCAGCGCACCGTCGGCGATTTCCTGCGCGACGCGCGCCGCAACGGCGTCGCCGCGACGATCGACGATCGCAGGATGTGGGGCGCGATGCGCATGTCGCCGACCGACCTGTCGGACGTCAACGCCAACACCTACACCTACCTGATGAACGGCACCACGGCGCTGGGCAACTGGACCGCGCTGTTCCGTTCCGGCGAGAAGGTGCGGCTGCGCTTCATCAACGGCTCGTCGATGACCCACTTCGACGTGCGCATTCCCGGGCTGAAGATGACCGTGGTCGCCGCCGACGGCCAGTACGTGCATCCGGTGACGGTCGACGAATTCCGCATCGCCACCGCCGAGACCTTCGACGTGATCGTCGAGCCGTCGGGGCAGGACGCGTTCACGATCTTCGCCCAGGACATGGGCCGCACCGGTTACGTCAGCGGCACGCTCGCGGTGCGCGAGGGCCTGCGTGCGCCGGTGCCATCCGTCGATCCGCGCCCGCTCCTGACCATGGCCGACATGGGCCACGGCGGCATGGGCCACGACATGTCCAGCATGAAGGGCATGGAAGGCGGTTGCGGCGCCAGCATGGGCATGAAGGGGATGGAAGGCGGCTGCGGCGCGAACATGGGCATGCAGGACATGCCCGGCATGGATCACGCCGCTCCCGCGCAACCCGCTGCCGCGGCGCACGCGGCGCACGGCGCCGGCGGCATGCAGGCGCATCCGGCCAGCGAGGACCACAACCCGCTGGTCGACATGCAGACCATGGCCCCGGTGCCCAAGCTTGACGATCCCGGCATCGGCCTGCGCGACAACGGCCGCAACGTGCTCAGCTATTCGATGCTGAAGAGCGCGTTCGCCGATCCCGACGGCCGCGATCCGGGCCGCGAGGTCGAGCTGCATCTCACCGGCCACATGGAACGCTTCGCCTGGGGCTTCAACGGGCAGAAGTTCTCCGAAGCCGAACCGCTGCGCTTCAACTACGGCGAGCGCCTGCGCATCGTGCTGGTCAACGACACGATGATGACCCACCCGATCCACCTGCACGGCATGTGGAGCGACCTCGAGGACGAGCACGGCAACTTCCACGTGCGCAAGCACACCATCGACATGCCGCCCGGCAGCCGCCGCAGCTACCGCGTCCGCGCCGACGCGCTCGGCAGCTGGGCCTACCACTGCCACCTGCTGTACCACATGGAAGCGGGAATGATGCGCACCGTGAGGGTCGAGGAATGAAGACAATCACGACATTCGCCCCGCTCGCCGCCGGCGTGCTGCTGGCGTTCAATGCCGCCGCGCAGGACCACGCGCAGCACCAGATGCCGATGCCGCCCGCGCCGGCGGCTTCCCAGCCGGCGGCGCACGACCACACCCGGCACCAGGCCACGCCGAAGCAGAAGCCCAGGGCAAAGCCCAAGCCTGCCGCAACGCCGACGCTGGATCATTCGGCGATGGACCACGCGATGCCACCCGCACAATCGGCGCCGACCGATCACAGCGGCATGGATCACGGCGGCATGGATCACACCGGCATGGACCACGGCGGCATGCAGCACGACAGCGCCCAACCCGCGCCGACCGATCACGGCGGCATGGATCACGCCGCGATGGGCCACGCGATGCCGCGCCCCAGCGACGCGCCGCTCACCCCGATCCCCGTGCTCACCGATGCCGACCGCGCCGCCGCGCAGCCGCCGCCGCACGATCACCCGGTGCACGACAACGGCATCCATTCCTTCGTGCAGTTCAACCGCCTGGAAGCGTTCGACGCGGACGAAGGCCGCGGCTTGGCGTGGGAAGGCCAGGCCTGGATCGGCACCGATCGCAACAAGCTGTGGCTGCGCAGCGAAGGCGAGCGCGTCGCCCACCGCACCGACAGCGCCGACCTCGAAGTGCTGTACGGACGCGCCGTCGCGCGCTGGTGGGACGTGGTCGCCGGCGTGCGCCACGACTTCGCGCCGGGGGCGTCGCAGGACTTCGCCGCGATCGGCGTGCAGGGCCTGGCGCCGTACAAGTTCGAAGTCGAGGCCACGGCCTATGTCGGCCAGGGCGGACAGAGCGCGGCGCGGCTGGAGGCCGAGTACGAAACCCTGCTCACCAACCGCCTGATCCTGCAGCCGCTGCTGGAGCTCAATGCCTACGGCCAGACCGACGCGCGCCGCGGCGTCGGCTCGGGGCTGAGCTCGGCCGAAGCAGGCGTGCGCCTGCGCTACGAGATCACCCGCCAGTTCGCGCCGTACGTGGGCGTGGTGCGCGAGTGGTCGTTCGGGCGCACCGCCGACCTGCGCCGCGACGACGGCGAGGCCGTCCACGACACCCGCATCGTCGCGGGCCTCCGCATCTGGTTCTGAGGAACTAGCGCCATGCCCGTCCCGTTCCGCACATCGCTGCTCACCCTGGGCGCCGTACTGGGCGTCGCCATCGCCGCGACAGCAGGTTTCGTCTGGTCCGGCATGTACGACATCGGCGCCGATGCGCCGCACTCGCGGCCGGTCTTCTCCCTGCTGCAGTCGCTGCGCGAACGCTCCATCGAAGCGCGCGCGCGCGATCTGCAGGTCCCGGACCTGGAGGATCCGGCGCGCATCGCCCAGGGCGCCGGCAACTACGACGCGATGTGCACCGGCTGCCACCTGATGCCGGGCGCGGCGGCGACCGAAATCAGCAGGGGTCTGTATCCCGCGCCGCCCAACCTCACGCGGGAGCGCGTGGATGCCGCCGCGGCTTTCTGGACCATCAAGCACGGCATCAAGGCTTCGGGCATGCCAGCGTGGGGCAAGAGCATGGACGACACCTACATCTGGAACATGGTCGCGTTCGTGCAGCAGCTGCCCGCGCTGGATGCAGCCGGGTACCGGGCGCTCGTCGCGCGCAGTGGCGGCCACTCGCATGGTGGCGGCGAAAGCGCCGGGCATCTGCACGCCGGCATGGCCGACCACCAGGCCGGCGCGCATGCGCATGACGATGCCGACGGGCGCGCGGAGCCGATGCGCGATGACGCCATCCCGCCCGCATCGGCACCGGCGACGCACGTGCACGCCGACGGCACCCGCCATGTGCACGCGCCCGATCGCGCCGCCGCAGCGACCACCGCGCCGTCGCCGACCGCTGCGCCCGAGCCCGAAGAACACGACGCGCGCGAAGCGCACCCGCACCAGCACTGATCCGAGCGAACACAGCACACGAGGATGATCGCGATGAAAACCGCCCTGAAGCTCCACCGTCCCGCCACGCTGCTGCTCGCGCTGGTCGTCGCGTTGCCCGCTGTCGCACGCGACGGCGTGCCGGCGGCGCAGCCGCGTGCCACGCCCAAGTCCGCCGCCACGCCTGCATCGCGCCACGCCGCCACGCCCACGCGGCCGTTGCCACTCGCACTGGTGCACAAGAGTCCTACCTGCGGCTGCTGCATTGCCTGGGTCGACCATCTGCGCCAGGCCGGCTTCCGCGTCGAAGTCCGCAACGAGGAAAACCTCAATCCGCTCAAGGAACGCCTCGGCGTGCCGTACGGCAAGGGCTCCTGCCACACGGCGGAGATTGGCGGCTACATCGTCGAGGGCCACGTGCCCGCGAGCGACATCAAGCGGCTGCTCAAGGACAAGCCCGACGCGCGCGGCCTGGTGCTGCCGGGCATGCCGATCGGTTCGCCGGGGATGGAAGTGGCGGGCGCACCGGTGCGGCCGTACACGGTGGAGCTGGTGCGGCGCGACGGCACGACCGTCCCGTATTCAACCCACGGGAAATAAAGCGCATGAGCACGCATCCGCATTCCCATGGCGGGCACGGCCACGCCGGCCACGATCACGCTGCCGCCGGCCACGATGCGGGCCACGTCGCCGGGACCGCCGACGCGACCGTGATCGATCCCGTGTGCGGCATGCGCGTGAACCCCGCCACTACCCAGCACCACGCCACGCACGCGGGCCACGACTACCACTTCTGCTCCGCGCGCTGCCGCGAGAAGTTCGTCGCCGACCCGGCGCCGTACCTGCAGCCGGCGGCGGCCACGCCGCCGTCCGCGCCCGTGGCAGCGGCACCGGCGGGGACGATCTACACCTGCCCGATGCACCCGCAGATCCGCCAGGTCGGCCCCGGTACCTGTCCGATCTGCGGCATGGCGCTGGAGCCGGAAATGCCCGGCCTGGAGGATGACGACAACCCCGAGCTGCGCGACTTCAGTCACCGCTTCTGGTGGACGTTGCCGCTCACCGCCGTGGTGCTGGCGCTGGCGATGCTCGGCCACCGCATCACCTTCCTCTCCACCGGAACACGCACCTGGCTCGAATTCGCCCTGAGCACGCCGGTGGTGTTGTGGGCGGGCGCGCCGTTCTTCGTGCGCTGCGCGCAGTCGATCCGCAACCGCAGCCCGAACATGTGGACCCTGATCGGCATCGGCGTCGGCGCCGCCTTCGGCTACAGCGTGGTGGCGACGCTCGCGCCGGACCTGTTCCCGGCCTCGTTCCGCGAGCACGGTCGCGTCGGCGTGTACTTCGAAGCCGCGGCGGTGATCGTCTCGCTCACCCTGCTGGGCCAGTTGCTGGAGCTGCGCGCGCGCTCGAAGACCTCGGCGGCGATCAAGGCGCTGCTCGGCCTCGCGCCCAAGACCGCGCGCCGCATCGGCGCCGACGGCAACGAGGAGGACATCCCGCTCGCGCACGTGCACGTCGGCGACCGCCTGCGCGTGCGCCCCGGCGAGAAGGTGCCGGTCGACGGCACCGTGCTCGAAGGCCGCTCCAGCCTCGACGAATCCATGCTCACCGGCGAACCGATCCCGGTGGCGAAGGAAGCCGGCGCCAAGGTGATCGGCGCCACCCTCAACGGCACCGGCAGCCTGGTGATCCGCGCCGACCAGGTGGGTTCGGCGACGGTGCTGGCGCAGATCGTGCAGCTGGTGGCGCAGGCGCAGCGTTCGCGCGCGCCGATGCAGCGCATGGCCGACGTGGTCGCGTTCTGGTTCGTGCTGGCGGTGCTGGCCGCGGCGCTGCTGACCTTTCTCGGCTGGGGCCTGTTCGGGCCCGAACCGTCGTGGACCTACGCCGTGCTCAACGCGGTGTCGGTGCTGATCATCGCGTGCCCGTGCGCACTCGGCCTGGCGACGCCGATGTCGATCATGGTCGCGACCGGCCGCGCCGCGCAGGCGGGCGTGCTGTTCCGCGATGCCGAGGCGATCGAGCGCCTACGCCGCATCGACACCCTCATCGTCGACAAGACCGGCACCCTGACCGAAGGCCGGCCCGCGTGGCGCGACACCCTCGCCGCCGACGGTTTCGATGCCGACCAGGTGCTGCAGCTGGCCGCGAGCCTGGAGCAGGGCAGCGAGCATCCGTTGGCCGAGGCGATCCTCGCCGAGGCGAAGCGGCGTGGCGTCGTACTGCAAGCGGTCGACGGCTTCGATTCGATCACCGGCCGCGGCGTGCAGGGCCGCATCGGCGGACGCGCGCTGGTGATGGGCAACCAGGCCCTGCTCGCGGAAGCCGGCGCCGATGCCGCCCCGCTGCTGCCGCGCGCCGAACAACTGCGCCGCGAAGGCGCCAGCGTGATGTTCCTCGCCGTCGATGGCCGCCTCGCCGGCGCGGTCGCGGTCGCCGATCCGATCAAGCCGACCACGCTGCCCGCACTCAATGCGCTGCGCGCCGATGGCATGCGCATCGTCATGGCTTCGGGCGACGCGCAGGCCACCGCAGCGGCCGTGGCCTACACGCTCGGCATCGAGGAAGTGCACGGCGAAGTGCGCCCCGCGGACAAGGTCGCACTGGTGCAACGCCTCAAGGCCGAAGGCCGCCGCGTCGCCATGGCCGGCGACGGCATCAACGACGCACCGGCGCTGGCCGCGGCCGATGTCGGCATCGCCATGGGCACCGGCACCGACGTGGCGATGTCGAGCGCGCAGCTCACGCTGGTCAAGGGCGACCTGCGCCGGATCGTGCAGGCACGCGCGATCTCCGAGAGCACCGTCGCCAACATGAAGCAGAACCTCGGCTTCGCCTTCGTCTACAACGCGCTGGGCGTGCCGATCGCCGCGGGCCTGCTGTACCCGGTGTCCGGCCTGCTGCTCAGCCCGATGATCGCCGCGCTGGCGATGAGCCTGAGTTCGGTGTCGGTGGTGAGCAATGCGTTGCGGCTGGGACGGGTGCACGCAGGCGATGCGCCGCCCGCCGGCAAACCGCAGCAAAGCCCGGGCGCGTCCTGCCATTGACGCGCCACGCGCGCGCTCGCGCGGCCGACGCGGCCCGCGGCCTCAGCGCGCGCGCAGGTCGGCCAAGGGCTGCCGCGCGAATTCCGCCAGGTGCTGGTCGATCCCGAGTTCCGCCCGCACCTTGCGCGAGGCGCGCGTCTCGCGCAGGTAGCGGTCGTTCGGGCTCTCGCCGGCCACGTGCCGCTCGCGGTGGTGCAGGTGCCAGGCCAGCGCGGCGAAGCGCAGGTGCCGCGGCGCGATGCCCGCGTGCCACGCGCGCCAGGCCAGTTCGCTGTCCTCGCGGCCCCAGCCTTCCATGCGTTCGTCGAAGCCGTTGACGCGCAGCAGGTCGGCGCGGAACCAGCCCTGGTTGCAGGTCTTGATCGCGCGCGGCGGCCGGAGTCCGGCGCGGCGCAGGTTGAGCGCGGCGAGCGCGGGCCAGCGCAGCGCATTGCGCCGCCGTTCCAGTTGCGGCGTGAACACGCCCAGGTCGACCGTGCCCTGCGCCAGCATCCGCTGCGACAGCGCCGGGGTCGTGAGCGCGCGCGAACCCTGCACGAAACTTCCCGCCCGCGCGTGGCGCAGGTGGTCGGCGACGAAGTCGCGGTGCATCACCATGTCGCCGTCGAGCATCAGCACGTAGTCGCCGCGCGCCGCCGCGATCGCGCGATTGCGCGAGCGCGCCGCGCGGAAGCCGATGTCCTCCTGCCAGTGGTGGCGCAACGGCACCGGGAACGCGCGCGCGCGGTCCTCCAGCAACCGTCGCGTCTCCGCGCCGGAACCGTCGTCGGCGACGATCACCTCGTCCGGCAGGCGCGTCTGCCGCGCCAGGCCGCGCAGCACCAGGTCCAGCGCCTGCGGCCAGTTGTAGGTGGTGACGATGACACTGACCTTCATGCGGCGCGTTCCGGTTGCGTGCGCGCCATGCACCCGGCGCGCGCGTCGCGCAAACACCGCGCCGCGTCAACTTCCGCGGTGCGGGTGCACGGCATACTGGCGCGCACTCTTTCCAGGGACCGATCGTGTCGCAGACCTCCGTTGACCAGACCGCGCGCGAACGCGCGCGCAACTTCGCCAACCGGTTCGAAGGCAGGTTGAACTACGGCTACGAAGGCATCCCGATCTTCGCCGCACCGGGCCTGCACGAACTCGCCGCGGAACGGCTCGCGCTCGCGCTGCCCGCGCAGGCCAGCGTGCTCGAACTCGGCGCCGGCGCCGGCGCCCTCAGCCAGCGCCTGGCCGACCGCGGTTACCGCGTGTGCGCCAGCGACCTGTTCGACGCCAACTTCACCCCGCGCGAGCGCATTCCCTTCGTTGCGCTCGACCTCAACCAGCCCTTCGCCGCGCAACTGCCGTCGCGCTTCGACGCGGTGATCGCGCTGGAGCTGATCGAGCACCTGGAGAATCCGCGGCACTTCTTCCGCCAGTGCCGGCAACTGCTCGGCCCGGGCGGCCACCTCGTGGTGTCGACGCCGAACCTCGCCAACCCGGTGTCGCAGGCGATGTTCGTGCGCGAAGGCATGTTCCAGTGGTTCCGCGAACCGGACTACCGCGAGCAGGGCCACATCATGCCGCTCGCGCCCGCGGTGCTGCGCCGCTGCTGGAGCGAGGCCGGGTTCGCCTGCGCGTGGGAAGGCAGCGTCAGCGATCCGTACCGCCTGCTGCATCGCCGGCGCGATCGCGGCACGCGCTGGCTGGCCCGCGTGCTCGCGCGCCTGTCGGCGACGCCGCGTCCGCTGCAGGGCGAGGTGTATGTGGCGGTATTGCAGGTGCATGCCGACGCCGTTGGCTGACTAGGCCACGGCCACCGTTTGCCGCGCGCGCGCGACGTGCGCGTCGAGCCCGCGCGCGCAGCGGATCGCCCGCGTGTCGCGGGTGCGCTGGAGCAGGGCATCGTTGGGCAGCGCCTGGTTCGGCGGCACGCCGTCCGGCCAGCGCGTCTTGTGCCAGAGGTGGACCGCGAGCCCGGCATAGCGCAGCAGGCGCCGTTCCACGCCGGCGTGGCGCAGGCGCAGGGTCAGGTCGTCGTCCTCGCGGCCCCAGCCTTCGTAGTCGTCGTCGAAGCCGTTGACCATGTCCAGGTCGTGGCGCCAGACGCCCAGGTTGCAGCTCATCGCCACGCCGCCCTTGCGGCGCGACGCCTTCCACGCTGCCAGCCACGGCAGGCGCAACGCGTGCTTGCGCTTGAGTTCGCCGGAGCCGCGCGCGAACGGCATGCGCGGCGAGAACCGCGGCGTGCCGCCGGCGAGCAGGCGCGCGGCTTCCGCCGGCGCGGCATTGAGGCGGCCCCCGAGCAGGTAGCTGCCGGGGCGGATCAGCGCATGGTGGTCGGCGACGAACCGCGGGTGCAGCACCATGTCGCCGTCGAGGAAGATCACGTACTTGCCGGTGCTGGCGGCGACGCCAAGGTTGCGCACGCGCGCGGCGCGGAAACCGCGGTCCTCCTGCCAGGCATGGCGCAGCGGCACCGGGAAGTCGCGCGCGTACGCCTCGACGACGCGGGCGGTGTCCTCGCGCGAGCCGTCGTCGGCGACGACGACCTCGTCGGGCAGCACGCGCTGCGCGGCGACGCTGTCCAGGCACAGGGCCAGCGCCTCCTTCCAGTTGTAGGTGGTGATGACGAGGCTGGTGCGGGGGGCCATCGGGGGAATGGCTCGCTGTCGGGGACGCAGATGCTAGGGGTTTGCCGAATGTGTCCGTGCGAACCACCGCACAAATCTGACGCATTCATCGAACATGCTGCGTCCCGCCGACACGACTGCCCAGGCAATGCCGATTCTGGTAGCTGCGCGTGCGTGACCCGCCGGCGCGCGCCGCGTGGCGCACACAGCGTGCGCACACCGGTCGCGCTCACCGCCGCCGCCGCTGAAATCGTCGCCAGCCCGCGGCCGCGCCCAGCCGCCCCGGGTCCCCACCCGCACCCCCGCTGCTAGAATCCCGGCTCTAAATCCACGACCCACACGCCGGCCAGCGCGCCGCGCGGAGCCCCCATGACGAACTGGCTGAACGAGCTGCTGCAGAACGACCCCGATCCGACCGAAACCAGGGAATGGATCGAATCCATGCAGGCGGTCATCGACCGCGAAGGCGCCGGTCGCGCCCACCAACTGCTTGACGGCATGGTCGAAGTCACGCGCCGCGCCGGCGCGCACCTGCCGTTCCAGCCCACCACCGAATACATCAACACCATCCCCGCGCACCTGGAGGCCAAGAGCCCCGGCGATGCCGCGATGGAATGGCGCATCCGCTCGCTGATCCGCTGGAACGCGCTCGCCATGGTCGTGCGCGCCAACCGCAAGCCGGGCGACCTCGGCGGCCACATCGCGAGCTTCGCCTCCGCCGCCACGCTCTACGACGTCGGCTTCAACCACTTCTGGCGCGGTCCGGACGGCGACCATCCGGGCGACGTCATCGCCGTGCAGGGCCACAGCTCGCCGGGCATCTACGCGCGCAGCTTCCTCGAAGGCCGCATCAGCGAGGACCAGCTCGACAACTTCCGCATGGAAGTCGACGGCCGCGGCATCTCCTCGTATCCGCACCCGTGGCTGATGCCGGACTACTGGCAGGTGCCGACCGTGTCGATGGGCCTGGGCCCGATCAGCGCGATCTACCAGGCGCGCAACTGGAAGTACCTCGAAGGCCGCGGCCTGATCCCGAAGTCCGACCGCAAGATCTGGTGCTTCATGGGCGACGGCGAGACCGACGAGCCCGAATCCCTCGGCGCGATCTCGGTCGCCGGCCGCGAAGGCCTCGACAACCTGGTCTTCGTCATCAACTGCAACCTGCAGCGCCTCGATGGCCCGGTGCGCGGTAACGGCAAGATCATCCAGGAGCTGGAAGGCATCTTCCGCGGCGCCGGCTGGAACGTGGTCAAGACCATCTGGGGCAGCTACTGGGATCCGCTGCTCGCGCGCGACACCCAAGGCGTGCTGCGCAAGCTGATGATGGAAACCGTCGACGGCGAATACCAGAACTGCAAGGCCTTCGGCGGCGCGTACACGCGCGAACATTTCTTCGGCAAGTACCCCGAGACCAAGGCCATGGTCGCCAACATGTCCGACGACGACATCTGGCGCCTCAACCGCGGCGGCCACGACCCTCACAAGGTCTACGCCGCGTACGCCAACGCCGTGCAGACCAAGGGCATGCCCACCGTGATCCTCGCCAAGACGGTGAAGGGCTACGGCATGGGCCAGGCTGGCGAAGCGCTCAACCCCACGCACCAGACCAAGAAGCTCGACGACGAGCAGATCCGGATCTTCCGCGACCGCTTCAACATCCCGGTCAGCGACGACCAGCTCAAGGACAGCGCGGTGCCGTTCTACCACCCCGGCAAGGACTCGCCGGAAGTCGAATACATGCACGAGCGCCGCAAGGCCCTGGGTGGCTACCTGCCGCAGCGCCGCCGCAAGAGCACGCAGTCGCTCGAGGTGCCCAAGCTGGAAGCCTTCGACCGCCTGCTCAAGTCCAGCGGCGATCGCGAGATCAGCACCACCATGTCGTTCGTGCAGACCCTCAACATCATCCTGCGCGACAAGCAGGTCGGCCCGCGCTGCGTGCCGATCGTCGCCGACGAGGCGCGCACCTTCGGCATGGAAGGCCTGTTCCGCCAGCTCGGCATCTACGCGCCCTACGGCCAGAAGTACAAGCCGGTCGACCGCGACCAGCTGATGTACTACCGCGAGGACGCCGCCGGCCAGGTGCTGGAGGAGGGCATCACCGAGTGCGGCGCGTTCTCGTCGTGGATGGCCTGCGCGACCAGCTACAGCACCAACGACCTGCCGATGCTGCCGTTCTACATCTACTACTCGATGTTCGGCTTCCAGCGCATCGGCGACAGCGCCTGGCAGGCGGCGGACATGCGCGCGCGCGGCTTCCTGCTCGGCGCCACCGCCGGCCGCACCACGTTGAACGGTGAAGGCCTGCAGCACGAGGATGGCCACAGCCACCTGCTCGCCAGCGCCATCCCCAACTGCCGCAGCTACGACCCGACCTTCGGCTTCGAAGTCGCGACCATCGTCCAGCACGGCATGCAGCGCATGCTCGCCGAGCAGCAGGACGAGTACTACTACATCACCCTGATGAACGAGAACTACACCCACCCGGACATGCCGGAAGGTGCAGCCGAAGGCATCATCAAGGGCATGTACCTGCTGCAGGGCAAGGGCAAGCCGAAGAAGGGCGAGCTGCGCGTGCAGCTGCTCGGCTCCGGCACCATCCTGCGCGAGGCCATCGCCGCGGCCGAACTGCTCGACAAGGATTTCGGCGTCACCGCCGACATCTGGTCCTGCCCCAGCTTCACCGAGCTCGCCCGCGACGGCGCCGACGCCGAACGCTTCAACCGCATGAACCCGGAAGCCAGGACCCCGCGCAAGCCCTACGTCACCGAGCTGCTCGAAGGCCGCCAGGGCCCGGCCATCGCCGCCACCGATTACGTGCGCGCCTTCGCCAACCAGATCCGCGAATACGTGCCGATGAAGTACACCGTGCTCGGCACCGACGGCTTCGGCCGCTCCGACACCCGCGCCAACCTGCGCCGCCACTTCGAAGTCGACCGCTACTACATCGCCCACGCGGCGATCGCGGCTTTGGCGGCGGAAGGGAAGATGACGGGGAAGGATGTGGCCAGGGCTATCAAGCAGTACAAGATTGATAGTGAGAAGCCGAATCCGGTTGGGGTTTGATTAGGCAAAGCCGACAAAGGGCGAAGTAAACCGCCCCCTATTCGTTCACATCGATTAACGCTGAGCTGAGAAAAATTCTTAAGTGGCACTGGCTATTAGGCAGTTCAAGATTGCCGGAGAACGGATGAGCCCTCTTCTGGCCTACGTTCAGCAAAGGGGTCGCGACCGGCGAAGCGCGTATTCGCCGTTCTCTTTCTGGGGTGTTTGAGAGGAGGAGCGGGGGGATGGAGTCGGTGAAGCTCGTTGAAGAGATACGCAACGTCGATGAAAGGCAGAAACTCGACGAAGAGATTCGCGATCGACTCTCCACAGAGCTGATTATTGCGTTGATCGGCCCGGTGGCATCTGGCGTCACGACAACTGCAAGATTGCTTAAGCAGAAGCTCGAGTCCGAATTCGGCTATGACGTTCCCGACGTTATTAAGCTAAGCGATTTCATAAAGAGACATGCCGCATCGACGATCAATGACGCATCCCTTGCTGATCGCATAACTTCCTACCAGGACGCCGGCAACAAGCTGCGTAAAGACAATGGGCATGATTTTCTGGCGAAGTTGGCTATAAGCAGGATTTCGGAGATCCGTCATTCGGACGGATTCCGAAAAGTGAAGGGTGACTCGGGCGATGAGAAAGATGTTCCGTTGCCTAAGCGCCGCGTACACATCATTGACTCACTAAAGCACCCGGAAGAGATCGCCCAGTTGAGGGAGGTCTACGGAAACATTCTTTGGGTAATTGGTGTTTCTGCGGCTGACCACATGCGGCATACACGCCTTGAACATATGGGCATGCCTAGCGGGAAGATCCCAGACATCTTGAATCGGGACATGGGGGAGAAGGCTGAATTCGGACAGAAGGTTCGCAAGGCATTCTGCTCTGCCGACTTCTTTATCCGTAACGACACGGAAAACTACGACAACATTGATGAAAGTCTGCTTCGATTCTTGGACGTTCTCTTCGGCACCAGGCTACACAATCCAACGTCCGAAGAGTCTGCGATGTTTCATGCGGCAACAGCGGCCTCTAAGTCTGCTTGTATGTCTCGCCAAGTTGGGGCGGCGCTTGTCGACGGAAGTGGTGATCTAATATCTGTAGGGTGGAATGATGTTCCTAAGTTTGGGGGAGGCTTGTACGGCGAAGGAAAGCCGGATAACCGGTGTTTTAGTTGGCGCGATCGCATCTGTCACAACGACGATGAGAAGTGGAAGATCGAGAATCGCGTCGTGGAAGGAATTCGTTCCGCTATCGCAAAAAAGGCCGCCGAAGCTCCGCTTATTGAGGGCAAGAAGCAGGTGCCTGTTCAGTTGACGGACGAAGAAATTCGAGGCGCGATTGACAGTTCCGGAATATCTGCGCTCATCGAATTCTCCCGAGCTATTCATGCAGAAATGGCAGCGATTCTCGCAGTGGCTAGAGACAAGCGGCACAGCTTGGATGGGGCCACGATGGTTGTGACAACCTACCCTTGCCACAATTGCGCTCGCCACATCGTCGCTGCGGGCGTTCGATCTGTCGTCTACATCGAACCCTACGAGAAGAGTCTCGCGGTGAAGCTGCATCCCGACGCCATCACTGAAGATGATCGCGTTTCTGAGAAAGTCGTCTTTCGCCAGTTCCAAGGATTCGCCCCTCGGCACATCCTTGATCTATTCGCTATGAAGACTGATCGCAAGCGGCAAGGCAGGCTCATAGAGTTCGAGCGCAAGGCGGCAGTCCCGATCTATCGAAGACATCTGGACAGCTTCACGCTTTACGAAGACAAAATCGTGCATGATGTAGCTGCATTCGTTCGAGGGGGTGTCAAATGAAGGGCAAGGGTAAGCAGCAAGTTCAGTTCGCGCTCCCGCTTTCGGCGCCCGTGTGCGGTCACGCAGCTAGAAACGTCGTCACGGGACGATTTAAGACGTCCGACCCACATCTCGAAGCTGTATCTCGTAGATTGGCCAGCAGTGGCGTTTTCGCCCCCAAGCCCAAAAAATAGGGCTCGATGGCTAACGGAGTGTAGGTCAATTGTCCGCAATGGGATTTCTGCACAATGCTCGCCTCAAGGCGAGCATTGTGTTTTTGGCTTTTCCTGAAGCCGACGTCGCCTACCAATCTTTTGCCGAGCTAGATGGCTGGCCGCTTCCAGCCACCGTAGCCCGGGTAAGCGGAGCGGATGCGGGTGGGGTTGCGGCTCACTTCTTGAACGTTTCGTCGACCGGATAGGGAAAAGGGAGGCTGAGCCGGCGCGTGCACCGTCGTCGGCGCTAACCCGGCAATGTCCGTTACTCAGTTCGTGAGTCCTGGAATGTAACCGTAGGGGCTATAGCAGAAGCAGGAGCTGCCACTCGGCGCCGATGAGGCCGGGATCGGGCACGTTCCTACGTGTGTCTGGCAAAGGCGCGGAACTGGTTGGGAAGGAAGAGCAATTCCTCGCTGCGCTATAGGAATCGGCACTGCGCCGGACTGGATCTTGTCCCACAGTGCATCCGTCAGACGATCGGCTTTGGCGTCCGCGGCGCGCTCCATTTCATGACTATCGTGAACATTGAATCGACCTTGCGATATGTCGACGAGGCCTTTCACAATGTATTCGGCGAGAAATGTACTGCGACCGCGCTTCTGGCATTGCACGAGATGTTCCAACTCGTGCAGGACAAGATGTAGTTCGTTCTTGTCGACCCAGAGATTTCCACTACGCGTGAAAAAGATCCGATCGCAGTACGCGAGCACCATTCCGTGGCCGGTATCAATGTCATCAGCATAAGTCACGCCGTGCAGGTCAATGCTGTAGTACGGCTGTGCGAGGCTGATGAACTCGGGAGTCAGAGGGTGCACTCTCCCCTCTGATTGGCGGTACAAGCCGTCGATATACGACTGCGCTGACAGAGCCACAGGAGCGGATGCGATTTCGGTCGCGCATTTCGAAACATTCGCCGCGCACTCCGCTAGAGCCTGCGGAGTTTTTCCAAGTTCTCTTGCGACGTTATGGGTCAGTCTATTCGCTTCCCGCTTCGTATCCTCGGCGCCCTTTCCAACATCGCCGTCGATCTTCGGCAGGCAGATGCACACGCCAAGAGTGCAACTGTTGTATTGGTCTTTTGGACAGGCCCATATCGCCGAACTGGGAAGAACCAGTAGGAACAGGGCGAGCGCTCTCAAGAAGGCGACCTTCATACTCGGCCTCCGAAACAGTTGGAGCCTGGTCAGGCTAACGTTGGGAAAAGCGAGAATCGGTCATCCCGCGGAGAAGGGGTCCGCGGAAAAGGGGTCAGGCTCATTTTTCTGGAAAAACGGGTCAGCCAGCGTAGCCCGGGTAAGCGCAGCGCACACGGGTGGGGCTGCGGCTCACTTCTGGAACGTTTCGTCGATCGGATAACCCGCGTAAGGCGGGCTTGAGCCCGCCCTACATCCAAATGCGTTCGAATCGTAGGGTGGGTTCTAGCCCACCGAGTTGCCCAGCAATGTGGCGCGATAGCTCACCGGATCGAGCAGGCAATTGGCCGCCACTGCCCCAGGGAGCGTGAACATCTGCGGCTTGTCGCGGAACGCGAACAGCCGGTACAGGTGAAACTGGTCCGCGTGGGCGTCCGAGAAGTCGACTTCGTTGGGCGAGATGAAGAACGGCGTCTCCGCAACGTAAGACGTTGTCTTGACCTCAATGAAGCGTTCACGTCCGTCGCCGTCGAAAGACAGGACGTCGAATCCCAATCCGTCACCCGTGCTGCGGGAGACATGCTCGATTCGCTCAGCCAGTTTAGTGGCGCCCATGCCATGCAGCCGGCGGGCCTCGTACTCCATTACCAGCAATTCGCCGGCATGGCCAAGCGATCGGTTGCGAGACTCTCGCTCCAAGTAGTCGCGCTTGATCGCCGTCCCACGCATCCACTGCAGGTTGCGTTCGCGGACTTCCACCTTCGCCGACTTTGGCACGTCCACGACAAAGTCGTGGAAGTCCTCCACCAGCGGCGGCACGGCCGGCGTCTCCACGGCGCGAACGGCCGCCTCGTCCAAGGCCCGGTCGCGTTCAAGCGCACGGCCGACTACATCGATCAGCAGGCGCTGGAAATTCGGGAGCGGCTTGTAGCCGGAGAGGGTCTGGGCGCCGTAAAGGTTGAGAACGGCGCTGATGTTTCGGTGCTTGTACTCGATCGAGGCTTCGTTACGCGCGGGCAAGAGCTGCATGAGCCGGCGCTTGTGCTCGGTCTTGTTGGGCTTCTGCCCCAGTTCCTGCATGCGCAGCATCTGCAAGTAGTCGGCCACGACGGCCTCCACTTCCCACTCGGTCCACGCGGCACCCGCAACACCTTCCTCGATCGTCATGAAGCTCCCCTTTGGCGACCAGGTTTCAGATCAAGCGATTCCATTTTTGACGCTCCGGCAGGATGAGGCGGCGGATACCCGCCGCCTCAATGAGGCAACTACTACGCAACCTTCATCGATGCCCGTGCAACCAATCCCTTCGGATCCGCCGGGAACTCGAACGATTCGAACGTCACGCGCTTGGTGCTGTACGGAATGGGCTGCTCGAATGCCGAAAGATCGAGAAGCTGGATCGGGCCCTGTTTTCTGAGCTGCTTGTTGACCAGGCCGGTGATGCCGACGGTGACCTTGACGGTCCATTTCCAGATCTTGATTTTCAGGACGATGTCGAGGTCCTTGAACTGCGGCAAGGCCGTGACCTTAGCCCCGGAGCTCCCGAGTTCGAGGCGGGCTTGGCGCGCTTCCAGCCGAATCCTGGGTGAGGTGACGGTGGCGCAGAACTTCTTGCCGAGCACCTTGATGCAGGCTTTAACCTTCGCCTGGACGTGCACGACCATGTTGGAAAGCAGGATTGGGTTGGACAGGGTCAGGAGAGGCTTGTCGATCTCGACCTTGACCCATTCCACATTCACGTCGACCCAGCGCTTGGAGACCAGCTCCGTCAAAGCGGCATCAATATCCCCCGGATTGGCCTGGTAGAAGGCCGCCTTGTCCGGGTTGGCGTCCAGCACGCCCGCGAGTGCTTTCAGGGCTTTGAGTTGGGCCGGGTCGGCGCTGGATTCGTCGACCGTCCCCTCGCGCACGCGCTGCACCATCTCACTGATGCCAGACGCGAACGTGTCGTTGATTTCCGATAGTTCGGGAAGATCGTCTTCGCCCTCGGTGCGGATCGGGGTGAACTCCAGGTCGGCCTCGCCGAGTTCGCCATCGCCTTCCTGCTCGGCGCGTGCCGAAGGAATTCGAATGGAAATCGGGAAGGGAATGGCATCCATCACCCTGCGAGCCAGCGTGGTCGCTACGAGAACGCTGACGTCCTCCGTTCCAACAAGTGCACCATCCTGCATGAGCTATCTCCTTCGTCCCCCTGTTGGCCGCTTGCCGCGGGGACGATGCGCGGCAGCGGCAAGAGCGGTCGTTCGATCCGGCGCTATTCGCAGCCCACGCCATCGCCATCGCGGTCCAGATGGCGCCCGTACCCGGGCTCGCCGCGCCGCACCGGCGCCGCGCCTGCGGCACGCGCGGCGCTGCAGTTGGCGAAGTAGGTCGAGCCGTTCCGATCGCGTACAAAGCGCGAGCTGTCTTCAGGTGACGGGGCGTAGTTCGCAGTAGGCGAACGAACCGCCGACGCACGATGGCAGTGATAGCCACCGTGCTTGCGATCGTGGTGACAGCCTTCGGCATTGAGCCCGCCGCCGTGCGCGTGGGCGGGGCCGAGCAGGCCTGCGCTCATCGCGAGGGCAGCCCCTACGGCGACGGCTTTAATGGTCACCATCGGACACCCCCCGTGTCCTTGCGCGACGCGGGGACCGTAGCAAAGCGAGGCTTGGTGCGTGGCTAAGAATTTTTCTTGGACGTCCGCGACTACTAGCCGATAGGCGATTCAGGCGACGAAGGCGGGCTGTGCACCTGCCGGGGTCCGACCTTTCACCCCAACAGCCCGAAGCTTCGACCCCGACGGGTCCAGCTTTGGACCTCAAAGCGCGGAGCTTCCGCCCCAAGGGGGCGAGGCTTCGACCTCAACGCCCGGCGCATCCACCCCACGGGGTCCTACCTTCCACCCCGCGAGCCTCGCGCTTCGACCCCTCAAGGTCCAAGCGTGAACGTGAAAGCCCGGCTCCTGGACCCCAAAGCTCGAAGCTTCGACCTAAACAGGTCCAAGCGCGGACCCTCCGAGCTACACCGCCGCCGTTCGGCCCGCGCCGCGTCCCCCTCACCGCCCCAACACCTCCCGCAACCGCCCGAACCGCAGGCGGTATTGCGCCGGGGTCAGGCCCACGCGCTTGTTGAACAGGCGGCTGAAGTAGCCGGCGTCCTCGTAGCCGCATTCGCCGGCGATGGCTTCGATCGGCAGGTGGGTGGTTTCGAGCTGCTGCTTGGCTTCCTCCAGCCGCAGGGTGTGCACGTAGGCCAGCGGGGTCAGGCCCGTGGCCTTGCGGAAGCGGCGTTCGAACGAGCGCTCGGGCAGGCCGCTGCGCGCGACCATCGCCGCGACCGGGCTGCGCACCGCGTAGTGCTCGCCGATCCAGGCCTGCACCTCGCCGATCAGCGCGTCCTCCTGCTGGCGCGTGCGCGCCAGGGTGGCGAAGGGTTGCTGGCCGACTTCGTGCCAGTCGATCAGGTTGAGCTTGGCGCTGCGCATCGCCGCTTCCACGTCCAGCAGGCGCGCGATCAGGAACAGCGCCATGTCCATCCACGAGGCGCCGCCGCCGGCCATCAGCAGGCGCTGGCCTTCGCCCGCGACCACCAGCGCGCGTTCGCGCTGCACCTGGATGCGCGGGTAGCGCGCCTGCAGGAAGTCGCAGAACGCCCAGTGCGTGGTCGCGGCGTGGCCGTCGAGCAGGCCGGTCTCGGCCAGCAGCACCGTGCCCGAGCACGCGGTGGCGATGGTGGCGCCGCGCTCGTGCCAGCGCCGCAGCCAGTCGATCTCCACCGCGAGTTCGCTGGCGAAGTCCTCGCCCGGCGCGTTGCTCAGTTCCGGCACGCACACCACGGCGGGCGCCGGGCAATCCTCGAAGCGGCCATCGGGGCACACGCGCACGCCGTTGCCGACGGTGAGGGGCTCGCCGTCGCGGGTGAGGATGCGCGGGAACAGCCGGCCTTGCGTCGGCACGCCCTCGATGAAGGTTTCCCAGTCGCGGCCGGCGCCGGCCAGCAGGTCGTACATGCCGTACAGGGTGGATGCGCCGATCCCCGGGAAGGCGAGGATGGCGATGTCGAAGGTCGCGCGGGCCACTGGCGGATTCCTCCGGTTTGTTGCGGAAACGACTTTAGTCCTCCGCGGGCGCGCGGCCTACCTTGGCCGCGCATCCCCCGGAGTACCGCCATGCCCAGCCTGACCCAGTTGTTGCTCGACCCGATCTCCCTGACCGTGTTCGCCGTGTATGCGGCGCTGATCCTGTGGGAGGCGCTGTTCCCGGCCCGCCCGCTGCCGTGCGTGCCCGGGTGGCACCTGCGCGGCCTGGCCGCCTTCCTCGTCTACTTCCTGCTGTCCTCGTACCTGCCGCTGTGGTGGTCGGACTGGCTGCTGCCGTACCAGCTGTTCGACCTGACCGGCCTGCCCACGTGGGCAGGCGCGGTGGTCGGCGTGCTCGTGTACGAGGGCGGCGTGTACGCCTGGCACCGCGGCATGCACGCGTCCAACCTGCTGTGGCGCGGCTTCCACCAGATGCACCACAGCGCCGAGCGCCTGGATACCTACGGCGCGTTCTGGTTCAGCCCGCTCGACATGCTCGGTTGGACCGCGCTGGGCAGCCTGTGCCTGGTGCTGCTGGTCGGCCTGTCGCCGCAGGCAGCGACGCTGGTGCTGTACGTCACCACGTTCATGGCGGTGTTCCAGCACGCCAACGTGCGCACGCCGCGCTGGCTCGGCTACGTCATCCAGCGGCCGGAGAGCCACTCGGTGCACCACCAGCGCGGCGTGCACGCGTACAACTACAGCGACCTGCCGCTGTTCGATCTGCTGTTTGGCACGTTCCGCAATCCGCGCGCGTTCGCACCGGTGCAGGGGTTCTGGGACGGCGCGTCGGCGCAGGTGGGGCGGATGCTGGTGTTCCGCGACGTGGCGCGCGCGGCGCGTGCGGGCGCGGACGATGCGCGGTCGGCGGAGGTGGTGGCGCGATCGTGAGGCGCGCGAGGTGCGGCGCGATTGCGCGAGGTTCGTGCCGCCTTGTGCGTTGCACCTGCGGTGGTGCAGTGCCGCGTGCTGCGAACTCAAAAAGCCCGGCGGTCGGCTTGCCGCCAATCCCCCGGGCTTGGATGTGGTCCTGCCCAGCCCAATGGCCCCGCGCCCGTCGCCGTGACCACCACGCGACAACGTGTCCAGGCGGTGCTCGCATTGCTGACGAAGTTGACCAAGCCTTCGACGCTGGCGGGCCTCGAAGCGTCGATCAGGTCGTGGGGAAGCCGGCGCCCGACGACAAGGCGGCCAGGTTCACCCAGCGCCGCGATGAGGAACCTGCCTTGCAAGGCAGGCCCAGTTACGGCTGTGCAGAGATGACGCTTTCGATCCAGTCTTGGTAATGGCTCAGGCGCACATTGCAACTGATCTGGCCATACCGCCCCGGTGTCCGGATGGAGCTCTGGGGATCCGACCAGGAAGTCAGTCCGGCCAACAGCCAGGTCTTTTCGGTCTGCACGAGGACCGGCCCGCCGCTGTCGCCACTTCCTGACGCCCCCTCGAGGGGCAGGGCGTGCGCCGGATCGTCGAACGTGTAACACAGCCAGCGGCCATCAGCGCTGGTGACCTTGTTGTAGGCACGGCGAAGCTCGGTGCGGTGGGAGCCGCTGAATTCGTACCCGCCGACGCCGTTGCCTGTAGCCCCTTTGCCCATGATCGTGATGGTTTGGCCGAACTCACCGTCGCTCGTGTTGATTGCGACAGGTCGGATGTCGGTAACGGGTTGCGCCAATTCCACAAGTGCGATGTCGTCCGAGGAGGAGAGCAGCACCCGGAAGAGGGTCCAGTCCCAGGTGGCCAATGCCTGCTCCAGGAGCTGGTGCGGCGGCTTCCTGTAGCCGGGGTGGATCACAAGACGCGCGACGTCCCTGGGCACCCCGCCGACGGTTATCCGCTGGATTTCAGGTTGCCAGGTGATGGCATGCGCAGCGGTAACAACCCACCGCGGAGCAATCAGTACTCCATGACCTTCCCCGGGCATGTCGACCAGGGCGGGAAACTCGGATTCCGGAACCCGATACTTCGCATCAGCAACGTCATCTCGAATGACGATCGCGCTTGCACTGAAGGACACCACAAGCAGTGCGGGCAACAAGAGTCGGGTCATCTGCGATTCCTTTCGAGGCCTGTTCGGCCGGGATTTGCAGCGATGTTCATGCGGCCGCAAAAGCCTCGTCAAGGCCGCCCTCGACGAACATCAGTGCCCTGCCAGCGCTACGGCCCGCCACGCAGGGCGGGCGCGCGTTCGCCGAGGCCGGTAGCGGCGGGCGTGGAGCGACCAACCGCATGAGCAATCGGCGCGGCGCGGCGAGCGCGGCATCGCGCCCGGCGATGTCCTGCCCCAACCGTTCGACGATCCGGGTGCCGCACGGCGCCGCTACGAGCGCGGCGGTGGCCCCGCCTCCGCCAGCCGCACGCAATTGCGCCCGCTCGCCTTGCCGCGGTACAGCGCCTGGTCGGCGCGATGCAGCAGCGAGCGATCGCTGTCGTCGGGGGCGAACTCGGCGACGCCGAAGGTGGCGGTGATGGGCCGCGCCAGCGGCGGCAGGATCTGTGCGGCGAGCGCGGCGCGGATGCGTTCGGCGCAGGCCTGCGCGTCGTGCGCGCTTGCCTCCGGCATCACGATCACGAATTCCTCGCCGCCGTAGCGCGCCACCAGGTCGGTCTCGCGGACGTGGTCGCGGATGATCCGCGCGAACGCGTGCAGCACCTGGTCGCCGATGGCGTGGCCGTGCTCGTCGTTGATGCGCTTGAAGTGGTCCAGGTCGGTCAGCACTACCGACAGGCGCCCGCCATAGCGCTGCACCCGGGCGATCTCGCCGTGCAGCGTCTGGTCGAGCCGGCGCCGGTTGGCCATGCCGGTCAGCGGGTCGGTCAGCGCGAGCGCCCGCACCGCCGCTTCGCTCTCGCGCAGCGCCTGCTCCACCCGCCGCCGCTCGGTGATGTCGAAGACGGTGGAGCGGCTCATTACGTAGCGGCCCTCTGCATCCAGCACCGTCGTCGCGCTGAGGCTGACCGGCAGCACGCTGCCGTCCTTGCGGCGCATTTCGTACTCGACGTCGTAGTGCTCGCCCTGCGCCAGGTATTTCGGGAAGCGCTCGCGGAACAGCTGCTGGCTGTGCGGCGTCAGCAGGTCCTGGAAGCGCAGCTTGCCGACGACCTCGTCGCGCGCGTAGCCCAGCCACGCCAGCTCGGTGTCATTGATGCGGACGATCACGCCGTCGCCGTCGAGCGAGTGGTAGCCGCACGGCGCGCGTTCGTAGAGGTCGCGCACTTCTTCGGCGTAGGCCTGCAAGGCGGCCTGGTCCTGCCGGGCCTTGCGGGCGGCGCGGTCGAGCCGGCGCGCGTTCCACCAGATCAGCGCCACGAATAGCACCACCAGCGTGACCACCATCAGGTCCACGCCCTCGTCGGGGCGGAACAGGCCGGCGCGCTCGCCCAGCAGGCGCAGCCAGCCGAGCAGCAGCGGGGTGGCGAACGCGAACGGCAGCAGCCGCCGCGCCAGCCGGCCGCCGGCGTCGGGACTGGCCAGCAGGCTCGGGAATCCGCGCGCCGGCTGCACTCCGAGGATGCCGGCGGCGACCAGCAGCAACGCGGCGATGGCATGCACGGAGACGCGATCGAAGACCGGCATCGCGTACAGCGAGGCCTGGCCGTAGAGCAGGCCCAGCAGGCCGACCAGCAGCATCACCGCGGTGGCGAGCGCCAGCAGCTTCGCCGCCCGATGCGCGCTGCGCGTTCCGCGCCAGACCAGCAGCAGCGCGGCGCCCAGCAGGGTGAAACCCAGCGCGGCGACCATCGACATGTGCCCGGGGTACGCGCCGTGCACGGCGTGCGTGGAATCGAGGAAGAACCGTTCGTGGAAGCGCGCGCGCAGCAGGTACTCGGCGAGGGTGAGCACGCTGAGCGCGAGCAAGGGCCACGGCAGCAGTCGCGCGAGCCGCTCCCACGCGCTGTCGTGGTAGCGCGGATGCAGCAACAACAACGCCGTCCCGGCCAGCGTCGCCGCCAGTGCGCTGGCCGGCGGGATCGGACCCAGGTTGGGGTGGACGCTGGTCAGCACGCCGATCCCGGCGAACGTGCCGATCAGCCCGAAGGCGCCCACCGCGATCGCCAACAGCGCGCAGGCCTGGGAGGCACGCAGCAGCCGCTGCACCAGCGCGCGGCTCGCGTCCGCGCCGCCGGGAACCGGGGCGGGCGGGGACGGAGAAGGCAACGCGGCGCTCACGGCGAAAGGGATCCGACGGGGGGCGGCAGGGCTCGGCTCGAACCTGATGGCGCCGGCCGGGGACGGGCCTGCGTCAACGTCGGGCCGCGCAGGGACCGGGGTGGGGCCAGCCTAAGAGGGGGCGGGTGAACCGGTCGTGCGCGCCTCCTGCAACGCGGCTAAGCACGGAAGCAGTGGCGCTGCGCGCAGGTCTGGTCCAGCGCCACCGCCATCCGCTGCAGGTGCACCCGTTGCTGCCGCGGCGCCTGGCCTACGGCACGCGGATCTTCCCCGGGAACGCCACGCGGTTGTTGCCTTCGCGTTGTTCGGGGATGCGATTGTCGGGATCGAGGATCGCGCCGACGAAGTATTCGCCTGCGGCCGTCCCGGCCGGAACCGCGACATCGAACTTGAAGTCGCCGTAGAAGCCGGCGGTGCCCCAGCCCGAGCCGGTCGCGATGATGGGATCGCTGGTGGAGATGATGTCGTTGGTGGAGAGCACCACGCGGAAGTCGAACCGGTCGATGGTGCCGGTGCCCAGGTTGCCGAAGGCGAATCCGGTGGTGAAGCTCGCGCCCCTGCGGACGGTTTGCGTGCCGCCCGCGAGGATGAGGTCGGTGGCATTGGACGACACCCAACGGAAATTGGAGATCGCCAGGTCGACCTCCTGGTTGGGGAACGGATAGAGACCGCGTGCGCCCACCGCGTCGTCCGGATGCGGTTGCGCACGCGTGTCCTCGTTGCCGCCATAGAAGCCTGAGGCCGTGCTGAGCACGACCGACATCCGGTTGTCCTCGTGATCCAGGCCGAGGAAATGCCCCAGTTCATGGACGATGGTGAAGCGGAAGCTGGGGTTGCCTTCGGTCACGCGCGGATCGTGCGCTCCGACCTCCCATGTCTGCGAGTTGTCGAACACCGTGTCGGATTCGAGGATCTCGAAGCCGCGGCTGAGGGTCGACGTCAATCCAAGGCTGCCGCCGGTGCCGGCATTGTCGGTGAAGGCGATTTCGTTCTGGCCGTTGCCCAGGCCGTACCTGCCATCGGTGTCATCGACGAGCGGGTCGAACTCGAAGTGCATGCCGACCATGCCGTTCCATCGGCCCAGGGCATTCATCAGGTCGGCGCGCCAGACGGTGCTGGCCGGGAAGGAAATGGTGGCGATGGCCGTGGTCGCATCGTTGTCGAAGGCGCCGAACGGCCGCGAGGCCCACGCGGGTGCGCTGGTGCCGGCCAGCGCGAGCGTGGCGAGCCACAAGGTGCGGGCGTTCATGGAGCCTCCTTGTCCGGCGAACCGTTGGGGCGCGGCGGCGCGAGCGTCGTCATCGTCCGCGGCAGGAAGCGCGGCAGCGCCCGGTATTGCTGCTCCGGCCCCGGCTGCTGCCGAGCGATCCGGCGTATCGCGTCGACGAACGCGTCCGCCTGCATCGGTTGCCCGCCGAGGCGCTCGATCAATCGCTTGCCACGCTGGCCGCGCGCGTCCTCCCGCAATCGATCCGGCATCTGCGCTTGTGCGCGCGCGGCGTCCCGCGCTTCCAGTTCCGCGGCGTTGTCTTCGCGATAGAGGCTGGCATTCGGCGAGGGCGACGACTGCATGCCGCCCGCCAACTGCAGTTGGCCGCGCGCATCGGGCTGCGGCAGTGCGAACGCTTCGTCGAACGGCACGCGTCCCAGCTTCAGTTCGCCATCACTGACATCCATCACCACGGCGCCGTCGAGCGTCAGCACCAGGCGCGACTTGCCGCCGCCGACGGGCACCAGGCGGAACGCCCCCTGGCTCCAGCCGACGATCGGATTGAGGGTCCATTCGCCGCCGCGCAACATCAGCAGGTAGGTCTCGCCCATCCGCAATTCCGGCATGCCGACGATGCGCTCCATGGCGCCGTCGCGGGCCAGCCCGCCACGGAACCACAACGTGACCTCCTTGTTCCGGGTGAGGTGGCGTTCGCCCTTGATGATCTCGAGGCGCTGCAGGCGCACCGTCGTGAACGGCAGCCCTTCGCGGGGATCATCCTCGTAGGCAATCCCGGTCACGGTGCCGATGAAGATCACCGCCGACTCGTGGGCGGTCTGCTCCAGGCTCTTGTGCAGGTAGCGGGTCGCATTCGCTTCGCTGCCGAGTAAGCAGGTCGTCACCAGCACGGCGACGAGCAGCGCGAACTTCCATGGCTGCCGGCGCTGCACCGCGGCCGGCCTGGTCCATTGTGCGTGGCGCATGAGGCATCTCCTTCCCTGCGATCCGTACGACGTCAATCCCTGTCTTCCGCGCGCACTGCTGCATGCAATGGGACCAACGCGGCGCCACCGGGCCTCCGGTCAGGGTTTGCCTCCCCCGCATGGGGGCGGTCGCGCGGCCGCTACGGCATTGCCTGCCGCGCCGCCACCCTCAGCGGCACGGTCCCCGGCGGTCACCATGGCCAAGATGGGCGCTGACGGCTTCGCGCGGCAGTTCCAGCGTCTTCTTGCCCTTGTGGCAGACCAAGTCCTTGCCGGCCGGGTGCACCAGTTCGACCGGCAGCAGTTCGCAGCCGGACAGCGACAGCACGAGCAGCAAGGCGAGCAGGCATTTCATTCGGGATGTCTCGGGACGGGATGAGGCGCACAGGGTAGTGGCGCGCTGAGCGGCCGAGCCGTGACGCGTGTCGTGGCTCGCTGATGCGCAGGTGCGGCGGCATTCAACCCCGGACAGTGCAAACAGCAACGCACGTGATGGCCATGCAGGTCGCGTCCGGATCCCGGCGGGCAGGAACCGCAGACCGTCGGCAGTAGTCGGCGTTGCGACGCTGAACGGATTTTCAACGCGCCCAACGCGGCCGCCGACGGCCCTTGAAAACCGCAGCCGCGAACCTACTCCCGTGGCCGGACGGAGTGACCGTCCTGCCAATTGGAGACCCAGCCATGAACGAGATGGTTCGCAATCCCCAGTGGCCCGGACAGGGTGCGATGAAGGATCCGGTCAAGCAGATCTTCGATCGCCTGTTCGAGGGGAACCTGTTCCAGAACGCCGCCGACGAATCGTCGGTCGTCACCAGCCAGTGGGTGCCGCGCGTGGACATCAAGGAAGAGGGCAACCGCTTCCTGCTGTACGCCGATATCCCGGGCGTCGACCCGCAGGACATCGAGGTGCAGATGGACAAGGGCATGCTCACGATCAAGGGCGAGCGCCGCGAGGAGAGCGTGCGCGAGAACGAGCGCTTCTCGCGCATCGAGCGGCGCCACGGCACCTTCCATCGCCGCTTCGCGCTGCCCGACAGCGCCGATCCCGACGGCATCGCCGCCTCGGGCCACAACGGCGTGCTGACGATCAGCATCCCCAAGCGCCCCGAATCCACGCCGCGCCGCATCCAGGTGGGATCGGTCGTGAACCCATGAACCACGGGCGGCTGCCGGGCGATCCCGGCAGCCGCGCCTGCTGATGGAGCACGTGCATGGACCGTATTACCGAAGAGGCGCTGTGCAGCCTGCAGGCGCAGGTGCACGTCCAGGACCTGGTGCTGCGGGCGCTCGTCGCCACGCATCCCGATCCCGCTGGCTTGCTGGCGGCATGGCGGCAGTGCCTGGCCGAAGCGGGTTCGGGCCCGGTCGCCGCGCATGCGCGCGACAGCGCTTACCTGGCCGAGCATTGCCGCGTGCGCGCGGAAGACTGGACCGCCGAACTGGTCGAACTGACCCTGCCGGCGCTGGCTACCGAAGCAACCAACTCCGATGGCGGCGTCCTTCCGGTGCCGGATGCACGCGGCTGACCGCTGGCAGCAGTTCCGCGGCAAGGATCGGATTCAATCGGGCCGAGTGCGCGCCCTCAAACCTGACCGGCTACGCACGGCCGCCGCGCGCTGCACGCGCGAAGGCGGCAAGCACGATTGGTGCACACGCGCGACCCTAGTACTCCAGCGTCACCGCCATCAGCCGCAGGCTGCTGTCGTTGCTGCCCTGGCGCTTGATCTCGAAATACCACCACGGGCCGTCGGGGTTCCAGCCCTCGCCGGGTTCGACCACCACCGACTGCTCGAGCAACGCCGTCTCGTCTTCGGGCAGCTCCAGCGCCGGCGAGAGGAATCCGCCGTAGGTCTCGAAGCCGCTGCCATGGTGGAAGGTGATGGCATCCACCGCGAACACGTTGGTGCCGGGCAGGCCACTGGTGGCCTGGTACACGAAGGTCAGCCGCAACTTGTCGCCGCGGAAATCGAGCGGGCGGCGCACGGTCAGCGTGGCGGTGCCGTTGTTGCTGCCCCAGGTGACGCCGCGTGCCTCCAGCACGAACGGCGCGGGACCGCCGTACGACAGGGCGTTGGCAGGGAACGTCACCCGGTTGCGGTACGCGGTGCAGTCGCCGGCGGGCGTGCATTCGGCCGGCGCGGCGTGGGCCGGCAGCGCGGCGACGCCGGCGCCGACCAGGGCGAGGGCCGCCAAGGCCAGGGGAAGGGATTTCATATCGTGGATCTCCATGTGGGCGCGGCCACGGCCGGTCGACGGACGCGCATTCCTGAAAGAGGCGGGCATCGCATGCGGCGCCGGCGCCGCTGCCTGCGGTAAGGGGAGCGTTGACTGATGCAGCAAGTTGGACGCGCGCACATTCAGTGCGCCTGGCTTCGCCGGATCGCGGGACGTGCCCTCACGGCATCCTGGCCAGCACCGCGCCCATCTCGTCGGCGGTGAAAGCGCGCAGGGTGTGGGTGCGGATGTTGCCGGCGGCACCCACGGCCATGGCGAAGGTGAGGGCGGCCTGCTCGTCTTGAGCCTCGATGATCGTCACCAGGTCGTAGTGCCCGAGCGTCCAGTAGATCTGCGACATGTCGGTGCCGAACTTCTTCGCCATCTCCTTGACGGCGGCGGCGCGCTTGGTGGTGTCCTTGACGTTGCGGATGCCCTGGTCGGTGAACGTGGAGAGGGCGATGTATGTCGGCATTGGGGCGGCTCCGATTTGGACCGATCGGTTCCCGCCGGTCAGCGCCGGTCCTTTCGCGCTGACGGTGGTGCGTTCGCAGTGACGCAACCGGCGCCCATGCTCCCGCACAACCCGGCTGCGCGCCCTTACCCGGGTGGGTAGGCGATGCCGCTGCGCGAGTCGCAGCGAGTTCGACTCGTGGGTGCGGTGCCTGCGGCAAATCGAGCCGTCGCGTTTGCATGGGCATCCACGGAATATCGACGTGCCACACCGCGCTATGTTCTCTCCCCCAAAAAGGGGAGGCACGGATTCAATCTTCGCGGCCGTGGTTGTTTCGACGCGCGAGCGCGCACGCGAGGCGACCAGAAGATCCAGTTCGATGGCGGCACGGCCCGCTGCTTGCGCTGCGATCGGCATTCCCGCCGATTCAGCAATCCCATCATCGCGACCGTGTCCGGTGTCGCCGGAGTCCTGCGTAATTTTCGACATCGCACCGCGTTATCGCGAACGATCTGGCAGCGGATCGACAGCATCCGGAAGCAGGGAATGCCGGCCTAGAGCCACGCCGCACCTCAAGGGAGGAGCCGCCATGTCGATGCATGCCCCATCCGCGATCGCAATCACCAGGGTCGCAATCACTGCTACCGCTCATCACGGGCCGCGCACCGCTCGCTTCCGCGCGGGGTGCGCGCTGCTGGCGGTGCTGCTGTGGTGTTCCGCCGCGGCGTTCGCGGCGCCCCGGACCCGCGTGGTCGCGTGGGGCGGTGAAGTCGACGACACGACGCTGGATATCCCCTATTCCCTCAACGACGCGGTCGCCGTCGCGGTCCCCTACGTCCTGCGCCGCAACGGCGACGTGCTGGAGATCGGCACCATGCCGCCGCTGCTGCGGGCGAGCAATGCCAAGGCGATCGCCTCCGATTTCGGTTGCCTGGTGGTCCTGGACCGCACCGGCACGGTATCCGTGCAAGGCGACGCCGCGTTCTGTCCCACCGCGGTGCCCGCAGGCCTGGCCGGCGTGGTGGCGATCGACGCCGGCGGGGGTTTTGCCGTCGCGCTCACCTCCGCCGGGCGCGTGGTGGTCTGGGGCGACAACACCTTCGGCGAGACCGACGTGCCAGCGGGATTAAGCAACGTCACGGCGATCGCGGCTGGCCGCAACCACGTCCTCGCGCTGCGTTCCAATGGGCAGGTGGTGGCGTGGGGCGGCAACCTGGACGGCGAAACCGACGTGCCCGCCGGATTGACGAATGTCACCGCCATCGACGCTGGCGGCGCTTACAACCAGGCGCTGAAGTCCGATGGGTCGGTGGTCGTCTGGGGTGATATCTACGACAACCCGCGGCCCGTGCCGGAAGGATTGCCCCGCGCGACTGCGCTGGGCGCCGGCAAATGGCGCCAGGCGGCGGTGGTGCTGCGCGACGGCACCATTCGCGAGTGGGGTTTCCAGGAAGGCAAGGCCCTGCCACCCGGCCTGGACCGGGTGAGGAAGCTGTCGATGGGCTATGTCGTCAATTACGCGCTGGTGGCCGCCCCGATCACCGCGGCGGAAGCGATTGCCGACCTGCGCGTGAGCCTCAACTGGTTGATCGCGATCGACGACACGGAACGCAGCGCGATGAATTCCTACCTCGACACCGCGGCCACGGCGGTGGCCGCCCATCGCCTGCCGCTGGCATGCGAGGCGATGCGCGCGTTCGCCGCGCGCGTCGCGACACCGGGCGTGCTCGACACATATCACGAGCGGGTGGCGTATTTCGTCGCGCAGACGGACGACGTCCTGCGCCTGATGCGCTGCAGGTGAGCAGGCCGGTCATGGACGACCAGCCCCGCGGGCACGCCGCGTAAGCGCAGCGCAGCCGGAACCCCGGTAAGTCGCCGCACGTGATTGCCGTGCGCCCTGACTGGATCGCCTCGAGGCCACGCAGCATCGCCGTGCACCGCGTCGGCTACGCCTGCTCGAGCAGCGCCGCCGCCATGCACTCGCTCCAGCGCCGATACCGGGCCAGCAACCCGGGGTTGCGCTGCGGTTCGAAGCGATGCTCCGGCAGCCGTGCCCACCGTGCCGGTCGCCCCGCGAGCAGGAATGCGCTGCCGCGCGCCGTCGCTTCGCATTGACTCGGGCGCCGCAGCGGCAACTGGCTCAGGTCGCTCAGCGCCTGGCAGAACCGGTCCGAACGCGAGAGGCCGCCACTGACCAGCACGTACGCGCACGGCGCGCCGATGCCCTGGAGCAGGCCGAGATTGCGCTGGATGAGGAACACGATGCTCTCGGCAACCGCGACGAGTTGCTGTTGCATCGTCGCCTCGCCGACGAAGCGCGACGCAAAGCGGGGCTGCCAGTCGGGTGAGCCGAGGCCGCCTATGCCGTTGAGGAACAGCGTGTCGCCGGCGGCGTCATCGATCCAGTGCGCGTCGAGGGCCGCGCCGGCATCGGCCAAGCCGTGTTGTTGCGCGAACCACGCGAGCGCCGCACCGGCGCCGTTGACCGTGCCCTCGACGACATACTGCGGGGCCTGGCTCCAATGGATCACGCTGCGCAGCAGCCGCGATGCCGCCGGCGCCTGCGCGGCCAGGCGATGGAGGAAGGCGCCGGTGCCGACATTGAGATAGGCCGCCTCGCTGCGCGGCTCGCCAAAGGCAAATGCCGCCGTCGACTGGTCGCCGCTGAGCAGCCGTACCGGCAGGCGTTGCGCCGCGGTGCCGTCGCGCACGACCAGGTCGCCGAACTGCGCGTCGCTGCGCGCGATTTCCGGCAACCAGCGTGGATCGATGGCGAAACGTTCGAGCAAGCCGCGGTTCCAGTCGCCGCGCGCCAGATCGAATAGCAGGGTGCGCGAGGCGTTGGCGGGATCGACCCGGCAGGGGCGTTGCTCGAGCAGGCGGAAGGCGAGGAACGCGGCGAGCGGTCCAATGGCCAGGCGTCCGTCGCTGGCCGCGCGCTGCACGCCGTCGAGATGATCCAGGCACCAGCGGATCTTGCTCAGGCCGAAATGCGCGTTCGGATACAGGCCGGTGCTGGCGCGGATCGCCTCGGCATCCAATGCCTGCGCGTCCAGCCACTGCGCGGCGCGGGTGTCCTGCCAGCTGAGGATCGGCGACAAGGCGGCGCCACTGTCGCGATCCCAGCACACCAGGCTGGAACGCTGGCAACTCAGGCCACTGGCTTGCACGCGCGCGCGTTGCGTCGCATCGAGTTGCAACAACGCCGCGGCGGCTGCCTGCCGCAGCGAACCGACGACGGCCTCCGGATCCTGCTCGACCCAGCCCGGCCGCGGCCGCTGGTCGGCGACGTCGATCCGCGCCGATGCCAGTTCACGGCCATCGCCGTCGAACACCAGCGCGCGACTGGCGCTGCCGCCCTGGTCAAGCACGAGTGACAACGGACCCGGTTGCATCGGCAAGGCGCTAGCGCGGTCCGGCGTCGAGATGCGTCAGGTACAGCCGCAGGTCGAACTCCAGCTGGTGGTAGTCGGGCTCCATGTGCGTGCACAGCTGGTAGAACGCCTTGTTGTGCTCGGCTTCCTTCAGGTGCGCGAGCTCGTGCACCACGATCATCTTCAGGAACGGCGCCGGCGCATCGCGGAACACGCTGGCGATGCGGATCTCGCGACTGGCCTTGAGCCGGTCGCCGTGCACCCGCGAGATCGCCGTGTGGGTGCCGAGCGCGTGCTTCACCACCTGCAGCCGGTTGTCGTAGAGCACCTTGCCCAGCGGCACCGACTTGCGCAGGTGCCGGTCCTTGAGCGCCTGCACGTAGTCGTACAGCTGGCCGTCGTTGCGCACGCCGTGGGACTGGGCGTACTTGTCGGCCAGGATCGCGCCCAGCCGGCCCTGCGCGATCAGCGCGTGCACCTGCGCCTGCAGGTGTTGCGGGTAGCCGGCGAGGTATTTCAAAGCTTGCATCGGCACGGGGAGGCGGGGGCTGGGCGGTATGATGGGCCGGAAATCCCCGGCACGCGAAACTGCACCATGGCGAAGGCGAATCCGCTCCAGGAACAACTGCTCAAGGCGGGCCTGGTCAAGAAATCCAAGGTGGCAGAAGCGGCGCGCGAGCAGCACAAGGCCCGGCATGGCAAAGGGCCGGCCGCGCCCAGCGAGATCCAGCTGGAAGCCGAACGCGCCCGCGCCGACAAGGCCGAGCGCGATCGCGCCCTCGCCGCCGAGCGCAAAGCCCAAGCCCGCAGCGCGGAACTGCGCGCGCAGGCGCGGCAGATCATCGAGGACCGCAAGGTCCCGCGCGCGGGCGACAGCGAGTACCGCTTCAGCGCCGACGGCGCCATCCGCACCGTGCTGGTCGACGACGACCTGCGCAGGAAGCTGTCCGCCGGCGCGTTGGTGATCGTCCGCGTGGACGAGCGCTACGAGCTGCTGCCGCGCGCGGCCGCGGACAAGGTGCGCGAACGCGACGCCAGCATGATCGTGCTCGACCATGGCCAGGACGCGGATACCGCGTCCGCCGCCACGACCTCCGAAGACGATGCGTACTACGCGCAGTTCCAGGTACCTGACGACCTGGTGTGGTGACAGCAGGGTCGGGTGCGTCGTCTGCTCGCAGCAGCGACGAACCTGACCTTGTCTTCCCGCTTCGACCCGTAGCGTCGGAGCGCCAACGCAGTCCCGGCATTTCGCTCACTGCCGCATCGCGATCGACCACGCGCATGCTGCGGGCGTCGCCGATGAGGTTGGGGACGCGGCGCTGCCGCTTCCACAGGGCTCAACGAGCGGAAGCGGCTAGCGCTTCCAGTCGTCGTGGGGTCCGTGGGGAAACCACGGTTGCGCGTCGGTGCGTCGACGCCGGAGCAATGGCGTCGCCGACAGGGGAGGCCAGCCCGAGCGCACGACGGTGGCTTGAGTGGGGCGAGGTGCGGAGGCCGCGTCGAGCCGAAAGACGCGACGCAAGCGGTCACGAAGGACCTGCAGATGGGATGCCATTGGTGCTCCCTGATCGCCGGTCACGCGCAGTGCTGTTACGTCGCGCCGGTTACGGTGATAGGCAGCGGAAGAGCTCAGGTGCGACTAGCTGGTGAGCGCGGCTGAGGCCGATACGACATCGCGTCGTAGGTGCGCACTATGCGCCTGTTTCTGCAGGCGTGCGGGTTCGGCTCCGGGCCGTTCATACGGGATGCCCGATGCAGGAGTACGGTCGAACTCCGTCATCGCCCTGGAGCCGCCCCGTGAGGCGAGAGAAACAACATCGCTACGTCAGTACGCATGGCCCGATCGCGCAGTCAGGCAGCCGCAACAGCGTGCGAACGATCGCCGTGGCGGGGAATGAGGGCGTTCCCACCACGAGCGCGCATCGCCATGCGCCGTCGCTATCCGACCAGCGTGCGCCTGCCGCGCGCGGCCGCTATTCGTAGCCGCCGCCTCCGGCCTCGCACACCGATTCCGATTCCTCTACCTGCACGGCAGCAGCCGGTCGATGCCCACGGCTTGCACAGCGGCCACGCCTTCCATCCGCGCGCCATCAGGGCGGCAAAGCGCTGCGTCGAGGTGTCTGGCGACGGCATCGGCTTTGCTGTGGCGATGGATTCCGTTCCCAGGCAACTTTCCGCTCGCCTGCATGAGTCCGGAACGCAGCGGGCCGACGTATTGATGCAAGACAGGCAGCACGATGCATGGCAGTCGCGTCGACGCGTGCACCCGAGGTAACCGGTTGCGTCGCGGGATAACAACCAAATAACAACGCGGGGCGCACTGTGCACTGGCACTACGACGCAAGGTCGTAACGGCCACTCAGCCGCGCGGTACGTCTCTCCCCCTTCGCACTGAGCCTCGCAACTCTGCTTACCAGCAGGGTAACGGCTTCGGCCGCTCTCGATGCGCACTTCGCGGATCGTACCCAAAGGCACTCATTCCATGGACACCCTGACCAAGACCACCTCCAGCACCAACACCAACAGCAAGAATCTCCTCGAAACCGCCGCCGCCAACGGGTCCTTCAAGACCTTCGGCAAGGCGATCGAATCGGCCGGCCTCAGCGATACGCTGCGCGGCGCCGGCCCCTTCACCGTCTTCGCCCCGACCGACGCGGCGTTCGACAAGCTGCCGGCCGGCACGATGGAGAACCTGCTCAAGCCCGAGAACAAGCAGGAACTCGTGTCATTGCTCAATTACCACCTCGTCAGCGGTCGCAAGCACGTGGCCGACATTGGCAAGTGGCAGGCGGCCAAGACCATGGGCGGGCAGTCGGCACCGGTGAAGCTGGCCGACGACAAGCTCAGCATCGACGGCGCACAGGTGACCTCGGCCGACATCGAGTCGAGCAATGGCGTCATCCACGGCATCGACAAGGTCAACGTACCGACCAAGCAGTAACCGCCTGGCGGTGAGCCATGCAGCGGCGGGGCGAAAGCCCCGCCGTTTCCGTGTGCGGCGACCGCGCGCGTGTAGGCGATCCGCAATCGAATGCGTTGCAATCAGCGTTCCGGCCGATTCATGAATTTCATGGACGCGACGGTGGCCGGTGCCGCCGGAGTCCTGCGTAAATCCCGACATCGCCTCGCGTAGCCGCGGGCGATCTGGCAGCGGATCGACAGCATCCGGAGTAGGGAATGCCGGCCTCGAGCCACGCACCACCTCACTGGAGGAGACGCCATGTCGCTGCATGCCCCATCCCCGATCGCAATCACCGCTCCCGCCCGCAAAGGACTGCGCCGCGCGCGCGGTCGTGCGTGGTGCGGGTGGTTGGCGGTCAGCCTGCTGCTGTGTTCTTCCGCGGCGTTCGCCGCGTCCCGCACCCGGGTGGTCGCCTGGGGCGGCGAGGTCGATGACGCGACCCTGGATATTCCCTATTCGCTCAACGACGCCGTCGCCATCGCGGTGCCGTACGTACTGCGCGACAACGGCGACGTGCTGCAGATCGGCACCATGCCGCCGGTGGTGCGGGCGAGCAACGCCAAGGGCATCGCCGCCGACCTGGGTTGCCTGGTGGTGCTCAGTCGCGCCGGTACGGTCAACGTGGAGGGCGACCCCGCGTCCTGCCCGACCTCGGTGCCGGCCGGACTGGCCAACGTAATCGCGGTCGACGCCGGCAACCGGTTTGCGGTCGCGCTCACCTCCGCCGGACGCGTGGTGGCCTGGGGCGACAACTCGGCCGGCCAGACCGACGTGCCACCAGGGTTGCGCAACGTCGTGGCGATCGCGGCCGGCCGCGCCCACGTCCTCGCGCTGGGTTCCGACGGCCAGGTCACTGCGTGGGGCGACAACATCGACGGTCAAACCGACGTGCCCGCCGGGTTGACGAATGTCACCGCTATCGACGCCGGCGGCGCCTACAACCAGGCGCTGAAGTCCGATGGCTCGGTGGTGGTGTGGGGCGACTTCGACTTCCCGCGTCCCGTGCCGGCGGGCCTGCCGCGCGCGATCGCGCTGGGTGCGGGCAAGCGGCAGCAGGCCGCGGTGGTGCTGCGCGACGGCACCATCCGCGAGTGGGGCTTCCAGGAAGGCAAAGCGCTGCCGCCCGGCCTGGATCGGGTAAGGAAGCTGTCGATGGGCTTCGCCGTCAACTTCGCCCTGGTGGGCGCGCCGATCACCCCGGCCGAAGCGATCGCCGACCTGCACGTCGGCCTGGACTCGCTGCTGGCGATCGACCCGACGGAACGCAGCGCCCTGAATTCCTACCTGGACACCGCGCTCGCGGCGGTGGAGGCCAACCGCATCCCGCTGGCATGCGAAGCGATGCGCACCTTCTCGGCGCGGGTCGCGACCCCCGGCGTGCTCGATCCGTATCCGGAGCGGGTGACGTACTTCGTCGCGCAGACGGATGACATCCTGCGCCTGATGCGGTGCAGGTGAAGCGCCCTGGCGTGCACCGCGTGTGCGGCGCCCGCGCTGACCGCGCCGCTACTTGCTAGCGCGCTCGATCTCGAGCCGCGCACGTGACCGTGCATCTCCCAGCGCCATGCCGCGTTCGAGCAACGCGAACGCGGCGGCGCGGTCGCCATCGGCGTCGCGTTCCAGGCGCATGACCGCGGCGTTGTAGGCGGCGATGGCGCTGCCCTTGGCCGCCGCGCGTTCGAAGCCGGCGAGCGCACGGTCCGGGCAGAGGAAGAACACGTCCCAGCCGGCGGCGGCACGCAGCAGCAGGTCGGGGTTGTCGTCGGGGATGCGGTCTTCCACGAAGGCCGGCCACCCGGCCACCAGCGGCACGAACACCTCGCTGCCCTTGGGCAGGAAATACGAACCCGCGCCCTCGCGCAGCGTGAACGCCTGGCGCGAGGTGCGGCGCGTGCCGTCGGGCGCCAGCCACAGGAAGCCGTCCTCGCCCTTCACCGGAAAGCCGCCGAGCGCCTTCGACACGCGCTCGGCCAGGGACGGCACGCCCGCCTGCGGCGAAACGCCGGTCCAGGAGGCGATCAGCTCGACGCGTTCCACCTTGCCATCGAGCTTGGCTCGCACGGCAGCGGCGACGTCGTCGACGGTGAGGATGCGCATGTCGCCGTCGTACATGCGCCACGGACTCGATTGCATGCCGATCGTGAACACCGAGTCGGAGTCGGGTACCGCCTCCATGTACTGGTATGCCGCCTGGCCGGCGAAGACGCAGTCGGGCGAATGCTGCGGGCTGCAGGTCTTGACCGTGGCCGTGCCCGACAAGGCCAGGTGCGGGGTGTCGCACGCAAGCGCGGCGGGGCTGAGCAGGCACAGGGCAAGGACAGCGCACTTCATCGCGTCGATCCGCTCGCGCTGCTCGTTCGGTTTCGCGCGCACCACGCGGCATGCAAGGCGCGCATGTTGTCCTGCTGCTTCCGGTTCCAGTGGGCGATCTTGGCATCCAGGCCCGCGGCGCTGCCCCACTGCGGATCGGAAGCCACCGTGGCGTCGAACCAGGCCAGCGCGGTGTCGGCCTGGCCCAGGCTCCAGTACACGAGGGCAAGACTGTAGCCGGCCCAGAACGGGTGCCCGCCATGGAGCTGCACCGCGCGTTGCCAGTCCCGCAGCGTGTCGTCGTACCGCCCCAGGTCGTAGTTCGCCCAACCGCGCGACCAGAGCAGGTGGCGCTCCGCCGCCGAGCCCGGTGCGGCCGCCGCGGCCGCGGCATCGAAATCGCGCACCGCGCGTTCGATGTCGCCGCCTTCGAGGAACAAATACCCACGGTGGGTGAGGGCGGCGACGTTGCGCGGATTCTTCATCAGCGCCGCATTCACCGAGGCCCGGAATTTGGAGCGCATGCCCGGGGGTGGCTGCAGGTAGGAAGCCGCGGGGTCGGAATCCTTGTACGGGGTCGCGTCGGGCAGTGCCGCGGCGCCGGCGCCGGAGGCAAGCACGCACAGGCACAACGCGCAGGCGTTGCGCAGCCGTGCCGCAATTGAACTTGGCGCGCGGGTCGTGTCCACGATCTTTGTTTTGCCTTGCCTGCAGGAGCAGCGCGCGAGAATACGCAGGGTCGGTGCTGCTTGTCCCGCCCCAGCGCTTCGACCGATCCGCACGACGTCCGCTTGGCGGGCCGGCCCGCCGTGCTCAGCCAGGACGCCGCCAACCATCGCCCGCGTCCTCCTCTCGCCCGGGCCGGTCCGCATAGGTGACGCTGCCTTCGTGGTAGACCTCGATGAGCCACGGCGCGTCTTCCGCATACACCCACATGTCCGATCCATGCCGCATCAGCGCCAGCGCATGCATGGAAGCGTCGGCGGCGGCCAGGGCGACGCGCGGCTCGCCGGCGATGCCCCAATCGGCGATGACCGTAGTGGCGGGAGCGATCGCCAGTGCGCCCAGGGCGGCATCGAACGCCTGCTGCAGGTCCGCGTCGCTGCCAGCGGGCGTGCCGACCGCGTGCGGCACGCGATCCCAGCGCACGCTGGCGAAGCCGATCGGGTACCGGGACAACGGGCCGCGCCGCAGCGCGGCGTCCCACAGCAGTTCATGGCGCACGCCGGCGCGTGCCAGCGTGGCGCCGAGATAACGCTGGAACCGCGCCACGTTCTCCGCATGCCGCTGCCGCGCCATGCGTTCGGCCTGCTGCGCACGCAGGCGATCGCGCTTGGCGAGGAGGGCGGCGCGGTCGGCGGATTGGTCGTCGGTGCTCATGGCTGGGAAGTGTGCATCAGGGCGGCGGCGACATCCGGGTGTCAGTCCGTTCGCTGGACCTGGATCACGTGCGCCTGGATCCGGCCTGCGATGGCGCCGCTGCCGAAGCGGCGCGCCAGCGCGGCTTCGGCGGAATCGATCGCGGCACCTAGGCGCGCGGGGTCGCGCGCTTCGATCTCGTTGCGCAGTGGCGTTCCCTCGCAGTACGCCACCGCTGCCGCGCGCGGGTGCTCGACGCGCGCAACGGCCGTGACGGTGTCGCAGCGCGGCCGCTGGGTGAAGCCGCCGAGCGCCAGGTCGCGCGCGATGGTGGCCAGGTCGAAGTAACCGTGCGGCGTCCGCGCCAGGAAGCGCGGCGGGTCCTCGGGAAAGACGCCCGCGACGGCCGCGGTCACCGTCTCGGCGAACACGTTCTCCTCGATCCGGGCCCACACGTTGAACAACAGGGTGCCGCGCGGACGCAGCACGCGGCGCGCCTCGGCGAATGCCCGGGGCTTGTCGGGAAAGAACATCACGCCAAACTGGCAGGCCACCACGTCGAACGCCGCGTCGGCGAACGGCAGTTGCTGGGCATCCGCCGCCTGCCAGGTCACCGGGCGCGACGTGCCGATGCGCGCGGCCTGCTCGAGCATCGGTCCGTTGAGGTCGGTGGCGACGATGTCCACGTCGCTGCGCAGTCGCGTGGCCAGCTCGCGCGTCACCACCCCGGTGCCGGCCGCGACCTCGAGCACCCGACGCGGCGACAGCGCCGCCGTGCGCATGGCCAGGTCGATGGCATAGGGCTGGAAGATGAGCGGCACCAGGTAGCGTTCGTACAGTTCAGGCAACGCACCGCCGAAGCGGGTGTCGGACGACGGTGGGCGCATGGCGTGCCTCCCTTGCGGAGCGCGTACGGAACCGGGAAAAGAGTGCCGCGTCCGCACGGTTCGCGCACCTGGCGCCGCCGCCTTGCACGGGTGCGGCGCCGACCGGCGGCGATCCACCTACCGAGCCGGCTGCACCGCAGTCATCGCAGCACACGCGCTTGCCTTGGTGCCGCCGGTTGCCGAACACTTGCGCGGTCGGCGCCCCTCCATGGCAGGCCCGCTGCAGCCACCACAAGGAGGCTCGATGAAACGTGTAGCAATGCTTCTCGCCCTGGCGGTCGCCGCGCCGACCCTGGCGCATGACCACACCCGGGTGATCGACCAGGCCAGCGAACTGGTGCCCTGGTGCAAGGCCGAGGCCGAGTCCCGCTACGTGGCGCGCAACATCACCCCGTACCAGTGGGCCGCCTCCTACCATGAGCGCAGCAACGTGCTCTATGTCGACGGTCGGCTGCGCGTGCACGGGGACGACGTCGCGGTGCGGTGTCGCATCGCCCGGGGCGCGCGCGAGGATTACGCGACCATCGAGATCGACGACCCGAGCCTGTAAGGCGCGCCGCACTGCGGCCAAGGCCGGCGCGCCTGCGTGCGCCGGCGCAACCTCGCCATCGTTCGATTCAGCTTGTCGTGCAACGCGGGACGTGACCCGGCCCGGTGGCGCCGGTATCGTGCGGCGACCTCCTTGCCGGTGTTCCGTCCATGCGTTCGTTCCGCACTTTCCTGTTGTTCCTGCTGCTGGCCTGCGCGCCTGCATTCGCCGCAGCGGCGAGCACCGGCAATGCCGCCGCCGATGCCAGGCTTGCCGAGGCGCAGCAGGCGCTGGCGCGCGGCGACACCGCCACTGCCCTGCGCCTGGGGGAGGAGGCGGCCCGGCTCGGCAAGAACGGCGTGGTGGCCTACAACATGGCGCAGCTGTATCGCCGCGAAGGCAACTACGCCAAGGCGGGCGAACTGCTCGACTTCGCCGTGGCAACGCGGCAGCCGCAGGTGATGTTCGTGGTCGGTTGCGAGTACCTGGGCGGCCGGCCCGGTCTGCCGCGCAATGACGACAAGGGCCTGGCGTTGCTGCAGGCGGCTGCCGACGCAGGCCATGTCGACCGCTGCGAGGCCGAGGCCTTCCGCACCGAACAGCAGGCCAAGCATGACTGCGTGCGTTCGGCGCTGATCTCCCTGGGCCTGCAGGAGACGATGCCCGCGGGCACGTTCCTGCGCATCACCCAAGGCACGGGCGCCGACGCGGCCGGCGATGCCTTCGTCTTCACCGGAGGCGCCGACGGCTACCCGCCCCGGCGCGTCGGCCTCGCGGCCAAGGGCTTCTCGCAGCCCGGCTACAACGACACCGGGAATTTCGCCTACTACACCGGCGGCTTCACTGCGCACGCGCCGAGCGCGGACGCGCTGCAGCTCGCGGCGAGCGTGACGGCGCAGTGCGGCGTGCCGAACTGATTCGCGCAGCGGCGGGCAACGCCTGACGCTGCGTCGCGGCGCCGGCGTTGCAGCGCCTAGGCGTCGTGCAGCAAGGCCTCGCTCTTCCCATCGCCGACGCCATCGAAGAACCGGTCCAAGGCCCGCGCGAATAGCGGCTCCTGCGGCGCCGCCGCGCGGAACAGGGTCATGCACGAGCGGAACTTGAAGTCGTCGGGCGAGCCGAACACCGCGTGCGCGTCGTTGCCGCCGTTGCGCAGCACCAGCCGCGTGCATTCGCGCAGGCGTTCGCCGAGCAGCGGGTGCGCGAGGTAGGCGCGGGCTTCGGCGAGCGACGCCAGGGCGTAGCGCTGCGCCATCGGGCTGTGGCCGAGGCCGCCCAGTTGCGGGAAGACGAACCACATCCAGTGGCTGGCCTTGCGGCCGTCGCGCAGTTCGTCGAGCACATCGGCGTACACGGGCGCCTGGGCGTCGACGAAGCGTTGCAGGTTCCAGATGTCGGTCATGGCTCGGATCACCTCGCCGGGAGCGGCCCCAGCATCGCGCGTTTCCGGCGCGAGGTCGCGCACGCGGTTTGCGCAAGGCCGCATCAGCCGTCGCCGCCCGGCAGCGTCGCGAACCATTCGCGGTAGGGCGTGTTGCGCGCCATGCGGCGGTTGTAGTCGGGCGCGCCGTCGGTCCACCACGGCGGCCCGCGTTCGCCCAGCGCCAGCTTCGCGGCGTGCACGCGGGCGCGCGCAGCGCGCTCGCCATCGTCGTCACCGGCACGCCGCGCCTGCGCGATCGCGCGCCGGGCGTCCATCAGGGCGTCGACCTGGCGCGCGCGTTCGGCTGCGGGCAGCGCCGGGTTGCTGCTGCGCCAGAGCCGCCCGCGCACCACGAAGTAGCGGCCGTCGGGCGTGTGCGGCGGTGCGGTCCCGGTCATGCCGCAAGCCTGCCCACGCGCGGGTGAAGCAGTGGACAAGGCGACGCGAACTGGGAGGCGGGCGCGCAGCGGCGCGTGCGGCATGCGCCACGCGTGCCGGCGTGGCACGTCCACCGAGCTCACCGGCGCGGCATCTCCACTTTGCGTCGGCAACAAACCGGGTGCGGCCGGCCCCGGCGCAATTGCAGCGCGCGCCGCGAAAGTTTTCGCGCGACGCTGCGCCACCTGCATGGCAGTACGCCGCGGCGTCAGCCCACGCCCACCGCGCCGGTGCACCAGTCCCCGTCCAGGAATCCGGCCAGGTCGTCCCAGCGATACGGCACGCGGCCCTCGAACGCCGCGAGCCTGGCGCCGACCAGGCGACGGTTGTCGTCGCTCAGTTCGACCCGGCGCTGGCGCAGGTATTCGTCGATGAAGAAATCGACGTCGTGCATCTCGCGCAACGACACGTACACGCGATCGATCGGGCCTTGGTAGTGCCTGCTGGCACCGGCGTTCCAACTCATGGGCGCACCTCGGGGCGGGAAGAACCAGGAAGCGGTGCGCACGCTACTCCGGCATCGCCGCGGCGGCAGCGGATAAACCTGTGGACAAGCGGTGCACACCTGCGCGGCCGAAAAAAGCCCCGGGAAAAACCCCGCGCAGCGAGGCCGCATCCCCCAATCGGGTTAGCCCCGGCGGCGACCGGCGGTGGGTTCGGCCTCATGCAATGCAGCAATGGCCGGGTCAGGCGGATGCGTGCTGGAGCGGCGCGATGCTGCTCCGAAGGCGGCGCATCCCGCGGCGCGGCGGCGGTGGCAGCGCCCGTCGCCGCGCCATGGCCGCGGCCTGCAGGCGGCCACGTTGTCTGGTTGCCGCCAGCCCGCAGGAGTGCCCCGTGAACGATCTTTCCCCGGCCCGCATCACCGAAGTCGGCATGGGCTTCTGGCCCGCGAAGACGCTGCTGTCGGCGGTCGAACTGGGCCTGTTCACCCGACTGGGGGCCGACGCGCTCACCGGCGCGCAGTTGCAGGACGCGCTCGCGCTGCATCCGCGCGCCAATCCCGATTTCTTCGACACGCTGCTGGCGCTGGGCTTCCTCGAACGCGATGGCGACGGCGCGGATGCGCGCTACCGCAACACGGCCGAGACCGCGGCGTTCCTCGACCGCAACAGTCCGCGCTACGTCGGCGGCTTCCTGGAGATGGCCAATGCGCGGCTGTATCCGTTCTGGGGCGACCTGACCGAGGCGCTGCGCAGCGGCCGGCCGCAGAACGAGATCAAGCGCACCGGCACGCCGATGTTCGTGGAGCTGTACCGCGATCCGCAGCGCCTGGAGCAGTTCATGCGCGCGATGAGCGGGATTTCCGCCGGCAACTTCCAGGCCTTCGCCGACCGCTTCGATTTCTCGCGCTACGCGACGCTGTGCGACGTGGGCGGGGCGACCGGGCAACTGTCGATGTTCGTGGCCACGCGCCATCCGCACATGCATTGCATCAGCGCCGACCTGCCCGAAGTCACCGCGATCGCGCAACGCGAGATCGCGGCCGCGGGGCTGTCCGGGCGGATCACGGCGCAGCCGCTGGACTTCCTCAAGGATCCGTTGCCGCGCGCGGACGTGATCACGATGGGCATGATCCTGCACGACTGGAACCTGGAGACGAAGCGCCACCTGGTCCGCGCGGCGTACGAGGCGCTGCCGCCCGGCGGTGCGTTCGTGGTGATCGAGAACCTGATCGACGATGCGCGGCGCGAGAACGCCTTCGGCCTGCTGATGTCGCTCAACATGCTGATCGAGTTCGGCGACGCCTTCGACTTCACCGGCGCGGATTTCGCCGGCTGGTGCCGCGAGGCCGGCTTCAGCCGCAGCGAGATCCTGTCCCTGGGCGGGCCGGCGAGCGCGGGCGTGGCGTACAAGTAGGCGAAAGCGCGAGCACCCGCGGCAGGCCGCGTGCCTGCGCGCCGAATCAGTGCACTGGAGCCATGCTCACAGGGTCTTGAGGAACTCCACCAGGTCCGCGCGCGCTCGCGCATCCAGCTGCAGGCCCGCCACAGCGTCGTAGTGCGCGACCACGGCGTCCAGCGTTGCCGCGCTGCCGTCGTGGAAATACGGCGGGTGCTGCCACAGGCCGCGCAGCGGGGTGGTGCGATAGGCCTTGTTGGCCGTGCGCGCGGCATAGGCGCCGTCCATGCCGGTTTCCGCCGGCGCGTGCAGGCGCCCGCTGTTGTTGTCGGTCCCGTTGTAGCCGACATGGCAGCCCAGGCAATGCTGGGCGAACACCGCGCGCCCGCGTGTCGCGGCCACCGTATCGAAGCTGCCCGCCGGGGCGGCCGGCGCAGGCAGGCTGAGCTGGTAGGCGCGCAGCGCCGGCAGTTTCGACGTGACCAGGTCGGGCGACTGCACGATGTCGATGCCGAGGCGATCGTCGCGGAAGTTGCCGTGCCCGCCCATCTGGGTCACCGCGACATAGGCGTTCCAGTACGAGACCGGGCCGTCGCCGGTGTAGGTCTCGTTGCGGATGCCGCGCAGGCCGTACGCGGGCGGCAACACCAGTGGCGTGCTGAGCCCGTCGATGCTGAAGCGCGGGTCGTACTTGCCCGGGCCCCAGCTGTTGTAGACGGCCTTCGCCGCGTCGGGCACCGCGGGCGACAACGCGATGATGCGGCCCGGGTCGAGGTCGCGGTTGGGCCAGCCGTCGCGGCGGTGGCCGATGCCCGGCAACACCGAGTCGTCAACGGTGGAATGGCACAGCGCGCAGGTGATGCCCAGGCGGGTGATCCGGTTGTCCGCATCGACCGTCGCCTGCAGGCCGACCACCGCGTTGAGCTTGAGCAGCGCGACGGTGGTGGCAGGGTCGCGCAGGTCGGCGCCTTCGAGCACGCCGGGCGGCAGGGCATCGGCATCGACCTTGAGTCCGACCGCGAGCGCGGTGAGCGGGTCGACGCCCGCGACCACTTCATTCATGTGCAGGCGGTCGGTCCACACCTGTTCGTCGCCGAAGGTGTCGTAGCGGAAGATGCGTTGCCCCTCGGCGATCATCTCCGGCGAAAGCCGGTTGCCCGGTGCCGGGCGTTGCGCCGCGGGGGCGTTGCTGCAGCCGGCAGCGAGCGTGGTCAGGCAAGCGCACAGCGCGAGGGTCAGCAGCGTACGGGACATGGCCGATCTCCATTCCTGCGGCGATGCCCAAACGCTACTCCTGCGGCGCGGCGCGCTGGCGCAGGCATGTGTAAAGACGCTGGCATGCGGAGGAGGCTGGCGGCGGCCAGAAGCCGGGCGCGCCGAAGCTGCGCGTGGGCCGGTACCCGGGTTCGTTGCGCTCGCGCCGCGCGCTCGCTCGACCGGGTCCGCGGCACGTCCATGGCCGCACCCGCACCGCCTGCAGGCAACCCATGCGCGGGCGTCAACCCGGGCGCCGGCCCACGCTCGCGCGGCGACCGCGCGGCTGCGTTCCAGCGGCGGCAGCGGACGATCGGCGCCGCCGCAGTACGCTGCTGTCCCGTCCCGTCGCGAACCAGGCCATGAGCGAGCCGCAACCCTCTCCGTACGACACGCGCCTGAACATCCTCTACCCGACCGGCGAGGTGATCGACGTGCCCGCGCTGGTCGCGGCCAACACCCACCCCTGGTACAACCAGACCCTGTGCGCGGTGAACGACTCGGTCGTGCGCCTGGGCGTGCTGCAGGGCGAATACCACTGGCACCACCACGAGCGCGAGGACGAGTTCTTCTTCGTCGTCAGCGGCCGCTTCCTGATCGACCTGGAGGACCGCACGGTGGACCTTGCGCCCGGGCAGGGCTTCGTCGTCGCCAAGGGCCTGCGCCACCGCCCGCGTGCGCCGGAAAAGACCGTGGTGCTGATGGTGGAAACCGCCGGCATCGTGCCCACCGGCAGCTGAGCGGGAACGCGCGAGGAGCGCCGGACGATGCATGCACTCACCTTCTCCCGCTTCGGCGGCCCCGAGGTCCTGGAGTGGACCGCCGTGCCCGATCCCGTCGCCACGCCGGGCGTTGCGGTGGTGCGCATGCAAGCGATCGGGCTCAACTTCGCCGACGTGTACCGGCGCCAGGGCCGCTACCACCTGGCCGGCGCGCCGCCGTGGATCGCCGGCTACGAAGGCGCGGGCGAGATCGTCGCGCTGCACGCCGACGACGCGCGCGGTGATGCCGGGCGCGCGTTCCGGGTCGGCCAGCGCGTGGCCTTCGCCGACAGTCCGTTCGCCAACGCCGAACAGGTCGCGGTGCCATTGGACAAGCTGATCGCGCTGCCCGACGACATCGGCGCCGATACCGCGGCCGCGCTGCTGCTGCAAGGCCTGACCGCGCAGTTCCTGCTCGAGGACAGCCACGCCGTGGGCGCGGGCGAGACCCTGCTGGTGCACGCGGCCGGCGGCGGTGTCGGCCAACTGCTGGTGCAGCTCGCGCACGCGCAGGGCGCGCGCGTGATCGCGCTGGCGTCAAGCGCGGACAAGCGCGCCGCCGCGCTCGCCGCGGGCGCGGTGCACGCCGTCGACAGCGGCGCGGGTTGGGTCGAGCGCGTGCGTGCGTTCGCCCCCGACGGCGTGGACATGGTGTACGACTCGGTCGGGCGCACGCTCGGCGACAGCCTCGCGCTCGCGCGCACCGGCGGGACCGTGGTGTTCTACGGCATGGCTGCCGGCGACCCCGATCCAGTCGATCCGCGCGTGCTGATGGATCGTTCGCTGACCCTCACCGGGGGCGACCTGTGGAACGTGCTGACCACACCACATGAGCGCCAGCAGCGCGCGGAACGCCTGTTCGCCGCGGTGCGCGCCGGCCGGCTCAAGGTCGCCATCGCCGCACGCTTCGCCCTGCGCGACGGCGCGCGGGCCCACGCCCTGCTGGAAGGGCGCGGCAGCGTGGGCAAGGTGTTGCTGATTCCGTAAGCGGCCGCGCCAACGCGCGCAGGCACGCGGCTCAATTGCCCGGCGGTCCGGCGGCTTTGGCCACGCCGCCCAGCAACGGATACGGATTGAGCGGCGTGCCCTTCCACCACTGCCGCTCCGGCCCGAGCTCGAACACCGCGAAGTGCAGGTGCGGCGCGCCCGGATCGGCGTTGCCGGTGCTGCCGACGTAGCCGATCACCTGGCCCTGCTTCAGGGCTTGCCCCTGCGCCAAGCCCGGCGCGTAGCGCTGCAGGTGCGCGTAGTAGTACGCGTAGCGGTTGCTCGGGTCGAACTGGTAGATGGTCAGCCCGCCGCGCACGCTGGTGAACAGTTTTTCGACATGGCCATCGGCGACCGCGAGCACCGGCGTGCCGGCGGGCGCCATGATGTCGAGGGCTTCGTGCGCGCGTTCGCCGCCGCGCGACTCATTGAAGGTGTCGCGCAGCTGCGCGGCGGCGAGGCCGGGCAGCGGCATCGCCAGCCTGAGGTCGCGCGCGCTGGTGGTGGCAACCGGTAGCGGGGTCGCGGCCACGGGCGGCGGCGCGACCGGCGCAACCGTCGCAGGCGCCGGCGCCGTCGTGCCCGCTGCGGGCGCTGCAGACGTTGCAGACGCGCCGGTGGAGCCCGGCGCCGCCGCGTCGCGCGCTGCGCTCACCGCCGCGCGCTCGCAGCGCGCGCAGCGATCGCCGCGCGTCATCGTGAAGTACACGGCATTGGCGCCGACCAGCACGCCCACGACGAAGATCAGCACGGCGCGCAGCATCGCCTACTCCTGCAAGAGCGCGGTCATGCCGGGCTTCACCGCGTGGGCGATCTCGCGCGCGCTCCAGTTGGTGACGCGGATGCAGCCGTGCGACTGGGTCTTGCCGATGGTCGCCGGCTCGGCGGTGCCGTGGATGCCGTAATGCGGCTTGGACAGGTCGATCCAGGCGACACCAACGGGATTGTTCGGTCCCGGCGCGATGCGCGCCTTCGCATGGCCCGGATCCGCATCCCAGAACAGCGCCGGGTTGTAATGGAACGCGGGATCGAGCGAGACACCGTTGATCTTCCATTCGCCGATCGGCAACGGGTCGTGCTCGCTGCCGGTGCTGGCGGGGTATTGCGCGATCGCCTTGCCCTGCGCATCGAGCAGTTCCACGGTCGACTCGGAGCGGTCGATCACCAGCGATGCCGCCGCCGGCGGCGGCGCGACCTCGGCGAGGTTCGGCACCAGCAGTTCGGTGCCGGCGACGTCGAGCGCCTTGCCGGGATTGAGCCGTTGCAGCAGCTTGGGGCTGGCACGGAACTTCTCGCCCAGCGCCTCGGCCGCGCTGCCGTAGCCGAGTTGGGCAAGCTTCGCGTTCTCCATGATGTCGTCGGAGAGTTTCACGAACGGCCCGGCGACGTCCTGCTCGGTGACGGTGTAGGTGACCAGCACCGGCGCGGTGTCGCTCTCGAGCGCGCTCCACGTCGCCTCGTCGAGTTCGCCGCTGTCGGGCAGCGCGCGGTTGCGCTGGAACGCGGCGAGGGCGCGGCGGGTGTTGGCGCCGCCGCTGGCATCGACCTCGCCCGGCGAGAAGTGCGCGCGTTCGAGCAGCACCTGCGCGCGCAGCATCGCCGCGGCGCCACTATGCGTGGCCGGATCGTTGGCCTGGTCGAGGGTGGCCTCGGCCGCGGCGGCATGGCCGCAACCCAGCCACAGGGCGGAAAGAAGCAGGGCGGTCCGGATCGCGGGCATGGCGTCCAAGCGGCAGTGGGGTTGTCCCGATCCTCTGGCAGGCCACTGCGTGGCCGCGTGAAATCACCGATCCGCGGTCACGGAGCGTTAACTGGTCAGCCGGCGCAGGCACGTCGGGGCGCGCCGCCGCGCGCGGCCGATAGAATGGCCGCCCGCTCCGACCGGCCTTGCGCCAGGTAACCGCCATGGCCCTCAAGGCCACCATCGTCAAAGCCGAGTTGCAGGTCAGCGACATGGACCGGCACTACTACGCCACGCACAACCTCACCCTGGCGCAGCATCCGTCGGAGACCGACGAGCGCCTGATGGTGCGGCTGCTCGCGTTCGCGCTGCACGCGGACGAGCGGCTCGAGTTCGGACGCGGCCTCAGTGACGAGGACGAACCGGCGCTGTGGCGGCACGACTACACCGGCGAGATCGAGCAGTGGATCGAGCTGGGCCAACCCGACGAGGCGCGCATCCGCAAGGCCTGCAGCCGCGCGCACCAGGTCGTCGTGGTGAACTACGGCGGCCGCGCCGCGGACGTGTGGTGGAGCAAGAACGCGGCCACGCTGGCACGGCTGAAGAACCTGACCGTGCTCGACATCGACCCCGGCAGCGTCGAGGCCGTCGTCGCGTTGCTCGACCGCGGCATGCGCCTGACCGCGATGATCCAGGACGGCGAACTGCAACTGATGGACACCGACCGCACCGTCGCGTTGCGCCCCGGCGTGCGAATGGCGCCGACCCTGGCCGCGGTCTGACGCCGCGCGCTTCGGGAGCACCCGCGCCGGCACGTGCATTCGCGCCGCGCATCGCCGACAGTGGGCGCGCGCCGGCTTGGCGCATGCCAAGGGGACGCAGATGCTGGCTCGGATGTTTCCGTCGGTCGCCGACAACCGCTATCGCGGGCTGGCGCCGGCGCTGTGGCTGTTCGTGCTGCTGGCCGTGATGAAAGTGGGGCTGGGCCTGGCGCACATCCTCCGCGCCGACGGCGGTGCGCAGTCGGTGTCGACCATCCCGCTCGACACGTACCCGGCGGGCGCGGCGCAGAACATCGTCGGCCTGATGGCGCGCATGGGCCTGGAGCAGGTGCTGCTCGGGCTGGTGTTCTTCATCGTGCTGCTGCGCTACCGCGCGCTGGTGCCGCTGATGTACCTGGTCGCGGTGCTGCATTTCCTCGGCGGCCGCGCCATCGGCACCATGAAGCCGCTGGCCCTGGCGGGCGTCTCGGGTGCGGCGACCATGCACCTGGTCATCGGCGCGATCGCCGTGGTCGGCCTGCTGCTCTCGCTCGCGGGCAAGAGGTATCGCACGCGCCTGCGCTAGGCGGTTGCCGCAGGAAGCAGGCGCGCGGCGCTAGTGCCGCGCGGCGGCAACGCTGCGCGGCGGTTGCGCGAGGGTTTCCAGCAGCACGCCGTGGTCCAGCGACGGCGCGTACAGCCAGCCCTGGATGCGGCACACGCCCAGCGCACGCAGGGCATCGCGCTGTTCGGTGCGCTCGACGCCCTCGGCCACCACGTCGATCTCCAGCGCCTGCGCCAGTTCGCGGATCGCGGTCACCAGCGCGACGTCGAAGCGTTCGTCCGGCAAGCCCGCGACGAAGCTGCGGTCGACCTTGATCGCATCGATCGGGAAGGCCTTGAGGTACGCCAGCGACGAATAGCCGGTGCCGAAATCGTCGACCGCCAGGCCCACGCCCAGCGCCTTCAGCCGCTCCATCGTGCGCAGCGCGTCGCGGGTGTCGTGCATCAGGGTGGTCTCGGTGACCTCCAGGCACAGCCGCTGCGGAGCCAGTCCGCAGTGCGCGAGCGCGTCGGCGACGTCGTCGACCAGGCCCGGCGCGGCGAACTGTTGCGCCGACACGTTCACGCGCAGGGTCAGCGGCGGCTCCTGCTCCGGCCATTCGCACGCGTCGTGGCAGGCCTGATGCAGCACGTAGCGGCCGAGCGGCAGGATCAGGCCGGACTCTTCGGCGACGTCGATGAAGGCGCCGGCCCCGAGCAGCCCGTCGGGCTGGCGCCAGCGCACCAGCGCCTCCGCGCCGGACCACGCCCCGGCGCTCAGGTCGTACTCCGGCTGGTACTGCACCGTGAAATCGCCGTTGTCCAGCGCGTCGCGCAGCGCCTGTTCCATGCGCAGGCGCTCGACCAGGGCGCGGTGCTGGGTGACGTCGAACACTTCGAACCGGTGCCGGCCCAGCGCGGCCGCACGCTCGCTCGCCAGTTCGGCGCTGCGCAGCAGCACGCGCGGATCGCCTTCCTCGAGGTCGCGGGCGAAGGCGACGCCGACCGCGGCGCTGGCTTCCACGCCATGCCAGCCGGACACGCTGCGCACCGCCTCGACGCAGCGCTCGGCGATGGCGACCACCTCGCGTTCGGAGACGTGGCGATGCGAGAGGATCGCGAAGCCGTCGGCGCGCACGCGCGCCAACGCGCCCTGCGTGCCCACGGCCACGCGCAGGCGCAGCGCGAGTTCGGCCATCACCTCCTCGGCGGTCGGCGCGTTCGCCGGCATCGCCGCGCCGTAGGGCAGGGCGACGTGCACATGCACCACCGCGACCGGTTCCTGCGCATCGTGCGGCGTGGCCAGGCGCTCGCGCACGCGTTCGATCAGGTAATCGCGATTGGGCAGGTCGGTGGCCGGATCGTGCAGGCGCAGGTGCGCCAGCCGCCGCTCGGCCTGGCGACGCCGGTCGATCTCGACCACCATCGCCACGTAATCGCCCATGCTGCCGGCGAAGGCGACTTCTTCCGCGGTCCATACCCGCGCCGTGCCGACCTGCTCGTGGCAGATCACGCCCACCAGTTCGCCTTCCAGCCGCACCGGCGCATCGAGCAGGGAACGGATGTCATGCCGTTCCAGGTAGGCGCGCAGGGCGCCGTGCGAACTGGCGGTGCTCGGATCGGCGTGCACGTCCACGGCGTCGATCGCGCGCACCACCTGCAGCAGGTCGATGTAGTGGCCGTCCATCGGCAGGACTTCCAGCGCCTTGCGCGGCGTGTGCTCGGCGCTGGACAGGGTGTAGGCGTGCACGCACTCCAGCCGCAACGGTTGCGGCTGCAGGCGCCAGATATTGACGCGTTCGACCTGCATCGCGTGCGCCGCGGTCTGGCAGATCACGGCGAACGCGTCCTGCAGGGTGCACTCCGGATGCCAGCAGGCGCGGGTCAGTTCGACCAGTGCGCGGGTGTAGCGCGTGCCTGGCGTTTCCGGCAGCGGCTTGTCGCGGCCCGCGATGGCGGACATGGCAGCCTCCTCGCGTGGAACTTGCCGCGGCCTGTGCGGCAGCGGCCTGCGGCACTCTAGCACCGGGGGTGTACGCGAGCGGTTACGCGCCCCGGGCCCGCGAACGGGCCATCGCAGCCGCGCGCCCGCGCCGCGCCGGCCGTTGCCGGCGTACGCTGGTGGCGTGTTCCCGAGCGCAAATCGTGACCGTGCCGTTTTCCCGCCTCCGCGCCGCGCAATTCCTGCACCACTGGCGCCGCGCGCTGGGAGTGCTGCTGTTGTGCGCGGTGATCGCGCTGCTGCTGTCGGTCGACACGCTGTTCGCGTTGCTGCAGCGGGCACTGGCCGCGGCCGAACCCTACATCGCGGCGCAACCGGTCGCCGGCCCGGTCGTGTTCGTGGTGCTGTCGGCGTTGTCGGCGATGCTCGCGTTCTTCTCCAGCGCGGTGCTCGTGCCGGTCGCCGTGTACAACTGGGGGCGCCCGGTCACGGCGCTGCTGTTGTGGCTGGGCTGGCTGCTCGGCGGCGCGGGCGCGTACGCCATGGGGCGCTTTCTGGGCCGGCCGATGATGCGCGGGCTGGTGCCGGCACGGCTGGCGGATTTCTACTTGCGGCGCCTGCCGGCGCAGGTCGACTTCCCGACCGCGCTGCTGTTCCAGGTGGCGATGCCGTCGGAGTTGCCGGGCTATCTGTTCGGCCTCCTGCACGTGCCGTTCCGCCGCTACCTGGCGGCACTCGCGCTGGTGGAGGCGCCGTTCGCGATCGGCACCGTGCTGCTCGGCGAGAGCCTGATCCGTCGCGAGCGCGGGTGGATGCTGGCGCTGGCCGTGCTGGGTGTCGGCGTCAGCCTGCTCGCCGTGCACCGGCTGCACCGGCGCCTGCACGCCGCCGGCGCGAACGAGGCTCGCTAGCAGGCGGCACGGCCCCTGCCTGAAGCTGAACCGGCGCGCGTCCCGGCGCGCGCCGCGAATCCCCGCGGCCCTTGGCCGCCTCTGCAAGGGTGACCGTCGCGCCGCGCGGGTTTGCACTCCGCTCCGACCGACCCCATCTGAGGGAAACCCGATCCTGCCGCCGGGTCGCCCGAAGCAAGACCTGGCGGCGATTCCCGCACCCTGGAGCCCGCCATGCGCGACTACCGCAAGACCCCCGAAGCCCTCGCCCAGCTGACGCCGGAGCAGTACCGCGTCACCCAGGAAGGCGCTACCGAGCGCCCGGGCACCGGCGAATACCTGCATAACGATCGCCCCGGGATCTACGTCGACATCGTCTCCGGCGAACCGTTGTTCGCGTCGTCGGCGAAGTTCGAATCCGGCTGCGGCTGGCCCAGCTTCACCAAGCCGATCGAATCCGCGCACGTCAACGAGCTGCGCGACACCTCGCACGGCATGATCCGCACCGAGGTGCGTTCGGCGCACGGCGACAGCCACCTCGGCCACGTGTTCGACGACGGTCCGCGCGATCGCGGCGGCCTGCGCTACTGCATCAACTCCGCCGCGTTGCGCTTCGTGCCGCGCGAGGAGATGGAAGCCGCCGGTTACGGCGCGTACCTGGACCAGGTGGAGGACGTGCGATGAGCGAGAAGGCGATCCTGGCCGGCGGGTGCTTCTGGGGCGTGCAGGAGCTGCTGCGCGCGAAGGACGGCGTGCTCGGCACACGCGTGGGCTACAGCGGCGGCGACGTGCCCAATGCGACCTACCGCAACCACGGCAGCCATGCCGAGGCGGTGGAAATCACCTTCGATCCGGCGCGCATCAGCTACCGCGACCTGCTCGAGTTCTTCTTCCAGATCCACGATCCGTCCACGCGCAACCGCCAGGGCAACGACGTCGGCCTGTCCTACCGCTCGGCGATCTTCTACACCACGCCCGAGCAGCAGCGCATCGCGCTGGACACCATCGCCGACGTCGACGCCTCCGGCCTGTGGCCCGGCAAGGCGGTCACCGAGGTCGCGCCCGCGGGCGACTTCTGGGAAGCCGAACCCGAGCATCAGGACTACCTGCAGCGCTATCCCGACGGCTACACCTGCCACTTCGTCCGCCCGGACTGGAAGCTGCCGCGGCGCGCGGCGACATAGCGCGGGGCGCGAAGCCCCGCGGATGGTGCTCACTCCACCTTGCGCAACCGGTGCTGCGGTTGCGCGCACACCACGATGGTGTCGGCCGCGCTCGCGGTGCCAATGGCACGCACGCGATCGCCCGGCCGCAGCGCCTGCTCGTCGCCGGGTGCGGCGGCCTTGCATAGATTCCAGCGTGCCGGCAGCTGCACCTTGACCACGCCGGATGCGGACGTGGCCAGGCTGACCACGGCGTTGCCGTCGTAGGCCCACGGTGCAGTGTCGACGGCGACGACGTTGCCTTCGACCGTGGCTTCGGCGCCAGGCACGAGCCCCAGCGGACGCGCGGGCGGCGTGGCGCAGGCGGACAGCACCGCGATGGCGAGCGCGGCCAACGCGGCGGCGGGAACACGGACGGAACGGGGCATGCGCGTGGCTCGAAGGGGAAGGGCGCGCGATTGTGGCGCGTCCCGCGGGCATGGGGTGCAAACCGTGAGGGAAGGGTGGCCGGCATTGCGACGGGCCGCACATCGCGAGGCCCGCACGCGGGGCGATAGCCACTACCATGCCGGTGCGCGCGGTGCGCCCGGAATGCGGGGACGGATGACGATGAAGGCGAAGGTTTGCGGAGGCGGCTTGCTGGTTGCGGCGTGGGCCGGCTTGCTCGGCAGCACCGCGGGTCATGCCGCGCCGCCCGCCGTCCAGCCTGCCGCCGCGAAGCCACCGGTGGTGGCAGCAGCGTCGGCGCGCGACGTCCGCGAGGCCGCGCTCAAGATCCAGCAACGCCTGCGCGCCGAGCAGCGCGCGCGCGAACAGGCGCAGCGCAACGAGGCGAAGAACGAGCGCTGCATCGGTGGGCAGCGCATGCGCCGCGTCGCCAACGGCTGGGTCGACGCGGGCAACTGCTGAGCGCACCGATCGTACGCGGCACGCGCAGGGGCGGCCGCGGATTCCCACGGTCCTGACCCGGACACGCGGCCGACTTCGCGTCGACCGAACACTCGCGCGCGCACAGTGCCCCTGCAGGAGGCACCCGCCATGCACGCCAATCGCTTCGACGACATCCTCGGCACGGTCGGGCGCACCCCGGTCGTACGCCTCAACAAGCTGGCGCCGCCGCGCGTCAACGTGTTCGCCAAGGTCGAGTCGTTCAATCCGATGGGCTCGGTCAAGGACCGGCTCGCGCTCGGCATCATCGAGGACGCCGAGCGCCGCGGCGCGCTCGCGCCCGGGCAGACGGTGATCGAGGCGACCAGCGGCAACACCGGCATCGGCCTGGCGATGGTGTGCGCGGTGAAAGGCTATCCGCTGGTGGTGACGATGGCGGAGAACTTCAGCGTCGAACGCCGCAGGATGATGCGGTTCCTCGGCGCGAAGGTGGTGCTGACCCCGGCGGCGCTGAAGGGCAGCGGCATGCTCGCCAAGGCGATGGAACTGGCGCAGGCGCACGGCTGGTTCCTGTGCCGGCAGTTCGAGAACGAGGCCAACGCCGACATGCATTCGCGCACGACCGCGCGCGAAATCCTCGCCGCGTTCGCCGGCGAACGGCTCGATTATTTCGTCACCGGCTACGGCACCGGCGGCACGCTCAAGGGCGTGGCGCGCGTGCTCAAGGCCGAGCGGCCGGACACGCGGATCGTGGTGTGCGAACCGGACAACGCGCCGATCCTCGGCAGCGGCCTGCCGCAGCCACGCGCGGCCGACGGCACGCCCAGCGACAGCCACCCGGCGTTCCGTCCGCACCTGATGCAGGGCTGGTCGCCCGACTTCATCCCCAAGCTCACCGAGGACGCCATCGCCGCGCACTGGATCGACCGCGTGCTGCCGATCAACGGCGGCGACGCCACGCGCCTGGCGCGCGAGCTGGCGCAGCGCGAGGGCATCTTCGTCGGTATCTCCGCCGGCGCGACCCTGGCGGGCGCATTGCAGCTCGCCGCCGAAGCGCCCGACGGCGCCACCATCCTGTGCATGCTGCCCGACACCGGCGAGCGCTACCTGAGCACGCCGCTGTTCGAAGGCATCGGCATCGACATGACCGACGAGGAGCTGGCGATCTCGCGCTCGACCCCGGGCGCGCGCTTCGATGCGCCGCCACCATCGCCATCGCCGCCGCCAGCGGCCGCGACGCAGGGCACGCCGCTGGCGCCCCCGGCGTCGGCGGAGGTCGAGGCCTTCGTCGCGGGCGTGCTCGCCGATCGCGAACAGCCGCTGGTGCTGTTCGCGCTGGAGTGGTGCGAGTTCTGCTGGTCGCTGCGCAAGCTGTTCGCGAAGCTCGGTATTCCCTACCGCTCCATCGACCTCGATTCGACCGCGTACCAGCGCGACGATCGCGGTGGCCAGATCCGCGCGGTGCTGGCCGCACGCACCGGCAGCCGCACCATCCCGCAGGTGTTCCTCGGCGGCGATTGGCTCGGCGGCTGCACCGAAACCCTGGAACTGGCGAAGGACGGACGCCTGCAGGCGCTGCTCAAGGCGCATGGCGTCGACTGCGCGGAGGACGTGCCGGTCGACCCCGCGGCATTGCTGCCGGCGTGGCTGCAACCACGTTGAGACCGCCACTCCGGCCGGGCTAGGTGCCGGATACGCCGAGCGTGCCCCGGAACGCGTCCACCTCGACCACCGAACCCAGGCGGTGGCTCTTCTGCGCGCGCACCAGCGCCTCGTCGATCTGCTCGCGGCGCGGACTGGCGTCCCAGCGTTCCGCCTTGAACACGTCGGCGCGCGGGTTCTGGCGGATGACGTTGGCGTCCTGCAGCCACTTCCAGTCGCCCGGCATCAATTCGTGGTGCAGCGCGTAAGCGCGGGCGCTGGCGTAGCTGTGCGCGTAGATGAGGTTCATTGGGCCTTCCGCGATCGACGGTGCGCTATTGCCGCCACGCCGACCGGCGTTTGTCAGCTACCTGCTCGGGGGATGGCCGCGACTGTCCCGCGCCACGGTCTGCCCGCGTTGAGCGTGGTGCGGCACGCGAATGGAAGCGGGCGCCGCGCCCCTTCCTTGCGGAGAATCACCATGAACCACAGGACCGTGCTGGCCGCGGCATGCCTCGCGTTGGCCGCGGCAGCGCCCGGCGCGCAGGCGGCCGCGGATTCGGCGCTCAACGCGCAGCTGCAGGCGTTGCGCCTGGCGACCGCGTCGTTCCATTCGCTCGACAACGCCATCGCCGCGGGTTGGACCGAGCAACTGACGCCGTGCCTGTCGTCGCCGGACGGCGGCATGGGCTACCACCAGGTCAACTGGGACGTGTTCTTCGACAACCAGGTCGATGCGTTGCGGCCCGAACTGCTGGTGTATGCGCCCACGCCGTCCGGCGGCAAGCGCCTGGTCGCGGTCGAGTACCTGGTGTTCGCCGATGCGCTGGGCAGCGATCCGGTGCCCGAGCTGTTCGGCCAGGCGTTCCACTACAACCCCGACGTGGACGCATGGGTGCTGCACGTGTGGCTGTGGCAAGGCAACCGCAACGGCCTGTTCGCCGACTGGAACCCCGCGGTGCGCTGCGACTGAGTCGCCCCCAGAACGAAGGCCCCGCGAGTGCGGGGCCTTCGTGCGCAACGACGCCTGGCATCAGTAGCCCAGGGCCTGCGCGATCAGCCCGGTGGTGACATCGACCAGCAGGTAGCGGTCGTCCATCGGCCGGATCCAGCGATAGCCGCGCGGCGGCGCGCTCAGCTGATAGGCGCGGTAGTCGTCGACGTAGTAACGCGGATCGACGTCGACCAGCACGATGCGTTCGCCGCGCTTCCAGGCCTTCTTCTGCCAACCCAGGTGGCGGCCGTTGTCGTGGCGCCCCTCGGATTTCCAGTCGCGGTGGTGCTCGCCGTCATGGTGGCGGCCCTTGTCGGCGAAGGCCGGGGCCGCGGCAAAAGCCAGGGCGAGCGCGATGGCAATCGGTGCATGCAGCTTCATGTACTACCTCCTTGCTCGTACGGTGCCGGCACCTTAGGCGGGCGCGGGTGAATGTCGCGGCAGCCGGTGCTGAATCGGATGCAACGATTCACCGACGCCATGATCCCGTGAAAAAGCTGGCACCGCGCATGCTTCCAGCTGTCGCATTCACGTTCGCGCCGTGGCGGCGTGACCGGCGCCGCGCGGATCTCGCGTGACTTCCCATACCGGCGCCATCGCCCGATGCCGCGCCCGCAAACAGGCTGCAGCAAGCTGCGCGCCTTGGAGGAGTTGCGATGTATGCGTGCAGTTGGACCCGGCCTCGTCCGGTCACCCCGGATCGTCGCCGGGAACGGAGCAGCCGCTGGTTGCGCAATCTCGTGCTTGCCACCGCGGTGCTGCTGTCGCCCGCGGCCTTCGCGCAGGGCACGGTGGTGGCCTGGGGCCTGGGCCTGGATGGCCAGACCACGGTGCCGCCGCCCGGCAACGATGTCGTCGCCATCGGCGCGGGCCACCTGCACAGCCTGATCGTGCATGCCGACGGCACGGTCTCCGCGTTCGGCGCCAATGCATTCGGACAGAGCGACGTGCCGGCGGGCCTCGCCAACGTCACCGCGGTGGCCGGCGGGCTGTTCCACAGCGTGGCCTTGCGCGCGGATGGCACGGTGGTGGCGTGGGGCGACGACGGCCAGTCGCAGTTGCAGGTGCCGGCCGCATTGAGCGACGCCACCGCGATCGCCGCCGGCGGCCTGCACAGCCTGGCACTGCGGCGCGACGGCACGGTCGTCGCCTGGGGCGCGAACGGCTCCGGCCAGGTGGACGTGCCCGCGGGCCTCACCGGTGTAAGCGCGATCGCCGCGGGGCGTTTCCACAGCCTGGCGCTGCGCATCGACGGCACCGTGGTCGCATGGGGCAGCAATCTCGACGGCGAATCCGCCGTTCCCGGCGGACTCGACCATGTCGTTGCCGTCGCCGCGGGCAATACCCTGAGCATGGCGCTGCGCTCCGACGGCACCGTCGTGGTGTGGGGCGACCAGGACAATCCGCGCGCGGTTCCCGCCGGCCTCACCGGTGTCGTCGCCATCGCCGGTGGCGTCCAGCACTGCGTGGCCCTGCGCGCGGACGGCACCGTGATCGCGTGGGGCTTCGACAGCGAGGGCCAGGTCAGCATCCCGGCCGGCCTGGGCGGCGTCACCCGGATCGCCGCGGGCAGTTACCACAACCTCGCGCTGCGCGATGCGCTCTCGCCGGAGCAGGCGATCCGCGACCTGCGCGCCGACGTCACCCAACTGGGCGTACCGGTCCGCGAGGCGTTGCGCGTCCAGCTCGACCTGGCCCTGGCGGCGTTGTCCGGATCCAACCGCGTCACGGCGTGCCGCTCGCTGCTGGCCTTCAGCCGCACCGCGCTCGCGCAGCGTGGCCGCCAACTGGGTCGCGAACAGGCGGACTACTTCATCGCGCAGGCGGCCGACATCCGCGCGCTGATCGGCTGTCGCTGATTCGCGGCGCGCGTCCGGCGCTGGGCGACGCGTGCAGCGCAATCCGCGTGCGGGAATCGCGACGTGGAAACCACGGGGTGAAGCGCCACGCATGAATTCGACGCGCCGCGCCGACGAAGCGCTCAGTGCGCAGAAGGACCGGCTCGCCGCGGCCTGACGCGACCGTCCCGCCGGCGGGATTTTTCTTCCCTGGTTGCGGCACTTTTTCCCCGGCATGGCGGACCCACGTCGTGGGGCACGGTGGCGACCCGCGGCAATGCGGGCGCCAGCGCTACTCCCCACACCAGGAATCGTCATGAGCAAGCTTGCAGGCAAAGTCGCCGTCGTCACCGGCGCATCCAAGGGCATCGGCGCCGCCATCGCCACGGCCCTCGCCGCCGAAGGCGCGGCGGTCGTCGTCAACTACGCATCGAGCAAGGAGGGCGCCGACGCGGTCGTCGACCGCATCAAGGCCGCCGGCGGCCGCGCCGTCGCGGTGCGCGGCGACGTGTCGAAACAGGCGGAGGCCGAAGCCATCGTCGATGCGGCCGTGCAGCAGTTCGGCCGGCTCGACATCCTCGTCAACAATTCCGGCGTGTACGGCTTCGCGCCGCTGCAGGACATCACCGAGGCCGACTTCCACCGCCACTTCAACATCAACGTGCTCGGCCTGCTGCTCACCACGCAGGCCGCGGCCAGGCACATGGGCGAGGGCGCCAGCATCATCAACGTCGGCTCGGTCGCCACCCGCATCACTCCGCCGGGCAGCGCGGTGTACACCGGCACCAAGGGCGCGGTCGACGCGATCACCGGCGTGCTCTCGCGCGAGCTGGGACCGCGCAGGATCCGCGTCAACGCGCTGAACCCGGGAATGATCGAGACCGAGGGCACCCACAGCGCCGGTTTCATCGGCTCGGACTTCCACACCAACGCAATCGCGCAGACCCCGCTCGGCCGCATCGGCCAGCCCGACGACATCGCCTCGATCGCGGTGTTCCTCGCCTCGAACGATTCGTACTGGCTGACCGGCGAACAATTGCTGGCCGGCGGCGGCGTGCGCTGATCGCCGTGGGGAAGGGCGGTGCGCCGCCTTTCCCTGGCTGCACCCCGGTTCCACACCGGGATAACACCGCCGGTAGAACCATGCGCCATCGCTGACGCCGCCCCGGCGGCGTCGCTCACCGAGGCGTCGTCATGGCGGGCGTGCGCAGGTTGCTGGAATGGATGTGCCTCGTGCTGGCGCTCGCCGCCGGCGGAGGCTGCGCCACGCTGCCGCAAGGGGGCGCGGCCTGGGGCGAGAACGCGACGCTGACACCCGGCTGGGAGCGCATCCGCGCGTCGGCGGCGAATGCGGCGCGCGATCCGCACGTGTGGGTACCGCTGGCGGGCGCGGTGGTCTTCCAGGTCGACGACTGGGATCGGGAAGTCGCCGACTGGGCGCGGCGCGAACGGCCACTGTTCGGTTCCCAGCGCAATGCCGTGCGCTGGAGCGACGACCTGCGCAGCGCGTCGAGCCTGGCGTATGCGGCGACGGTGTTGTTCACGCCCAGCGGCGATTCGGCGGACGAGTGGTTCGCCAACAAGGCGCGCGGCCTCGCCGTCGGCGTGGCGGCGCGCGCGGCCACCAGCCAGGTCACCAACGCGTTCAAGCGCGGCACCGATCGCACCCGGCCCGATGGCAGCCGTTCGCCGAGCTTTCCCTCCGGGCACGCCTCGGCTGCCGCGGTGAACACCCGCCTGGCCTCGCGCAACCTGCGCTTCATCGACATGTCCGAGCGCACGCGCCAGGTGCTCGATGTCGGCCTGGTGGCGTTGACCGCGGGCACCTCGTGGGCGCGCATCGAAGCGGGCAAGCACTATCCCTCCGACGTGCTGGCCGGCATGGCCCTGGGGAATTTCCTCGCCGTCTTCATCAACGACGCCTTCCTCGGCGGGCCCGGCGACGCGCGGCGCGGGGTGGGGTGGAAGCGGTGCCCGGCGGGTTCGCGCTGCGCATCTACGTCATCTATTGAGCGCATACCCGCGCGGCACCCGCACGGGGGATGGCCGCTGGTATGGCGGCGCGCCTACAACGGCGCACCCCCGCGAACGAGGAGTTGCCATGAACCGGTCCCATGCAGTGGTCGCAGTGTTGCTGGCCGCCGCGCCGTTGGCAGGCATGGCGCAGGACCTCGCCGTGAGCGCCGGCAAGCAGGCCAAGGTGGTGCTGGACAACGACAAGGTGCGGGTCATCGAATTGCAGATGGCGCCGGGGCAGAGCACCGGCATGCATTCGCACGGCGACAACGTCGTGGTGTTCCTTTCCGGCGGTGCGGCGACGCAGACCATGGCCGACGGCACCACCCGTTCGATGGATCGCAAGCCCGGCGAAGTGCTGTGGAGCGGCCCGGTCACCCACGACACCAGGAACACCGGCAAGACCGCTGTGCACACGCTGGTGATCGAACTGAAGGAACCGATGGCGCCGGAGCCGATGCCGAAGGAGTGAGGACCGCGGCGGCAAAGCGCCTCAGGGCATCCCCGCCGCGTCGCCGCGTCCGTGCAGGACGACGCGGTTGCGGCCTTCGCGCTTGGCGCGGTACAGCGCTTCGTCGCAGCGCTTGAGCACGGCATCGACATCGGCGTCCTGCGCATTCATCAGCGCGAGTCCGATCGACGCGGTGAAAGCGATGTCATGGCCATCATGCGTGGCAACGGTGCGGGCGGCGACCGCCGCGCGCAGGGTCTCGGCCAGCGCCAGCGCCGCGGCCTGCGGCGTATCGGGCAGGGCGATCGCAAACTCCTCGCCGCCCAGCCGGCCGAAGATCGCGGACTCGGGCAACGCCGCCGTGCACGTGGCGGCGAACGCCTTCAGCACCATGTCGCCGACGGCGTGGCCATGGCCGTCGTTGATGCGCTTGAAATGGTCGATGTCGATCATCAGGAACGCCAGCGGCGTGCCGTCGCGCTGCGCCCGCACGGTCTCGCGATCGGTGCAGTCGTAGAAGTGGCGCCGGCTGAGCACGCCGGTGAGGTGGTCGGTATTGGCCAGGCGCTGCACGGCGTCGCGCTGCGCCTCCAGCGCCTCGGTGCGCACGGCGACCAGCTGCTCGAGCTGTTCGCGGTGGGCGCGCAACTCGCCCTCGTGCACGCGGCGCAACGACAGCTCCGCGACCAGGGTCTGGCGCATGCGGTTGATGGAATCGGCCACCTCGTCGATCTCGTCCGGCGGTCCGGCGCTGTCCTTGTCGAGGTGCAGCGGCTGCTCCAGCGTATCCAGGTGCAGGCCGCGCGCGTATGCGGCCATCGCGGCGAGATGCCGCGTGACCCAGTAGCGGAACAGGAACAGCAACAGCAGGCCGCCGGCGACCAAGGCGGTGGCGAGCGTCAGCGTGCGCGAGAGGGCGCGCTTCCGGATCTCGGCGACGATCGTGCGATCGTCCATCGCCACGTCGAGCGTGCCCATCGCGAAGACGCGATCGCCGCGCTTGGTCAGGGTGTAGCGGCGCGATGCTACCTCGCGCGCCGGCGGTCGGCCGCGTTCGCGCACCTGGCCGCGGTCGTCGCGCAGGCGGACCCAGGCGACTCCTTCGCCGCGGGAGATGCCGTCGAGCAGCAGGTCGATGCGCGTGCTGTCGACCTGCCAGACCGCCTCGGTCAGGCTCGGCACGATGTTGGTGCCGACCTCGTCGAGGCGCTCGCGCAGGTGCGCCACCTCGCCCTGGTACGCGGAACGCAGCTGGACCACCGTCATCACCAGCGCGAGCACCAGCGCCACCGCGCTGGCGGCGAACACCAGGCGCCGGCTGACCGAACGGCGCGCGCGCACCTCATGGCCGGGTGCGCGGCTCACCGCGCCGCTCCCGGGGTCGGCAGCCACGCCGGATCCTGCACCGGCGTCGTCGCGGGCAGCAGCGGATTGGACAGCTCCAGCACGCGCCGCCGCGGCAGGTCCAACGCCGCCAGTTGCGCGCCGTAGGTCTGGTCGAACAGGCGCTGCAGGCTGCCGTCGCGCTGGCTGCGTTGCAGCCCGGTCGCCAGGGCGTCGGCGAGCGCGACGTTGTCCGGATGCACGAAGAAATACAGCGCCGACGGATAGTGCAGCAGCAGCGTGGGTTCGACCGCGAGCGGCAGGCCGGGGCGCGCGGCGAGTTCGTCGCCGACTTCGGCGACCGAGCGCGGCAGGTAGTCGATGTGGCCGCGCGCGAGCATGGCGAACAGGCCGTCGTAGCTGCTGCCGGCCGCGACCGCCAGGCCATTGCCGCGCAGGATCGCCAGGTCGGGCCAGTCGTGGCCTTGGGCGCCGATCCGCTGGCGGAGGTCGCGGACGTCGCGCACCTGCGCGAACGAGCCGACGGCGTCGCGCCGCACCAGCAGCACGCGCCAGCCGATCAGGCCGCGGTCGATGGGGAAGCGCACCGGGCGCAGGCTGCGTTCGCGTTCGCTGGTGGTCTCCGACCAGGCCACGTCGAGCAGGCTGTCCTCCACCAATCGCAACGTCCGCAGCTGCGACGCCGGCGTGGTCGCGGCCTGCAATACGTGCGCGCGCCCGCTGCGCGCGAGCGCGAGGCGCAGCACCGCCAGCGGATAGGCACGGCGCGCGTCGGCGGCGGATTCCTGCGCCGGATACCGCACCTGCAGCGCCGTCCCTGCTGCCGCCGCGAAGGCGGGCGAGATGGCGGCCAGCACCAGCGCGAGCGCCAGCACGAACCCGCGCGCCCGGCACAAGGCGGGCGCGGAACCGGCGACGAACGGATCGCGGCGGTGCATTCGCGTAGCAGCCTCGCATGCACGGGTCGACGTCGGGCCCATGCTAAGGCCATTGCCGCGGCGGCGCGGAACACAATGGACGGCGGCGCCGTCCGCCCGACGCGCAAGCCCGTGCGCAGGCATCGGCGCCACGCCGGCGCTAGAGCGCTTCGCTGCCGACGGCGTGCCGCGGCTTGTCCGCGCCGACGCGCCGGCGCACCGCATCCATGTCGCGGATCGGCCGCACTTCGATGCTGCCGGTGCGCGACCACGGGAACTCCGAGGCGATGCGCACGGCTTCCTCCAAGCTGTCCGCCTCGATGATGTTGAAGCCGGCCAGGAGTTCCTTGGTTTCGGCGAACGGCCCATCGACCACCGTCGTGCCGCCATTGCGGCTGCGGATCGTGCGCGCGGTGGCGGCCGGCTCCAGCTGGCGTGATCCGACCAGCTTGCCCGCGGCGCGCAGCTCGTCGGCGTGCTCCAGGCAGCCGCGCATCAGGGTGTCGTACTCGGCTGCGGGAATCGCGTCCTGCAGGGCGGTGTCGGTGTAGACCAGCATCAGGTACTGCATGGGCGTCCTTCGCTCACGGGTCGGGACGTCATTCTCGCGCGCCGGGCGTCGTCGCGGCAGCCGCCGGGGATGGCGCGTGCACCTGCGTGATCGAGGCAAAAAAAGAGCCGGCCCATGGCCGGCTCCTTTCAGGCGCGGTGGCGGTTCAGCGGCCGGGGACGCGGCAGCACTGCGCGGTGCCCTCGACGACGATGGTGCCGCTGGTCAGGTTCGAACCCGAGCAGTAACCCTGCATGTCGCCGGCACCGGCGCGGAACAGGCCGTTGATCGCCCAGTCGGCCTGCTTGAAGCCCGGGGTGCGGCAACCGGCGCCGGTGATGGTGTAGCCGGTCGGGCAGGACGGGATCGCGATGTCGAACAGGTCGTTGCCGGCCACGTTCTCGGAGACGAACGTTTCCGTGCACTGCACCGCGGTCGCGTGCGGCGCATCGAAGTAGCCGACGACGTCGACGACGTACTGCGCGTTGCGCTCGCTGAACAGCTTGAAGTCGGCGCCGCCGTAGCTGGCCAGGGTGATCGACGCGCCCGTGCTGGTGACCTGGTTGGCCTGGTAGATCAGGGTGGCGGCCAGCGGCGGCGAGGACAGGTTGGCGGGATACAGCGTGGCGTAGCCGGTCTGCGGCGGGGCCACGGCGGTCACCGTCACGACTAGGACTTCCGGGCTCTCGCCGCCCAGGCCGCAGTCGGTGGCCGCGCCGCCCTGCGCGGTGAAGTTGCCGCTGGGCGCGGTCCAGCCGGCGAAGCCGCGCGAAGTACCCGCGGCGATGGCGCCGCCGGCGAGGCGCGTGTCGACCAGGCGGCACGGCGCCAGCTGCGTGTAGACCAGGTCGCGGGTGAGCTCGCCCAGCGAGGCCGGCGCGACGTTCGCGCTGGCGGTAGCCATCGAGCCGCGCGCCAGCGCGTCGATGACGCGGCTGTCGGACAGCTTGTGGCCGGCGCCGTCGAGGGTCGCGAGCGCGCCTTCGAACGTAGTGCGCTGCAGCGCCTGGCGGAAGTTCTGCGCATCGGAAGCGACGAAGCTCGGCACCATGCGCTTCGCCCAGGTGCGCACGTCGACGCCGTACATGCGTTGCGCGTAAGAACCCCACTTCATGACGAACTGCTGGGCCATGGCGCCGCGTTGGGCCGGCGACAGCGACGACGTTGCGCGCGCGGTCCTGGCGGAGCCGCTGGTACCCGAAATCCGTTCCGCATTCGCCAGGCCGCTGGTCAGTGCGCACGTCGTTGCAATCGAAAGCCCAAGCAGTTTCAGCTTCATCGCGAGTTCCCCATTTGAGTTGAATGCACGCGCCCGCAGCGACCCGGTTGCCGGATGCCGCGGCCGCGCATGTGTTGTTGGTGTTGCCCCCGGGCGTACCCTACAACATTTCCGGGACGCGACGCGCGTCCCAGATTTGAATGCGGCGAGCGCGCCGGCGCGGCGGTACGGGACTAGTGGCACACGTGGGTGGCGCGGCGCGGGCGGAATACTCCAAGGCTGCCGCCATTGCGTCCGCGATCGGCCATGGCTCCCCGCGCGATCCGTCGCGCCAACCCGAGAGGTCCCGAATGCGCAATGTGATTCTGGCCGCCGCACTTGTCGCCAGTGCCCCCGTCGCCATCGCCGCCGATGCCAATCCCTGGCATGCCAGGGCGCGCGATCTGCTGGAGCACTCCATCGCCATCCCGACCGTCGCCGGTCGCGGCAAGGTGCCCGAACTCGCGCAGTACCTCGCCGCGCAGTACAAGGCGGCGGGTTGGGCCGAAGGCGACATCCACGTGATGCCGTACGACGCCACGCCGGAGAACAAGACCGCGGCGCTGATCGTGCGCTGGCCGGCCGCCGGCAAGGCCAGCGCCAAGCCCATCCTGCTGATGGCGCACATGGACGTCGTCGAGGCGCGGGCCGAGGACTGGTCGCTGGATCCGTTCAAGCTGGTGGAGAAGGACGGCTACTTCTACGGGCGCGGCACCAGCGACGACAAGATGGGCGTGGTCGCGGTGACCACCGCGCTGCTCCAGCTCAAGGCCAAGGGCTTCAAGCCCAAGCGCGACATCGTGGTGCTGTTCACCGGCGACGAGGAAACCACCGGCCGCGGCGCGCACCTGGGCGCGACCCAGTGGCGCTCGCTGCTGGATGCCGAATACGGCCTCAATGCCGACGGCGGCGGGGGCGGCTTCGGCAAGGACGGGCGGCCGATCGGCTTCACCTTCCAGACCGCGGAGAAGACCTACGCCGACTTCGCCTTCACCACGCACAACGCCGGCGGCCACAGCTCCAAGCCGCGCCCGGACAACGCGATCTACGAATTGTCCGCCGCGCTCAACCGCCTGGGCGAGTACCGCTTCGAACCCAGCCTCAACGCCACCACGCGCGCGTACTTCGGCGAACGCCAGAAGAGCGAATCCGGTGCGCTCGGCGATGCCATGCGCGCCTGGTTGAAGAACCCGGGCGACGGCGCCGCCGCCGATGCGATCGAAGCCGATGCCGGCGAAGTCGGACTCACCCGCACCCGCTGCGTGGCGACCATGCTCACCGGCGGCCACGCGCCCAACGCGTTGCCGCAGATGGCGAAGGCCACGGTCAATTGCCGCATCCTGCCGGGCGTGTCGCCCGATGCGATCCGCGAGGAACTGCAGAAGATCGCCGGCGCCAAGGTCGAGGTCACGCGCCTGGACGACTACAAGACCTCGCTGGATTCGCCGCTGCGCCCGGACGTGCTGCAGGCGTACATCGCGAGCGTGCGCACGATGTTCCCGAAGACGCCGGTGATCCCCGAGATGAGCACCGGCGCCAGCGATGCGCGGCCGTTCCGCGAGAACGGCATCCCGGTGTACGGCGTCGACGGCTCCTGGGGCGTCGTGCCGGACGACATGCGCGCGCATGGCCGCGACGAGCGCCTGCCGGTGAAGGCGCTCGGCGACGACGTCGACCATTGGGTGCGGATGCTGACGAAGCTCGCGGGCTGACGGGCGCAGGGTGGGCGAACGATCGGTGGGCGCCATGCCCACCCTGCGCTCACCCGGCGCCGGGCCTTACGTGCAGGCCCAGCGCGGTGGCCACCACCGGCACGGCTTCGTCGTCGCGCTGGTGGGTGATGAAGCCGGCCTGGTGTTCGCCGCCGGCCTCGTAGGTCCACAGCGTGTAGTGGTGTTCGCGCAGGCGGTCGAAGGCGGTGCCGATCAGCACCGGCACCTCCGCGTCGGCGAGGAAATCCTCGTCCGCCGGATCCTCCACGCCCCAGTCGATGCGCAGGTTGAAGCGCGAGGCGAGCTCGTCCAGCACCTCGATCAGCCCGGCGGGGTCCTCGTTCTCGACGAAGAAGCCGGACTTCCAGTCGATCACGTCGCGCAGCGCCTCCGCCGGTTCGGTGCCCTCGTCGAGGGCATCGCGGCAGGCGGCGAACTGCTGCATCGCCGCATCCTCGTCGCCGGGGTTGATCAGCAGCAGCAGCTGCCACGCCAGCGCCTCGATCGCGGCGTCCTCGTCGATGTCGGCTTCGGGGTTGAAGGCGCGGGCGAAGTTGTCGTCCGGGTCGTAGTCGCGATGGCTGCTCATGGGCGTGCCCTCCAGGCCGCCACAGGATAGGCCTTTCCGGCACGCGGCGAAGCGCGGCAGCGCGGGTCGAGCCGGTATGCTCCCGGCTCCCATCGGAAGCCCTGCATGAACTGGATCGACCTGCGCAGCGACACCGTCACCCGTCCCACCGCGGCAATGCGCGAGGCGATGGCGCGCGCCGAGGTCGGCGACGACGTGTACGGCGAGGACCCGACCGTCAACGCGCTGCAGCAGCGCCTGGCCGACGAGCTGGGATTCGAGGCCGGCCTGTTCGCGCCCAGCGGCACCCAGGCCAACCTGGTCGCGTTGCTGTCGCATTGCCAGCGTGGCGACGAATACGTGGTGGGCATGGACGCGCACACCTACAAGTACGAAGGCGGCGGCGCCGCGGTGTTCGGCTCGATCCAGCCGCAGCCGATCGTGCAGGCGGACGACGGCACCCTGCCGCTGGACGTCGTCGAGCAGGCGATCAAGCCGCGCGACCCGCATTTCGCGCGCACGCGCCTGCTGTGCCTGGAGAACACCTGGCACGGCCGCGCGCTGCCGCACGCCTACCTGCGCAATGCGCGCGCGCTGTGCGACCGGCACGGGATCGCGCTGCACCTCGATGGCGCGCGCTTGTACAACGCCGCGGTCGCCGACGGCGTGGCGCCGCGCGAGATCGCCCGGCACTTCGACAGCGTGTCGGTGTGCCTGTCGAAGGGACTGGGCGCGCCGGTGGGCTCGGTGCTGCTGGGCACGCGCGCCCTGATCGACGAGGCGCGGCGCTGGCGCAAGGTCGCCGGCGGCGGCATGCGCCAGGCCGGGCTGCTCGCGGCGGCCTGCCTGCACGCTCTCGACCACCACGTCGCCCGCCTCGCCGACGACCATCGCCGCGCGGCCGAACTGGCCGCCGGACTGCAGGACGCCCCCGGGCTGCGCGTGCTCGGCCAGCACACCAACATGGTGTTCCTCGATGTCGCCGCGGAGCGGCTGGCGGCGCTCAAGCAGCACGCCGAGGCGTCGGGTGTCCGCCTGTCGATCGGCTACACCCCGCGCGTGCGCCTGGTGACCCACCTCGACATCGACGATGCGGCCATCGCGCGCGCGGTCGGCGTCCTGCGGGCCGGCGCAGGCGGGCCCGGCTGAGGCCTGCAGCGCCCGCGCCGCCCAGGCTTTACACATAGGTAGCTTGAGGCAGCGTAGGATCGGTGCCCGAAATGCCCCTGTCGCGATCTGCGATGACCAGGAGCACCGCCATGAAGTACCTGACCTTCCTGCTGATCTCCGGCCTCCTGCTGGAGCCGGCGGCGCAGGCCCACGAAGGCCCCCGCGCCAACGCCGCCACCACGGCGGCGGTGCCGGCCCCCAAGCTGCAGGCCACCCTGCGCGCGCTGTGGCATGGCCACGTCGCCAACACCCGCGAGTACGCGCTCGCGGTGAAGGCCGGGGACGGACAGCGCAGCAAGGCGGCGGCCGACGCCGTGGTCGCCAACGCCAAGCAACTGGCCGGCGCGGTCGGCGGCTTCTACGGCAAGCCCGCCGGCGACCGCATGCTCGCGCTGCTCGCCGGCCATTGGGGCGCGGTGAAGGCGATGACCGATGCCGAGCGCAGCGGCGACCGCGCCGCGGCGAATGCCGCGATGACCACGCTGACGCAGAACGCCGGCGAGATCGCGGTGTTCCTGGCCGGCGCCAACCCGTACCTGCCGCAGGACACGGTGCGCGGCCTGCTGCTCGCGCACGGCGCGCACCACGCCGCGCAGATCGGCGCGGTGATGCGCGGCGACCGCCAGGCCGAAGCGAAGACCTGGGCCGCGATGCAGCAGCACATGGACACCATCGCCGATGCGATGGCGGCGGCGCTGGCCAGGCAGTTCCCGCAGAAGGCGGCCTGAGCGCGCATGGCCGAACTGCGCCACCTCGGTGCGACCCAACAGGCGTTGCTGCGGCACCTGCTGCAGCAACCCGACGGCGTCGGCGTGGAGGCGCTGTGCGAACGCCTGCGCATCAGCCACAACGCGGTGCGCCAGCACCTCAACGCACTGGCCGGCAAGGGTTGGGTCGAGCGTGCCGCACCGCTGGCCAGCGGCGGCCGGCCGCAGGCGCGTTACCGCCTCACCGCGCAGGGCCATGCGCTGTTCCCGCGCAACTACGGCCAGATCGCCGGCGCGCTGATGGCCGGCGTGATCGCGCAACTCGGCGAAGCCGCGGCGCGCGAGCTGCTGGTGCGCCTCGGCCGCGAGATGGGCCAGGCCGAGCCCGGCACGGACGCGACCGCCCCGCGCGAAGCGGTGGCGGCCGCGCTGGCGGAACGGATGGACGCGCTGGGTTACGAGGCCCTTGCCACGCAGCGCGGTGGCGAGGCGCAGGTGGAGGCGTACAACTGCGTATTCCATGCGCTCGCGCGGGAACACCCGGATGTGTGCCGCTTCGACCTCGCCTTCATGGAGGCCGCCTCAGGGCACCGCATCCACCACATGGAGTGCATCGTGCGCGGCGGCCACGTCTGCCGCTTCCGCATCGGCGAAGGCGCGGGAAACGGCGCCAACGGCGCGCCGGATTAGCGCACCGCCCGCAGGATTAGCCGCCGCGGGGTTCAGGCGTCGCCGGGTTGCCCCTGCACCGCGACCTGTTCCTCGATCGCCGGCGCCGTGGCGCGCGCAGGATCGGTGTCGGGGCGCGGCTGTGCGGGCGAAGCCCCGCTATCGGCGTCGGCTGGAAGCGCCTGCGGTGCATGCGCCGTGCGATGCCGTGCGGACTGTTCCGCCGAATCGATCAGCGCCGCCATGACCATGCCCATCAGGCTGCGGCTGCCGCGCGCCGCGCGGTCGGTCGTGACCGGCGAGGGAGCGGCTGCGCTTGCCACCGGGGACGCGGATTTCGATACATGCACTTGTGCCGCCGCCACGAGGGGGGCCGCGCACAACGCGATCGCTAGCAGTGGTTTGGCTCGTTGCATGGGCTGCTCCGTGGGCGCCCTCGCCTTGGCGGGTGTGTGCAGGCTAGGCCTGCATGCATGCGGCGCGCCGTGAATCCCGCGTCGCTATCGAGTAAAACGCGAAGACGAGGCGCATCCGGTTGCGCGTGGCTCAGCAACGTGGCGGCCGCGTGAGCCTGCATGTCTACGCATCGTGACGACCGACACGAAAAACCATGCCGAATCGGCTGTCGGGCTAGGCCAAGAGTCATCGCGTCGACCCGGCCGTGCCGCTGCTACCATCGGCCGCCGCTGTCCGCCTTTTCCTTCCAGGTGCCGCATGAAGAACACATTCGCCCGGAGCGCGCCCGCACGTAGCGCGCTTGCCGCCTCCCTGCTGTCCCTTGCCGTGGCATTCGCGCTGCAGCCCGCCCTGGCCGCCAATCCCAAGGCGCCGTCGTTCGATCCCAAGCGCCTGTCCGAGGAAGTGAAGGTGCTCGCCTCCGACGCGTTCGAGGGCCGCGGCCCCGCCACCGCCGGCGAGACCAAGACCATCGAATACGTCACCGCGCAGATGCAGGCTGCCGGCCTGCACCCGGGCGGCGACCTCAAGGACGGCAAGCGCCTGTGGACCCAGGCGGTGCCGCTGCTGCGCGCCGAGATCACCGGCACGCCGACGCTGTCGATGCGCGAGGGCGGCAAGGCGCAGGCGTTGACCCAGGGCGAGCAGATCGCCGTGCGCGCCGCGCTCAACGGCGACAAGCACGTCACCATCAAGGACGCGCCGCTGGTGTTCGCCGGTTATGGCGTGAAGGCGCCCGAGCGCAACTGGGACGACTTCAAGGGCGTGGACGTCAAGGGCAAGATCCTCGTCGTCCTGATCAACGACCCGGACTTCGAGACCGGCCAGGGCGATTTCGGCGGCAAGGCCATGACCTATTACGGCCGCTGGACCTACAAGTACGAGGAAGCCGCGCGCCAGGGCGCCGCCGGCCTGCTGATCGTGCACGAGACCGATCCGGCCTCCTACGGCTGGGCGACGGTGAAGAACTCCAACACCAACACCATGTTCGACGTGGTGCGCGACGACCCCAAGGCGGTGCACGCACCGCTGGAAGGCTGGATCCAGCGCGACTTCGCGGTGGACCTGTTCAAGCAGGCCGGCCTCGATTTCGACGCGCTGAAGAAGCAGGCGCAGACGCGCGACTTCAAGCCGGTCGAGCTCAAGGGCGCGAGCTTCAGCGCCGACTATGACGTCGACTCCAAGGTCATCACCTCGCAGAACATCGTCGGCCTGCTCGAAGGCAGCAAGCGTCCCGACGAGTACGTGATGTACAGCGCGCACTGGGACCACCTGGGCGTCGGCCAGCCCGATGCCAAGGGCGACGAGATCTACAACGGCGCGGTCGACAACGCCACCGGCACCGCGGCGCTGATCGAACTGGGTCGCGCCTTCGCCCACGCTTCGAGGAAGCCCGAGCGTTCGCTGGTGTTCCTCAACGTCACCGCCGAGGAAAAGGGCCTGCTGGGCTCGGAGTACTACTCGTCCAAGCCGCTGTACCCGCTGGGCAAGACCGTGGGCGTGATCAACATGGACGCGCTCGATCCGCACGGACCGGCGCGCGACTTCAACATCTCCGGCAGCGCCAAGCTGGAACTGCTCGACCAGCTGGTCGCCACCGCGAAGAAGTGGAACGTGGGCTACTCGCCGGATCCGAAGCCGGAAGCCGGCCACTTCTTCCGCTCCGACCACTTCCCGTTCGCCAAGCGTGGCGTGCCGGCGGTCTCGTTCGGCTCGGGCGACGACCGCGTCGACGGCGGCGTCGCCGCGGCCAAGGCGTGGAGCGAGATGTACACCCGCGACCGCTACCACCAGCCGGCGGACGAGTGGGAAGCGAGCTGGCCGTTCACCGGCATGGTGCGCGACCTGCAGATCCTCTACACGCTCGGCAGTGACCTGGCCAACTCGAAGGCGTGGCCGAACTGGGCGCAGGATTCCGAGTTCCGCGCCGCGCGCGACGCGAGCGCCGGGCAGCGCAAGTAAGGCGCGAACGAGCTTGCGAACGAAGCCCCGCCCACCCGGCGGGGCTTTTTTGTGCGCGCGAGGTCGCCACCTGATCGGGTGAGGCGGATGCGCCAGCGCCTTGATTGCATGGAAGGCAGCGGCTGCGCCGCAATTCCCGCTGCGGGCAAGCGTGGCCGTTGTCGCGGCAACGCCGCGTTCCTCGGGTTGCTCCGCCCGCACGGGCTCCCGGAAGCGCACCATGAAAACTCGATTGCTGACGACGGCACTGGCCGTGGCGGTCCTCGCCGCGCTCGCGTCCTGCCAACGCGCCACCGCGCCGGAAGCCGCGGCGCCAGGCACCACCGCCACCGCGCCCGCCGCGAGCGCGCCGCCCGCCCCCGCGGCGAAGGCCGCGTACACCGACCTGGAGCAGCTCGCGCAGCGCGTCGTCACCCAGAGCGCCGCGGTCAAGGAAGGCGAGGTCGTGCTGATCAACGGACGGATGGAGGATGCCGAACTGCTCGAGGACATCGCCGTCAACGTGCGCAAGGTCGGCGGCTTCCCGCTCGTCGAATACGGCAGCGACCGCCTCGACAAGCGCCTGTTCTTCGACGTGCCCGAGAAGTACGACACCCAGGCCAACACGCTGGGCAGCAAGCTCGCGGACATGGTCGACGTGGTGATCTCGGTGGGCAACAACGGCACCGAGAACCTGTTCGAGGGCGCCGACCCCAAGCGCATGGCCGCGCGCGGCAAGGCCGGCGAAGCGGTGATGCAGAAATTCCTGCGCAAGGTGCGCAACGTCGAGATCGGCAACAACCTGTATCCGACCTCGTGGCGCGCCGAGCGCTACGGCCTGGCGCAGGACGAGCTGGCGCGCACGTTCTGGAACGGCGTCAACCTCGACTACAGCGAACTGCAGGCGCGCGGCGCGCAGGTGAAGGCCGCCATCGCCGCCGGCAACGAAGTGCACATCACCAATCCCAACGGCACCGACCTCAAGATGAGCATCAAGGGGCGGCCGGTGCTGGTGAGCGACGGCGTGGTCAGCGCCGAGGACATGAAGGGCGGCGCCGCGGCGGCCGCGGCCTACCTGCCCGCGGGCGAGGTCTACACCACCCCGGTCGCCGGCAGCGCGGAGGGCAAGATCGTCAACACGCGCAGCTACTATCGCGGCAAGGAAGTGAACAACCTCACGCTCACCGTCAGCGGCGGCAAGGTGACCGCCATGACCGGCGAAGGCCCCGGCTACGCCGGGCTCAAGGCCGAGTACGACGCGGTCGACGACGCCCGCAAGGACCAGCTCGGCTTCTTCGACGTCGGCATCAATCCGAACGTGAAGCTGGCCGCGACGAGCAAGGTCGGGACCTGGGTGCCCGCCGGTTCGGTGACGGTGGGTACCGGCGTCAATGTCTGGGCGGGAGGCGACAACTCGGTGCCCTATGGGCTGGTGCTAGTCCTGCCCAACAGCACCGTCACCCTCGACGGCAAGCCGATCATCGAGAACGGTGCGCTGAAGCTGTAGTCCGGCGCGCCGCGAAGAACACAAAGGCGGCCGCTGGCCGCCTTTGTCGTTGCTTGCAGGCTGCGTCAGCGCGCCGCGCTGCGCCGTTGCGGCAGTTCGCGCGCAAGCCAGCGCTCGAGCATCCGCTTCTCGTAACGCAGCGGCTCGCTGTCGAAGCGACCCGACGCCATGAGGTAACCCGCATCCACCAGCCGGCGTTCGCCCTGGGCGATCACGGTGCCGTCGGCCGCGGTGTGGGTGAAGCGCAGGGTGATGCGCGGCGGATACAGGTCGCGCAGGAAACGCGTGTCCTGGAACTGCGGTCCGCGCCAGGGTTCGAAATCACCGGCGAGGTCGACGTCGACGATGGTGACATCCAGGCGTTCGCCGGCGGACAGGCGTGGGGCGGCGTAGTCGCGCACATGCTGCGCCAGCGTCTCGATCCAGTTGCCGCGCCGGGACTCCCAGCTGTTGTTGCTGTAGCGGATCTCGCTGAACTTCGCCGGGTCTTCCCAGCGCACCGCGACCGCGCCCTGTTCGGGCAGGCTGCGCGGCGCGTCGGCGTCGGTGACGAAGCGGATGCGCGCGGCGGCGTCGGGCGATGCCAAGGTGCCGGCCGATGCCAGCCCGATCGCCAGCAGCGCGGGCAGGGCGGATTTCGCGTTCATGGCGGACTCCCGGTGCGGATCGACCCATTGATTGTCCTCTCCCGGCGCACGGGTTTGAAGTTGCAGGACCCGCATCGGGGCGCGCCGGAGAGGCCCGTTCATCGGCGAGTCGTTAACGCGGACTAACCTGCGCGCCCCGCGAAGCTAACGCCTGCCTTCGCACACTGGCCGGCGGTCGATTGACGGCCGCAATCCCGCGGCCCCTGGGAGGCCTGGCATGAACGATACGAAGCGCGGAAGCATTCCCGCATGGCGCATGGCAACGCTGTTGTCGCTGGCACTGGGCGCACCGGCGTTCGCGGAGGATCCGGGAGCCAAGTTCAAGGCGATGGACACCAACAACGACGGCATGGTGTCGGCGGCCGAGCACGCCGCGGCCGTGACCAGCATGTTCGGCGAGATGGATGCCGACGGCGACGGCAAGGTCACCGCGGCGGAAATGGACGCACGCCACGCCATGATGAAGCCCGCCAAGGCGAAGGAACCGATGACCTCGAACGACGCGGCGATGGACCATGGCGCGATGCACCGCGAGATGTCCTCGGCCGAGAAGATCGCCAAGATGGATACCGATGGTGACGGCATGCTGTCGTCCGCCGAGCACGACGCCGGGGCCAAGACGATGTTTTCGGAGATGGACACCGATGGCAACGGCAGCCTGTCGCGGCAGGAGCTCGCCGCCGGGCACGCGACGATGATGAAGCACGACAAGACCGGCAAGACGCCGCCGAAGTCGCCATAACGGCGCCACGTCGACCCATGGCACCGGCGGGCAGCTGCAGGACGAGCGATCGCTGCGCATGAATGCACAAACGACACCGCCGGTGCCGGCCACGCCCGAGTCGCCTGCGCCGCCGCCGGAAACGCCGGACGCGCGCCCGCCGCAACCCGAATCGCCAACGCCGGCGCCGGCCCCGCCGCAACGGGAGATTCCGGTGCAGCCGGTGCCCGAGCCCGAGCCCGCGCCGCCGGAAGCGCCGCCGCCGGACGTGCCCGAACCACTGCAGCCGCCGATGCACGATCCGGTGCCGCCCGCGCCGAAGGCGCGGTCGGATCGCGCGCGTGCGAATGGATCGCCGCGCCCGGCGTCAGTGCCTGCTGCCGCTGCGACCGTCGTCGCGCCCCTGCTTGCGCGTGCGCGCTTCCTCGGGCGCTTCCATCCTGCGCTGCGTCGTGCCTTGCCGGCCCGCGCGCAGGGCGTGGTCCTGGTCGGTCATGCGATCGGGGCCCGGAGGAGGACTGGTGTGGTCGCCCTTGGCGCGATCGGCGGCGTGTCGATTGGTGCTCATGCTTGCGGCTCCGGAAGGGGGCGACGGCCACGCTAGGCACGGCGCTGTTACCGGCTCCGCATGCCGGCGTTACGCCGGCGCTAAACGCACCATGTCACGGCGCGTGACCCGCCCACGGGATGCGTCGTCCCGGAATCCGCGGCTAATCGCCCCACCGGCAAGCGGGTAACCTTCCTGCCTTCCCCAGCTCCGGAGTTTCCATGTCCCTGTCCATGTACGACGCTTCCGTGCCCGTGTTCGTGCGCGTGCTGCGCAACCTCGACCAGGTGCTCGCCAAGGGCGAGGCGCATGCGCGCGAGAAGGGCGCCGAGCCCGAGATCCTGCTGCAGTCGCGCCTGATCTTCGACATGCTGCCGCTGGTGCGGCAGGTGCAGATCGCGACCGACATGGCCACGCGCGGCGCCACCCGCCTGGCCGCGCAGGAACCGCGCAGCGTCGAGGACAACGAGACCACGTTCGCGCAGCTGCATGCACGCATCGCCGCGGCGATCGCGCACCTGGAGAGCTTCACCGCCGAGCAGTTCGCCGGCAGCGAGTCGCGCGCGATCACGGTCAAGACCCGCCGCGGCGAACTGAAGTTCGACGGCCAGACCTACCTGCTCGCCTATGTGCTGCCGAACCTGTTCTTCCACGTCACCACCGCCTACAACCTGCTGCGCCAGGCGGGTGTGCCGATCGGCAAGGCCGACTTCCTCGGCGAAGGCTGAGCGGCATCCGGCGTCGCCGCGGGCCCGCGGCGACGCCCTCCGGGATCACTTCACCGGAATCATCAGGTGCTGGTACGGCGTGCCGGCCCACATCACGTAGGGCACCGACGTATCGGGATCGGCGGACTTCGGGTACATGTCGTAGAACGACGGATCGGCGCCCACGATCATCACGTGCGGTCCGGTCTTGACCCAGTGGTTGCTCGCCGTCGGCTTGTCCGCGTAGGGATCGGTGTTGCTGGCGTCGGTCCCGCCCGCGAGCATGTACATGAAGCCGATCTTGCCGGTCGCAGGATCCTTGTGGCCCATCCAGGCATGCGCCCACTCCATCGCGGCGGCATCCATGCACATCGGATCCGGGCCGGGGGTGGTCGGGTTGTCGGGCATGCAGGTGAACCCGTTGTCGCCGTCGCGCAGGGTGCGCATGCCGTCCTTGCCCATCGCCACGATGGAGGCCTTGGCGGCGACCTTGGCAGGTGCGGCCTGCATCGCGCTCTTGATCAGCTTCTGGTCGGCGGCCGCGTCGGCGGCCCAGGCATTTGCGCTCATCGTGGCGGCCAGCACGGCAAGCGCCACTATCGATCTGTACATGGTGGGACTCCAGGCAAAAGGCGGTTCCCTCGCCGCGCATTGTCGTGCGCGCACCGTCGTGCAGCGTCCCCCGAACGGGGGAGCCCGCGCCTCGCGAGTGCGAACCGGCGCGCGTAGACGCGCCCTCCACATTGCCCAACCATCGATGAGCCGCGGCCGCTGGGGTTCACCGGTGATTCGCGCGGCGCTGCCAAGACTGCACGCTCCCCCACCGCAGGAGTAACGGATGAAGGTGACTCGCAAGCGCAGCCCGATGCTGCTCGGTGCCGCATTGGCCTGCCTGTGCAGCGTGGCGGCGGCCCAGCAGCAACCGGGACTGACCAAGGCCGAAGTGCAGGCGCGGCTCGAGGCGCAGGGCTACACCAAGGTCAATGACGTGAAGTTCCGCGACGGCGTGTGGAAGGCCGATGCGCGCAGCGCCAACGGCAATCGCGTGGACGTGCGGATCGATCCCACCACCGGCGAGATCTATCCCGACGAACAGGTCGCCAACCTCAGTGAGGCCGACGTGCGCGCCAAGCTCGCCGCGGCCGGCTACACCAACGTGCACGACGTCGATTACGAGGACGGCATCTGGAATGCCGAGGCCGACGATCCGCAGGGCAAGGACGTCGAACTGAAGATCGACCCGAAGAACGGCAAGGTGATCGGCAAGGAAAAGGATTGATCAGCGACGCCCGGCCCGAAAACACGAAGCCCCGCATCTGCGGGGCTTCGTCTTGTTGCCGGAAGGCGGCTCAGTGGTGCAGCAGGATGTCGGCGATGATGCCGGTGGCCACGGCGACCAGGATGAAACGGCCGTCCTCGGTGCGCACCCAGCGGTGGCCGCGGGGTGGTTCGCGCAGTTCGTAGCGGTCGTAGTCCTCGACGTAGTAGCGCGGTTCCAGGTACACGACCTCGATGCGTTCGCCGCGGTGGTAGTCGCGGTGCTTCCAGTGCTTGGACTTGCGGTAGTAGCCGTCGTCGTCGTCATCATCGTCATGGTCGTGATGATGGCGGTCGCCGCGATGGTGGTGGTCGTCGGCCAGCGCTGCGCCCGCGGTGAGCAGCAGCGAGGCGAGGGACATGGCAAGAATCAGGCGCTTCATGGCGGTCCTTCAGCCGCGGCGCGATGCTGGGCATCGCGCCGCCGGGCTTAGTCGATCAGTGGTGCAGCAGGATGTCGGCGATGATGCCGGTGGCCACGGCGACCAGGATGAAGCGGCCGTCGGGGCTGCGGATCCAGCGATGGCCGCGCGGCGGCGGCGCCAAGTGGTACACGCGGTAGTCCTCGACGTAGTAGCGCGGCTGCATGTAGACCACGTCGACCCGTTCGCCCTTGTGCCAACCGTAGTGGTTGCCGGGCGGGTGGTCGCCATGGCCGCCACCGCCATGACCGCGGCCGTGGCCCTTGGCGACGGCGACCGAAGACAGAGACAGCAGCGCAAGCGATACGGCCAGTAGCAGGCGTTTCATGGATTCCCCCTCGTAAGCATGAATGTGCGTGTGTGCAGCCCCGATGGTAGGAGCCCGGCACTCCGCGCGGGAGCGAAGTTCACCACGGACTTCGCGAAATTTGACCGGCATCGCCGTTCCGCGCGCGCGGGGGTTGGCCCGCATTCATGCAGCTGGCCCGGCACTGTGACCGCCGCCACCGATTGCCCCGTGGCCGGGACGATTCTTCCCTCGAATCCCGGCTTATCAGGCCGGGGCGGCGGCCCTAGCCTGTGCGCCTCCCCCGAGGACCCGTCCGCCATGCTCACGCCGCGCCAGGCCCAACTCGCCTTCGTCCCGCTGATGGTGACCGTGATGTCGGCCACGATCAGCCTGGCCATGACCACGCTCCACCACGGCCTCCAGCCCGGACTGCTGCAGGCCTGGCTGCACAACTGGGCGCTCGCCTTCGCCGTGGCCCTGCCGGTGGCGTGGGTCGCGGTGCCCGCGGTGCGCGGCCTGCTGGCGCGCCTGACCCGCACGGCGCCGGCGATCCCCGCGCGCAGCCTCGGCGAGATGGGCTGAGCGTGGCCCACGGTCCCGCCCCGCGCGTCGATTACGATCTGCCGGTCGCCCCGGTGCAGGAACCCCGCGTGGATGCCGTCGTCTCCATCCGTGACGTGAGCAAGACCTATGCGTCCGGCCATGTCGCGCTCAAGCACGTCGACCTCGACATCCGTCGCGGCGAGATCTTCGCCCTGCTCGGGCCCAACGGCGCCGGCAAGACCACGCTGATCAGCATCGTCTGCGGCATCGTCAACGCCAGCACCGGCACCGTGCTCGCGGACGGCCACGACATCGTGCGCGAGTACCGCGCCGCCCGCGCCAAGATCGGGCTGGTGCCGCAGGAGCTGTCGACCGATGCGTTCGAGACGGTGTGGGCGACGGTGAGCTTCAGCCGCGGCCTGTTCGGCAAGGCGCCCGATCCGGCGCACCTGGAGAAGGTGCTGCGCGACCTGTCGCTGTGGGACAAGAAGGACAGCAAGATCATGACGCTGTCCGGCGGCATGAAGCGGCGCGTGCTGATCGCCAAGGCGCTGGCGCACCAGCCGCAGATCCTGTTCCTCGACGAACCCACCGCCGGCGTCGACGTCGAGCTGCGCCGCGACATGTGGCAGATGGTGCGCGCGCTGCGCGAGAGCGGCGTGACCATCATCCTCACCACGCACTACATCGAGGAAGCCGAGGAGATGGCCGACCGCATCGGCGTCATCAGCAACGGCGAGCTGATCGTGGTTGAGGACAAGCACGTGCTGATGCGCAAGCTCGGCAAGAAGCAGCTGACCCTGCAATTGCAGGAACCGCTGGCCGCGGTGCCCGCCGCGCTGGCGGAGTTCGGCCTGGAGCTGGCCGACGAGGGCCACGCGCTGGTCTACACCTTCGACACCCAGCGCGAGCAGACCGGAATCGCCACGCTGATGCGGCGGCTCAACGAGCAGGGGATCGACTTCAAGGACCTGCATTCCAGCGAGAGCTCGCTCGAGGACATCTTCGTCACCCTCGTCCACGGCAACGGCGGGGCGCGCGCATGAGCATGAACGTGCACGCGATCCGTGCGATCTACCGCTTCGAGATGGCGCGCACCTTCCGCACCCTGCTGGAGTCGATCCTGTCGCCGGTGCTGTCGACCTCGCTGTACTTCATCGTCTTCGGCGCGGCGATCGGCTCGCGCATGGGCGACGTCGACGGCGTCGGCTACGGCGCCTTCATCATTCCGGGCCTGGTGATGCTGTCGCTGCTCAACGAGAGCGTGTCCAACGCCTCGTTCGGGATCTACCTGCCGAAGTGGTCGGGCACGATCTACGAGCTGCTGTCGGCGCCGGTGTCGACCAGCGAGATCCTGCTCGGCTACGTGGGCGCCGCGGCGACCAAGTCGCTGATGCTGGGCACGCTGATCCTGGTCACCGCGCGCTTCTTCGTGCCGTACGAGATCGCGCACCCGTTCTGGATGGGCTGCTTCCTGGTGCTGACGGCGCTGAGCTTCAGCCTGTTCGGTTTCATCATCGGGGTGTGGGCGGACAGCTTCCAGAAACTGCAGGTGATCCCGCTGCTGATCCTGACCCCGCTGACCTTCCTCGGCGGCGCGTTCTATTCGATCGGCATGCTGCCGCCGCTGTGGCAGAAGCTCGCGCTGTTCAACCCGGTCGTGTACCTGATCAGCGGGATGCGCTGGAGCTTCTACGGCGTCAGTGACGTCAACATCGTGGTGAGCGCGGCGGCGATCCTGGCGTTCCTGGGGCTGTGCCTGGCGCTGATCGCGTGGATCTTCCGCACCGGCTACAAGCTCAAGGCCTAGCCCGGCGGACGGAAACGAAAGAGGCGGGCCAGGCCCGCCTCTTCGATGCTGACGCGGGCACGGCGCTCAGCCGTTGGCCGCGCGCTTGGCCATCTGCAGCCGTTCCAGTTCGAGCGCGTCGCGCTTGGCCTGCTGCTTGCGCAGTTCCTCCTGCCGCAGCGCCTCCACTTCCTCCGGCGACGGCTCCTGGTGCAGCGACAGCGACGTCGCCGATGCCGCGGCCGGTTCGCCGCGCTGGCTCTTCAGCTTGATGTTCAGGCGCAGCTCGTTGGCCGAGTCGGCGTTGCGGATCGCTTCCTCGTAGGAGATCCGGCCCTCGTTGTAGAGCTCGAACAGCGCCCAGTCGAAGGTGCGCATGCCCAGCTCGCGCGACTTCTCCATCACGCCCTTGAGCTCGTGGAACTCGCCCTTGAAGATCTTCTCGGCGATGGTCGGGGTGTTGAGCAGGATCTCGATCGCCGCGACGCGGCCCTTGCCGTCCTCGGTGCGGATCAGGCGCTGCGAGACGATCGCGCGCAGGTTGGCCGACAGGTCCATCAGCAGCTGGGTGCGGCGCTCTTCCGGGAAGAAGTTGATGATGCGCTCCATCGTCTGGCTGGCGCTGTTGGCGTGCAGCGTGCTCAGGCACAGGTGGCCGGTTTCGGCGAAGGAGATCGCGTGCTCCATCGTTTCGGCGTCGCGGATCTCGCCGACGAGGATCACGTCCGGCGCCTGGCGCAGGGTGTTCTTCAGCGCGTGGTGCCAGGAGTGCGTGTCCACGCCGACCTCGCGGTGGGTGACCAGCGACTTCTGCGACACGTGCGCGTACTCGACCGGGTCCTCCACGGTGATGATGTGCCCGGACGAGGTGCGGTTGCGGTGGTCGACCATGGCCGCGAGCGAGGTCGACTTGCCCGAGCCGGTGCCTCCGACCAGCAGGACCAGGCCGCGTTTCTCCATCACCACCTGCTTGAGCACCTCGGGCAGGCGCAGCTTCTCGAAGTTGGGGATCTCCGCGGCGATCGTGCGCAGGACCATGCCGACGTTGCCCTGCTGCACGAACACGTTGACGCGGAATCGCGACACGCCGGGCACGACGATGGCGAAGTTGCATTCCATCTCGGTGGCGAACTCGGCGCGCTGCTTCTCGTTCATCAGCGCGGTGGCGAGTTTGGCGGTGACCTCGCCCGTGAGCTTCTGCTGGGTCAGCGGCGTCATCGCGCCGTGCGCCTTCATGCTCGGCGGGAAGTCGTGCGCGATGAACAGGTCGGAGCCGCCGGCCTTGGCCATCGCCGCCAGCAGCTTGTGCATGTAGTCCTTGGCCTGTTCCTCGTTCAGCATCGATCTTTCCACTGCACCGTGATTGCGGGGCGGGAATTCTAGGATCGATGGCGCGCGCGGGCAGTGGATGCGGTCACGGTCCCACCGTGAAGGTGCCGCGGCGCTCAGTCCTGCTTGGATGAATCGGTCAGGAACCACGCCTCGACGGTGCCCTTCACCTTCATCGTCATCGGCTGGCCGTGGCGATCGAGCGCCTTGCCCACCGGCAGCTTCACCCAGCCCTCGCTGATGCAGTATTCCTCGACGTTGTGGCGCTCCGCGCCGTTGAAGCGGATGCCGATGCCGCGCTCGAGCAGGGCTTCGTCGTAGAACTTGCTGCGCGGGTCGTTGGAAAGGCGATCGGGCGGGGTGTCGGACATGGTCGTGCTCGAGGCTTGCATCGGGGCCCGCATTGTAGGCGGCCCCCGATGCGACCGGAATCGGCGCCCTGCTTCAGCCCGCGGCCTGCAGGCGCGGTGGTGCCAGCGCGGCGAGCAGCCGCTCGGTATCGATCACCTCGGCGAACTCCGCGTGCAACGTCGCCAGGTGCGCGCGATGGATCTGCGCGGCCGGGATCACGCCGCCGTCGAGGGCGGGCTGGTCGAAGCAGAAGCAGGCGTCGCCGACCACGATCGTGCGGTAGCCGAAGTTGGCGGCGACGCGCGCGGTCGTCGACACGCACATGTCGGTGCTGATGCCGAACAGGACCACGCTGGTGACGCCGAGGCGGCGCAGGCGCAGGTCGAGGTCGGTGCCGATGAAGGCGGCGTTGACCGACTTGGTCACCAGCGGTTCGCCGGCGTGCGGTTCGTAGCCGGGGCGGAAGGCGTGGCCGGGATGGGTCGCCGCCAGCGTGGAGCCGGGCACTACCGAGGCGTGGTTGACGTGGATCAGTGGCCGCCCACTGGCGCGCCACGCCTCCAGCAGGCGCAGGCCGTTGGCTTCCATGTCGGGATTGTTGCGCGGCGGCCACGGTGCGTGGTCGAACGCCTGCTGGACGTCGATCGGGATCAGGGCGGTGCGCTCGTCGAGTTGCATGCAGATGCTCCAGGGAAGGGATGCGCACACTGTGCGGAGGGGCGTGCGCCGGTCTCAACCCGGCAATCTGCCGATAGCGCCGGCACAGCGGCGGCATAATCCGCCCGATGAAGACACTCGACGACATCGATCGCCGCCTGATCGCGCTGCTGCAGGACAACGCGCGCCTGTCGACGGTACAGCTGGCCAAGACAGTGGGTCTGTCCCGCAGCGCGGTGCAGGAGCGGATCGCCCGCCTGGAAGGCAGCGGCGTGATCGCCCAGTACACCGTGCGCCTGGGCAGCGGCGGCGAACCGCTGCGCGCGTGGCTGCTGCTGCGCTACGCCGACGGCTTCAGCTGCGACGACGTGATGCCGCAGCTGGAAGCGCTGCCGCAGGTGCAGGCCTGCCACAGCGTCGCGGGCGAGACCGACATGCTGGTGCTGGTGCAGGCGGACACGCCATCGATGCTGTCGCAGGTGCGCGAAGCCATCGCCGGCTACAAGGGCATCGACGACGTCACCACGCTGCCGGTGCTGCGCACCCTGCTGGAACGGTAGGCGGGCCACGCCCCGCCGCTGCGTCGTGCCCTAGGGCGCCTCGCCCTTGCCCTGCGCCTTGGCGCGCGCGATCACCGCTTTCACCAGCACGCGGTCGGCATGCCGCGAGATCGGCGTCGCGCCGTAGGCGATCGCCTGCTCGCGGGTGTCGGCGGTGACGTCGTAATGCGCACCGCTGGTCTTGTTCTGGAAGGCGCGGCGCGGAATCCCCAGGCGCGCGGCCATCGCGTGCAGCTCCTGCAGCGTGTCCGCCATCAGGTGCGCCCAGCGCTGGCCACGCCAGGGATGCACGGCGTCGTCGACATAGACCGTCATGGCCACAGTGTGCCACCGCCGGCACGCGGCCGCGGCGACGCGCGCCTATGATGCGCGCATGTGCCTGATCGCCGCCGCCTGGCAGCACCATCCGCGCTACACGCTGGCGCTGATCGCCAACCGCGACGAGTTCCATGCGCGGCCCACCGCCGCCGCCGGATTCGACCCGGACGCGGCCACGGTCTACGGCGGGCGCGACCTGCAGGCCGGCGGCAGCTGGTTGCAGGCGTCCACGCGCGGGCGGCTCGCCGCGGTGACCAACGTGCGGGTTGGGCGCAATCCGGAAACCGCACCACGGTCGCGCGGGGCGCTGGTGCGGGATTTCGTGCGCGGCGCCGCCGATGCGCGCGCTTTCGTGGCCGGCCTGGAGCCGATCGCCGCGGAACACGGGCGCTACAACCTGCTGGCCTGGGATGGCGGGGACCTGATGTTCGCCACCAACCATCCCGGGGCGCACTTCCACCCGGTGGCCCCTGGGATCCATGCGATGTCGAACGGCGCCTTCGATGCGCCCTGGCCCAAGAGCGGCCACGCCACGCGCGCGCTGCGCAGTTGGCTGGATGCGCCGCTGTCGCTGCACCCGATCGATGCCGCGGCGTTGGAGCCGCTGTTCGCCGCGCTGGCCGACACGCTGCCGGCGCCGGACGCGGCGTTGCCGGACACCGGCATAGGCCTGGACATGGAACGTTGGCTGTCGCCACCGTTCGTGCGCGGCGAGCGTTATGGCACGCGCTGCAGCACGGTGGTGCTGGTGGATGCGGAGTCGATCGTGTTCGCCGAGCGGCGCTTCGGTCCGGACGGCGTGCCGATGGGGGAGAGTTGCGTGCGCCTGCCGCGGCTGGGTTGAGGGCCAGCAGAAACGCCGCCGGAGCAGCGTTGGCATGTTCGACGTGGCGCGCGCAGTGGCGCGCGAGCGACGTCTCCGGATGGCCCCGCGGCACAGCCGTCAGGCGATGGTCGGCGCATGCACCAGTGGCGCACCGGCGCGCCCCCTCATCCCTTGATGCACACCACCTGCCGCAGCGTGTGCACGATCTCGACCAGGTCGCCCTGTGCCGCCATGACCGCGTCGATGTCCTTGTAGGCGGCCGGCGACTCGTCGATCACGCCCGCGTCCTTGCGGCATTCCACGTGCGCGGTGGCCTCGCGGTGCTGCTTCAGGGTGATCCGTGCGCGCGCGGCGGTCCGGCTCATCACCCGGCCGGCGCCGTGGCTGCAGCTGTGGAAGCTGTCCGCGTTGCCCTTGCCGCGCACGATGTAGCTGCGCGCGCCCATGCTGCCGGGGATGATGCCGAGCTCGCCTGCGCGCGCGCTGACCGCGCCCTTGCGGGTCACCAGCAGCGACTCGCCGAAGTGCTCCTCGCGCTGGACGTAGTTGTGGTGGCAGTTCACCGCCTCCTTCTCCAGCTGGAACTTCGGCAGGCGGTGGCGCATCTCCTGCAGCACCCGCGCCATCATCGCCTCGCGGTTGACCCGGGCGTAGTCCTGCGCCCACGACACCGCCTCGACGTAGTCGCCGAACAGCGGCTCGCCTTCGAGGAAGAAGGCGAGATCCTTGTCCGGCAGGTGGAAGCCGAGCACGCGCTGCTCCAGCTGGCGACGCGCCAGCTCGATGAAGTAGGTGCCGACCAGGTTGCCGGTGCCGCGCGAGCCCGAGTGCAGGAGTACCCACACCCGGTCGGCCTCGTCCAGGCAGATCTCGATGAAGTGGTTGCCGCCGCCGAGCGTGCCGGTCTGCTTGTCGACCTTGTCCGGGCGGATCTTCGGGTGCTTGTCGCGGATCACCGCGAGGCGCGCCATCAGCTCCGACTGCGCCAGCTTCGTCTCGATGCTGTCGGGAATGCGCCGGTGCTCGCCGCCCGGGCCATTGCCGACCGGGATGCTGCGTTCGATCGAGTTGCGCAGTTGCGCCAGGTCGTCGGGCAGGTCGTTGGCATGCAGCGTGGTCCGCACCGCGGCCATGCCGCAGCCGATGTCGACGCCGACCGCGGCCGGGATGATCGCGCCCCTGGTGGGAACCACCGACCCGACGGTCGCGCCGATGCCCAGGTGGACGTCGGGCATCACCGCGACCCACGGACCGACGAACGGCAGCGTGGCGATGTTGCGCAGCTGCTGCCGCGCCTGGTCTTCCAGCGGGACGCCGTGCACCCAGCCCTTGATCGGCGTGGCGCTGCCCTCGGCATGGAGAAATTCGTATTGCGTGTTCATGGTTCCTTCCCGTGAATTGGTTACATGCGATCGATTCCGTTCGATCGCAAGGAATTTTACTGCTTCAAGCGCACCCGTCGCCTGGTGATGCGTCCAGGGCGCCGAACACGGTCAGCGTGTCGATCTTCTCGGAGACCTTCTGCAGAGCTTTCAGATCCTTCAGGTGCATGCGCACCGGCGCCATCGCGATGGACCCTGGCGATTGCTTTGCGACCGCAGGAAGAAAAACGCCCCCCGGAATGGCCCGAGGACGTTCGCGTTGCCTCGGGAGATCGGTTGACCGATCTGCGCGAGCGAAGATCAGCCGTTGCGGATGAAGCGCGGATGCCCGCGTTGGTCACGCGGCCGCGCGCACGCGTCCGGGCGGTGGCGGAAGGGCAGTGGCGCAGTCGGGTGGGCGATGTCGAGGACGGACTTCATGGAACTCGCGGAGAACGCGTCGCCGCAATGGCGAAGGGCGCGCCCCTTGCGCACGCGCCATTTCGAATGCAAGGGCCGAATCCGGCGAACGGTTGCGAGTCGCCACGCCGGTGCCCGATGCGCATGCACGCAACAACGCTTACGGCGGCGCGGTGGGCGCGCGCATGGTCCGCTCACCCCACTGCGCTACGCGCCAGCGCATGCTGCGTTCCAGCTGCAGGCCGACGTCGCGCTGCAGCGAGTCGGTCATGCGGAAGTCGCCCGGAATCGCGCGGGCCGCCACTTCGGACCGGCGCGCGCGTCGCCATACGGCCATCTGCATCGCGCTGGGCTGGCTTGCCGCGGCGGTGATCGATACCGCGGGCGCGGCGAAGACATCGGTGCGGTTGGTGAGGTCGCCGGTGGTCTTGACGAAGAACGGAACGAACACGTTGCTGCGACTGGCCAACGCCTGGTAGTCGCCGAGGAAATACGCGCCATTGGCCTGCGGCGCGGTCGTGAGGTCGAACGAGGTCGCCACGCGCGTCTCGCTCCAGGTCACGCCGCCATCCGACGAGCGGGCCAGCCAATAGTCGGTCGGCAGGCTGGCCGCCGCGGTGTTGTTGCGCAGGTCATAGAAGCTCACGCCGACGTCGCCGTTGGCGCGCACGTGCACCGAGGGCGTGAATGCGGCAGCGCCGACCGCACTGACGCGCGTCGGCGCCGACCAGGTCACGCCGTTGTCGGTCGAACGCGAAATGGCGATCGAATCGAAGGTGCCGTTGTTGAAGCGCGCGTCCTGCCAGACCACGAACAGGTGCCCGCTGGGGCCCACCGCGATCTGCGCCAGGCTGGCGCCGTCGCGCACCGGCACGTTGCTCTGCGGATCGCGCGTGCCCACGGCCAGCAGGTCGGCGACCCGGGTCGGGCCGCTCCAGGTCGCGCCACGATCGAACGAGCGGATGACATCCATGTGCGCGGCAGTGGTGGTAGCCGAGAGACGGTCGATCTGGGTGAACAAATTGACCAGCATGCCGTTGGGCGCGACCACGATGACGTTGCCGAGGGTCTGGCTGGACGGACCCGGGTCGTAGATGGCGCGCGCGGGTTCCCAGGTCGCTCCGCCGTCGACGGTACGGGCGAAATACGTCGGGCCGCCGGCATCGCCCGCCACCAGCCGGTCCCAGGTCGCATAGACGAAGGCCGCGCTGAACGGATCGGCGGTGATCGTGTTCTTGTCGTTGAAGAAGCCGGCGCCGTCGCGGATCAGGGTCGTCGGCGCGCTCCAGCTATGCCCGCGATCGGTCGAGCGCACCACCAGCATGGCGTTGACCGATCCGGGCTCGAACGAACCGCCGGTGGTGACCAGGCCCATGGCGTAGGCCGTCCCGTCCGGGGCGAACGTGACCCAAGGATCGGTGGCGCGCGCGTAGTCGCCACCGTTGGCGAAGGTGCCACCTCCGCATCGCGACACCGGCAGCGGCGTGCGCGTCCAGGTCTGGCCGCCATCGCTGGAAGCGGCGCTCATTAGCCCGCGCGAGGAACCATTCGACCAGCGGTCCTGCTGCCACACCCCGATCAGGTTGGCCGGGTTGCCGGGATCGACCGCGACGTACGGCTCGACTTCGGCGTTCTGGAACAGCGTTCCGGTGCTGCCGCCGCCATCGCAGCCGAGCGTGAAGGGGGACGGACCCGAGGCCAGGTATTGCAGGTCCGTCGCCGGCGGAGGCGGCGGAGGCGGTGGTGCGGGCGGGGGCGGTGTCGTACCGGAGCCGCCACCGCCGCCACCGCCGCAGGCCCCGAGCGCCAGCAGGAGCAGCGCGCCGCTCATCCAGCCCAGGTCCGGCCTTGCACCGTGTGCGCGCATCGCAGTTCTCTCTGGCAAGGATGCGGCGAGTCTAGCAACGCATCCCGCGGCCGGTGCCGTAGGCGTGATGCAGACAAGAAACGTCAGTCGCGTGCAGCCTGGGATTCGAAGATGCACGCGGCGGCGCGCTGATCAGGGGTTGTGGCGGCGAATCCAATCGGCGAGCACCGCGTGCTCGCCGGTGTGCGCAGCAGGGGCAACCGACGAACGCGGTCGCCCTTCGCATTGCTGATGTCGTTGCGTCAGCGCGCGACCAGGGCGGGCGTGGCGTGGAAGCGGCGCGGATAGTTGCGCTCGTCGCTGATGTTGCTCACCACCTCGTCGGCGAGGTCGGGCGCCGCATACACGACGTAGGCAATGTCGCCTTCGTCGCGTACGCCGACGTGATGCAGGCGGTAACGGGCCTGGCCGCCGCCGGTGTTCTCGGGGTAGTGCAGCGGTGGGCGGTCGGTATCGAGGTCGAGCTCGCTGTTGTCGACGGAGCCGCCGATGAAGAGGGCGCGCATTCGAGGCACTCCTGCTTGAAGGCAGCCCGATCATGCCCGCCGCCATGTTGCCCGCGCGTTATGACCGCGCATGCCGCGGCCGCGGCGAACGGCTCGTGCGACGTAGAATCTGCGCTGGTTCATTTCACTGAAGGCCGCGCGTGTCCGCCGACGGTCCCGACTCCGCGCTCGAAACCCTGCTGCTGCCATTGCTCGACGGCCCCTTGGCGTGGCCGGCCGAAGGCGGCGTGCTGTTCCTGCGCGCGCGCGATGGCTGGCCGTTGCACCAGCGCGCCTTCCCGGGCCTGGTGTGCGAGCAGAGCTTCAAGCCGGAAGCCGATGCCCTGCAGCGCTCGGGCCTGGCGCTCGCCGCGGAAGACGACACCACGCGCCACCCGCTGGTGCTGGTGTTGCCGCCGCGGCAGCGCGATGAGGCGCGCGCGCTGTACGCACGCGCCATCTCGCGCACCGCTCCCGGTGGCCGCGTGCTCGCCTGCCTGCGCAACGATGAAGGCGCCAAGTCCGGCGAGGCCGACCTGGCCAGGCTCGCAGGGCCGCTGGGCCAGCTGTCCAAGCACAAGTGCCGCGCGTTCTGGACCGCCCCGCTGCATGGCGCCGCCAACGCGGCGTTGTGCGCGGAATGGCTGCAGCTCGACGCGCCGCGGGCGATCGCCGGCGGGCGCTTCGTGAGTCGCCCCGGCGTGTTCGCCTGGGACCGCATCGACACCGCGTCCGCGCTGCTCGCCGCCCACCTGCCGTCCGATCTCGCCGGCGCCGCGGCGGACCTGGGCGCGGGCTACGGCTATCTCTCGCACGAACTGCTCGTGCGTTGCCCGCGCATTGCATCGCTCGACCTGTACGAGGCCGAACGCCGCGCGCTGGACCTCGCGCGCCGCAACCTGCAGGCGCAGGACGAACGCGTGGCGCTGCAGTACCACTGGCACGATGTCACGACCGGGCTGGGCAAGCGCTTCGACGTGATCGTCAGCAACCCGCCGTTCCATGCCCAGGGCCGCGCCGATCGCCCCGACCTCGGCCGCCGCTTCATCGCCGTCGCCGCCGAGGCGCTGCGCCCGGGCGGCCGCCTGTGGCTGGTGGCCAACCGGCACCTGCCGTACGAAAGCGAGCTGGCCGCGCATTTCTCCGCCGTGCGCGTGGTCGCGCAGGAGCAGGGCTTCAAGGTGATCGAGGCGATCCGCAAGTAGGCCGCCGCACCGCACCGGCGCGGTCGCGTCCGCGCCCATGACCCAAACCACAAGCGTCTGCAGATATCCCCATGAAACTCGTAAAACTCCTCGCCAACCTCGGCTATGGCAGCCGCAAGGACGTCGCCGCGATGTTCCGCGCCGGCATGGTCACCGACGCCAACGGCGAGGTGCTGTATGCCGACGACAAGGTCGCGCACGACGACATCCGCATCGATGGCGAGGCGCTCGATCCGCCGGCGGGCGTGCTGCTGATGCTGCACAAGCCGGTCGGCTACACCTGCTCCACCAAGGATCCCGGCCGCATCGTGTACGACCTGCTGCCGCCGCGCTTCCGCCTGCGCTCGCCGCTGCTGTCCACGGTGGGACGGCTGGACCGCGACACCAGCGGCCTGCTGCTGATGACCGACGACGGCGCGCTGCTGCATCGCATCGTGTCGCCGAAAACCCACCTGCCCAAGGTGTACGAAGTGACGCTTGCGAACGACCTGCGCGGCGACGAGGCCGGGATCTTCGCCAGCGGGACATTGCAGCTCGAGTCGGAAACCACGCCGCTGGCTCCGGCGCAGCTGGAGGTCATCGATGCGCGCAGCGCGCACCTCACGCTCACTGAAGGCCGCTACCACCAGGTGCGGCGCATGTTCGCCGCGGTCGGCAATCACGTGCTGGCGTTGCATCGCAGCCGCATCGGCGGGTTGGCGCTGGATGAGCTGCCGGCGGGGCAGTGGCGCTTGCTGGATGCGCGCGACCGCGAGCGCCTGTTCGCATCCGACTGAGCGCGTTGCGCTCACACCACCTTCACGCATCCGGCGCGGTCGAGCGTGAAGTCGTTCTCCTTTTGCGCGCGGCATATTCGAACCGGAAGGCCGCCAATCTGGGGCGTGCGTCACGCGTTGCCGCTCAATTCCGAAATCCGGCCTGAATATGAGCCTGAACGGTCGTTGCGAACGGCCGACCCCGGCCTAGCATCTCCTCCGCGCCGCAACAGCGGCTCGACTCAACGATGAGGGAAGAAGCAATGACTGCGAAGAACACTTTGTTGTTTGCCGCGCTGGCCGCTGCGCTGTTCGCCGCCACGCCGGCGTTCGCCCAGGACGCACCGCCGCCCGAAACCACTGAAACCGATGCCGGTGTGACCAAGGATCGCCTCGTCGATGCCTACGCCGGCACGCTGTTCGCCGGCGACGAAGTCGCGGCGGGCGACGCCATCACCGCGCTGCGCACCGGCGGCGACTTCACCGTGACCTCGACGGTGACGCGCCAGGCGACCAACCCGGACGGCACGCTCGCGACCAACCCCGACGGCACGCCGAAGATGGAAACGGTGACCGTGGAAACGCCGATCGCCAATGCCAACGGCCCGATGGGTTGGGGCGAGGTCGATCATTCGCTCGGCCTCGCGCAGGCCCTGGTCGATGGCGGCAAGGCCGCGAGCTTCGACGAGGCGCTGCTGGGCACCGCGACCACCACCACGGTGACCAACGCCGATGGCACCACCACCACGACCACCACCTACTCCGGCGGCATCCTGCAGATGCGCGCGGACGGCATGGGCTGGGGCCAGATCGCGAAGGAACTGGGCTTCAAGAGCCTGGGTGAGGTCAAGAGCGGCCGTTACGCCGATGCCGACAGCGCGACCGAAGACGGCACTGCCTCCGTGGCCAGCGACAAGTCGGCCAAGGGCAAGGACACGGCAAAGGGCGCGCAGGACAACCGCGGCAAGTCGGCCGACCACAAGGCCGACCACGTGGCCAAGGCGGATCGCGTGACCGGCAAGCCGGAGAAGGTCGAGCGCATCGCCAAGGTCGAGCGTCCGGCGAAGGTCGATCGTCCGGAACGTCCGAGCAAGCCCGAACGCGGCGGCCGCCCGTAAGCATTGCGTGGTTTCGCACGACGGGCGCCCCAGGGCGCCCGTCGTCGTCCGCGTCGAACCAGAAAACAGATCCATGACCAGGAAACCCCGATGAAGCGTTCTGCAGTATTTCTCGCCCTGTTCCTCGCCGCGGGCATGGCGCACGCCGACGACGGCCTCAGCCTCGGCGTCGGTGTCGACTACAGCTCCGGCGACTACGGCAGCGACACCACCACCAAGATCCTTTCGGTGCCCTTCAGCGCCAAGTACGCGACCGGCGACTGGACCTTCAAGGCCAGCCTGCCGTGGCTGCGCGTGCAGGGCGACGCCAACGTCGTCCCGGGCCTGGGCAGCCTGGTGAACCTCAATCCCAACGGTCGCGGCCGCGGTAACGGCGGTGGCGGCGGCGATCCGACCGCGCCGACCTCGGGCACCACTTCCGGCATCGGCGACCTGCGCCTGGCGGCGACCTACGCGATCCCGCTGCAGGGCCAGTGGGGCGTGGACCTGACCGGCAACGTCAAGGTCGCCACCGCCGACGAGGACAAGGGCCTGGGCACCGGCGCCAACGACTATGGCGCGGCCGTGGACGTGTACCGCAGCGTGGGCGACGCGACGACCCTGTTCGGCGGCGTCGGCTACACCCTGCTCGGCGACTCGGACTTCATCGAAGTCGATTCGGTCTGGAATGCCAACGTCGGCTTCAGCCACAAGCTCGGCAACAGCAGCGCCGGCCTGATGTACGACTACCGCCAGCCGACCTCGGAAGCAGCGGACGATCGCAGCGAAGTCACCGGCTTCTACAGCTTCCCGACCTCCGACGCGAGCAAGATGCAGGTGTACGCGACCAAGGGCCTGTCCGACGGCAGCGCGGACTGGGGCGCCGGCGTGAACTTCACCGCCGGGTTCTGAGCGACCCGCGTGATGCAACCAGAACGGCGGCCTCCGGGCCGCCGTTTTCTTTTGCGCGCTTATGCGTCGGTGCTGCCGTCCTGCGGGTCCGGCGAACCGTGCGGCTGCATCAGGCGCTGCCATCCGGCATGGCCGAGCTTTTCCAGCGTGGCGATGTTGCGTTCGACGATCGCATCCGGGTCGGGGAAGGCCGCCACCGCGCGCTCGACGCTGGCCTCGCGCAGCAGGTGCAGGGTGGGCCACGGCGAACGGTTGGTGCAGTTGCCGATGTCGTCCTCGCCGGTGCCGGCGAAGCGGTAGTCGGGATGGAAGCTGGCGACCTGCAGCTCGCCTTCCAGGCCGAGTTCCGCGACCAGGGCGTCGGCGGCGTCAAGGAAGTCGTTGTAGTCGAGGAAATCGGCCAGCACGTGCGGATGCACGATCAGGGTCGTATCGGTCTGCTGCGGATCGGCGTCGTGCAGCCATTGCAGCTCATCGCGCAGCAGCGCCAGCAGGGCCTGCGGGTCGTGCGCCTCGCACAGGACGAAGCGCACCTGCTGCTTGACGTACACCGACTTCGCGAACGGGCACAGGTTCAGTCCGATCACCGCGCGCTCGAGCCAGCGGCGGGTGTCGGCGATCGGGTCGCGTGCGTCGCTCATGCCGGCGGTTGCCGCGCGTAGCTGACGGTCAGCAGCTCCCAGACGTGCCCGGCGGGTTCGTTCCAGTAGACGATGCTGCCGCCGTGATTGGTGTTCACCTGCATATCGTCCGCGCCGTGCGGAGTACTGCGATAGGCGATGCCCGCGGCGCGGATGCGGCCGAGGATCGCCTCGAATTCCTGCGGCGACACGCGGAAGCAGTAGTGCTGGACCGGGAATGGCGCGCTCGCCTGGTCGAAATCCAGCGTCAGTCCGTCGTTGACGTACACCGGGCAGAACGGCCCCGCGCCGGTTGCCGACCAGGGCACGCCAAGGAGTTCGGCCAGCTGCTTCGCCGCGGCGCAGCGGTCGTGCGACGGAACCAGCAGGTGGTCGAGCTGGATGCTCACGGCGATCGCCGGCGCGCTCAGTCGCGGAAGTTGTCGAACTGCAGCGGCCGCTCGAAGTTGCCGGCGCGCAGCAGGGCGATGGCTTCCTGCAGGTCGTCGCGCTTCTTGCCGGTGACGCGCAGCTTGTCGCCGTTGATCTGGCTGTCGACCTTGAGCTTGGCGTCCTTGAGCGCGCCCTGGATCTTCTTCGCCAGGTCGCGCTCGATGCCCTGCTTGACCGTGATCTTCTGCCGCGCGCCGGCAAGGTTGCTTTCCACTTCGCCGAATTCCAGGCAGCGCACGTCGATGCCGCGCGCGATCAGGCGCGCGCGCAGGATGTCCTCCATCTGCTTGAGCTGGAAGTCGCTCGGCGCGGACTGGTTGATCACCTGCTCCTCGAGCGCGAACCGGGCGTCGACGCCCTTGAAATCGAAGCGGGTGGACAGCTCGCGGTTGGCCTGGTCGACCGCATTGGTCAGCTCGTGCTGGTTGACCTCGGACACGATGTCGAAGGACGGCATGGGAACTCCGTGGGGCGCGATGCAGTTTTGGGGGGCGCAAGGGTAACGCAAGCGACGTTGGCGCTGGATAGACTGCCGCCTCCGGATCATCGGTTTCCCCGCGAGGACGCGCCATGCACCGTAGCCCTGCCTATGCCGCCGCCACCGCCGGCGCACCGCTGGCGCCCTTCACCGTCGAGCGCCGCGCGCCGCGGCCGCGCGAGGTGCTGATCGACATCCTTTACTGCGGCGTGTGCCATTCGGACATCCACCAGGCGCGCGACGAGTGGGGCGGCGGCATCTTCCCGATGGTGCCCGGGCACGAGATCGTCGGGCGCGTGGCCGATGCCGGCGCCGAGGTCACGCGCTTCCGCGTCGGCGATGCCGTCGGCGTGGGCTGCTTCGTCGATTCGTGCCGGCAGTGCGAACCGTGCCGGGCGGGCGAGGAGCAGTACTGCGACCAGGGCATGACCGGCACCTACAACTCGCGCGAACGCGACACCCAGGCGCCGACCTACGGCGGCTATTCCACCCGCATCACCGTGCACGAGGACTACGTGCTGCGCATCCCCGACGCGCTGCCGCTGGATCGCGCCGCGCCGCTGTTGTGCGCGGGCATCACCACCTATTCGCCGCTGCGCCATTTCGGCGCGGGCGAGGGCAGCGAGGTGGCGGTGGTCGGGCTGGGCGGGCTCGGCCACATGGCGGTCAAGCTGGCGCGCGCGATGGGCGCCAGGGTGACGGTGCTCAGCAGCTCCGAGGCCAAGCGCGCCGATGCGTTCGCGCTCGGAGCGCACGAGTTCGCGGCGACGCGCGACCCGGCGACGTTCAAGCAGCTGGCGCGGCGCTTCGACCTGATCCTGGACACGGTCTCGGCCGAGCACGACTACAACGCCTACCTCGGCCTGCTGCGCCTGGACGGCACCATGGTGTTGCTTGGCATTCCCGAGCGGCCCGCGCCGGTGGCCGCCTATGCCCTCATCGGCAAGCGCCGGCGCCTGGCCGGCTCGCTGATCGGCGGCATCCGCGAGACCCAGGAAATGCTCGAGTTCTGCGCCCGCCACGGGATCGCCTCGGACATCGAGCTGATTGCCATCGACCGCATCAACGAGGCCTACGAACGCATGCTCAAGGCCGACGTGCGCTACCGCTTCGTGATCGACATCGCGAGCCTGCGGGGCTGAGCGGTGCCGCTGTTGCTGCTGCTGCCGGTGTTGGTCATGGCGCTGGTGCTGCTGTGGCTGCTGTTGCTGCCCTTCGCGCTGTGGCAGCGCTATCGCAGCGGCCGCGCGCGCCGGCGCGCGGCGCGCTGGGTGACGGCGGTCAACGCCTGGTCGTTGCTGGTGTCGGCGTGCGTGTTCGTCGCCAGCGCGTGGCTGACGAGCCACTGGATCGACGGCGCGCTGCGGCATGCCCTCGCCGGTCTGGCAGCGGGCGCGCTGGCGGGGATCCTGGGCCTGGCGCTCACGCGCTTCGAGGTCACGCCACAAGGACTGTTCTACACCCCCAACCGTTGGCTGGTGCTGGCGCTGACGCTGGTGGTCGTGGCCCGGCTCGCCTTCGGCGTGTACCGCATGGCGCAGGCGTGGACGGCCGGCGGGCACGCGGCGTGGCTGTCGCAGCAAGGCAGCGTGCTGGCCGTGGGCGGGCTGGTGCTCGGCCATTACCTCGCCTATGCCTGGGGCCTGCGCGGCCGGCTGCGGCGGACGTGACCTGCGGCCTATTGGCGCTGCCTGCGCGCTGCGGCACGTTGCCAGGAGGCAATGACGACGGGGTACGCATGCGCAGCATCGGCGCACTGGTGGCGATCGCCCTGCTGGCCGGCTGCGCGGCGACGCCGGCGCGGCCGCCGTTGCCGGGTACGGTTGTCGCCCCCGGCGTGTCGCTGTTGCCGGGAACCTTCGTCGCCGGTGCGCAGCCCGACGGCAACACCGTGCTCCTGCGCGGTCGCCGCGGCCTGGTCGTGGTCGACAGCGGCCGCCACGCGCAACACACCGCGCGCATCATCGACGCCGCGCGCAGCAGCGGGCTGCCAGTAGCCGCCATCGTCAACTCGCACTGGCACCTGGACCATGTCGCCGGCAATGCGGCGTTGCGCGACGCCTTTCCGCAGGCCGAAGTCTTTGCCAGTGCAGCGATCGACGAAGCCCTGCATGGCTTCCTTGCCGACTATCGCGCGCAGTTGCAGGCGCTCATCGCCCAACCGGAGGCGGCGACGGCCGAGGCGATCGCGGGGTGGCGCGAGGAAGTGGCGCGCATCGATGCCGGTCGCGCCCTGGCGCCGACGCACGTGGTGGCCGCATCGCAGCAGGACGTAGCGCTGGCGGGGCGGCGCCTGCACCTGGGCCTGGAAGACAACGCGGTGAGCGGCGGCGACGTGTGGCTGTTCGATCCGGCCACGCGCACGCTGGTCGCGGGCGACCTGGTGACGCTGCCGGTGCCGTTGTTCGATACGGCCTGCAGCGCGGGCTGGCAGGCCGCGCTGCGGCGCCTGGACGCCGTGGATTTCGCCGTGCTGGTGCCGGGGCACGGCGCGCCGCTGGACCGCGCGCACTTCGGCACGTTTCGCATCGCCTTCGATCATCTGTTGCAATGCGCCGCCAGCGGCCAGGACGCCGCGGCCTGCAAGGCGGGCTGGATGCGCGACGCCGCGACGCTCATCCCGGCGCAGGACGTCGCGTTGGCCGGTTCGCTGCTCGACTACTACCTCCCCCACGTGTTGCGCGCGCCGCCGGAGCGACGCGACCGCCATTGCCGCAAGGAATCGACGAAGTGAGTGCACATCCAGGACGGTCGCTGCAGGCGATCGCCTACATGCTGGCCGCGGTGCTGCTGTTCTGCCTGATGGACGCCGGCCTGAAGGCGCTGAGCGCGCACTATCCGCCGTTCCAGGTGTCGGCGATCCGGGGCGCATCATCGTTGCCGCTGGTGCTGGTGTGGGCGCTGTGGACCGGCGGTGCCAGGACGCTGTTCCGCGTGCGCTGGTCGCTGCACCTGCTGCGCGGGGTGCTCGGCATCATGATGATGGGCGGCTTCGTCTACGCCCTGCGGAGCCTGCCGCTGTCGGAGGCCTATTCGATCTTCTTCGTCGCGCCGCTGATGATCACCGCGCTGTCGGTGCCCTTTCTTGGCGAGCGCGTGGGCCCGCGGCGCTGGGCCGCGATCGGTGTCGGCCTGCTCGGGGTGCTGGTGGTGCTGCGCCCCACCGGCGAGGGCGTGCTGAGCCTGGCCGGGCTGGCGGTGCTGGTGGCGGCGTTCGGCTACTCGGTTTCGGCCATCACGGTGCGGATCATCGCGCGCACCGACAGCACGCAGGCGTTGATGGTCTGGCTGCTGTGCTTCATGGCGCTGGGCGCGGGGCTGCTGGCGCTGCCGCAATGGATGCCGATCCGCGGCGCCGACGCGTGGGTGATCGCCGGCGTGGGCGTCGCCGGCGCGCTCGGGCAGTACGCGATCACCGAAGCCTTCCGCCTCGGCGAGGCCTCGCTGATCGCGCCGCTCGAGTACACGGCGCTGGTGTGGGGCGTGCTGCTCGACGCCACCCTGTGGGGCGTGCTGCCGGACGCGGTGACCTGGGCCGGCGCCGGGATCATCGTCGCCAGCGGCCTGTACCTGCTGCGCCGCGAGCGCGTGCACGCGGAGGCGGAGCACCCCTAACCCGTTCGGGTGTCCCTTGCGCTGGTCCGAATGCGTAATTGACGGTGCCATCACGCCATAGGAGGCATCGGCAATGCATAGGAAATCCGTAGTCGGTCAGCGCGGTCTGATCACCGTGGGCGCCATCGGCCTGGCACTCGCGGCCGTCTTCGTACATGCCGGGCAGGCGCCGCAACGCCCCGATGCCGTCGATGTCCGCTCCGCCGACCTGGTGTCGCCGCAGCAGCAGCGCGGCCTGACCCTGAGCAAGCGGGTCGCGCCCGCGGCCGCGGACGCCGTCACCGTCGAGGACGTCGGCGACGTGGATTCGTTCGGCCGCAACCTGCGCTGGCTGGGCGTGACCCAGTTGAACGCCGCGCTGACCGCCGACTGCTCGACCTGGACCGGTCCGGGCTGCCAGGTGCTCACGCCCGGTGCGTTCACCAGCTTCAGCTTCAACGACCTCGCCCGCATCCGCCTGCCGCCCAGGGCGACCAAGTCGCTGCTGTGCTACTGGGTCTCGCCGCTGGTGACCGTGCGTTACGAGAACCCGGGCACGACGCCGGTCAACGCATTGCTGCGCTACAGCCCGACACTGACCATCGAGAATCCGGTGCTCAACGATCCGGCGCTGGTGAACCCGATGACGGGGCTGCCGTTCGGCGGCCGGCTCGATACCGGCCTGACCTCGTCGGAGTTCTACGAAGTGCCGCTGGCCCCGGGCGCCGCCTTCACCCAGCGCAGCCGCGACTCGGCGGTGTGCATCGCCGGCTTCCTCAGCAAGCGCGCCCTGGTCGACAACTACGGCCTGACCGATGCGCAGGCGACGGCGTTCTTCCAGCAGGAAACCCTGGTGCGGATGAACCTGGCCGGCGCGGTGAACCATGTCGCCGACGCCAGCTTCGTCTTCGGCCTGCGCATCATCGGCGACTGATCACGGGGTACGGCTGCCGTCACTGGTAAAGCCGCTGGCAGTGCTCGCACCAGAAGGCGCGGCGCTGCCGGCGGCCGAGCTTGGCCCGGTATGACAGGCGCATGCCGTCACGCGGGCAATGGGTCTTGGCATGCACCTGCCAGTGCTTGCGCAGCACGTAGGCCTTCTTCCATTCGAGGAAATCGAAGCTGTAGTCGCGTGCCTGCCGGACCAGTTCGCCGCGTTTGCGCGGCGAGAGCGCGCCGACGGTGCTCTCGGGGTGCACGCGGATGCGGTGCAGGACTTCGTTCTTGATGATGTTGCCGCAACCGGCGAACACGTCCTGGTCGAGCAGCACGTCGCAGGCCAGCGCATCCGGCATCGCCCGCAACTTGCGGTGCGCGGCGCGCGGATTCCATTCCGGCGCCATCACGTCCGCGCTCCAGTCGTAGACCGCGTCGAGGTCGCCCTCGATGTACTTGAGCGAACAGGCGTAGAAATTCAGTTCCCCACGGGCGAAGCGCAGGCTCAGGCGCGGGGCGGCGTCGCGGCGTTCGTTGATGCGGTAGCTGCCGAACAGCATGAAGTGCACGCGCAGCGCGAAGCCGTCGAAACACACCAGGAAATGCTTGCCCCAGCTGCGCAGCGCGAGCACGCGGCGGCCGCGCATGCGCTCCAGTTCAAGGTGGCTGTTGCCGGCGACGTCCTTGACGACCTTGCCGGCAAAGCCGGCCGCTTGTTCGCGCAGGATGACGATCGACGGGCCTTCGGGCACGATCGCCTACCGCGTGCCGTATCAGCCGCCGGTGCTGGCGCCCAATGCGGCGCTGAGCGCAGTGTCGCCGCCGATCAGGTCGCGCCAACGCAATTCCTGGCCGTTACGCCGGCCTTTTTCGACGATCTTCAGGCCATCGCCGTCGATGGTCAGGGTGTAGGCCTTGTCGTCGATCTCGATTTCTCGGCGGATGGGCTTGTCGAGCTTGGTGGTCATCGCGAAGGCTCCGGGCGGATAAAACGGCGCAGGCAGGCTAGCCCGCAGGTGGAAAGGCTTTGTGAAATCCACATTCAGGCCGGCATGGCGCGGATGCCTTCCATGCGCGGGCGTACCGTGACGCGGCATCGCTCGCCACCCGCTCGCGGGTGACTCCCGTTGCAGGAATACGAAATCAGTACCGGGCGACCGGCCGCGATCGGTTGGCGCATCCCCAGCGCAGCGGACACAATAGGGACTTTCGCGCTGGCAGGGCCCCCCATGGCTGAGTTGAAGGAAGCACGCGTCCCCGACATCGGGGGCTACGACGACGTGCCCGTGATCGAACTGCTGGTCGCCGTGGGCGATACGGTGAAGCTGGACCAGGGCCTGGTCACGCTGGAGTCCGACAAGGCCACCATGGAAGTGCCCGCGCCGTTCGCCGGCGTGGTGCGCGAGCTCAAGGTCAAGGTCGGCGACAAGCTGTCCGAAGGCAGCGTGGTCGCGCTGATCGAAGCCACCGATGCCGCCGCCCCGGCCCCCGCGGAGCCGCCGCGCGCCGAACCGGTGGCGCAGCCCACGACCATGGCGGCGGAAACCGCGACCAAGGTCGAGCCGGTGGCGGTGCCCGCCCAGCCCGATCGCATCGCTCAGCAGTCGATCGAACGCCAGCCGGCGGACCAGGCGCGAGCCGCCACCGCCATCGACAACCGCCCCGGCATCGATCCCGAAGCCGGGCCGCCGCGCACCCCGCCGGTGGCCTTCACCGCCGACGAGCTGATGCCGGACAAGGTGCCGTATGCCAGCCCGGCCGTGCGCCTGTTCGCCCGCGAACTCGGTGTCGACCTCGCGCAGGTGAAGGGCAGCGAACGCGGCGGCCGTATCGGCAAGGACGACGTGTCGAAGTTCGTGAAGTCGGTGATGACCGGCGGCGGCGTCGCGGCCGCCGGCGCGCCGGCCACGGCCGGAGGCGGCCTCAACCTGCTGCCGTGGCCCAAGGTCGACTTTGCCAAGTTCGGCGAAATCGAGACGCGCGAGCTCTCGCGCATCCAGAAGATCTCCGGCGCCAACCTCGCCCGCAACTGGGCGATGATCCCGCACGTCACCCAGCACGACGACGCCGACATCACCGACCTGGAAGAGCTGCGCGTGCAGCTCAACAAGGAGAACGAGAAGGCGGGCATCAAGCTCACCATGCTCGCCTTCCTGATGAAGGCTTCGGTCGCCGCGCTGCAGAAGTATCCGACCTTCAACGCCTCGCTCGATGCCAGTGGCGAGAACCTCACGCTCAAGAAGTACTTCCACATCGGCTTCGCGGCGGACACGCCCAACGGCCTGGTGGTCCCGGTCGTGCGCGACGTCGACAAGAAGGGCGTGCTGCAGATCGCGCAGGAGACCTCCGAGCTGGCGAAGAAGGCGCGCGACGGCAAGCTCGGCCCGGCCGACATGCAGGGTGGCTGCTTCTCGATCAGTTCGCTCGGCGGCATCGGCGGCACCAAGTTCACCCCGATCGTCAATGCGCCGGAGGTGGCGATCCTCGGCGTGTCCAAGTCGGCGATCCGGCCGGTGTGGGACGGCAAGCAGTTCGCGCCGCGTTTGCTCCTGCCCCTGTCGCTCAGCTACGACCATCGCGTGATCGATGGCGCCGCCGCGGCGCGCTTCACCGCCTATCTCGCCCAGTTGCTGGCCGACATGCGCCGGGTGCTGCTGTGATCCGCGCGCTGGTGCTGGCCACGGCGCTGCTGCTGGCACCGGCGGCGCACGCCGACGACTGCAAGCTCGCGCTCGGACGCGGGTGGCCGCCGGCCACGGAGAACTACGGCAGCGCGGTCGAACGGCTGTTCGCGGTGGGCAGCCAGCCGGCCTGGAGCTTCACGCTGCTGCCGAGTTCCGGCGTCGAAAGCGGCGTGCTGCTGATCCCGGCCGTGGAGGGGCGCGACTGGACCCTGCGTCGCGCGGTGGCCGACGAGCGCGTGCATTTCTGGAGCGCGACCAAGCTCGAGCTGCGCACCAACCAGGAGCCCGATCTCAACGACGCCGCGATTCCCGCCGCGGTCGCGAGCCGCTTCGTCGAGGCATGGCGCCGTGCGTTGTCCGTCGCCGCTCCCGAAGGCAGCCAGGCGCCCTTCAGCGAGAAGGACACCTGGCTGTTCGTCGCCGGCGACCTGCGCGTGAGTGGCCTGGCGCCCTCGTGCGACCTCGGCGAGCTGATGCGCGACCAGATCGACCTGCTGATCGAGGCGAGCGACGAGGGCGACGAGAAGCGGCAGAAGCGCTGGCGCCAGTTGGGCGAGTCGCTCGATCGCATGGACAAGGTGCTCGCGGCGATGAGCCCGGCGAAGTAATTCCATTTCGCGCCGGCTGCAGGCAGCCGCGCGCACCACGCATTGAACGGAAGGGCCATGGCCAACATCGAACTCAAGGTTCCCGACATCGGCGGTTACGACGACGTCCCGGTGATCGAAGTGCTCGTCGCAGTCGGCGACGTGGTGCAGAAGGACCAGGGCCTGGTCACGCTGGAGTCGGACAAGGCGACGATGGAGGTGCCGGCCGCGGCGTCCGGCAAGATCGTGGAGTTGAAGGTGAAGGTCGGCGACAAGCTGTCGGAAGGCAGCGTCGTCGCCATCCTGGAAACCGATGCCAACGCACCCGCGCCGACGCCCACAGCCGCGCCGGCGCCCGCTCCCGCACCGCAGGCGTCCGCGCCAACGAAAACGGCAACGACAACGCCGTCGCAGGCGACAGCGCCGGCGCCCGCGTCCTCCGCGCCGCAGGCCGCAGCGGCCAGCGGCCGCAAGGCCGACATCGAGTGCCGCATGCTCGTGCTCGGTTCGGGCCCCGGTGGCTACACCGCCGCGTTCCGTTCCGCCGATCTCGGCCTGGATACGGTGCTGGTCGAGCGTTATGCCTCGCTCGGCGGCGTCTGCCTCAACGTCGGCTGCATCCCGTCCAAGGCGTTGCTGCACGCGGCCGCGGTCGTCGACGAGGCCGCCCACGCCAGCGACTACGGCATCGATTTCGGCAAGCCCAAGATCAGCCTCGACAAGCTGCGCGAGTACAAGGACAAGGTCGTCGGCCAGCTCACCAAGGGCCTGGCCGGCATGTCCAAGCAGCGCAAGGTGCGCGTGGTCGAAGGCGTCGGCCGCTTCGTCTCGGCGAACGAGCTGGAAGTCGCCGGCAAGGCCGGCACACAGCTGATCCGTTTCGAGCAATGCATCATCGCGGCGGGCTCGCAGGCGGTGAAGCTGCCGGGCTTCCCGTGGGACGACAAGCGCGTGATGGATTCCACTGACGCGCTCGACCTGGCCGACGTGCCGAAGAAGCTGCTGGTGGTCGGTGGCGGCATCATCGGCCTGGAGATGGCGACGGTGTACCGCGCGCTGGGGTCGGAAGTCACCGTCGTCGAGTTCATGGACCAGCTGATGCCGGGCGCCGATCCGGACCTGGTCAAGCCGCTCGCCGATCGCCTGAAGAAACAGGGCGTCGCCGTGCACCTGCGCACCAAGGCCGCGGGTACCGAGGCGCAGAAAGGCGGCCTCAAGGTCTCGTTCGAAGGCGCCGAGGCGGGCAAGCCCGCGTCGATCGAGGCGCAGCTGTTCGATCGCGTGCTCGTCGCGGTGGGGCGCGCCCCCAACGGCGGCAAGATCGACGCCGCCAAGGCCGGCGTGAACGTCACCGACCGCGGCTTCATTCCGGTCGACCGGCAGATGCGCACCAACGTGCCGCACATCTTCGCCATCGGCGACATCGTCGGTAACCCGATGCTCGCGCACAAGGCGACCCATGAGGGCAAGCTCGCCGCGGAAGTGGCCGCCGGCGAGAAGAAGGAGTGGGTCGCGCGGGTGATCCCGTCGGTGGCCTACACCGATCCGGAGATCGCGTGGGTCGGCGTGACCGAGACCGAAGCCAAGGGGAAGGGCCTGAAGGTCGGCGTGGGCAAGTTCCCCTGGGCCGCATCGGGCCGCGCGATCGGCATCGGCCGCACCGAGGGCTTCACCAAGCTGGTGTTCGACGAGGCCACGCACCGCATCATCGGCGCCGGCATCGTGGGCGTGCATGCGGGCGACCTGATCGCCGAACTCGGCCTCGCCATCGAGATGGGCTGCGAGGTCCACGACATCGGCCATACCATCCATCCGCATCCGACCCTGAGCGAATCGGTCGGCATGGCGGCCGAGGTGTACGACGGCACGATCACCGACCTCTACCTGCCGAAGAAGAAATAGGCGCGCCGCAATCCGCGGTGCCGGTCCTGTTGCGGGCCGGCGCCTGCAACCCGGGCTGCGGAGGGGTGAGGTTCGCCGGCGCGCCGTATCCTGAGCGGCCTCGGAACGGAGCACCTGCATGCGCACCCTCGGCCTGCTCGGCGGCATGAGCTGGGAATCCACGCTGCCTTATTACCGCCTGCTCAACGAAGGCGTGCGCGCCCGCCTGGGTGGCCTGCATTCGGCGAAGCTCCTGCTCTACAGCGTCGATTTCGCCGAAATCGAAGCGCTGCAGCACCGGGGCGAATGGGACGCGGCGGGCGCGATGCTGGCGGATGCGGCTTCGCGCCTGCAGCGGGCCGGGGCGCAGGCGCTGCTCATCTGCACCAACACCATGCACCTGGTCGCGCCGCAGATCGAGGCGGCGACGTCGGTGCCGCTCCTGCACATCGCCGACGCGACGGCGCGGCGCATCCGTGCCGCCGGCCTGGCACGGGTGGGCCTGCTCGGTACGCGCTTCACCATGGAGCAGGCCTTCTACCGGGAGCGCCTGGAGCGCAACGGGCTGCAGGTGATCGTGCCCGACGCGCCGGCGCGCGATCGCATCCACGCGGTGATCTACGAGGAGCTGTGCCGCGGCGTGATCCGCGAGGAGTCGCGGGCCTTCTACCGAAGCGCGATCGGCGACCTGGTGGCGGCGGGGGCGCAGGGCATCGTGCTGGGCTGCACCGAGATCGGCCTGCTCGTGGCGCCGGCGGACGCCGTCGTACCGCTGTTCGATACCACCCGCATCCACGCCGAGGACGCGGTCGCGTGGGCGCTGGCCGAAGCGCCGGAATAACCCGATCCCGGCGAGCGCGATTCCGCGCGGAGCGGAAAAGACGAAGCCCCGGCCTCGGAACCAGGGCTTCGCAGGCCTGCGACGGATCGACGAGGAAGGAGCAGGCCTATGGGGTCCGACCCGGGGGCTAGGCGAAGGTTCCATGAATGCGCGGCCGCGGTTCGCTCGTCACTTTTGCCCTGATTTCAGGCGATTCCAGCGCCGGCCGGTCGGCGCGGGCCCCGGGCGCCGACCGGCCGGCCCCGGCTTTTCGCGGTTGCCGCGGAAAAGTTCCCACTGCTATACTTTTGCGGCTTCGCAGGGCGCTTTTCTGCCCCATTTGTCCACCCCAACGCTCTCCGTATGGAGCCTGCCGCGTGTCGAATCCAATCGCCGCGGGCCGGCGGCTGGCGCAGCGAGCGATCGCCTGGCAGGCCGTCGCCACCGTGCTGGTGGTGCTGGCCTTCCTCGCCAAGGGACTGCCCTGGATGCTGGCCGCATTGGTCGGCGGCGGCGCGGTCACCCTGGCGGCCTGGCTCTCGGCGCTGGTGGCACTGGGTGGAGGGGTAAGTCCGGCGGGCGTCGCGTTCGCGCGGCTGTTGATGGGGATGGCGTTGAAGTGGCTGCTGGTGCTGGTCGCAATCGTGATCGCACTGGGGCTGTTCCGCCTCCCTGGAATACCCCTGATGGCCGGCGTTATCGCGGCCACGCTGGCCCTGGTGCTGGCCAATTCGATCAGACGATAGGTGTCGTTTCGTGAGTGAATCTAGTGGCGGCGGTTTGACCGGATACATCCAGCACCACCTGACCCACAATCAGGCGGTTCATGGCGCCCCGGCCGATCCTTCCAATTTCAACTGGGACTCCTGGGCTGTCGCCCTGGCGCTCGGCCTGCTGTTCGTCCTGTGGTTCGGCCGCGCCGCGCGCAAGGCGACCGCAGGCGTTCCCAGCAAGGGCCAGGCCTTCGTCGAACTGATCGTCGAATTCGTCGATGGCCAGGTGCGTGACACCTTCCACGGCGACCGGCGCTCGGTCACGCCGCTGGCGCTCACCATCTTCATGTGGATCGTGTTCATGAACACCATGGACCTGATCCCGCTCGACCTGCCCGGCATGCTCATCACCCTGGTCGGTGGTGAAGAGGCCGCACACCACACCTTCTTCCGCGTCGTTCCGACCGCCGATCTCAACACCACGCTCGGCATCTCGTCGTCCGTCTTCCTGATCCTGATCGGCCACGCCTGGTCGGCCAAGGGCGGCATGGGCTTCGGCAAGGAACTGCTGACCGCGCCGTTCCACGCGCACGGCTTCGGCGCGATCGTGCTGGCCCCGGTCAACCTGGTGATGAACATCATCGAGTGGCTGGTGAAGCCGATTTCGCTGGCGATGCGACTGTTCGGCAACATGTACGGCGGCGAGCTCGTGTTCATGCTCATCGCCGGCCTGATGACCGGCTGGGTGACCTTCCTGCCGGGCGTCATCGCCAACGCGGCGTGGGGCATCTTCCACATCCTGATCATCCTGCTGCAGGCCTTCATCTTCATGATCCTCACCGTCGTCTACATCGCCGGTGCGCGCGAAGGCCACTGACGCATTCCGCAATTCGCTTTTCCCTTCCACCGCTACACCCCTTAGACAATCGCTGGAGAACACCATGGAATTCATCGCTCACGTGCAGGGCCTGACCGCCGTCGCCATCGGCATCATCATCGGCCTCGGCGCCCTCGGCGCGTGCCTCGGCATCGCCATCATGGGTTCGAAGTTCCTCGAATCCGCCGCGCGCCAGCCGGAGCTGATCCCGGTGCTGCAGGGCCGCATGTTCCTGCTGGCCGGCCTGATCGACGCGGCGTTCATCATCGGCCTCGCCGTGGCCCTGTTCTTCGGCATCGCCAACCCGCTGCTGAGCGCGCTGCAGAACGCTGCCGCCTAAGCAGGCTCGACGTGCCGCGCTCCCATGGGGCGCGGCGCGGAAGCAACTCCCCGGCGCGGTCCCGATCGTGCCGGTCTGAAGAAATCCCTCGAGGACGCGTCGTGAATATCAACATGACTTTCTTCGGCCAGATGCTTTCCTTCGCGATCCTTGTCTGGTTCACGATGAAGTTCATCTGGCCGCCGCTGAATGCGGCGCTCGAAGAACGCCAAAAGAAAATCGCCGAAGGTCTGGCCGCGGCTGACAACAGCCAGCGCGCACTCGCGCAGGCGCAGGAAACCGCTGAAGGTGAACTGCGTACGGCTCGCGCCAAGGCCAACGAGATCATCGAGCAGGCCCACCAGCGCGCCAACCAGATCATCGATCAGGCCAAGAACGACGCGATCGCCGAAGCCACCCGCCAGAAGGCCGTGGCCGAAGCCGAGATCGTCGCCGCCGCCAACCGCGCCAAGGAAGACCTGCGCAAGCAGGTGTCGACCCTGGCCGTGACCGGTGCCGAGAAGCTGCTGCGCCGTGAGATCGACGCCAACGCCCACAAGGCGCTGCTCGACGAACTCGCCGCCGAGATCTGAGACCGATGAGCCAGGCCCTCACCCTCGCACGTCCCTACGCCCGCGCCGCCTTCGGCATCGCGCGGGACGCGGGCGACTACGCGTCGTGGTCGAACGCGCTCGCGTTCGCCGCGCGTGTCGCCGCCGACCCGCGGGTCGCCGAACTCCTCGGCAGCCCGCGCCTGGACAACGCCGACGCCGTCTCGCTGCTCGCCATCGATGGCGCCGGCGACTCGCTGCGCAACTTCCTCGCCCTGCTGGCGGACAACCGCCGCCTCGCGCTGCTGCCGGAAATCGCCGGCCTGTTCGAGGAACTGCGCGCGGAAGCCGAGCGCGTGGTCAAGGCGCGCGTCACCTCCGCGACCGCGCTGGGCGACGGCGAGCTCGAGGGCATCAAGGCCGCGCTGAAGAAGCGCTTCGGCCGCGACGTGCAGGTCGAGACCGCGGTCGACGCCTCGCTGATCGGCGGCGCCGTGATCGATGCGGGCGACGTGGTGATCGACGGCTCGCTCAAGGGCAAGCTCGGCCGCCTGCAGTCCGCGCTGACCAACTAACGAAATTCTTTGCAAACGTCGGTGGCAACGCCGGCACATAGGGAACCACCCATGGCTACCACGCAGCTCAACCCGTCCGAAATCAGCGAACTGATCAAGACCCGCATCGAGAAGGTCAAGCTGGCCGCCGAGGCGCGCAACGAAGGCACCGTCACCTCGGTGTCCGACGGCATCGTGCGCATCCACGGCCTCGCCGACGTGATGCAGGGCGAAATGATCGAACTCCCCAACGCCACCTACGCGCTGGCGCTGAACCTGGAGCGCGACTCGGTCGGCGCCGTGGTCCTGGGCGATTACGAGCACCTGCGCGAAGGCGACACCGCCAAGACCACCGGCCGCATCCTCGAAGTGCCGACCGGCCCGGAACTGCTCGGCCGCGTCGTCAACGCGCTGGGCGAGGCGATCGACGGCAAGGGTCCGATCGACGCCAAGGTCTCGGCTCCGGTCGAAACCATCGCCCCGGGCGTGATCTGGCGCAAGTCGGTCGACCAGCCCGTGCAGACCGGCTACAAGTCGGTCGACTCGATGATCCCGATCGGCCGTGGCCAGCGCGAGCTGATCATCGGCGACCGCCAGACCGGCAAGACCGCGATGGCCATCGACGCCATCATCAACCAGAAGCACTCGGGCATTAAGTGCATCTACGTCGCGATCGGCCAGAAGAACTCGACCATCGCCAACATCGTGCGCAAGCTCGAAGAGCACGGCGCGATGGCCTACACCACCGTGGTCGCCGCCTCGGCTTCGGAATCGGCCGCGATGCAGTACATCGCCGCCTACTCGGGCTGCACCATGGGCGAGTACTTCCGCGACCGCGGTGAAGACGCGCTGATCATCTACGACGACCTGTCCAAGCAAGCCGTGGCCTACCGCCAGATCTCGCTGCTGCTGCGCCGTCCGCCGGGTCGAGAAGCCTACCCGGGCGACGTGTTCTACCTGCACTCCCGCCTGCTCGAGCGCGCCGCGCGCGTGTCCGAGGAGTACGTCGAGAAGTTCACCAACGGTGCGGTGAAGGGCAAGACCGGTTCGCTGACCGCGCTGCCGATCATCGAAACCCAGGCCGGCGACGTCTCGGCGTTCGTGCCGACCAACGTGATCTCGATCACCGATGGCCAGATCTTCCTGGAAACCGACCTGTTCAACGCCGGCATCCGCCCGGCCGTGAACGCCGGTATCTCGGTGTCGCGCGTCGGTGGCGCCGCCCAGACCAAGATCATCAAGAAGCTGTCGGGCGGCATCCGCATCGCGCTCGCCCAGTACCGTGAGCTCGCCGCGTTCGCGCAGTTCGCCTCGGACCTGGACGAAGCCACCCGCAAGCAGCTCGAGCGCGGCCAGCGCGTCACCGAGCTGATGAAGCAGAAGCAGTACGCGCCGATGTCGATCGCCGAACAGGCGCTGTCGATCTACGCCGTCGACAAGGGCTACATGGACGACGTCGCCGTCGCCAAGATCGGTGCCTTCGAAGCGGCCCTGCACGCGCACTTCGCCAACACCCAGGGCGCGCTGATGGGCGACATCGCCAAGTCGGGCAACTGGAACGACGACATCGAGGCCACCTTCAAGAAGGGCATCGAAGAGTTCAAGGCCACGGGCACCTGGTAATGGCAACCGGTGGGCCGGTGCCCACCGCTGCAACGAGCTGAATCGAAACGGCGGGCAATCAGCCCGCCCTACCGAGAAGAAAGATGGCAGGCGGACGCGAAATCAAAACCAAGATCAAGAGCGTGCAGAACACCCGCAAGGTGACGCGCGCGCTCGAGATGGTCTCGGCCTCCAAGATCCGCAAGGCGCAGGATCGGATGAAGTCGTCGCGCCCGTACGCGCGCGCGATGAAGCAGGTGATCGGCCACCTCGCCCAGGCGAACACCGACTACCAGCATCCGTACCTGGTCGAGCGCAAGGAAACCAAGCGCGTCGGCTACCTGATCGTGTCGTCCGACCGCGGCCTGGCCGGCGGCCTCAACAACAACATGTTCCGCAAGCTGCTGGGCGAGATCCGCAAGTGGCAGGAACAGGGCGTCGAAGTCGACGTCGTCACCATCGGCCAGAAGGCCTCGGTGTTCTTCCGCCGGGTCAAGGTCGGCATGCTCGCCTCGGTCACGCACCTGGGCGACACGCCGCGGCTGGAACAGCTGGTCGGCGTGATCAAGGCCATGACCGACGCCTACACCGAGGGCAAGGTCGACAAGGTGTTCCTGGCCTACAACGACTTCGTCAACACGATGGTCCAGCGTGCGACGTTCGACCAGCTGCTGCCGGTGCCGCCGGCGGAAGCGCAGGTCGCGCACCACGATTGGGACTACATCTACGAGCCGAACGAGAAGACCGTGCTCGACCACGTGCTGACCCGCTACATCGAGTCGGTCGTGTACCAGGCGGTGCTGGAAAACCTCGCCTCCGAGCATGCCGCGCGCATGGTCGCGATGAAGTCGGCGTCGGACAACGCCACCAAGCTGATCGGCACCCTGCAACTGGTCTACAACAAGGCCCGTCAGGCGGCGATCACCCAGGAAATCTCCGAAATCGTCGGGGGCGCGGCCGCGGTCTGAGCGACTGCACGCGCCACCACACCAGCAATTCAAGAGTTATCAAGAGGCTATGGCAATGAACCAGGGCAAGATCGTTCAGATCATCGGCGCGGTCGTCGACGTCGAGTTCCCGCGCGAGAGCGTGCCGAAGGTGTACGACGCACTCAAGGTGCAGAACACCGACATCACGCTGGAAGTGCAGCAGCAGCTCGGCGACGGCGTCGTGCGCACGATCGCCCTCGGTTCGACCGACGGCCTCAAGCGCAACCTGATTGCCGACAACACCGGCAAGGCGATCTCGGTGCCGGTCGGCGCCGGTACGCTCGGCCGCATCATGGACGTGCTCGGCAACCCGATCGACGAAGCCGGTCCGGTCAAGGCCGACACCGCATGGGAAATCCACCGCGCCGCGCCGTCGTACGAAGACCAGTCCTCGGCCAACGAGCTGCTGGAAACCGGCATCAAGGTCATCGACCTGATGTGCCCGTTCGCCAAGGGCGGCAAGGTCGGCCTGTTCGGCGGCGCCGGCGTGGGCAAGACCGTCAACATGATGGAACTCATCAACAACATCGCCAAGGCACACGCGGGTCTGTCCGTGTTCGCCGGCGTGGGCGAGCGTACCCGCGAGGGCAACGACTTCTACCACGAGATGAAGGACTCCAACGTCCTCGACAAGGTGGCGATGGTGTACGGCCAGATGAACGAGCCGCCGGGCAACCGCCTGCGCGTCGCGCTGACCGGCCTGACCATGGCCGAGTACTTCCGCGACGAGAAGGACGCGTCGGGCAAGGGCAAGGACGTGCTGCTGTTCGTCGACAACATCTACCGCTACACCCTGGCCGGTACCGAAGTGTCGGCGCTGCTCGGCCGCATGCCGTCGGCGGTGGGTTACCAGCCGACCCTGGCCGAGGAAATGGGCGTCCTGCAGGAACGCATCACCTCGACCAAGACCGGTTCGATCACCTCGATCCAGGCCGTGTACGTGCCCGCGGACGACCTGACCGACCCGTCGCCGGCGACCACCTTCGCCCACCTCGACGCCACCGTCGTGCTGTCGCGCCAGATCGCCTCGCTGGGTATCTACCCGGCCGTGGACCCGCTCGACTCGACCTCGCGCCAGCTCGATCCGAACGTGATCGGCAACGAGCACTACGACACCGCGCGCCGCGTGCAGTCGACCCTGCAGAAGTACAAGGAACTGAAGGACATCATCGCGATCCTGGGCATGGACGAGCTGTCGGAAGAAGACAAGCTGGCCGTGGCCCGCGCGCGCAAGATCGAGCGCTTCTTCTCGCAGCCGTTCCACGTCGCCGAAGTGTTCACCGGCTCGCCGGGCAAGTACGTGTCGCTGAAGGACACGATCCGCGGCTTCAAGGGCATCTGCGACGGCGAATACGACCACCTGCCGGAGCAGGCGTTCTACATGGTCGGTTCGATCGAAGAAGCGGTCGAGAAGGCCAAGAAGATCGCTGCCTAAAGCGCGACGGCGCAGGGCGGGCGCAAGCCCGCCTTGCGGAAGCACCAAGGCAACACGCAAGGCGGGCCTGGGCCCGCCCTACGAAAGAGAGACACATGAGCACCTTCCGTTGCGACATCGTCAGCGCCGAAGACGAAATCTTCCACGGTGAAGCCGAACTCCTGGTCGCGACCGGCGAACTGGGCGAGCTCGGCATCGCGCCGCGCCACGCGCCGCTGATCACGCGCCTGAAGCCGGGCAAGGTCGTGGTGACCCTGCCGGGCGGCGAGCAGCTCGACTTCGCCGTCTCCGGTGGCATCCTCGAAGTGCAGCCGCAGGTCGTGACCGTACTGGCCGACACCGCGATCCGCGCCCAGGACATCGACGAAGCCGCGGTCCGCAAGGCCAAGGAAGAAGCCGAGCGCATCCTCGCCAAGAAGGATCCGAAGATGAGCGCGCAGGAGGCCGAAGCCCAGCTCGCCATGAGCCTGGCGCAGCTGCAGGCGCTGGAGCGCCTGCGCAAGAACATGAAGCACTGAAGCGACCCCGGTCGCGACGCGAAAACGCCGGCCCCGTGCCGGCGTTCTTGTTTGTGCCGATCCGGCTTGCGCCGGTACCGCGTCGCAGCTCGTGTCAGCGCCGGTACACCCAGTGCCGCGAAACGGTGAAGCTCATCGCCGCGAGCACGAGTTCGACCGCGGGCTTCGCCAGCCACGCCCAGCGCAGCCCGGCCGTGTTCTCCACCGTGCCGACCGTCCAGGTGCTCAATGCGGTCATGACCAGCCACAGCAGCACGAAGCGCTGCAGCTGGCGGCGCCCGGGCGGGCCGGCCTCGTTGGCGAAGGTGATGCGGCCGTTGAGCCAGAAGCCGAGCACCGCGCCACTCACCCGGCCGGCGACGTTGGCGAGTTCCACCGACAGGCCGAAATGGCTCAGCGTCACCATCACGCCCCAGTCCACGACGTACTGCAGCATGCCGATCGCCATGTAGTGGCTGCCCTGGCGCAGCAGGCTCATCGCTGGGCCTCTTGCGGAATGCGCCACCACTGGAGGTCGCCTTGCGCCTGTCGCGGAGCGGCTCCAAGCCGCGCGAGCGCCGCCTGCTGAGCCGGTGCGAGCAGCGTGGGCCGCACCAGTACCTCGGTGATGCCCTCGCGACGAAGCAATGCCATCCATTCCTCGCCACTGGCGTCCGCATCGGCCGCCTGCGCGGCGCGCTGCAGCAAGCGGTCGTAGCCGGAGACGCTGCGGCCCCGCATCCCGAGTTCGGCCACGTACGGCCGCGCGGGATCGAGCGCCAGGACGCTGCCGTGCGGCGTGCCGCGCAACGCCGCGATCAGGTTGCGCTCCGGCACGCGCTCGGCGAACACCGGGGCATCGCCGCCGCCCGCGAGCACGGTCGCCTTCAGCGCGCCGACGCGCAGCAGCCAGAACGCGTTGGCCTGGAAGGCGAGGTTCAATGCGCACACGCCCGCGCACAGCCAGGCGGCGCGCCTCGCATCGGTGCGGAACGCCGCCACGGTCAGTGGCGCCAGCAGCAGCACCAATGCCGGAAAGACATAGCGCAGGTACTGCATCGGCCACAGCGGAACCACCAGCAGGGCGGTCGCGGCGAGCGCGGTTGCCGCCGTACCGCGCCGCATCAGGGCCAGCAACCAGGCGCCGGCGAGCGCGACGAGGACGAAGCCGCCGCCGCCGGGGAACGCTTCCAGGTAACGATCGGTGTGGAACGTCAGGTTCCAGGGCAGCGCCGCGTCGAAACCGGCATGCCAACGCACGTCATCGAAATTGACCGGGTCGAAGTAGGGCGACTGGAACCACGCGTTGAACAGCGGCAGGAACGGGTTGTGCGCGACCTGCCAGGCATAGGCGTAACTGGCGCCACCGATCGCCATGACGATCACCCAGACGAGCGCGGCGGCGCGCAGCGAAGGCAGGCGACGGTGCCGCCATAGCGCCCACGGCAACAACAGCAGCGCGAGCAGCGCGGCCGCAAGTTTCAGCGCCAGCAGCCCGCCCAACAGCAGGGCTGCTAGCCACAACCGGCGCGAACTCTGCGCGCCGGCATCCAGGATCGTCCATGCCAGCCACACCAGCAGCGCCGCGGTCGGCGTCTCGGTCTGCATGCCGCCGGCCAGCGCAGCGGTCAGGGGCAGGCTGGCGTACAGCGCGACGGCGAACCAGGCCGCGCGGGCGCTGCCGTGCAGCGCGATGACGATGCGCCACAGGCCTGCCGCCGTCAGCGCGATCCACAAGGCGTTGAGCGCGCCGCGCGCCTCGCCACCGGCGAGCAACTGCGCCACCGCCTGCAGCACATCGCCGGCCCACGGCGCCAGCGACCACACGTGCAGGGCCGGATCCAGCGGATAGCGGTGCGCTTGCATGAGCTGCCACGGCAGGCGCAGGTGGTAGACGACATCGTCCGCCTGCATCGTCGGCAGCCAGCAGCCCGTGCTCGCCAGCCCCAGCACCAGTACCGCGAATGCCGATGCGCGTGGCGCGGCCGCGACTGCGTCGCGCCAGCCCGCCGCGGCACCGTGCCAGCTGGCGCGAAGCACGCGCCAGCGCCAGGCGATCGCCGCGGCGCATGCCAGCAGATATACCGCCCGATAGTGAATGGGCAGCGGCAGCAGCCAGCCGAGCACGCCGGCGACCAGCGCCACGCCCGCGGCCGCGCGTAATGCCACGGGCGCATCGCGATCCACCACGCTGCCCAGGGCGAGGGCGGCCGCACCCAGCAGCGCCACGGCCACGGCGGGCAGCGCGCCGGCGAACAGGATAAGCGCCGCCAGCCAGGCGAGCGCAAGCCCGCTTGCCATGCGCCAGCGCCCCGCACGCCGCAACAGCGCCGCCAGCGCCAGGCTCGCCAGCGTAAGCAACAGCAGTTCCGCGAACCGGCCGCCGTGCCACTGCGCGGCGATGCCGGTGGTGGCCAGGCCCGCGGCGCACAGCGGCACGCCGAGCCACAGCAGGCCGCGCTCCCACGGACGGGCCGCAGGCATGCCGGCACAGGCGGCCGCGGAAAGCGATGCATCGACAGTCATCGCGGCATGCTATCAGTGCGTCCTAAAATGCCGGCAGGTCCCATTGCACGGAATTCCCATGTCGGCTGCCCTGCACGTCATCATCCTCGCCGCCGGCGAGGGCAAGCGCATGAAATCGAGCCTGCCCAAGGTCCTGCAGAAGATCGCGGGCCGGCCGATGCTCGCGCACGTGATCGACAGTGCACGCGCGCTGCAGCCGGCCGGGATCCACGTCGTGTATGGCCATCGCGGCGAAGCGGTGCGCGCGGCATTCGCCGACCAGTCCGACCTGCTGTGGGCGGAACAGGAGCAACAGCTCGGCACCGGCCACGCCGTGCAGCAGGCGATGCCCAACGTGCCGATCGATGCGCGCGTGCTGGTGCTGTACGGCGACGTGCCGCTGATCACCCCGGCAACGCTGCAGCGGCTGTTGGCCGCGCCCGGGCGCATCGCGGTGCTGGTGGCCGACCTCGAGGATCCCACCGGCTACGGCCGCGTGCTGCGCGATCCCGAAGGCCGCGTCGGCCGCATCGTCGAGCACAAGGACGCCGACGAGGACCAGCGCGAGATCAAGACCGTCAACACCGGCATCATCGTGGCCGACGGCGAGCCGCTGCGGCGCTGGCTCGAGCACCTGCGCAGCGACAACGCGCAGGGCGAGTACTACCTCACCGACGTGTTCGCTTCGGCGTCGACCGAGTTCGACGCGGCCGAGATGGTGCATGTCGTCGATCCGATCGAAACCGAAGGCGCCAACGACCCGTGGCAGCTGGCCCAGCTCGAGCGCGCCTTCCAGAAGCGGGCGGCGCGTGCCTTGTGCCTGCAGGGTGCGCGCGTGACCGATCCGGCGCGCCTGGACATCCGCGGCCGGGTCAGCGTCGGCATGGACGTGGAGATCGATGCCGACGTGGTCTTCGAAGGCGAAGTGAAGCTCGCCGACGGCGTGCGCATCGGTCCCTTCTGCCGGCTCAAGGACGTGACCCTGGGACCGGGCACGGAATTGCGCGCGCACTGCGACCTCGACGGCGTGGTCGTCGAAGGCGCGGCGCTGATCGGTCCGTTCGCGCGCCTGCGCCCCGGCACGGTGCTCGCCGACGGCGTGCACATCGGCAACTTCGTCGAGACCAAGAACGCACGCCTCGGCGTGTCGAGCAAGGCCAACCACCTGGCCTACCTCGGCGACGCGGCGATCGGCAGCGGCGTCAATGTCGGCGCCGGTACCATCACCTGCAACTACGACGGCGTGAACAAGTCGACCACGACGATCGAGGACGGCGCCTTCATCGGCTCGAACTCCTCGCTGGTCGCGCCGGTGACGATCGGCCGCAACGCGACGATTGGCGCGGGTTCGGTGATCACCAAGGATGCACCGGCCGACAAGCTCAGCATCGCGCGTGGCAAGCAGCTTTCGGTCGACGGCTGGCAACGGCCGATGAAGAAGCCGTAGGCTGGGTTGGCTTCATCAACCCAGCGGTCACTCAATGTCCCGCGGATGCTGGGTTGGTGAAGCCAACCGAGCAACCCAGCGGTCATTGAACATCCCACGGATGCTGGGTTGGTGAAGCCAACCCAGCCTACGTCGGCAACACCAGCGACACGCACAGCCCGCCACCCTCGCGGTTGAGCAGGGCGATGCGGCCGCCGTGGGCCTCGGCGATCTCGCGCGCCAGCGCCAGGCCCAGGCCGGTGCCGTGGCGCTTGGTCGAATAGAAGGGCAGCAGCGCATTGGCGAGCACCGCTTCGTTCATGCCGCTGCCGCGGTCGAGCACGTCGACGCGCCAGGCTTCCGGCAGGCGCCGCAGCGACAAGGTGACGTCTTCCGGTTTGGAGCCCGATTCGTGCGCGTTCTTCAGCAGGTTGATCAGCGCCTGCTCCAGTTGCGCGATGTCGATGCGCGCGATGGCGTCGGGCGATTCCGGGCCGTCGTAGGCGAAATCCACCTGCGCCCGCAGTTGCGCGACGAAGCGCGGCCACGGCACCGATTCCAGGCGTGGCGAGGGCATCTTGGCGAAGCGCGCGTAGTCGCGGATGAAACCTTCCAGATGGCGCGCCCGCTCCTCGATGGTGGCCAGCGCGGTCGGCAGGCGTTCCAGCTGGCCGCGGCGCAGCAGCTCGGCGCCAGAGTGGGCCAGCGAGGCGATCGGCGCCAGCGAGTTGTTGAGCTCGTGGCTGATCACCCGGATCACCTTCTTCCAGGTCTGCACTTCCTGGCGGCGCAGCTCCGCGGTGAGCTGGCGCAGCAGCACCAGCTCGTGGCGGCGGCCGTTGAGGCGGAAGTGGCGGCGGGCGAGGTGGTAGATGTCTTCGTTGTCGATGTCACCGACGGTGAACATGCCGTCGCCGCCGCGCTCGAATGCCTCGCGCATCGCATCGGGCGCCTGCGCCATGATCTCGTCGAAGGCGCGGCCCTCCAGGCGCTTGCCATCGCCCAGTAGCTTGCGCGCGGCGATGTTGCCCAGGACGATGCGGCGCGACGAATCGACCAGCAGCATCGCCACCGGCGTGTTCTGCACCATCGTGTCGAGCAGCAGCTCGCGCTGCACCAACGCCAGGCGCTGTTCGCGCAGCGCGTCGCCCAGTTCGTTGTGGCTGGCGACGAGCTGGCCGAGGTCGCCACCGCCGCGCCACGACAGGCCGAAGGCGAAGTCACCATCGCGATAGCTCGCCACGGTGCCGGCCAGGGCGCGGAACAGCGAATTCATCGGCGCGAACGCGCGGCGCACGTGATAGACCAGCAGCGGCAGCAGCACGGCGACGGCGACGGCGCCGGACAGCCACGGGTTGCCGGTCCAACGCACCATCAGCAGCGCGATCGCCGCCGCCAGCGCCATGTACACCAGCGCGATCGCGGCGAACACAACGCTCAGCGGCAGGCGCTGCAGCCAGCGGTTCATGGCAGTGCTGCCCGCGGGTGCGCCGCGCTCATGGCCGGTCGATGCCCAGCCGTTCGAGCCGGCGGTACAGCGCCTGCCGCGACAGGCCCAGGTCGCTCGCGGCCTGCGCGAGCACGCCGCCGGCGCGCGCGAGCGCCGCTTCGATCGTGGCGCGATCGGGCTCGTCGCCGCCATTGCCGGCGGCGACCGCGCGCGCGGGCACGGGCAGGCCGAGATCGCCGACGCCGATCTTCTCGCCGCGCGCGAGCAGCGAGGCGCGCTGGATGGTGTTGCGCAGTTCGCGCACGTTGCCGGGCCACGCGTGCGCAAGCAACGCGTGCTCGGCCTCGGCGTCGAGTTGCTTGCCTGCCGGAAGGAAGTGGCGGGCGAGCGGCAGGATGTCGTCGCCGCGCTGCGCCAGCGGCGGCAGCCGCACCTCGATCGCGTTGAGGCGGTAGTACAGGTCCTCGCGGAACTGGCCCGCCGCGATCAGCGCCGGCAGGTCGGCATTGGTGGCGCTGATCACGCGCACCTTGACCGTGCGTTCGCGGTTGCCGCCGAGCCGCTCGAAGCGGCCCGTCTCGAGTACGCGCAGCAGCTTGACCTGCCCGGCCAGCGGCAGCGTGCCGATCTCGTCGAGGAACAGCGTGCCGCCATCGGCGGCCTCGAACTTGCCTTCGCGCGCGCGGTTGGCGCCGGTGTAGGCGCCGGCCTCGGCGCCGAACAGTTCGGCCTCGATCAGTTCGCCCGGCAGCGCGCCGCAGTTGAGGGCGACGAAGGGGCCGTTCTTCACCGACGAGTTGGCGTGGATGATCTCGGCGTACTTCTCCTTGCCCGCGCCGTTGGGTCCGACCAGCAGCACCGGCAGGTCCGAGCGCGCGACCTGGCACGCGAGCGACAGTGCGGCTTCGCTGGCGGGGTCGGCGTACACCAGTCCGCGCAGGTCGAATTCGCGCTCCAGCGCGTCGCGGCGGCGACGGCCGCTGGTGCGGTGGCGCGCCAGTTCCTGCTTCGCCTGCGACAGTTCGAGCAGGTTGTTCACCGTGGCCAGCAGCTTGCGGTCGTCCCAAGGCTTGGCGAGGTAGTCGGCGGCGCCGGCCTTCACCAGGTCCACCGCGGATTCCAGGTGCGTCCAGGCGGTGAGCAGGATCACCGGCAGGTCCGGGTGCGCGGCGCGGATGCGTGCGAACAGTTCCACGCCTTCCTCGCCCGAGGTGGTGTCGGCATGGAAGTTCATGTCCTGCACGACCAGGTCGAAGGGCTCGCGGGCGAGCAGCGCAAGCCCATCGGCCGGGGTGGTGACCGCACGCGTGTCGATGTCGTGCAGCGAGAACAGGGTCTCGAGCGCGGTGGCGACGGAAGGGTTGTCGTCGATGACGAGGACGGTCGGCATGCAGGCGGTCGGTAGCGTGGACAGTGTGGGCTCGCGCCCATCATCGCAAAAACGGAACGAGGTCAGTGCCGCGGCGGTGCCGGTGGCGCCGGCGGCGGCGTCGGCAACAGCGTGCGCAGTTCGGCGACGCCCCAGCGCAGCAAACGCTGCTTGCCGTTGCGTTGCACCTGCAGCGTGGCGATGGTGCCGCGGTGCCGTTCGAGTGCCGCCATCAGGGCGCCAAGGCTGCGCACCGGCTGCGCATCGACGGCCACGATCAGGTCGCCGGCCTGCAGGCCGAACAGCGGTGCCGGCGAGGCCTGCGTTACTTCGACACCGGTGCCGCTGCCGTGGTCCTGCATCGACAGCGCGCGGCCGTTATCGCGCCACGCGTACGCGGCGTCGTCGTGCCCGGCCGCGCCGGCGGCGCACGCAACCAACAGCAGCAGGGGAAGGAACCGCGATGCCAATGCCATGTCGTGCTCCCGGAAAGGGACGGCGCCATTGCGGCGCCGTCGCAGGTCAGACCGTGCGGGTGGCCACCGCCGGCGGTACCGCCGCGGCGCGGCGTGCCGGCCCCAGCACCGATAGCTGTCCCAGCGCCCACAGCACCAGCGCACCGACCGGCAAGTACAGCGCGGGCAGGCGTGGCAGTTCGTAGGAGCTCATCAGCAACTGGTTGATGCCGTATGCGCCGATCATGCCGATCACGATGCCGACCGTGGCGAGCAGGAAGTTCTCGGTCTGGAAGTAGCGCAGGATCTGCCCACGCGTGGCGCCCAGCGCGCGACGCACGCCGATCTGCTTGGTGCGCTGCTGCACCCAGAAGCTGGCCAGGCCGACGATGCCCAGTGCCGTCACCACCAGCAACGCGATGCACACCGCGATCAGCAGCCACACCATCGACTGGTCCTGCTGGAAGAACTCGTCGCGGTACTGCTCCTGCGTCTTGTGGTCCAGGATGATGCGGTTGGGGCCGTTCTTCTCCAGCACCTTCACGGCATCCTTGAGCACGCGCTCGCGCTGCTCCGGCGTGGTGCGCAGGACGTAGTAGCCGCCGTTGTCGTAGGGGATGCGCACGGGCAGCACGATGGACAACTGGGGCAGCATGTCCTTGGGGCCGAAGTAGGGGCGTACCAGCGTGTCGACCACGCCCACCACGGTGACCGGTTTGTTGTCGCCGAAGTAGAACGTCTGTCCGACCGCGTTCTTGCCCGGATAGAGCTTGTCGGCGACCGCCTTGGAGATGATCGCCGTGCCCGAGCCGGCGTCCTCGAAGCCCTTGCCCGCGTCGAAGTCGCTGTATTCGTCCGGGTTGAACGTGCGTCCGGCCACCAGTTTCACGCCAAGGGACTGCAGCAGTTCGCCGCTGTCCATGTAGGTGGTGGCGTTGAGCGTCGACTCGGTCTGTTCCGGGCTCAGGGTGACGCCGCTGTTCCAGGACGAGTTGCCGAACGGCACTTCGTTGGTGGACGCCGCGGCGCTGACGCCCGGTATGGCGCGCAGCGCGGCGAGGTCTTCGCGGGTCAGCGCGGCCGCGTTCTGGTTGGTGCCGATGCCGGTGAGGTTGATGATCACCGCTTCGCGCTCGGCCACGCCGCTGGGCATGTCGATGCGGGCGATGCGCTCGCGGATCAGGAACACGGCGTTGCAGATGATCGCGCAGCTGAGCGCGATCTCGAGCACGATCAGGGCGGCGGCGGTCTTGTGCCGGCGCAGCGTCGAGAGGATGGGGCGGAGTTCCATGGCAGGCCTCGATTCGATGTGAATCATTGGGTCTTAAGCTGGATGGCGGGCGTGACCTGGCACGCGCGCCAGGCGGGCAGGGCGCCGGCGAACAGGCTGGCGACCAGCGCGAGCACGAAGGTGGTCGCGAGCATCGCCGGGTCGAGGTGGGCGAGCGCGGCATGTTCCACCGGTTGCTGGCGCACGGCCCACAGGCCGAGCACGGCCAGCCCCAGGCCCAGCACGCCGCCGACCAGGCCGACCGAGACCGCCTCGATCAGGCACTGGGCGAAGATCGCGCCACGCGAGGCGCCGAGTGCGCGGCGCACGCCGATCTCGGCGGAGCGGCGCATGAACTTCGCCAGCAGCAGGCCCACGGTGTTGAGCAGGCACACCAGCAGGAAGCCGAAGGCGAGCCACATCTGCAGGTTGACGTCGTCCGGCACCACCTTTTCGTGGCGCAGGAAGCCCATCAGGTCGCGCAACTGCACGTTGTTCGGGCGCTGGAAGCGGCCGGCCGCGCGCTGCTGCCCGGAGTAGTTCTCCAGGAACGCCCGGTACGCCTGCGCCTTCTGCGGCGTATCCAGCTGCACCCATAACTGCATCCACACGCACGGCGCGCCGACGTCGGTCGGGCTGACGCCATCGACGCGGTTGTCGTAGCAGTTCATGTTGCCGCTGCGGCCGAGGTCGAGTTCACGCGAGGTGCTGAAGGGCAGGAACACCTGCTCGGCCTCGCCGTAGCCGTGGCGGCTGGTGTTGAGGTCGTAGAACTTCGGCACGGGGCGCCACGTGTCGAGCACGCCGACCACGCGGAAGTCGGTGCCGTCCAGGCGCAGGGTCTTGCCGACGCTGTTGCCGCCGCCGAACACCTTCTCGTTGAGCGCCTTGGCGATCACCACGTCGCGTGCGCGGCCCTCGTCGGCCGCGGCGTTCCAACCGCTGCCGTAGAGGAAGGGCACGTCGAACATCGGGAAGAAGTCGGCGCTGGTGTAGCGGGCATCCGCGGCGAACGGCAGCAGGTCGGTGCGCTGCGGCTGCACCGCGACGCCACCGCCGGTCATCAGGGCCTGGCGGTCGCCGCGCCTGGCCTTGAGCAGGGCTTCGGCATCCAGGCGGGTGAGCTGTCCCGGCGGGTCCTCGCCCGGGCGGAACTCCTCGTTGGTGCGCGGATCGATCTGCGGATAGAACAGCGTCTGGCTCTTGCCCGGCAGCGGATCGCCGGACAGCACGTGGTAGACGGTGAGCGTGGTCATCGCCGCGCCGATGCCCAGCGCGATCGCCAGCACCATCAGTGCGGTCAGCACCTTGTTGCGCTTGAAGCTGCGCAGGGCGAGGTTGAAGTAGTAGCCGATCATGGGCGCGGCCTCAGTTCGATTCGATGGTGGCGGCCAGGTCGCGGGCGCGCAGCAGGCTCGACTCCACCGAGATATCGGTCGCCATGCCGTCGACGATGTGCACGTTGCGTTGCGCGCGGGCGGCCAGCTCGGGGTCGTGGGTGACCATGACGATGGTGGTGCCGGCGGCGTTGATCTCCTCCAGCAGTTCCATCACGCCGCGCGCCATCTGCGAGTCGAGGTTGCCGGTGGGTTCGTCGGCGAGCAGCAGGCGCGGCGTGCCGGCGAGCGCGCGCGCGATCGCCGCGCGCTGCTGCTGGCCGCCGGAGAGTTCGGCCGGGTAGTGCTTCATGCGCGAGCCCAGGCCGACCTGCGCCAGCGCCTTCTCGATCCGCTGCTTGCGCTCGGCCGCGGCGAAGCCGCGATAGCGCAGCGGCACGTCGACGTTGTCGAACAGGTTGAGATCAGGGATCAGGTTGAAGCTCTGGAAGATGAAACCGATCTTCTGGTTGCGCAGCCGGCTGCGCGCGTCGTCCGCCAGTCCGCGCACGTCCTGGCCGTCGAGCAGGTAGGTGCCGCCGGTGAATTCCTCGAGCAGGCCGGCGATGTTGAGGAACGTGGTCTTGCCCGAGCCGGACGGGCCGGTGACGGCGACGAACTCGCCCTCGCGCACGTGCAGGTCGAGCGAACGCAGGGCATGGGTTTCGACGAGCTCGGTGCGGTAGACCTTGGTGACGGCTTGCATGTGCAGCATGGCGGGTTCCTCGTTGTCTGTCTGAAGGGGTCGAAAGCGCGCGTCAGCGCACGCGGAAGGCGGACAGGTCGGCGCGGCGGCGCCAGTCGAACGCCCACGGCGAGAGCGCCAGACCATTGGCCGCGGCATTGCCGGCGCCGAAATCCAGCAGCGCCGGCGTGATCAGGTCGGACAGCCGCTGCGGAACGGCATCGGCCAGGTCCTGCGACGACCATTGCGGCAGCGGTGACTGCGTGGAAGGGGACTTGCGGGTGTTCATGAGGGTTCTCCGATGAGGGGCGCGGTTCAGCGCACGCGGACGAAAGCGGGAAGTTCGGCGCCGGCCAGGTAGCGGCGGCGCCAGGCGCGCGGGGCGGGCATCGCGAACGGGCTGTTGGCGGCGGCCTCGGCGGGCGCGAATGCGACCAGCCCCAGGGTGAGGCGCTCGGACAGCTTCAGCGGGATGGCATCGGCCAGATCCAGCGCGGACCACGTGCGCGGAAACCCGTGCTGCGGGTAAGCCGAGTTGCCGCGCGTCGCAGACTTGTTGATCGGGCTCATGATCATTCTCCAGTGATGCGGACTTTGTCGGATTCGCCGAAGCCGTCGGCGCCGGACACCACAATGCGGTCGCCTTCCTGCACGCCGCCGAGGATCTCGACCGCGCCCAGGCTGCTCGCGCCGGTGCGGACGGGCCGCTTGACCGCGCTGCTGCCGTCCATCACGTAGGCGCTGTTGCCGCCACCCTGTTCGAGGAACGGGCCGCGTTCGACCATCAGCACGTTGCGGCGCGTGTCGAGCAGGATGCGCACGCTCATGCGCTGGTTCTGGCGCAGGCCCGGCGGCTGCTGCTGCTTGAAGCGCAGGCGGCCGGTGACTTCGCCGTTCACCACTTCCGGCGACACCGCCGAGATTTCCGCGTCCAGCGTGCCGGTCGGGCCGGTAACCTGCGCCGGCATGCCGATGGCGAGGTCGCGCGCGAAGCTCTCGGGCACCTTGATCTCGACCTCGAACACGCCCAGGTCGACGACGCTCAGGACCGCGGCGTTGATTGCGACGTTCTGGCGCTGCGCCACCATCACCTGGCCGACCTGGCCATCGAACGGCGCGCGCAGGGTGAGCGCGTCGACCTGGCGCTGCAGTTCCTTCACCACCGCGCGCTGGCGGTCGGCGAGCAGGCGCTTGTTGCGCATGTCGAGGCCGGCGCCCTGGCCGAGCAGGCCGAAATCGTTGCGCGCACTGGCGAGGCCGAGGTCGGCCTTCTTCAGCGTGTCCTGCGCGCGCGCCACGTCGATCTGCGCCACCGCGCCGCCCTCAAAGGCGCGCTGGTTGCGCTCGAGGTCGCGCTGCGCGGCGAGGCGGTCGATCTGCGCCTGGTCGAGCAGCTTGCGCGCGGTCGAACGCGTGATCTGCGCGTCGAGCACGGCGCGGCTGGCTTCGGCTTCCAGGCCGGCCAGCGTCGCCTGCTCCTGCGCCAGCTTGCTGCGCAGTTCGGGGCTGTCGATCTCGGCGAGCGGCTGGTCCTTCTTGACCTTGTCGCCGGCCACGACCTGCAGGGTCACGGTGCCGCCGGCGATCGCGTACAGGGTCGGGCTGTTGGCCGCGATCACCCGGCCGTCGGCGGAGATGTCGCGGACCAGGTCGCCGCGGGTGACCGGCGCGATGCGCAGGCGCGAGGCGTCGAACGAACGCGCGCCGGCGGTCCAGCCCGCGAGCAGCCAGCCGACGACGATCACCAGTGCGGCGACCCCGGCGCCGGCGAACAGCACCCGGCGCTTGCGCGGCGAGGACGTGCGGGCGGCAGCGGCGTTGTCGCCGTGAATGGGCCGATCCTGGGCGGAGGTGTCGCGGATGCTCATGGGGCGTCTGCAGGAAGAAGAGGACTACCCTCTGTTAAGCAGATCGCGTGCCAATCTCAGATCATTGATTTGTAAGGAGTTTGTCGCAGTGTCCGGGTGTCCGCACGGACACCGCCATGTCCGCGCGGACAGCGGGCGGCGGCTTGGCCGAGACCGGATCGACTCCATGAATGCGTTGGCTGTGATGCAACGCCGGCCGCGGGGTGACTGCGGTGCTGGCGCTAAACTGCCTGCCTTCTCCAGCGGACTCCCCCAGCCTATGTGCGGCATTGTTGGTGCAATCGCGAATCGCGACGTCGTTCCGGTCCTGATCGAAGGCCTCAAGCGCCTGGAATACCGCGGCTACGACTCCGCCGGCATCGCCGTCGTCGACGGCGAGGGCGCGGCCAGCGACGTGCGCCGCGTGCGCCGCACCGGCCGTGTCGCGGAGATGGAAAGCGCCGCCGAAGCCGAGCGTTTCAGCGCCCGCCTCGGCATTGGCCACACCCGCTGGGCCACCCACGGCGGCGTGACCGAAGCCAACGCCCACCCGCACATCAGCCACGGCGTCGCGCTGGTGCACAACGGCATCATCGAGAACCACGAGGAGCAGCGCGAGCGCCTGCGCCAGCTCGGCTACGAATTCGAATCGCAGACCGACACCGAGGTCATCGCGCACCTCATCCACCACCACCTCAAGGGCGGCGACGACCTGCTCAGCGCGCTGCAGCACACGGTGCGCGAACTGCACGGCGCCTACGCCCTGGCGGTGGTGAGCCGGAAGGAGCCGGGCCGACTGGTCGCCGCGCGCATGGGCTGCCCGTTGCTGGTCGGACTGGGCGAAGGCGAGAACTTCGTCGCCAGCGACGTGTCCGCGATCGTGCAGGCCACGCGCCGGGTGATCTTCCTCGAGGAAGGCGACACCGCCGAAATCACCCGGGACTCGGTGCGCATCTTCGACGGCGACGGCCAGGCGATCGAACGCGACGTGCATGTCTCCGACGTGTCGCTCGCCTCGCTGGAGCTCGGCCCGTACCGCCACTTCATGCAGAAGGAAATCCACGAGCAGCCCCGCGCCATCGCCGACACGATCGAGGCGGTGATGGACAACGGCGGCTTCTCGCCGGAACTGTTCGGCAAGGACGCGGAAAGCGTGCTGGCCGACATCGAGGGCGTGCAGATCATCGCCTGCGGCACCAGTTCGTACGCCGGCATGACCGCGCGCTACTGGATCGAGGCGATCACCGGCCTGCCGTGCGCGGTCGACATCGCCAGCGAATACCGCTACCGCAGCGTGGTGGCCAATCCGAAGCAGCTGATCGTCACCATCTCGCAGTCGGGCGAAACCCTCGACACGATGGAAGCGCTCAAGTACGCCAAGTCGCTCGGCCACGACCGCACGCTGTCGATCTGCAACGTGCCCGAGAGCGCGATCCCGCGCGCCAGCCGCCTCGTCTACTACACCCGCGCCGGCGCCGAGATCGGCGTGGCTTCCACCAAGGCCTTCACCACCCAGCTGGTCGCGCTGTTCACCCTGACCTGCACGCTGGCCAAGCTGCGCGGCCGCCTGGATGCGCAGCAGGAAGCCGAGTACCTGGAAGCCCTGCGCCAGCTGCCGGGCAGCGTGCAGCACGCGCTCAACCTGGAGCCGCAGATCGTCGTCTGGTCCGATCGTTTCGCGCCCAAGCAGCACGCGCTGTTCCTGGGCCGCGGCATGCACTATCCGATCGCCCTGGAAGGCGCGCTCAAGCTCAAGGAAATCTCCTACATCCACGCCGAGGCCTACCCGGCCGGCGAACTCAAGCACGGCCCGCTCGCGCTGGTCGACAGCGAGATGCCGGTGGTGGTGATCGCTCCCAACGACTCGCTGCTGGAGAAGGTGAAGTCGAACATCCAGGAAGTGCGCGCGCGCGGCGGCGAGATGTTCGTGTTCGCCGATGCCGACAGCCAGTTCGGCGAATCCGAACAGGTTCACGTGATCCGCACCCCGCGCCACGTCGGCGTGCTGTCGCCGATCGTGCACGCGATCCCGGTGCAGCTGCTGGCCTACCACGCCGCCTTGGCGCGCGGCACCGACGTCGACAAGCCGCGCAATCTGGCCAAGTCGGTGACGGTGGAGTAAGCGCTCCGCAGGCACGCAAGAACGAGCCCGGGATTCCCGGGCTTTTTTGCATCGAACGCGCGCGAGCGCTCAGTCGTCCGCGGCGGCGTCGGGGGCGTCGAACAGCTCGCCGAGGGCGTCGGGATCTTCGCGCTCGCTTTCGACCGCGTGCGTGGTGGTGGTCACCGGCCCGGCCGCGGGCCGGTTGCGCGGTGGCGGCGTCGGCGGCGAGGATCAGCTCGTAGGCGAGCCTTAACCGGCTCAGCCATATCCCGATCGCCGCCGATCCGTTACGGCGGCTCGCAAGCGCGCAAGTGCAGTGGCAAGATGCCAGTACGCGCCCATCGAGGTGCACGAACCAAGGGGTGGACATGGAACGTCCCACAGTCGTCTCCGACGACAATATCGACAGGCCAGTTGGACAGGCGAATCGTTCTATCAGCACGGGTGCCGCCGATTCTGGCGGGCTGCTGCATTCACTTGTAATCAAAAGGAGTTGAACTGATGTTTACGAAAGCGATCCCACCCCTACTTGCGGCGATCCTGTTGGTCGCATGCGATTCCACCGCGACAGGCGCTCCGGTAGCGACCGCTCCAGATGCCACAGCGGATACTCAACCGGAGCCGGCGACCGCGCAGACAAGGCTTCATTCCTCTGGCAGCGGAGCCACCGGTGCAGCCACGACGACAAACGCGAACGAAAGAGTCTTGCGCGACTCGTACTACGAATGCGCCGCATCCAACGATGGCTCGACGTGGGCCATGCAAGCTTGTGTCGTGGCGGAGTTTGAGTATCAAGACGCCAGATTGAACGCTGCGTATCGAAACGTCATGGCAAAGCTTTCCGATCACAAAAGGAGCGAGCTCAAGGACGAAGAGAAGAAGTGGATTTCCGAGAGGGATTCGGTGTGTAGCTGGGACGCGCAAGTGGAAGGACAGGCTCAGCGAATTGAGGCCAACATCTGTGCGTTGAAGAGGACGGCAGAAAGAGCGACTCGGTTGGAGAGAACGCTGTTGGACTAAGTGGTAGTGGCGATCGGCTGAAACAAATGTCAGGGAGTGACAGATATGAACGACAAAGTCCAGGAAGCACGTCGTGTCGTCGAGAGTTGGCACCTTGGGCAAACTTCCGCCCGCTATGAGTCGAGTGGGCTCGGGGCCGGGGTCATCTCGACCGGCAAGGGAGATAGAGGTGGCGTTTCGTACGGCGCCTACCAGCTGTCGACAAGGATGGGAACCTTGCAGGAGTACTTGGATCAATCGCGGTATGGCGATCGGTTCAAGGGGTTGACCCCCACGACGCCGGCCTTCAACGCCAAATGGAAGGAGCTTGCGAAGTCGGACCCCGGGTTTGCTCAGGATCAGCACGATTTCATTGGCAGGTCACACTACGGTGAACAAGTTGCCGCCCTTAAATCCGCAGGCATCGACCTGTCGGACCGGGGCCGCGCAGTACAGGACGCGTTGTGGAGTACGTCCGTTCAATTCAGAGGGCTTACGCCGCGAATATTTGCCAAAGGCCTCGCCGAGAGGTTTGGACCCGACTGCAATGTGTCCCGGTTGTCGGACACTGACATCGTCGGGGCCGTTCAGGACTACAAGATTGCCCACAATGCTTCTCTGTTCAAAAGCTCACCTGAGTGGCAGCCGGGTCTGCTGAAGCGAGCAAGGGCCGAAAAGGCGGCGCTCGTGGAGCTGGCGACGCAAGAGGAGCTGTTGCGGAAGAACGGTGTCCTTGTTGAGGATTTCCGTGAAGGGCGGCTGGACGGTGCGGTACCCCGGCAACAATCGCATGCGCCAAATCCCAAAGAAGTCCTTCGCGATGGCGAACGCGGGCCCGACGTTAGGGCATTGCAGGATCGGCTGACAGCACTCGGCTATACCGCCCCCCACGGCCACCCCTTGAAGGTCGACGGCGAATTCGGAGGCAAGACCGAGCACGCGGTGCGCGCCTTCCAGTGCGCACATGGCCTGCACGTTGATGGGATCGTCGGCGACGACACGCGCGCCGCACTGACCAGGGCCGAGCGCTCGCCCTTGCTGTCGGAGAAGACGCACCCGAGCCACGCGCTGTACCAGCAGGCGCAGCACGGGCTGCGGCAGTTGCCTGCGGGCACCTTCCGCAACGAATTGGAAGTGGACAACACCGCTGCGGCGCTCGCGCAGAAGGCTAGGGAGAGCGGCGTAGGGCGCATCGACCACGTGCTGGTGAACATGCGCGGCGACGGATTGCTCGCGGTGCAGGGATACCTGCACGACCCGGCGCGCCATCTGGTATGCGTGGACAAGGCACAAAGCGCGGTACAGCCCGTTGTGCACAGCACCGACTTGCTGGCGACGCAGGACGCGAACTGTCAAACGGCCCAGGTCCAGGCACAGATGCAACATCAGGAGCATCGCGCGGGGCTGGCGATGGCGATGCGGCCGTAGCATTGACCCGGAGCGGGTTGGTGCTTCAGGAAGGCCTCGCATGCGAGGCCTTCTTTCTTGCCTGCATCCGGCGCATTGCGCATGCGGCCCCGCTCGTGGCTGCGGCCGTCTCGGTTGCCTCGAGATTGCGTCAGCCCAATCCGCGAGCGGTGGAACTCGCGGTGCTTGACGGCAACGTGGTGTCCACAAGCCGCGAGGCGGCGGCGGTGATTGACCAGTTGATGGAGACTTTGGCCATCGCGAAGGTGCGCGGCTTCGCCTGCGTCGATACCCGCCTATGGGTTGCGCGCGCGAGAAGCGCCACCCGCAACGGGCGGGAGCTGCAGCACTGAAGCCAGTACTACGTCAGGAACCCCGGTGGCGGGGGCGTGCGCTCCGCGCGTCAGTCTTCGGCTTCGCCGGTGGCTTCCTGGGAATCGAACAGCGCGCCAAATGTCGCCGCGTCGGATTCGGGTTCGCTCATCTGTGTGGTGGTCACCGGGCCGGCCGCAGGCCGGTTGCGCGGCGGCGGCAGCTTCGCGGTGGCGGCGTCGGCGGCGAGGATCAGTTCCTGGCGGCGTTCCTCCGGCACTTCCTGCCAGTGGCAGTCGAGCAGCGCGCCTTCGATCGCGTAGAGCAGGTTGAGCCCCGGCTTGAAGCCGGCGCGCTTGACCCGCATGAAGGCCTCCACCGTGCCGACCGCGGCCAGGTCCTCGAGCGTTCGCAGTCCGACCTGGCGCAGCCACGCGGCGCTCTTCGGACCGATGTTGCGCATCTTCGCCGTCGTCATGACAGGGATTCCATGAAGGCCTGGGCGAGGGCTTCGAGGCCGCGCTGGTCGTCGGCGTCGAAGCGATCGGGTTCGGGACTGTCGAGGTCGAACACACCGACCAGTTCGTCGCCGCGGAATAGCGGTACCACCACCTCCGAGCGCGAGGCCGCGTCGCAGGCGATGTGGCCGGGGAACGCGTGCACGTCGGCCACGCGCTGGGTCTGGCGCGTGCGCGCGGCGGCGCCGCACACACCCTTGTCGAGCGGAATGCGCACGCAAGCCGGCAGGCCCTGGAACGGGCCGACCACGAGCTCGCGGCCGTCGAAGAAATAGAACCCGACCCAGTTGAGAGCCGGCAGCGCGTGGTAGACCAGCGCCGACAGGTTGGCGGCGTTGGCGATGCGGTCGCGCTCGCCGGCGAGTAGCCCGTGCGCCTGCTCGAGGAGCTGCGCGTACTGCTCGGCCTTGCTGCCGTTGAGCTGGGAGGCGGTGAAGGTCATGCCGGCAGTGTATCAGCCGGGCCGCGGCGGCTAGGATGCCGGCCCATGACGCTGAATTCTCTCTACGTGACCGGCACCGACACCGGCATCGGCAAGTCGGTCGCCAGCGCCGCGCTCCTGCATGCGTTGCGCGCGCGCGGCCTGCGCGCGGTGGGGATGAAGCCGGTGGCGAGCGGCTGCGAAGCCACGGCCGAAGGCTGGCGCAACGAAGATGCGCTGGCCTTGCAGCAGGCCAGCGCGCCAGTGCCCGGGTACGCCGACGTGAATCCGTTCGCGCTGCCCAATCCGCTGGCGCCGGAACTCGCCGCGGCCGACGCCGGCATCACCGTCTCGTTGCCGCCGATCGCCGCGGCCTACGGGCGCCTCGCCGCGATGGCCGATGCCGTGGTGGTCGAGGGCGTGGGTGGCTGGGCGGCGCCGCTGACCCCGAGCCTCGACCAGCTGGACGTCGTGCGTGCGCTGGACCTGCCGGTGGTGATGGTGGTCGGCCTGCGGCTGGGCTGCATCAACCATGCGCGCCTCACCGCGCGCGCGATCGAGGCCGATGGCGCGCGGCTGCTCGGCTGGATCGCGAATGACATCGATCCGGGCATGGCGCGCATGGACGACAACTTCGCCATCCTGCAGCGCGTATTGCCCGCGCCGTGCTGGGGTCGACTGCCCCATGCGGCGACACCTGATCCGCGGGCGATGGCGACGCACCTGGTCGTACCGGACTGACACCGGCTTCTCGCAAAGCAGAACGGGCGCATCGCTGCACCCGTTCCGTGATCCGGTGTGGCTTAGCCGGCTTCCGGCGTGGGCGGCAGCGCGGGCTCGCCTTCCGCCGCCTTCGCCTCGCGCCGCTTGCTCTGGTCCTGCGCCAGGTACAGGTAGAACGCCGGCAGCACGAACAGGGTGAACATCGTGCCGATCAGCATGCCGGCGGCGATCACCAGGCCCATGCAGAAGCGCGCGGCGGCGCCGGCGCCGCTGGCGATAAGCAGCGGCACCATGGCGAACACCAGCGCCGCGGTCGTCATCAGCACCGGACGCAGGCGGATGCCGGCGGCCTGCTCGATCGCTTCGCGCTTGCCCAGGCCCTGTTCGATCTGCAGCTTGTTGGCGAACTCCACGATCAGGATGCCGTGCTTGGAGATCACGCCCACCAGCGTCACCAGGCCGACCTGGGTGTAGATGTTGATGCTCATGCCGGGGAATCCCGCCATCCCCATGAAACCGAGGATGCCGTTGAGGATCGCCAGGATGTTGAGCACCAGCAACGCGCCGCAGATCGCCATCGGCACCGTCAGCAGCATGATGATTGCGTCGCGGAAGCTCTCGAACTGTGCCGACAGCACCAGGAAGATCACGATGATCGCCAGCGCCAGGGTCATCAGCATCGCCTGGCCCTCCTGCTTGAACTGGCGCGATTCGCCGGCGTAGTCGACGCTGTAGCCCTGCGGCAGCACCTCCTTGGCCGCGCCCTCCAGGATCGACAGCGCCTCGCCCTTGCTCACGCCCGGCCGCGGCGCGAACGTGATCGAGACCGCGTTGAGCTGCTGGAAGCGCTTGAGCTGCTCGGGTTGCGCCGATTCCTTCAGCGTCACGATCGTGGACAGCGGGATCAGGTCGCCGTCCTTGGTCCGCGTGTAGTAGTTGGTGAGGTCGCTGGCGTTGAGCCGGTCGCTGCGCTGCACCTGCGGGATCACGCGGTAGGAGCGGTTCTGCAGGGCGAAGCGGTTGGCATAGCCGCCCGACAGCATCGCCGACATGTCCGCCGACAGCGTGCGCATGTCGATGCCGAGCAGTGCCGCCTTGTCGCGGTCGACCAGCACCTCCACGCGCGGCTTGTCGATCTTCAGGTCCTTGTCGAGGAAGATGAAACGCTTGCTCTCGCGGGCCTTGGCCAGCACCGCGTCGGCCAGCTCCTGCAGCTGCGTCAGCGAGCCGGTGCCGCCGATCACGAACTCGCCGCCGCCACCGCCGCCGCCGGCGCTGGGCAGCGCGGGCGGCACCTGCGCGAACACGTTGAGGCCGGTGATCTTCGACAGTTCCGGCTGGATCGTCTGGTCGAGGACCTGCTGGGTGGTGCGGTCGCGCTCGCCCCACGGCTTCAGCACGAAGCCGGCGATCGCGGTGTTGGTGCCGGCGCCGCCGTTGATCAGGAAGAAATTCTCGTTCTCCTTGGTCTCCTTGCCGATCTTGGTCAGCTCGGCGGTGTAGCGCTCCACGTAGTCGAGCGTGGAGGCCGGGTCGGCCGATGAGAACGAGAAGATGAAGCCCTGGTCCTCCGCGGGGGCGGGTTCCTTGGGCGAGCCCATGTAGAGGAAGGCGCAGGAGACGAACACGAGCAGGCCGAAGATCGCGATTACCGATTTCGTCGCCAGCGCGCTGTGCAGGCGCTTCTCGTAGCTACCGCGCAGCTTCTCGAACTGGGTGTCCAGCCAGACCTCGAGCTTGCCCTTGCCTGTGCCATGCTCGTGCGCCTTGAGGATCTTGGCGCACATCATCGGCGTCAGGGTCAGCGCGATCACGCCCGAGAGCAGCACCGCGCCCGCCAGGGTGAAGGCGAACTCGGTGAACAGCACGCCGGTGAGGCCTCCCTGGAAGCCGATCGGGATGTACACCGCGACCAGCGTGGTGGTCATCGCCACCACCGGCCAGGCCAGTTCGCGCGCGCCGCGTATGGCCGCATCGAACGGCTTCATCCCCTCCTCGATATGCCGGTGCACGTTCTCCAGCACGATGATCGCGTCATCGACCACGATGCCGATCGCCAGCACCATCGCCAGCAGGGTCAGCAGGTTGATGGTGAAGCCCATCAGCAGCATCAGGAACAGCGCGCCGATCAGCGACAGCGGCACCGTCACCGCCGGGATCAGCACGCTGCGGAAGCTGCCCAGGAACAGGTAGATCACCACGATCACGATCAGCACCGCCTCGACGATGGTGTGGATCACCTCGTTGATGGCGTCGTCGATGTACTTGGTGCTGTCGTACGGGACGCTGGCGCTCAGGCCTTCGGGCAGCTGCGGCTTGATGTCGCGGTCGAGGGTCTCGCGCACCTGCTTGATGACGTCGAGCGAGTTGGCGTCGGGCGCGACGTAGATGCCCATGAACGTCGCCGAGCGGCCGTTCATCGACACCGAGGAGCCGTAGCTTTCCGATCCCAGCACCACGTCGGCGACGTCGCCCAGGCGCACGATCGCGCCGTCCTGCGAGCGAATCACCAGCTGCTTGAATTCCTCCGGCGTGCGCAGGTCGGTGCGCGCGGTGAGGTCGATGGAGACCATCTGGCCCTTGGTCTGGCCCAGCGCCGACAGCACGTTGTTCGACTGCAGCGCGGTGAAGACGTCGCTGGCGGTGACCTTGAGCGCGGTCATGCGATCCGGCTTCATCCACACCCGCATGGCGAAGGTGCCGCTGCCGATCACTTCCGCGCGCTGTACGCCCTGGATCGTGGCGAGCTTGGGTTCGACCGCGCGCACCAGGTAGTCGGTGATCTGGTTGTTGTCGAGCAGGGTGCTGTCGAACGACAGGTACATCGCCGCGATCTGCTCGCCCTGCTGCAGTTCGATCACCGGGTCTTCCGATTCCGGCGGCAGCTGGCCGCGCAGCTTGTTGACCTTGGCCGCGATCTCGGTGAGTGCGTCGTTGGCGTTGTGGTCGAGGCGGATGTAGGCTTGGATCGACGACACGCCGGCGGTGCTGCTGGACACCAGGTAGTCGATGCCTTCGGCGCTGGCTACCTCGCGCTCCAGCGGGGTGGTGATGAAGCCCTGGATCAGGTCCGCGTCGGCGCCGAAGTAGGTGGTGCTGACGTTGATGACGGCGTTCTGCAGCTCGGGGTACTGGCGCACGTTCAATGACGTGCCCGCGCGTAGCCCGAGCAGCAGGATGAACAAGCTGACGACGAGCGCCAGCACGGGTTTCTTGATGAAGATGTCGGTGAATTTCATCGTGCGGCCTTGGTGGGGTGGCGCTACTGTTGCCGTCACTCCGCGCCGGGCGCAGCGTGACGGCGAGGAAGTGCGGTCAGCGGTTCGCCGGCGTCGGCGTCTTGTCGGACGTTGGCAGCACGCTGTTGTTGATGATCACGGTGGCGTCGTTGCGCAGCTTGAGCAGGCCGCTGGTGGCGACGCGTTCGCCCGGCTTGAGGCCTTCGGTGATCGCGATCAGGTCGCCGTGGGTCGCGCCGGTCTTCACGAAGCGCTGCTTCACGACCAGGGTCGGGCCCGGCGCCGCGCCTTCGTTCTTCGCCTTGGCCGGATCGGCCTTGGCCGGGGCCGGCGCCTCGCTGATCACGTACACGGAATTGCCGTACGGGTTGAAGCTGATTGCGGTCTGCGGGACCACCACGACGCGCTGTTCGCCGCCCTGGTCGAAGGTCACGCGCGCGAAGGTACCGGGCCGCAGCTTGTTGGCCGGATTGCGCAGCGTCGCCTGTACCTGGAAGTTGCGCGTTTGCGGGTCGACCTGCGGTTCCACCGAAGTGATGGTGCCCTGGAACTTCTGTCCCGGCATGGCATCCACCTGCACGTTCACCACCGAGCCCTGCTGGATCGCCGGCAGGCGCTGCTCGGGCAGGGTGAAATTGAGGTAGATCGGATCCAGTTCCTGCAGGCTGACCAATTCGTCGCCGGGATTCACGTACTGGCCGAGGTTGACCTTGCGGATGCCGAGCACGCCGGAGAACGGGGCGCGGATCGTCTTGCGCGCGACGAGCGCGCGCTGTGCGTCGACCTGCGCGCGCGCCGTGGCGGCATCGGCGGCGCGCTTGTCGGCTTCGTCGCGCGACACCAGCTTGGTCGCGGCCAGCTCGTGATAGCGCTGGCTCTGGATCGCGGTCAGGCGCGCGGTGGCTTCCAGCGACTTCAGCGTCGCCACTTCGGTCGAGGCGTTGAGCTGCAGCAGCACCGCGCCGGCGCGGACGCTGTCGCCCGGATTGAAATGGATCTCGCTGATCACGCCCGGCGATTCGGTGGTCACCTGGGTGCCATTGACGGCAACCAGCGTGCCCACGCCTTCCACCGTGTCGCGCCAGGTCTGCTGCTGCGCGACGCCGGCGCTGATGGTCGCCGGCGGCTGCGGCATGTTGTCGAAGAACTTGTTGGTCTGCGCGGCGAAGAACGCCTTGACGCCGAAGACCAGCCCAAATACCAGCAGCGTGATCAGCAGCATCCAGAACATGCGTTTGCGGGTGGAAGGCGTGCGCGGTGCGGAAATGCGCGGGGAGTCGTGCCTGGCCATCAGGTTGCTTCCTTGTGGGAGTGCGGTACGCCGCCCAGCGGCGGTGCAGGTGAATCGAAGACCTCGCGGCTGATGCGCGCCAGCTGCGCGTCGATGGCCGCTTCGTCGGAGACGTCGAACAGCGGCTGCCAGCCATAACCGTTGAGCAGGTGCTGCAGGTGCTTGATCAGGAGCCGGTAGGGCTCGCCTGGATCATGGCGCTCGAGCACGCCCTCGGCATGCACCAAGGTATGCATGCCCATGCACAGCGTCCATGGGCCGATGGTCAGGGCGCGCGGGGCCAGGCCGGTGGTGGAGGGGAGGTCGCCCGCGCGGATGGCGTCGTCGGCGATCCCTTCGATCAGGGCGCCGATCGGGGCGCCGGCCTCCAGCGAGCGTAGGCGCGCGGCGGGCGAGGCGGCGTGCCAGATGACGTCGGTGAACACGTACTGCGACAGCCGGAAGAATTCAGGACGCTCGCGGACCAGCATCAGGTCGGCAATGGCGATGGCGAGCATGCGTTCGCGGGTGGGGCCCTGCCATCTGGCCGCGCGGGTGAACAGTTCGACCCGGCTCATGCAGTTGCGCGTGGCCAGCGCCACCAGCAGGTCCTCCTTGCTGGCGAAGTGCTGGTAAAGCGTGCCGACGGCGTAGTCGCACTCCTCGGCGATGCGCGACATCTGCAGGCTCAGCAGCCCATCGCGCTGGATCAGCTCCTGGGCGCAGTCGAGGAAACGTTGTTCGCGCGCGGCGAGATCGCGCTGGCGGCGTTCCTTGGTACCCATCAGCGTGGTCGGCGGGGGAAGGGCGCAAATTTTGAACCAGATTCAAAATGTGAGCAATTGACCAACGTTGGCGGCGAGGCACAAAAAACCCGGTAGCAGGACTACCGGGTCGTTTGTTCCACGGGGGTGGAGAGAGAGACTTTGCGCTTACTTGGCCTTGGCAGCCTTGACCACCTTGTCGGTGGCTTCCTCGACCGAAGCCTGCGTCTTGGCGGCGACGGTTTCGAGCTGGGCCTTGGCGATCTGGCCGATGGCTTCGTTGGCCTTCAGGGTGCGGCCGTAGACGTCCTGGCCCACCGCGACGGCGCGCTCGACGTTCTCGCGGGCGATCTGCACGCCCTTGGGCAGCAGGGTCTTGAGGGCGTCGAGGTCGCGTGCCTGGCTGGCTTCGCCGAAGAAGGCGAAGGTGGCGTTGGCGCGGTCCTGGATCGCGCCGAGCTGCAGGCCGAAAACGGCCTCGACGTTCTCGAGAGCGATCTTGTTGATCTGGGCGGCCGTGTCTGCGAACTGGCGCGAGGCGGCGGCAAACTGTTCGTTGAACTGGTACATGGCGGCTCCTGTGGGTGGCAATGGTCCGAAGACCGATTGTGCGGCGCAGCATAAACCGCTTTTTGTTGCATTGCAACAACGGCGGAATGACAGCCGAGTGACCGTTCAGGAGGAGCTTGCGGGGGGGGGGGGGGGGGGCAGCCGGGGGCCGCGAGATTACGGCCCGCGGTAACGGCAACCCGAGGTGCAGGTCTCGTGGACCACGACCTCGCTCAGCAGCGGCAGGCCCGGCTTCAGGCGGTCCCAGATCCAGACGGCCAGGCGTTCGCTGGTCGGGTTGTCCAGTCCGGGGATGTCGTTGAGGTAGTGGTGGTCGAGCTGGTCGAAGAGCGGCTGGAAGGCCGTTTTCACATCCCCGAAGTCCATTACCCAGCCGGTCTGCGCACCGATCTCGCCACGCAGGTGCACCTCGACCCGGAACGAGTGCCCATGCAGGCGCGCGCACTTGTGGCCCTCGGGCACGTTGGGCAGCCGGTGTGCGGCTTCGAGGGTAAAGACCTTGAAGATATCCATGCGCCAATTTTACAGGCGCGCCCGATCGCGCGCCGGGGTGCGCCCGGCGTGTGCCCCGCGGAATGTCAATGCTTACGCCGCGGCGGACACGTTGCCACAATCGGCCGGCATTCCCGCAGCAACGATGCCGAACGACGCAATGCCCGAGATTTCCCCGCAGCTCGCCCGCCAGATCGCTTCCACCATCGCCGCCGAGATCGGCGCGCAACCCGCCCAGGCCCAGGCCGCCATCGCGCTCCTCGACGAAGGCGCCACCGTTCCCTTCATCGCGCGCTACCGCAAGGAAGTGACCGGCGGCCTCGACGACACCCAGTTGCGCAACCTCGAGACACGCCTGACCTACCTGCGCGAACTCGAGGACCGCCGCGCCGCGGTGCTGGCCAGCATCGAGGAGCAGGGCAAGCTCACCGACGAGCTGCGTGCAGACATCCTCGGCGCCGATTCGAAATCGCGCCTGGAGGACCTGTACCTGCCGTACAAGCCCAAGCGCCGCACCAAGGCGCAGATCGCGCGCGAGGCCGGGCTGGAGCCGCTCGCCGACGGCCTGCTCGCCGATCCGATGCAGACACCGGACGAATTCGCCGCTTCATTCATCGATGCCGAGAAGGGCGTCGCCGACACCAAGGCCGCGCTCGACGGCGCGCGCGCGATCCTGATGGAGCGCTGGGGCGAGGACGCCGCGCTGGTCGGCGACCTGCGCAACTGGCTGCACGAGGTCGGCGTGATCCGCGCGCGCGTGGCCGAAGGCAAGGAGAACGACGGCGCGAAGTACCGCGACTACTTCGACCACAGCGAGTCGCTGGCGAAGATTCCCTCGCACCGCCTGCTCGCCCTGTTCCGCGCGCGCCGCGAGGAGATCCTGTTCCTCGATCTCGATCCGGGCAGCGACGCCGATGCCGGCCATCTGCTGGCCGAAGGCCGCGTCGCCCACCACGTCGGCGTGAAGTCGCAGGGGCGTCCCGCCGACAAATGGCTGCAGGACACGTGCCGACTGACCTGGAAGGCCAAGCTGCACCTGCACCTGCTGCTCGACCTGTTCGCACAGGCGCGCGAAAAGGCGGAGGCCGAAGCGATCGACGTGTTCGGCCACAACCTCAAGGACCTACTGCTCGCCGCGCCCGCGGGCCCCAAGGCCGTGCTCGGTCTGGACCCCGGCCTGCGCACCGGCGTGAAGGTCGCGGTGGTCGACAGCACCGGCAAGCTGCTGGCGCATGACACGATCTATCCGCACGAACCGCGGCGCCAGTGGGACCAGTCGCTGCACACGCTGCGCGCGCTGTGCGCCAGGCACGGCGTCGAGCTGATCTCGATCGGAAATGGCACCGCCTCGCGCGAGACCGACAAGCTCGCGGGCGACCTGATCAAGCTCGCCCCGGAACTGAAGATGCAGAAGATCGTCGTGTCCGAAGCCGGCGCGTCGGTGTATTCGGCGTCGGAATTCGCGGCCAAAGAGTTCCCGAACCTCGACGTCTCGATCCGCGGCGCCGTATCCATCGCGCGCCGCCTGCAGGATCCGCTTGCCGAGCTGGTGAAGATCGAACCCAAGGCGATCGGCGTCGGCCAGTACCAGCACGACGTCGATCAGTTCCGGCTTGCGCGCGCCCTGGATGCGAAAGTCGAGGACTGCGTGAATGCGGTCGGCGTCGACGTGAATACCGCCTCCGCCGCACTGCTGACCCGCGTGTCCGGCCTGTCGTCCACCGTGGCGGAGAACATCGTCGTCTACCGCGACGCCAATGGCGCATTCAGGAGCCGCAAGGAGCTGCTCAAAGTGCCGCGCCTGGGCGAGAAGACCTTCGAGCAATGCGCGGGCTTCCTGCGCATCGCCGGTGGCGAGCAGCCGCTGGATGCGTCCGCGGTCCACCCGGAAGCCTACCCGGTGGTCGAGCGCATCCTGAAGCAGTGCGGGCGCGAGGTGAAGCAACTGATCGGTGACGCGCCGCTGCTGCGTGGGCTCAAGCCGGAGCAGTTCGTCGATGAGAAGTTCGGCGTGCCGACGGTGCGCGACATCCTCAAGGAACTGGAAAAGCCCGGTCGCGATCCGCGCCCTGAGTTCAAGGCGGCCCGCTTCGCCGAGGGCGTGGAGGAGATCAAGGATCTCAAGGTCGGGATGATCCTCGAAGGCGTTATCAGCAACGTCGCCGCGTTCGGTGCGTTCGTCGACATCGGCGTGCACCAGGACGGCCTCATCCACATCTCGGCGCTGTCCGACAAGTACGTCAAGGACCCGCGCGACGTGGTGAAAGCCGGCGACATCGTCAAGGTGCGCGTGCTCGAAGTCGATGTGGCGCGCAAGCGCATCGCCCTGACGCGGCGACTCGATGATGCGGTTCCGGCGCAGCGCGACGCGAAATCATCCGAAGCGCCGCGTGGTGGTCGCGACGATCGCCGGGGTCCGCGCGACCATCGCAGTTCGACGCCGGCGCCGGCCAACAACGCGCTGGCGGCGGCGTTCGCCCGTGCGAAGCGCGACTGAAACCGGCATGGCGACCGGATACGAAAAAGCCCCGCTTCGGCGGGGCTTTTTCTTGACTGGAGGAATGGTGGCTATGGGTGGACTCGAACCACCGACCCCAGCATTATGAGTGCTGTGCTCTAACCGGCTGAGCTACATAGCCACGCGGATGCGATTCCCGCAGCGAGCCGCGAATTATTCCGGCTCGGCCAGCTCCCGTCAATCCTTCGCCGCCTTGCTTGTCCGCCGCGGGGCCGCGTGGCAGAGTCGGTCGCAGTGCATTAGTTGGAGTCCGCATCGTGATCGATCCGGACGGTTACCGACCTAACGTCGGCATTGTGTTGATGCATCCGGACGGCCGGCTGTTCTGGGCCCGCCGCGTGCATCGTGACGGCTGGCAGTTCCCACAGGGCGGGATGAACAGCGACGAGACGCCGCTGGAGGCCATGTATCGCGAATTACGCGAAGAAACCGGCCTGTTGCCAGAACATGTCGAGGTCCTCGGCGCCACCCCCGGCTGGCTCCGCTACCGCCTGCCGCAACGCGCGATCCGCCGCCAGGACCGCCTCGTGTGCATCGGACAGAAGCAGGTCTGGTTCCTGCTGCAGCTGATGGGGCAGGAGAGCGACCTGCGCCTGGACCTGACCGACAAGCCCGAATTCGACCACTGGCGTTGGGTCGATTTCTGGTACCCCGTCGAGCATGTGGTGACCTTCAAGCGCGGCGTGTACAGCAGCGCCCTGCGCCATCTCGCCCCGGTGGCGCGCCAGGTCGCCGGGGTACAGGCGGTGCCGATGCCGGGGCCGGACCTCGTGCGCGATCCGCGCCGCAACTCCGGCCGCAACCGCCTGCGGCCGCGCTCGCGGGCGGATTCGCAGGCCCGCGGCGGGTCTGAGCCCTCGTCTAATTGACAATCATTCTCATCCATGGCGGAATATCGCCGCGGCCGACCCGGCTGCGATCATTAGATCCGCCATGTACGTCTGCATCTGCAACGGAGTCACCGATCGCGACATCCGCCAGGCCGCGGAGGCCGGATGCCGCAGTGTGGCCGAACTCACCATGCGCACCGGCGCCGGCGCGGCCTGCGGCAGTTGCCTGGATCTGGCGGCGCAGTTGCTCGACGAAGCCCGCGCCGTGCACGAGCTTCCACTGCCGGTCCTGTCCCAGGCCGCCTGATTCCAGCGACTTCATTGTTCCCGCCGGCGCCTAGCGGTCATAGCCCCGTCCGGCGGATGCGTTCGATTCGCGTTTCGCCACTTTGCCGGCGCCCGGACTAGAGTCCGGCAACGAATCCGCACGGAGCACCGCCATGAAGGGCGACGCCAAGGTCATCGAATACCTCAACAAGGCGCTCTACAACGAGTTGATTGCCATCAACCAGTACTTCCTGCACGCCAGGATGCTGAAGAACTGGGGGCTCAAGGAACTCGCCGAACATGAGTACCACGAGTCGATCGACGAGATGAAGCACGCCGACAAGCTGGCCGAGCGCATCCTGTTCCTCGAGGGGCTGCCCAACTTCCAGAACCTTGGCAAGCTGCGCATCGGCGAAGGCCCGCGCGAAGTGCTCACCTGCGACCTCGCCCTCGAGCTCGATGCCCTGCCCATGCTGCGCGAGGGCATCGCCTACTGCGAAAGCATCAAGGACCTGGTCAGCCGCCGCCTGCTGGTGGACATCCTCGAATCCGAGGAGGAGCACATCGACTGGATCGAAACGCAGCTCGCGTTGATCGACCGCGTCGGCGAGCAGAACTACCTGGCGATGAAGATCGAAGGCTGAGCGCGACCGCCGGGCCCATGAAAAACGCCGCCGCGAGGTGGCGTTTTTCGTTTGCGTGCCCGGTGCGTGGTCGACGCTAGGCCGTCGACGCCCCATTGGCCGGCGGCCGCCGCCGGAACAGCTTGCGCCAAGCCCACCACAACGCCAGCGCGAAGACCGCGGTGATGAACACCACGATCGACAGCGCCAGCCACGGATGCGCGAACACCAGGGCCAGTCCGCCCACGGTGGCCACGTCCTCGGTTACCGATGCGGTCCAGTTGGTGACCGGTTCCGGCGAGGTGTTGAGCAGGGCACGCGAACCCGCCTTCAGCGCATGGCTGGTGAGGGCGACGCCGGCACCGGCAGCGAGCGCGCCAGCGCCCAGGTGCCCGTCCGGCGACAGCGTGGCCGCCGCCAGGAACGCGCCCGCCGGCACCCGCAGCAGCGTGTGCAGCAGGTCCCAGCCCGAATCCACGCCCGGGATCTTGTCGGCAAAGAACTCGGCCGCGGCCAGGGCGCCGGAGACCCCGATCACCCACGGCGACTGGGTTACCTGCAGGGCGGTCGGCAGCTCCAGCCAGCCCAGGGCCCCGGCCAGGCCGACCCCGAACACCGTGAGGTAGACGCGGATGCCCGCCAACCAGGCCAGCACGACGCCAATTGCGAACAGGTGCGCATCCGACATGGCCGTCTCCCAATAAAATAGGCTCGCCGACTCCGCCGCGAGTATAGGGGAAGGGGATTGCCGCCCGGTCCGGCCCGGGTGGCTGCTGCGCCGCGGTTCATGCGCGCCGCGCCGGCGCCGGACGTTCCACTGCCCGGGACGGTTCCTTCAATTGGGGAAAACCATGTTCAAGAAAGACAAGAAGTCGACCGTCGCCCCCGGCCAGGTCGATACCCTGATCGGCCCGCAGGTGGTCATCCGCGGTGATTTCCATTTCGCCGGCGGCCTGTACGTCGAGGGCCGCATCATCGGCAAGGTCATCGCCAGCAACGGCGAGCCCGCCCAGGTCACCATCGCCGAATCCGGCGTGATCGAAGGCGAAGTGCGCGCGCCGAACGTCGTCATCAACGGCCAGCTGGTCGGCGATGCCCATGGCGAACTGGTCGAGATGCACCCCAAGGCCCGGGTCAATGGCAACGTGCACTACAAGGTGATCGAGATGATCGCCGGCTCCACCCTGACCGGCCGCCTGATCCATACCGAGACCGTCGCCGTGCATGACAACGTCACGCCGATCACGCCGGACGTGGCCGTCGCCTGAACCTCGCGCGGCCCGGTCCGGGCTGCTGGCCACAGCGTTACCGCCGGCACACACCGGCGGCGGCCGATGCGGCTAATCTCGGCGCATGTATCAACGCCAGCAAACTTCCTGGTTGGGCGAGCACTGGGGCGTCCTCGTCATGGGCCTGCTCTTCCTCGCCGCGCTCGCCTTCGGCGGCTGGGGCCTGTGGCAGGTGTTCTCGCCGGTTTCGGGCGATCCGCGCGCGCAGATCGCCACGCTCCGCCGCGAGACAGGCAACCTGCAGGACGAAGCCGAACAGCTGCGCCAGCGCGTCGCCACGCTCACCCGCTCCGACCAGATCAGCCGCGACGCCAATCGCGACTTGCAGGGCGCGCTGGCCGATCGCGACGAGGAAATCGCCGGCCTCCGAGCCGATGTCGCCTTCTACGAGCGCCTCGTCGGCGCTACGGCCCAGCGTCGCGGCCTCACCGTGCACGCGCTGAAGATGCAGCAGCAGAACGGCTCGGCCTGGCACTTCACCAGCACGCTGACCCAGAACCTCAATCGCGGCGCGATCAGCGAAGGCGTGCTGACGCTCTCGGTCGAAGCCACGCGCGGCGGCAAGCTGCAGAAGCTGGCCTGGACCGACCTGCGCCAGCAGTCCGCCGCGCCGGGCGTGGTGTATTCGTTCAAATACTTCCAGCAGGTGGAAGGCGATGTCTTCCTGCCCGCCGACGTGACCCCGGCCAAGGTCACGGTGCGGCTGCAGCCGCGCTCGGGCGCGCCGATCGAGCAATCGTTCACCTGGGCCGAGGCGGTGCGCGGCCAGACCGTGGCCGAATAGGCCTGGTCAGGCCCATTGGGTTGAATGCACGGCGCCCGCGCCCCATTCTGGGGGCATGAGCCAGAGCATCACCCCCGTCGAAACCCTCGCGCCCGACTACCAGGCGCTCGAGCGCCCGCTGCAGTTCACCTCCGCCGCCGCCGCCAAGGTGCGCGAACTGATCGCGGAGGAAGGCAACCCCGACCTCAAGTTGCGCGTGTACATCCAGGGCGGCGGCTGCTCCGGCTTCCAGTACGGCTTCGAGTTCGACGAGCAGCAGGGCGAGGATGACCTTGCCGTGCGCACCGATGGCACGACCCTGCTGGTCGATCCGCTCAGCCTGCAGTACCTGATGGGCGCGGAAGTCGACTACACCGAGAGCCTGCATGGCGCGCAGTTCGTGATCCGCAATCCGAACGCGAAGACGACCTGCGGGTGCGGGTCCTCGTTCTCGGCGTAAGGACGGCTATCCCTGGCGGCGTCGCCATTGGCGCGAGGCGTCGCGAAGCAAGGCCGATGAGGGCGCGACCCTGGTCGCACCGGCCATCCCTCCATCGCCGATAATCCGCGCACCCTAACGTCGCGAATCGCCCGATGCCCGCATCCCCGTTCGCCTTCGTTGAAACCGACGCCGTCCGCGCCGCGCTCGACCGCGCCGACCACCTGCGCACCGACGACGACGCGCTGACGCGGCTGTGGCCGCAGGCGCGCATCGTGCTGCTCGACGAGAACGGCCATGCCTTCGCCGACGACCAGCGTCGCCTGCTCGCGCCTACCGGTGCGCGCCTGAGCGAAGGGCCCGGTGGCGTGGGTGCCGCGGTCTTCCTCGGCGTCGATCCCGACAACCAGGCCTGGTTCGCGCTCGATGCCGCGCTCACCGCATTCCAGGCGCCGCAACGCACCGACCTGCGCAGCGCCGCCACGCACTGGCCACACTTCGAAGCGTCGGTGTTCGCACAGGCGCGCGCCGTGCAGCACTGGCGCCAGCGCCATCGCCACTGCGGCGTCTGCGGTGGCGCGCTGGTGTATTCGCGCGGTGGCTGGCTGGGCACGTGCACGCAGTGCAGGGCCGAGCACTACCCGCGTACCGATCCCGCGGTGATCGTCGCCGTCAGCGATGGCGAACGCCTGCTGCTCGGCCGCCAGAACAGCTGGCCGGCGCGCCGTTACTCGACCATCGCCGGCTTCGTCGAGCCGGGCGAATCGCTCGAACACACCGTCGCCCGCGAAGTGCTCGAGGAAACCGGCGTGCGCGTGAAGTCGTGCCGCTACCTCGGCTCGCAGCCGTGGCCGTTCCCGAGTTCGCTGATGCTCGGCTTCGTCGCCGACGCGCATCCGGATACGCCGCGCAGCAGCGACGAGCTCGAGGACGCGCGCTGGTTCACCCGCGAGGAAGTCCGCGAAGCGCAGGCGCGCGAAGCCGACCCCGCCCGCGACGATGGCACCGGCCTGCTGGTGTCGCCGCGGCTGTCGATCGCGCGCTGGCTGATCGACCTGTGGGCGGAGGGCGTGCGCTGAGCGCACGCGGCATGTCCGCCACCGTCGCGATGTCCACTATGACGCTCCGCCCGCGTTGGTCCAGGCAGGTAGGGCAAGCGACCGGCTAGAATTGGACGCGCCGTCCGCCCCGCTCGTCGAGCGACCGTCCGCAAGGATCCGTCCATGGCCGTCACCCTGCTCGCCGTAGTCGCCGCCCTGGTCATCGGCCACATGGCGCAGTCGCTCGCGGCCGCGGTGCGCCACTTCGACTGGTACGCCAGCTGGCTCGACTGGCTCGATGCCCAGTTCCCGGAAGGCAGCTTCTGGCGCGGCCGCTGGGGCATCGCACTCGCGCTGGCGCCGCCGTTGCTCGCGGTGCTGTTGTTCCAGCTCGCGCTGCGGCATCCGCTGTACGGCCTGGTCGGCGTGCTGTTCGCCGTCGCCGTGCTGTTCTATGCATGGGGGCCGCGCGACCTCGACCTCGACATCGACGCGATCGTGGATGCCCCCGATGCCGCGACCCGGCGCGAAGCGATGGCCAGGCTGTGGCCCGACGCGCCGCCGCTCACCATCGATGGCGGCGCGCTGGTGTCGGCGGTGTTCCAGAATGCGCTGCGCCGCTGGTTCGGGGTGCTGTTCTGGTTCCTCGTGCTCGGACCGTGCGGCGCGCTGCTCTATCGCCTCGTCGCGCTGTCCGGCGAAGGCGCCTATGCGCGCAAGCTGCCGATGGAAACCCGCGCCGGCGCGGCCACCCTGCTCAAGCTGCTCGACTGGCCCGTCGCGCAACTGCTCACGCTGGCGCTCGCGCTGGTGGGCAACTTCGATACCGTCCTGGGCGCATGGCGCGAAGCCGGCGGTGCGGCATTCACCCTGGATCACCGCTTTCTCGACGCCGCCGGGCGCGCCAGCGTGCGCACCGAACTGGCCGAGGAAGCCGCGGACTATGCGGACGACAACGGCGTTGTCGCCACGCCGCCGCCTTCGCCCAGCACGGTCATGACCGCGACCGACCTGCCCGAACTGCGCGATGCGATGAGCCTGGTGTGGCGCAGCCTGCTGGTGTGGCTGGCGGTGCTGGCGCTGTTCGTGATCGCGGGCTTCGTCGCGTAAGTGGCGTGGGCCAGCGGTTCGCCCGCCGCTGATGCAGTCGCCGACCGGTAACTTGCCTTAAAGCAACCCGCCGGGCGCGAGCCACTCGAAGCTCGGCAGGTTGCGCACGATGCCGAACAGCAGCAACGCGCCGATCCACCAGCGGCCATCGAAGGCGAGGCGGGCGATGCCACCGGGCAGCAGCACGCGCTGCAAGGCTCCCTGCAGCGCCATCAGCGCGAGCAAGGGCAGGCTCAGTACCAGCAATGGATTCATCGCCAGCGCGCGCCACAGGTCGAAATGCACCAGCGCATGCAGGGCGCGGGTGATGCCGCAACCGGGGCAATACCAGCCGGTGATGTCGTGGAACAGACACGACGGGAACCAGCTTCCCGCCGTGTTCGGATCGAACGCGCGCAGCAGCCACACGCCCAGCGCCACCGTGATGACCGCGGTGGCGGTCAGCGCGGGGCGGGATTGCAGGGGCGAGGGCATCACGCGCATGTTCGAGCGGCCGCCGCTGCGGATCAGCGACGCTCCATCTGCTCGGCCCAGTTCTTCCAGTACTGCGCGCCGTCGTAGCCGGCGATGCGCATGCCGATGTTGATCAGCAGGCCCAGGATGCACAGGCCGGTGGTGATCTGGCACCACAGCTTGGCTTGCTTGGACGCGTTCTCGGCGCCGGCGCGGTCGCCCGCCGACAGCTTGCTGTTGACCTGGGCGGCGAACACGATCGCCACCACGCCCGGAATCGTGCCGACGACGCAGCACAGGCACAGCGAGGCGACGGTGATCAGGATCGCCCAGACCAGGTAATTCGGAACTGCTCCGTACGACTGCGCTTGTTCCGGCGGAAATGACGGCGGTGTGCTCATGGCGTGTCCCCTCAGACGTTGGTGGATGGATCCCCTGTGGGCCGTGCGGCCCTGGCCGGCATCCTAGCAGCGCGCGTTCGGCAGCGTCACCGCGACAAGGGCGACAAAACGCAGTGCATCACGCGTGTCCCTTGCTGCAAGCGCAAGGTCAGGACGACACAAGCGTCCGATCCACAACCCGCGGCATGGCGATGCGAACGAGGGACGTCCCGCAACACCTCAACACTGCGCACCGCGGCGCCGGCAATGGCAGTCCCGCCGCCGGCTTACGCCGCATCCCCCCGCAACACCCGCACCTTCGCTTCCAGCACCTCAGCGGACGCCAGGAACGGATCCATCGCCGCATCCGCGACCACGTCCACGTGCGCGCGGAACCGCCGCGGCACGCGCATGCGTCCCAGGCGTCCGTCGCGGTGGCTCCACATGCTCGTCCACATGCCGCGCAGCGCCATCGGGATCACCGGCACCGGCCGGCGCTCGAGGATCTTTTCCACGCCCGACTTGAACTTCGCGATGTCGCCGTCCCTGGTCAGCGCGCCCTCGGGAAAGATGCCGACGATCTCGCCCTCCGCCAGCGCCGCATCGATCGCGTCGAACGCGCGCTGCATCACCGCGGGATCCTCGCGCGCCCCCGCGATTGGGATCGCCTTGGCGGTGCGGAAGATCCAGCTCATTACCGGGATGCGGAAGATCTTGTAGTACATGACGAAGCGCACCGGCCGCGGGATGCTCGCCGACAGGATTAGTGCGTCCATGTAGCTGACGTGGTTGCACACCAGCAGCGCCGGGCCCTCGTCGGGCACGTGCTTCTCGATGCCGTGCAGCTTCAGCCGGTACAGCGTGCGCACCAGCAGCCAGCTGACGAAGCGCATCGCGAACTCGGGCACGATGGTGAAGATCCAGATCGCCACCAGCGCATTGACGATGGCCAGGGCCAGGAACAGCTGCGGGATCGACCAGTGCAGCAGCCGCTGCGCGGCGATGCCCACGCCCGCGGCCAGCACGATGAAGAACGCGTTCTGGATGTTGACCCCGGCGATCACCCGCGACAGCTCGCCCTTGGGCGTGCGGCTCTGGATCAGCGCGAACAGCGGCACCAGGAAGAAGCCGGCGAATACGCCGATGCCGACCAGGTCCATCACGATCCGCCACGCCCCCGGCTGGCGCAGGAAGCCCGCGGCATCCAGTCCCGCCACCGGCGCCACGCCGCTGCGGGCGAAGTACAGGTCGAGCAGGAACCCGGTCATGCCGATCGCGCCCATCGGCACCAGGCCGATCTCGACCGTGCGTGCCGACAGCTTCTCGCACAGCAGCGAGCCCACCCCGGTGCCGACCGAGAACAGCGCCAGCGTCAGGATGTAGATCGTCGCGTCGTCGCGCGGCGCGCCCAGGTGCAGCTCGGCGTAGGTCGGCAGGTTGGAGGTAATCACCGTGCCGAAGAACCAGAACCACGACACCCCCAGCACCGAGTTGCGCACGCCAAGCTGGCGGCGGGTGAGGCGCATGATCTGCAGCGACTCGTGCCACGGGTTCCAGTCGATGCGCAGGTCCGGCGCGCCGGCTTCCGCGCGCGGGATGAAGCGGCTCACCACGTTGCCGGTGATCGCCAGCAGCACGATGGCGATGGCCGCGACCACGGGCCCGTGCGCACCAGCGAGCTGGAAGATCAGCCCGCCGGCCAGCATCCCGGCGAGGATCGAGATCGACGTGCCCATCTCGACCAGGCCATTGCCGCCGGTGAGTTCCTCCGGCTTGAGCACCGCGGGCAGGATCGAGTACTTCACCGGCCCGAACAGCGTCGACTGCACCCCGGTCGCGAACAGCGCCGCCAGCAGCACCACCATGTTCTGGGTGACGAAACCGATCGCCGCCACCGACATGATCACGATTTCCATCGTGGTGGTGATGCGGATCAGCTTCGACTTCTCCAGCTTCTCCGCGATCTGCCCGGCCGTGGCCGAGAACAGGAAGTAGGGGAGGATGAAGATCGCCGGCGCGAGGTTGGTGTAGAGCGTCTTGTCCTCGGGACTGACCGCGAGGAAGCCGAGCAGGCCGATGATCGCCAGCCGGTACACGTTGTCGTTGAAGGCGCCCAGCGACTGGGTCAGGAAGAACGGCAGGAAACGTCGCTGCCGAAGCAGGTCGAACTGAGAGTGCCTACTGGAATCTGGTGCCATGAAGCCCCCGCGGAATGGCGCGAGCCTAGCAAATGCCCGCGTCCGCGCGCCTGCGCCGCGCGCTGTACTCCGCTGGCGGCCTCACCCATCGCGGTGGCGACGAATTCGGGCCGGGCCGCTCGGCCCAGCGCGTTTGCCTTGCTGCATCCCCAACGGAAGGCCGCCATGAACAAGCCGTTCCCACCCAGTCTCGTGCTCAAGCCCGCGCTGCTCGTCGCCGCGCTGTTCGCCATCGCTCCGATCGCCCACGCCGAGAAGGTGCTGGTGCAACCCGGCGAGATCGGCCGGGTCATGAACTCCGCGCTGCCGCGCCCGGTGATCGCCGGCTCGTACATGCTGGTCGCCAGCCCGAATGGTTCCGACGACAAGAACGTCGGCGGCGCCTGCCTGGTGTTCCAGGAAGTCGCCAGGGTCCGCGCCTGCAGCAGCAATGCCGACTGCATGCCCAAGTCGACCAGCGCGGCCGGCAAGGGCGCCGACATCCCCGCGAACTGGCACGGCTACTGCGCGCTGTCCGTGCCGCGCGCGTCGGCGTGCTGGTACCGGCCCGGGCCCCAGCCCGCCTTCTGCGATGTCGGCCGCACCCTGGTGCGCGACCAGAAGATGCGCGTGCCCGCGGCCGGATTCGTGGACGTGCATCCCGCCCAGGTGGGCAGGCAGCCGGTGCGCTGGCGGGTGATCACCTGCCAGAACCTCACGCCGGGCGGCTGTGCCGGCGCGGCGTCGGTGGAAGGCGTCGACAAGCGCACGCTGTATGGCCGCAGCAGCGTGCTCACGCCCTGAGCGCACGCCCTCGTTCGAACCAGCGTTTGCATCACGGCCGGCCTCAGGCAGCCGCACCGCGCCAGGATCTGGCGCGGTGCGGCGCCCCCTCCTTCCCCTCGAAGCCTTACTCCGCCGCTAGCGTCCGGTGCATGCGCGCGTAATCGCGCCGGTAGCGCCCGGCCAGGCGCGTCTTCTGCGTCGCGCTCAGCACCTTGCCCGACATCTGGAAGAACTTGCTCTCCTCCTCGCGCAGGTGGTGGTGCACGCACTTGGACAGCTCGCGCGCGGTATCGAGCCACGCCTTCTCATCCGGGTCGAGCTTCTGCAGGTCCTCGACCAGCTCGTCGATCTGGTGGTGCTCGTGCAACGCATGCCGCGTGGACACCAGGCCCGCGTCGTCCATCAGCATCGGCGCGTAGAGGAAACGCTCCTCCGCCGCCTCGTGCGCCTGCAGCTCGTGGCGCAACGCGGTGAACAGCTCGATGCGCTCGCGCGTGCCGGGCTTGGAGCGCAGCAGACGGCGGCACAGCCCGCGTTGCAGCTCGTGGCTCTCGTGCAGGGCCTGGTAGAGCGGGGCGGTCATACGGCCTCCTGGCGGGCTTGACCGTGCCTGCACCGGCGGCCGTCCAGGCTCGGCGCACTGGCGGTCGCGGCGGGCACGCATGGATCTCAAGAGCGGGTATCCCTTCTGGGCCGTGAAGAACGGGTTGATGCACGCCTTCCCGCCCCTGCGCGCCGACCTGCGCTGCGAGGTCGCGGTGGTCGGCGGCGGCATCACCGGCGCGATCATCGCCCGCGAACTCGCCGCGCACGGCCACGCCGTGGCCGTGCTGGAACAGCGCGACATCGCCTGGGGCAGCACCGCCGCCAGCACCGCGCTGCTGCAGTACGAGATCGACACCCACCTCACCGAACTCATCGGCCTCGTCGGCGAAGCCGACGCCGTGCGTGCCTACCGCGCCTGCGTCGACGCCATCGACGAGCTGCAGGCGATCGCCCGTGCGGTGCGCGACGTCGGCTTCGACCGCTGCAGCAGCCTGTACTTCGCCAGCCGGCGCTGGCACCGCGGCGCGCTCCAGGACGAGTGCGCGCTGCGGGCCCGCCACGGCCTGCCGGTGCAGTGGCTCGCGCGCGCAGCCCTGCGCGAACGCTTCGGCATCGACGCGTCCGGCGCGATCCTCAGCACCGCCGCCGCGCGCCTGGACCCGTACCGCTGCGCCGTGCGCGTGCTGCAGCAGCTCGAACGCGACGGCATCCCCGTGCACGACCGCACCACCGTCGCGCGCATCGAACCGCACGCGCGCAGCGTCACCCTGCACACCGCCGATGGACAGCGCGTGCACGCCGCCCACGTCGTACTCGCCACCGGCTACGCCGCGCAGCAGTGGCTCGACCAGCGCGTCGCCAGCAACCGCAGCAGTTATGCGGTGGCGACCGATCCGCTCGACCGTGCCGCGCTCGGCCCGCTGGCCGACACCCTGGTGTGGGAAACCGCGCGCCCGTACCTCTACCTGCGCAGCACCGCCGACCACCGCCTGGTCATCGGCGGCGAGGACGATGCCATCGACCTGCCGGCCCGCCGCGACCGCCGGGTCGAACGCAAGGCGCGCAAGCTGTTTCGGCGCGTGCACCGGCTGCTGCCGCAGCTGGCGCTGAAGCCGGCGTTCGCCTGGGCCGGCACCTTCGCCGAGACCCGCGACGGCCTGCCGTTCTTCGGCCCGCATGCGCAGCACGGCCCGCGCCTGCACTTCGCCATGGCCTACGGCGGCAACGGCATCACCTACTCGGTGATCGGCGCCGGCATCCTGCGCGCGCGGATCGAACGCCGCCGGCATGCGCTGGCGGAGCTGTTCGGTTTCGAACGCCTGCAGCGCTGAACGCTCGGCTCAGGCGTCGATCCGCGCACACCCGCACACCTGCACCTCCATGGCGCGCAGCACCGCCAGCGCATTGCGATGCCGCAGCGGGGTCAGCGCGGCGGTGCCGTCGCTGGCCACGACGGTGTCCAGTTGCCGCATGCGCGCGCCCACCGCGCTGGCGAGCACGCACTGGTCGGTGGCGATGCCGGTGACGATCACCCGCTGCACGCCCAGCTGCGCGAGCAGCACCTCCAGCGGCGTGTTGTAGAACGCCGAGTGCTGCGGCTTGAGGATGCTGTAGTCGTCCTGCTCGGGCGGCAGCGCCTGCACCAGCGGCGCGCCGGTGACGCCGGGCTGCGAGCAGATCGCCACCAGCTGGCGGAAGTCCTCCTGCCAGTGGGTGAAGTTGTCGTTGACGAAGACCGCCGGCACGCCCCGTGCCTTCAGCCGCGCGCGCAGCCTGGCGATGCGCCGGGCCGCCGGCAGCGCATGGGTGAGCAGGCGCCGGCCCTCGGGAAAATCCAGGGCATTGATCATGTCGATGATCAGCAGCGCGCTGCGCGGGCGGGGCATGGGCGCGAACGTCGGGAGCGATGCGCGCAGGGTCGCGGAAGCGGGGACAGGTGGGCGTGAAGCCGCGGTGCCTGCCAACCCTTATACGATCCCGCGCGCATACCGCCCCGGCGCCACCCCGACATGCCGCGCGAACGCGGTGCTGAACGTGCTCGCCGAGCCATAGCCCACGCGCTCGGCCACCGCCGCCACGCCGGCCTCGCCGCGCCGCAGCAGGTCCTTCGCCACCGCCATCCGCCACGCCAGCAGGTACTCCATCGGCGCCATCCCGACCGTGCGCATGAAGCGCTCGAAGAACGCCGAGCGCGACAACGCCGCCGCCTTCGCCATCTGCGCCACCGTCCACGGCCGCGCCAGGTGCCGGTGCAATTGGCGCATCGCGGGCGCCAGGCGCGCATCGGCGAGGCCGCGCAGCAGGCCCGGCGGTGCGTCCTCGGCCGGCGCCGACCGCAGCGCCTCGATCAGCAGCAGCTCCACCAGCCGCGCCAGCACCAGTTCCTGGCCAGCGCGCCTGGTCGCCGTTTCCTCGGCGACGAAGCGCACCAGTTGCGCCAGCCGCGCTACCCCGCGCACGTGCAGCACCGTCGGCAGCAGCGACACCAGCAGCGCCGGGTCCGGCGAATCGAACACGAAGTAGCCGCCGAGCAGGCGCACGTCGGGGCGCCCGCCACGGCTGCCATGACGGACTTCGCCGCCGGGCGCGGGCGTGGTCTTGGGATCGATGCGCACCGGCGTCACCGGCTCGAAGCCCGACATCGCGAACCCCGGCGTCGCCGGCAGCAGCACGAAATCGCCGGCGTCCAGGGTCAGCGGCCGATGCCCATCCACCGCCAGCAGGCAGCGCCCTTCCAGCACCGCGCAGAAACTGGGCTGGCCGAATTCCGAATAGCGCACGCCCCAGCGCCCGGCGCCGCTGATGCGCTTGGAGAACACCGCGCGCGGCTGCATCAGCGCCACCACTTCCGACAACGGATCGCTCATGGCCGGACTCCTCCTTGGACGCTCGCCAAAGAAATGCGGACGCAGCACTGTAGATCGTCCATCCAGCGCTCGCCATAGTCCTCGCACCCCCACCGCGATGCGAGTCCAACCCATGAAAACCGTCCTCATCACCGGCTGTTCCTCCGGCTACGGCCTGCAGACCGCGCGCCACTTCCACGACCAGGGCTGGCACGTCATCGCCACCATGCGCGTGCCGCGCGACGGCCTGCTGCCGCAGTCGCCGCGCATGCGCCTGCTCCCGCTCGACGTCACCGACGCTGCCAGCATCGCCGCGTGCCTGGGCGCCAGCGGCCCGATCGACGTGCTGGTCAACAACGCTGGCATCGGCCTGCTCGGCGCGTTCGAAGCCACGCCGATGGCCACCGTGCGCGAGGTGTTCGAGACCAATACCTTCGGCGTGATGGCGATGACCCAGGCCGTGCTGCCGCAGATGCGTGCCCGCCGCGGCGGCGTCGTGGTCAACGTCAGCTCCAGCGCCACCTTCGTGCCGATGCCGCTGGTCGCCGTGTACACCGCCAGCAAGACCGCGGTGGAAGGCTTCACCGGCTCGCTCGCGCACGAGCTGGCGCAGTTCGGCGTGCGGGTGAAACTGGTCGAGCCCGGCTACGGCTCCGACACCCGCTTCAGCGAGAACGGCGGCGCCCGCATGCACGGCCTGATCCCCGAGGCGTATGCGCCCTACGCCCAGCGTGTGTTCGCCGGCTTCGCCCAGCCGGCCGCGGTGACCACCGCGCAGGACGTCGCCGAGGTCGTGTGGTGTGCCGCCAACGACCCGAGCGACCAGCTGCATTTCCCCGCCGGTCCCGACGCGGTCGCCCTCGCGCGCGCCGGCTGAGCGGCGCGCCCCCCGGCGCGGGGGGGCTCGCGGCCCCCGGCAATGGCTTAGGATGGCCCCGGGCTTTCGCGGGGGAAGACGGCATGCAAAGCAGGCTGGCGGACTTCATCGAGCACCACGCCGAGGCGATCGTCGAGGACGCGATCCGTTTCGCCCGGTCGGTGAGCGTCGCCGCGGCGATGGACGACGCCGCGTTGCGCGACCACCTGCCGGACATCGTCACCGCGATCGTCCTCGACCTGCGCACGCCGCAGACCCGCGAAGAGGAAATCGCCAAGTCCCAAGGCCGCGCCGTCGCGCCGCTCGGGCACCCGCGCTCGGCCGCGGGCACCCACGCCCTGCACCGCGCCCACAGCGGCTACACCATCGCCAACCTGGTATCGGAGTACCGCGCGCTGCGCGCATCGGTGCTGCGCCTGTGGGCCGACGCGCCCGAGCACGAGTCGGCCTCGCCCGACGAGATCACCCGCTTCAACGAGGCCATCGACGAGGCCATCGCCGAATCCGTCAGCCACTACTCGGTCGAAGTGGAGCGCTGGCGCAACGTGTTCCTGGGCGTGCTGGGCCACGACCTGCGCAGCCCGCTCGGCGCGATCCTGATGACTTCCGAGCTGATCGCGCGCATGGCCATCGACGCCCCGATCGCCGAAGCCGCGCAACGCCTGATCCGCAGCGGCGAGCGCATGCGCGCGCTGCTGGACAACCTGCTGGTCTACAACCGCGCGCAGATCGGCATCGGCTTCAACGTCGAGAAGGCCGACGTCGATCTCGTCCGCGCCTGCCGCGACGAGGTCGAGCTGCTGCAGGCCTCGATGCCCGAGGTGCGCATCCACTTCAAGGCACCCGCCACGCTGCGCGGCATGTACGACGCCGGGCGCGTGCGTGAAGCGCTGTCCAACCTGGTGGTGAATGCGCAGAAGTACGGCACGCGCAATGCCGACATCCACGTCGAGCTGCGCGACGACGGCACCGGCGCCGAGCTCACCGTCGACAACGCCGGCGTCGACATCACCCCTGAAACCCTGGGACTGATGTTCGAACCGCTGCGCCGCGGCGGCATCGTCGGCGGCGAGGCGGAACGCGCCAGCCTCGGCCTGGGCCTGTTCATCGTGAACCAGATCGCCCTGGCCCATCAGGGCAGCATCCACGCCGAATCGCAGCACGGGACGACCACCTTCAAGTTGCGCTTGCCGCGCGGCTGAAGCGGCAATCGCGCGCAGCCAGCGCCGGACGCGTCCAGCGCCAACACTGCAACAGCCACCTGTCCCCCCTGAGGGACGCGTCGCCGCGATGGCAGGCGCCCTGCGGCCGTTCCACCCACGCCAATGGCATAGGATGGCCCTTGGCTTCCGTGGGCGATACCGATGAACAGCAGCTTGGCCGACTTCATCGAGCACCACGCCGAAGCGATCCTCGAAGACGCCATCAAGTTCGCCCGGTCGGTGGACGTGGGCACGCCGCTGGACGACAAGGAGCTGCGCGACCACCTGCCCGACATCGTCGCGGCCATCGTCGCCGACCTGCGCACGCCGCAGACCCGCGCCGAGGAAATCGAGAAGTCCGAAGGCCGCGCGGTGGCGCCGCTCGGGCACCCGCGCTCGGCCGCGGGCACGCACGCCCTGCATCGCGCCCACAGCGGCTACAGCGTCTGCCACCTCGTGTCGGAGTACCGCGCCCTGCGCGCATCGGTGCTGCGCCTGTGGGCGGACGCGCCCGACGGCGAATCCGCCCCGCGCGAGGAGATCAGCCGCTTCAACGAGGCCATCGACGAGGCGATCGCCGAGTCGGTGGTCCATTACGCCGAAGAAGTGGAGCGCTGGCGCAACATCTTCCTCGGCGTGCTCGGCCACGACCTGCGCAGCCCGCTCAGCGCCATCGTCATGACCTCCGAGATGATCGCGCGCATGGCGGTCGGCGCCCCGATCGCCGACGCCGCGCAACGCCTGATCCGCAGCGGCGATCGCATGCGCGAGCTGCTGGACAACCTGCTGGTGTACAACCGCGCGCAGATGGGGCTCGGCTTCCAGGTCCACAAGGCCGACGTCGACCTCGCCCAGGCCTGCCGCGGCGAGATCGAGATGCTGCAGGCCGCGATGCCCGAGCTGCGCATCCACTTCCAGTCGCCCGCATCGCTGCGTGGTCAGTTCGATGCCGGCCGCATCCGCGAGGCGCTGTCCAACCTGGTGGTCAACGCGCAGAAATACGGCACCCGCAATGCCGACATCCACGTCGCGCTGCGCGAAGCCGGCAGCGACGCCGAGCTGAGCGTCGCCAATGCCGGCGACGACATCGGCCGCGAGACCCTGGACCTCATGTTCGAACCGATGCGCCGCGGCGGCGTCGCCACCGGCGAGTCCGAGCGCGCCAGCCTGGGGCTGGGACTGTTCATCGTGAACCAGATCGCCCTGGCCCATCAGGGCAGCATCCGCACCGAATCGCAGCACGGCACCACCACGTTCACGTTGCGCTTGCCGCGGGGCTGAGCGCATGACGAGCAGCAGCGATCTTTGAGTAGCGAGGTCGCCTCGTCCGCGGACACCACCGCAACCACGCCGGCCGCGGACGTCTAGGAATTTTTCTTAGGCTACCGACAGGCACGCCATCCGCGCGCTCGCCGCAGGCATGATTGAACCGAGGGCGCACGGCTGGGGAGCCGTGCGCAGGGGCAATGCATGGGGAGACAACGGCCTGCCTGCTCCCGACTCAAGCCGTCGTCGACGCCTGGGGTGCGCTCCACAGCCAACACGCCAGGGCAACACCATCCAACAACAGGGGAACGCCATGAACAATGCGGTTTCAATGCCGGGGGCCTTTTGCTACGCCTGCGGCCGCGGTGTCGACGTGCGGGCCGAGATCTGTCCCAGCTGCGGAGTCCGGCAGCGGCGCGCCGCGGGCCACAAGAGCCGCATCGCAGCGGCGCTGCTGGCCTTCTTCCTCGGCGGCTTCGGCATCCACAAGTTCTACCTCGGCCGCGTCGGCTGGGGCATCGTCTACCTGCTGCTGTGCTGGACCTTCATCCCCGCGATCGTCGCCTTCATCGAGTTCATCGTGTACTTGTGCACGTCGGACGAGGCCTTCGCGGCGAAGTACGGATGAGAACCGCGGCGCTCGTCGTACTGCTGCTACTGGGCGCCTTCGCGCCCACGCATGCGCAGCTGCATGTGACCCGGCCCAAAGCCACGCCGCGTGTGCAGGTGCCGGCCCGCGCGCGTACGCTGCCGCCGCTGGACTGCAAGGCGATGGCGGCGCAATGGCGTGAGCCGTGGATGCGGGACGTGTGCGAAAAGAGCAACTACGACTTCGGTACGCACTATGCGCGCGTCTACGGCATGCCACGGCCTTCGCGCGACGTGGTCTCGCTGCCGGCGCACGGCTCGCCGCAGGCCAAAGCCTACGGCGTCGCCTGCATCGGGCAACTGGCCATGCGGCGATTGCCCAACGGCTGGGAGCAACTGCGCGACCGCGAGGGCAATTACCTGCGCTGCCGGGAGCTGTAGGCGATGTCGGGCCGGAGGAACCGGATCCACCGCGACGACGCACTCTCGCGCGTGAGCTGGCAGGAGCTGGAACATCTGCTGGCGGCGCACTACCGCGGGCAGGGCTACGACGTCGACCATGTCGGCACGGGAGCCACGGCGGGGCGCTACGACGGTGGCATCGACCTGAAGCTGCGCCGCGAGGGCGAGTACGTCGTGGTCCAGTGCAAGCACTGGAACGCGTGGCAGGTGGCACACAACGACGTGCACCAGCTGCTCGGGATCATGGTGAACGAAGGCGCGACCGGGGCGATCCTGGCCAGCAGCGGCGAGTTCACCCGCGCCGCACGCGAAGCGGCGGCGCGGCAAGGGCATGTGCAGCTCGTCGATGGCGATGCGCTGCGCCGGATGCTCGGACCGCAGCTGGAGTCAGCGCGAGTCCCGGTGCAACCGCCGGTCGAACCCGATTACATGTCGAGCCAGCCGGCGCAAACCACCCCGCGGGAGCCGATCGTTGTCCGCTCTTCGGGAAGCGGTCGCAGCGCGTCCGGACGGCGATCGCCCGACTCCAGCCTCCCATCGTGGGCGCTCGCGCTGTTCGGCCTGCTCGCGTTTGTGCTGCTGACACGCGCGCTGCTGGTGCGCACTGCGGGGTCGGCCGGCCGCGCGGCACACGCCGCTGCATCGGTGCGAGCGCCACCCATGCTTCCGGCCCCACAGGGGCCGCCGCCCAAGCTGATGGAGGAGGCCGGCGATGCGTTCGCTCCGCCGCTGCAGGACCCGGCGCCGTCCGCCGCGCCCACGGCGGAAGATCTGCGCGAGGCGAAACGACGCGCGGACGAGGCGGCCAAGGTGCTCGAGGATTCGACACCGGAAATGTAGGCGGCACGCTCCAACATTCGAACCGCGCCGCTTGCAGGCGGCGCAACAACCACAGGAGGCACGCCCATGCGGCATCACGGAATCCTGGTCAGGTGGAACGACGAGCGCGGGTTCGGCTTCATCGCCCCCGACCAGCCGGGCGATGAGATCTTCGTGCACATCTCCGCCTTCCCGCGCGACGGCATGCGGCCGCGCATCGACGAAGCCCTGTCGTTCGAGATCGAACAGGGCGACGTGGGCACGAAGCGCGCAATCCGGGTGCAGCGGCCGGGTGCCCGCACCAGTGCAGCCAGATCGCGCGCCCGCGCGACCCGCCCGGTGGCGCGCAATCCGATCGCCGCGGTGCTGGGGCTGCTGGTGGTGGGAGCGATCGGCGTGTTCGCCTACGACGCGATCAGCTCGCGCCAGGCCGACGCAGGCGCGTACTCGTCTGCAGCTCCTGCACCTGCCGCAGTTCGGGCAGCTCCGACGGTACCGGCAGCAGCCAGCAGCCGCGGTTTCGACTGCGACGGCTGCACCCATTGCTCACAAATGAGTTCGTGCGCCGAGGCGACGTACTTCATCCAGCATTGCCCGGGGACGGAGATGGACGGTGACCGCGATGGCGTGCCGTGCGAACAGCAGTGGTGCCAGGTCGACTCGGCCTGGTAGCGCGCAGGATGGATTAAGCGAATACGTAGGATGGGTTGAGCGAAGCGATACCCATCGCGCAACAATCCGGCGCGCGACGTGATGGGGTTCGCTGCGCTCACCCCATCCTACGAAGGCGCGGCGCGTGTTGTCAGACGCACCCATCCGCAGAAGAAAACCATTGCGCCGACAAACGAAGGCCCGCTTGCGCGGGCCTTCGCATGAATGCCGCAAACGCGGGCTTACTTCTTGACCTCGTCGGCCTTCTGCTCCGCCTTGTCCGCGACGTTCTGCGCGGCATCGGCGGTGTTCTGCGCGGCGGTCGCGGTGGCGTCGGCGGCCTTGGCGGTGGCTTCGGCCGCGGCGGCCTTGGCGGCATCGGCGGCATCGGCGGCGGCGGCGCCGACTTCGCCCGCCGCCTCGCCGGTGGCGGCGGCGGCGGCTTCGACGCCCTGCTGCGCGGCTTCGCCGGTGGCCTGGGCGGCCTCGCTGGCGGACTGCGCGGCCTGGTCGGCGGCGGACTGAGCCTGGGCGGCCTCGTTCTGCGCGGTCGGGGTTTCGTTCTTGCACGCCGACAGGGCCAGGACGGCGGCGGCGAGGAGCACGGTGAGCTGGGTGTTCATGCGGTGTCTCCAAAAGGATGGTGGGAAAAAGCGCGGTCGTGCTGCGGGAATTGGATCTACGGCATCAGGCTTCGCACCTGGGGGAGGGAATCCTGCGGCGAGCCTACTGCGGGCCTTGTGGATGCCGGGCATACGCAGCGCGCCACTCCCGGCCCGATCCCTTCTCCCGGCTGAATTCCCACCCGTCTCCCGCCGCAGCGGGAAGAAGGTGGCGCGCCGCGCCGGATGGGGCCGCCGTTGCCTCGATCGACGCAATCGGTCAAAACTCCACCCGCTCCCTCGCCGACCCGTTCGGCCATGGGCCACCGCACGGAACGCGGCGGAGCAACGGACCGTCCGGCCCAGCCCTCGCGGGCATGCCCGGACTCGCTAACGGACATAAGGAATAGCCAATGCAGAACCTGGTTTCGCTCAACCTGACGGCGCAGGACCTCGCCGACACCGACGCCGCCATCGCCACCCTGCGCCGCGTCTTCGCCCAGATGATCGCCCTGCAGCCCAGCCAGCGCCGCGACCTGTACAAGATGGGCGACAAGTCGGAGGTCTTCTGCCGGCAGACGCTGTCGGTGCTGGCCGCCAACCCGCAGATCATCCCGCCCAGCCTCAACCTCGCCGAAGCCCAGGCCGACCTCGCCGCCTTGGACCAGCTACGCCCGCGCCTGCAGCAGCTGGAGCAACTGGTCGAACGCGCCGACGACACCGCCCTGGCCCTGGGCAGCGACATCATCACCGTCGCCCTGGAGGGCTACGGCCTGCTCAAGGTGTCGGGCAAGAACGAGGCCCTGAAGGGCGCCCGCAAGGAGCTGTCCGCCCGCTTCGCCAAGGGCAGCAAGGCCGCGGAGCCCGTTGCCGCGGCCTGAGGCCGGCGCGGAATAGCCGTTGACTGATGGAGCCTGGCGGGTGAGGCGGGGGAGCCTCATCCGCTGGGCTTTTTGCTTGGTGGGCCGCGCAAATCGCTCGAAACGGTGAGGCGGAGAGCCTTTGACGTGAGCCGAATGGCCTTGACGTTGAAGCAATGTGCCTCGACGTTGCGGCAGGGGAGCTTGGACGTCGAAGCAATCTGCATAAGCGTCAAATCGCCACGCTTCAACCTCTGAAGCAAAATGCCTCATCGATGCGGCCTCGAACGTCATCGGGATTGCAGACTCCTTCCTCCTCTGCGCCAGGGAGAAAGTCAGATGAGGACGCTGCAGCGCCACAGACTACATAGATGGATGACTGCTACCGGCCAGAAGGCGGACCAAGACCGCCATCTATGGCTCCACGTAAAGCCTGGATCCGAGGTGTGGTGCGCCTGCTACTGGCTCGATGCAGCGGAGGGACACTCGGACTCCCACGCAGAACACTGGATCCATGCCTTGCACCAGCCCGTGGCATCGCATTCCTGCTTCTCCACGGCAGGTGTGGCTCGCCCGCAGGCGTTGGCGATCCGTGATTGCATGGAGGCCTTCTGATCGAAAACAGTGGTCTCGTGGGCCGGATGCGTACAAACCTTCATCTGGGCGCCGTTCCTCACTGGCGCGCCCAGGGGTGTTTGCTGCGATGGCATTTCGTTATCCCGAACCGTCGAATGCGAACCGACGACAGTTGCATCCCGGGTTGTCGGGTCAACGCGAGTTTGATCCGCGTCCCGTCGCCCCTCACGTTCCCTCGCGATTTCATACTGTCGCTCGGTTGATTGGCGGGCGTAGTCAGCATCGCGACCCGCTTGCGCGTTGGCACTCTCCTGCCTCCGGTCGGCTTCCCCCTGCTCGGCGCGCCGGCGAGCCTCGGCCTGCACAGCCATGGACCGATCCGCGGTCTGCTGCAGGCGCCGCAGGCTGTCCTCGAGTTCACCCTCTCGCTGTGCCTTCTCCCCGGCTGCGCGTTGGCGCAATGCAGCAACTTCGGCATCCCGTTCGGCGTCTTCCTGTTCCCGGCGCGCGTTCTCCGCGTCGTAACCTTCCAACCGCTCTTGGAAGCGGCGCTCCTGCAGCTGTTCCGCGTACTGCCGGGAGTATGCCGCCCCCATACGCCTGTAAATGGCCGGCGGCGCCGTCGCCGGAATGCGGTTCGACTCGATCGTGTTGTCGTCCACGATGCGGAGATACGCATCGAAATTACCGGCATCGTCTTTGTGCTTGTACATCCCATCGCCCTGCTCGCCGTATGCGAAACGGCGGCCGGCTGCCTCAAGGATCAGCCCGTGCAACGGCTCTTCGATGATCACCTGTTCGCCGGAACTGTCTGCAGCGTAGTCGCCATCCATCGGCGTCGTCCGCGCGCGCAGACGCTGGGCGGCGCGGGCCCGCGCATCCGCGGCGGCCTTGCGTGCGGCTACCGCCGCGATCTGGCGCGCATGCGCATCCGCTGCGCTCATCCACTGATACGCATACGACGCCGACCCGCTGCTCTGGAGCACCCGATTCCCGGCAAAAACGTGTGTTTCCGTGACTTGGGCGGCGACATCAGCCGTGATACCAGGCCCCGGAAGTGTCTTGATTACATATTGACCTTCACCAACCCTTTCCACCCGCCGCGTCAGCGCCAGCGTTTGGACGGTGCGATCGACCAGCACTCCCCGTGCGTCGTCGAAAAAGATCCTTTGCACCAGCGAGGGTCGCGGCTGTCCAGCATCGTCGGGGTCGACAGAACGCATCTCGACGCCGTCGACGCTGAGCGTATACGTCATGCTGGTCGCGTGGTCGGTAAGGGTCGACGGGTTTGACGAGTCGACTAGCATCCAGACGCCCGCGGTTCCATCCGGGCCTTCGGCGAGGCGTCGATAGAGCTCGCGGTTGAGGCGGGCGTGCACAGAAGGCGCGTCGGCGGCAGCGATAGCTCCGCCGCCCACGGGCGCGGCGGCCCCGAGCGCCGGTCGAGTGGACTGGTTCGAGGCCATCGGCTTGTCCGGGGTGCTGAACGCCGCGTCGCTTGGCAAGTAGTGCGTTACGTGCCCCCGATTCTCGACGTCAATGGCGCCGTTCGCGCCGCGCCGGACCAAGTAGCCGAGCTTGGGTTTCCCTTCCACCGTCCATACGACGCTTCCATCGGCGCCAACGACTCCGTCCCAGGTGTGGCGTGCGAAGTACCGCCCGTCGAGCTTCAAATGGCCGGTCGTCGGGTCGCGGGTGATCGCAGTAGTCCCGATGACCTTGCCATTGGCAGGGTTGATCCAACGCTCGTACAACGTCTCGCCTTCGCGCTCCCACTGCAGGCGATATCCACCGGCGGCCTGTCGCGAGGCGCCCTCGAGTTCACCGTACAGGCCCCAGTCGGCGCGTGCTTGGGCTCCCGCGTTTCCCACCACCAGAACGAGCGCCGCGAGCGCGCTACGCAGAAATCGCATCATTGGAAGGCGCTTCATTACTTTGATTCCTGTGCAGGTGTCATTGGGTTCACACGTAGGTCGCGTCACGGTCGAACGGCACGGCCTCGACGGCGAGTGCCGTCGCCAGGTTCTTCGGGGAGTGGAACTGATCCCAGTCCCGCTCTGCAGCGAAGTCGCGAAGTGCGAGCCGAAGCGATTCGATGTCTGTCGTCATGGTGGATCCCCAGTTTCCGGGCAATCGTACAGGCCCGACTCAAGAGCCCGGCATCGCCGAACCTTGATGCTTCAGGCTGTCCGGGCTACCTGCGCACTTCCACCACCGAGCTCCTGCTCAATCGCCCCCGCCGACAACGGCCGCGCAAACAAGAACCCCTGCATATGCCGGCACCCCATCTCGCTTAGCGCGCGGGCCTGCGCTTCGGTCTCCACGCCTTCCGCCACCACGTCGCACTCCAGCGACTCGGCGATGCCGAGGATCGCCTGGATCACCGCGCGCGCTTCGTTCTCGTCGGGCAGGCCGTGGACGAAGGCGCGGTCGATCTTGATCGTGTCGAAGCGGAAATCGGCGAGGTAGCTCAGGCTCGAGTAGCCGGTGCCGAAGTCGTCCACCGACAGGCGCACGCCGAGGGCGCGGATGCGGTCGACGAGCTGGCGGGCGCGTACGTTCTGGCCGAGCATCTGGCTTTCGGTGAATTCGACTTCCAGCAGCGACGCCGGCAGCCTGGCGTCGGCGAGGGCGCGTTCGATGTTGCGGACCAGGCGGTCGACGTCGGCGCGCGCCAGTGACATGTTCACCGCAACCGGGGCCGGCGCGAGTCCCGCCGCGTGCCAGGCGCCGACCTGGCGGCAGGCCTCGCGCAGCACCCATTCGTCGATCGCGGTGACCAAGCCGGTTTCCTCCGCCACCGGGATGAAGTCGCCGGGGGCGACGTCGGTGCCGCGTGGATGGCGCCAGCGCACCAGGGCTTCCACGCCGACCAGGTCGCGCTCGGGGTAGCGCACCTTCGGCTGGTATTCCAGGTACAGCTGGCCTTCCTGGATCGCGGTGCGCAGTTCCGTCTCCAGTTGCAGGCGCTGGTCGGCGCGCTCGCCCATGGCCGCGGTGAACAGGCTGAAGCGGCCGCGGCCGGCCTGCTTGGCGTGGTAGAGCGCGGTATCGGCCTGCTTGACCAGGGTCTTGGGGTCGGTGCCGTTCTGCGGGAACAGGGTGATGCCCACGCTGGCGGAGACGTGCAGCGCGCGCTTGCCGTAGTGCAGCGGCTGCTCGATGGTGCGGATCAGGTTTTCGGCGGTGCGCTCGAGCTGTTCCTGGTCGGCCACCCGGGTCAGCAGCAGCACGAACTCGTCGCCGCCCTGCCGGCTCACGGTGTCCGCTTCGCCGACCGCGCGCACCAGCCGGCCGGCGATCGTGCGCAGGACCCAGTCGCCGGCGTGGTGGCCGAGCGAGTCGTTGATGTGCTTGAACAGGTCCAGGTCGACGAACAGCAGCGCGCCATTGCAGGCCTCCAGCGCCTGCTCGCAGGTGCGCATCCATTCGGCCAGGCGGTCCTGCAGCAGCCGGCTGTTGGGCAGGCCGGTCAGGTGGTCGTGCTGCGCCAGGTAGGCCATGCGCTGCGCCATCGCGTGCGCCTCGCTGATGTCGCGCACGACCATCACCCCGCCGATGACCTCGCCGTCGTCGTCGCGCAGCGGCGCATCCGACACTTCGACCTGGAGGTCGTCGCGACCGGCGCGCCGCAGCAGCAGCGCGGCTTCGAAGATGCCGTCGCCGGGGCCGCGGCGCGCGTCGGTCTGCACCGGCGCGGCGCCCGGCTCGGCGGAATCGTAGAGGCACACGACCTGCCGCAGCGGCTTGCCGACCGCCTGCTCGCGCGACCAGCCGGTGATGTCCTCGGCGACGCGGTTGAGCGAGGTGACGGTGAGCGCGGTGTCGTAGGTGAGCACCGCATCGGCGATCGACTGCAGGGTCACGCGCGCCTGCTCGCGCTCGCGGCGCAGTGCATCCTCGGTCTCGTGCCGCAGGCTGACGTCGCGGATGCCGGCGACGACCTGGGCAGTGGCGCTGCCGGCGAGCCGGCTCAGCACCACTTCCACCGGGAATCGGCGCCCGTCCGGGCGGCAGCCTTCGAAGGCCAGCACTTCCCAGGCCCGCCGGTCGGGATCGTCTTCGTGGGTCGCGGCCATCGCCGCGGCCAGGCGCTCGGGATCGTCGATGAAGCGGCCGATCGACTGCCCCAGCATCGCGTCGCGCGCCACGCCGAAGATGCGTTCGGTCTGCTCGTTGACCAGCACGATGTGGCGGGTCGGCACGTCGACCACGACCATCGCGTCGGGCGCCGACTCCAGCAGGTTGCGGAAACGCCGGTCGGCCTCGTGGCGCCAGGTGACGTCGTGGCCCAGCACCAGCACACCGGCGGTGCTCGGCAGCGGCTCGTACACCGCCTCGAGCACGCTGCCGTCGCCCATGGTCACGTCGAAGCGTTGCGGGTGGCCTTCCAGCGCGCGTTCCAGGTGCGGCGTGATCTGCGCCGCCACCTGCTCGCCGAGCAGGTCCTGCGGGCGCTGGCCGATGATGGCTTCGGGCGGCAATCCGTAGGTGGCGCGGTATTTCGCGTTGACGAAGCGGTAGCGCATGTCGGCGTCGATCTCCGCCACGAATGCCGGCAGCGCGTCGGTGAGCACGCGCACGCGTTCGCTCACCTGCATCACCCGCGTGCGCTCGCGGTCGCGCTGGTCGCTCATCAGCGCGACCAGCAGCGGGCCGACCGCGCTCAGGCAGCTGCCCAGCCACATGTCGGCGAGCGCCATGCCGTCGCGGGCCGCCCGCAACGGCATGAGGCCGCGATGGTGGGCCTCGACCACGACCAGCACGGTCACGATCATCAAGGCGTTGCACAGCGCGGTGCCGAGCACGCCGGTGCGCACCGCCACCATCAGCAGCGGCAACGAAATCAGCACGAACGGATAGCGCGCGTAGGCCAGGCTGGCGATGACCACCAGCACGGTCAGGGTGGCCAGGCTCCAGAAGTCGATCGCCAAGGGGCCGATGCCCAGCCGCTTCAACGTCGCGCGTTCCAGCGTCCACACCAGCGGCAGGCCGACGAACATGCCGAACGCGTCCGCGCGCCACCAGTCGATCCACAGCCGCAGCCAGGGCACGTCGGTGACGACCCAGCGCGTGGTGGCGCCGAAGGCGGCCCCGGCCGCGGGGACGACGAGCACGCACAGCACCAGGAACGCGAACACGTCGCGGTCGCCCAGCGGTGCGCCCGGACGGAAGCCCAGGCGCCGCAGGATCAGGCAGATGGCGCCCACCTCGAATGCGCTGTTGAGTCCGCCGAGGAAGGCGAGGTCCAGCCGACCCTGCAGCAGCGTGCCGTTGATGGTCACGGCAACGACCACGGCCGCCAGCAGCCACGGCAGGTCCCGCGCGGGCCGGTGCATCGCATACCCGACCACCAGCGCGTCCGCGATCCAGATCGAGGTGACGCCGCCACTGGCCTGCTCGATCTGGAACGTGGCCCACGCGACCGCCCAGTAGCAGGCCGTGACGATCGCGAACCGCATCAGCTGCTGCATGCCGGCCACCCCGCGGGGGATCCAGCGCCGGAGTGTGCCGGGGCCGCTGTTGCGGGGGCGTGTTGTGGCGGCGTGGCGTGAAGGCTTCGTCGGCTGCGAAACCCGGACAAGCCCCGCGGCCCGGGCGAGCCGGGCGTATCCGCTGTCGCGTGGCATGCGGCATGGATACCATCAGCCGCCGCCGTCCCCTTGGCCCACGGATACCCACATGCTGGCCTCCCTGTTCAACCGCCGTGCGTCCGTTGCGCGCCTCGTGCAGCTCTACGGCGCCGGTACGCGCTGGATCGTCGCGCCGATGCACGTCAACGACGCGGGCATCCATTACGAGCAGGCCGAACCGATGGTCGTCGAGGTGGGCGAGCCCGCGGAGCTGGGCGCGGCGTTCCGGTCGGCATTCGACGCCTTCTCGGTGCGCGGGGATGGCCCGGTCGCGACGAAGAAATCCGAGTGGCCGGCCTACCGCGCGTCGGGGTTGCCGTCGATCAAGGCGTTCGAACGCGACTACACCGCGATCCGCTGCGAGGGGCTGAATCCGTCCAACGCGATCGTCCGCGCGACGCGCGTGTACCCGGGCGATCCCGAGCTGGAACTGTCGGTCTCGTTCAATCCCCTGCTGCACGCGCGGGAGATCGGTGAACGCCTGTTGCGTCTGGCGGCGGTCGGGGCGGGCGCATGAGGGCGAGCGAGGCAGCAGGGTGGTGGCTGCGCATGCATGGCGCGTTGTTGCACGCCCTGGCGTGCGTCATCGCTGAACGCCCGCGGGAATCGCTGTATCCGGTGGAACGTTCGGGCCGTCCGGACCTGCGCTATTACACCGCGCCGCTGGCGCGTTACATCGCCATGTACCAGGCCTCGCTCGCGCCGACCCGTGGGGGGTGGGGGCAGGCCAAGCGCCAGCATGCGCTGCGGCTGCATGGGCAGTGGGGCATGATCGCCTGCGGCGCGGAGGCGCGTCCCTACGCGCAGTCGCTCCTGGCCCACGCCGATGCGGAGGTGCGCGAGGACGCGGCGGCCATCCTGGCCGCGATCGCGGCCACGCCGCCGCAGGCATGACAGGCGGATTCGGCATGGACAGCTACGAGGCGCTGCTGCGCTAGCGCGTGTCGTGGTCGGCGTGGGTCCATCCACATATGACGCAGCCGTTGCGATGTCGCCCGGCCGAGTGCGCAGTGGCGCCCGCCCGGCCGCGCGGACGCTCGCCGCGGACGCTCGGCTAGAATCGCCCGACCGCATCCGCCTGTGGGGACAGGCATCGCGGCGCCGGTACACCGGTGACCGCGGGCGGTTTTATTCGCGCTCGCGCCGCTTCTTCAGCGAAACGCGCCGGCCACTTCCAGGATCGAACAACCAATGGGGATTGCATGATCGTTTCCTTGCTACTCGCCTTCGCGCTGGGCGCCGAGGCGCCTGCGGCCGCCACGCAGCAGGTCGCGCTCGACAAGCAGGCCAGCCTCACCATTCCGGCGGGCTGGGAGGCGAAGTCCTACCGCATGCCGGTGCGCGGGGCGATCAACTTCCGCATCACTTCGGGCGACCTGCGCATGGCGGTCACCGGCTTTCCTAAGCCCAAGCAAGCCGATGAGTCGAACGCCGCGATGATGGGCCTGCTGAAGGACGTCTCGGAGGAGGACAAGGTCAAGTTCGATGTCATGAACGCGTCCATGCAGTACGTGATGCTCGGCGGCAAGCCGTACAGCACGGACGAGGAACCCACCTTCAAGGGCACGGGCTACGTCGGTGCGTTGATGACCGTGGCCGCGCCGGGCGAGGAAGCGATCTTCCCGGTGTTCGAGGGCCGCAAGTACCAGTGCGTGACCACCTCGGTGATCAAGACCGAAACGATGGCCTACGTGATCTCCGTCGGCTCGACCAGCTGCAGCGGCGCCGACCACACCGCGGCCGTGGCGGCGATCCGCTCGGTGGTGATCGCCGGCGGTTAAGGGAGCGCTGCGCGGCCGGGCCGGCGAATCCGGTCCGGTCGTAGCGACGCCTCGCCGGGCTGCGCCCGCGCCGTTGCCAGTCTCAGCCGCTGAGACCTGCGTCCCCTACAACGCAGGCTTCCTCTGGAGCCTGCGATGTCATCCGCACTGAGTCTGTTCGCCCCGCCGCCCTTGCCCGCGCCCAAGGCCGATGGCGGTGCGCTCGCCACCCGCCTCGCCGGCAAGCACAGCGGCCTGGTCACCGGCCACTTCATCCAGCCGGGGCGCGACGGCCGCTACGCCGAGCTGCCCACTGAACTCCCCGAACGCCTCGCCGCCGCGTTGCGCGCGCGCGGCGTGTCGCAGCTCTACGCCCATCAGCGCGAGGCCTGGGACGCGGTGCAGCGCGGCGGGCACGTGGTGGTGGCGACGCCGACGGCGTCGGGCAAGTCGCTGTGCTACACGCTGCCGGTCGTCGCGGGCGCGATGACGCGGCAGGCGAAGGCGCTGTACCTCTTCCCGACCAAGGCGCTGGCGCAGGACCAGGTGGCGGAGCTGCTGGAGCTCAACAAGGCCGGCGATCTGGGCTTAAGGCCGGCGACGTTCGACGGCGACACGCCGGGCGACCAGCGCCAGGCGATCCGGCTCAACGGCGACATCGTGGTGAGCAATCCGGACATGCTCCACCAGGGCATCCTGCCGCACCACACCAAGTGGGCGCAGTTCTTCGAGGGCCTGCAGTACGTGGTCATCGACGAGATCCACAGCTACCGCGGCGTGTTCGGCTCGCACCTGGCCAACGTGCTGCGGCGCTTGCGGCGGGTGTGCGCGTTCTACGGCGCGTCGCCGCAGTTCATCCTGTGCTCGGCCACCATCGGCAACCCGAAGGACCACGCCGAGGCGCTGCTCGAAGCCGACGTCCACGCGATCACCGATTCGGGCGCGCCCAGCGGCGACAAGCACGTGCTGCTGTGGAATCCGCCGGTGGTGAATCCCGACCTTGGCCTGCGCGCGTCGGCGCGCTCGCAGAGCAACAAGATCGCGCGCACCGCGATCAAGGCGGGGCTGAAGACGCTGGTGTTCGCGCAGTCGCGCACGATGGTCGAGGTGCTGACCAAGTACCTCAAGGACGTGTTCGACTCCGACCCGCGCAAGCCGGCGCGGATCCGCGCCTACCGCGGCGGTTATCTGCCGACCGAGCGGCGCGAGGCCGAGCGCGCGATGCGCGCGGGCACCATCGACGGCATCGTCTCGACTTCGGCGCTGGAGCTCGGCGTGGACATCGGCGCGCTCGATGTCGTGGTGCTCAACGGCTATCCGGGTTCGGTCGCGGCGACGTGGCAGCGCTTCGGCCGCGCCGGGCGGCGGCAGCAGGCCTCGGTCGGCGTGCTGGTGGCCAGTTCCGATCCGCTCGACCAGTACGTGGTGCGGCATCCGGAATTCTTCTCCGCGGCGACGCCGGAGCAGGCGCGGATCGCGCCGGACCAGCCGGTGATCCTGCTCGACCACATCCGCTGCGCGGCGTTCGAGCTGCCGTTCCTCAAGGGCGAACGCTTCGGCCCGGCCGCGCCCTTGGGCGTGGATCCGGAGGTGTACCTGCAGCTGCTCGCCGAGGACGGCGTGGTCCATGCGGAAGGCGAGCGCTGGGAGTGGATCGCCGACAGCTATCCGGCCAATGCGGTGAGCCTGCGCTCGGTGGCGGACGGCAACTTCGTCGTGGTCGACCGCACCGACGGGCGCCAGGTGATCATCGCCGAGGTCGATTTCTCCTCCGCGCCGCTGATGCTGTACGAGGGCGCGATCCACATGGTGCAGTCGACGCCGTACCAGGTGGAGCGGCTGGACTGGGAGGGACGCAAGGCCTATGTCACCCGCACCTTCGTGGACTACTACACCGACGCGATCGACTACACCAAGCTGAAGGTGCTGGAGCGCTTCGATGGCTGCGTGGCCGGATCGGGCACCTGCCACCACGGCGAAGTGCACGTGGTGCGGCGCGTGGCCGGCTACAAGAAGATCCGCTACTACACCCACGAGAACATCGGCTACGGGCCGGTGAACCTGCCGGACCAGGAGATGCACACCACGTCGTTGTGGTGGCAGTTGCCGCAAGCCGAGCTGGATGCGCGCTTTGCTTCGCGGCAGGACGCGCTCGACGGCTTCCTCGGCGCGGCGTATGCGCTGCACGTGGTCGCCAAGGTGGCGGTGATGGCCGATGCGGCCGACCTGCAGAAGGCGGTGGGCAGCGGCGATGGCGCGTGGTTCGCCACCGCGGACGGGCGCGGGCGCGGGCAGTTGCGCGCGGTCGATGGCAGTGCGGTCGACATCGACCTGCTGGGCGAAGGCGCGCACGACCGCTTCGTGCCCACGGTGTACCTGTACGACAACTACCCCGGCGGCGTCGGGCAGAGCGAGCCGTTGTGGCGGCGGCAGCGCGAACTGGTGGTGCGCGCGCGCGAGCTGGTGCAACGCTGCGATTGCAGGAGCGGGTGTCCGGCCTGCGTGGGGCCGGTGCTGGCGGTGCACGAGGATGCGGACACGTCGCCGAAGGGGCTGGCCTTGAGCGTGTTGGCGGCCTTGGAGGCGGCATGAGCGCGCCTGACGGGGACGTAGCACTTGTAGCCCGGGTAAGGCCGCAGGCCGCACCCGGGGTGAGCAGGTTGAATCTCCCAGCGCGCAGCGGCGCGTTGCATATTCCCGCACTTCATTTCCATCGCAGCCACGTAGCCCGGGTAAGGCGAAGCCGCACCCGGGACGCACTCCCGGTAACCCCGGGTGCGGCCTACGGCCTTACCCGGGCTACGGAAGCTTCGGGAGCATCGCCATGTCGCTGACCCTGGCGAAGCTGCAACAGCTGAAGCGCCAGGCCGGCGGTGCGGCGGCGTTGACGCCGACGCCAGCCATCGCGGTACCGAACGCACACACCTCGATCGAACACCTGCGTCAACTGCTGCGCGTGCGTGCGCCGCAGCGCCCGCTCATCGCGCCGCATCATGATCGCGACATCCCCGGCACGCAGATCGCGCCCGGCCTGTTCCTGCGCGAGGAGCACCTCGCCGACGGCGCCGTGCCCGCGCAGTTCTGCGGCGCCTTCGACCGCAAGGACATGCTCGCCTCGCAGCACCTGCTGTGCTTCGACACCGAAACCACCGGCCTCGCCGGCGGCACCGGCACGCGCGCCTTCATGATCGGTGCGGCCGACTGGTGCGACGGCGCACTGCGCGTGCGCCAGCTCACCATCGCCACCACCGCGGCGGAGGCGGCGATGCTCGACGCGTTCCGCACGTGGCTGACGCCCGACACCATCCTGGTCAGCTACAACGGCAAGTGCTTTGATGCGCCGCTGCTGGCCACGCGCTACCGCCTCGCCCGGCGCGCCAATCCGCTCGCCGGCCTGATGCACGTCGACCTGCTCTATCCCTCGCGCCGGCACTGGCGCGGCGTGTACGAGAACTGCCGCCTCGCCACCATCGAACGCCAGGTCCTGCGCGTGCTGCGCGAGGACGACCTGCCCGGTTCGGAAGCGCCCGCCGCGTGGCTGTCGTACCTGCGCGGCGGCAGCGCGCACACCTTGCGCCGCGTGCTCGCGCACAACCACCAGGACGTGGTCTCGCTGGCCCGGCTGCTGCGACATCTGAGCGCACTCGGAGACGGATTGGCGTCAGAATGCGGCCAGTGACACGTACTCCGCCCATGCAAGGTCGTCGCATGGGCCGGTCGACCACTGTCGAAGGAGGCGCATGAATTCCTCGAGCTACTGCGTGGGCGTGGACGGTGCGAAGCGCGGATGGATCGGCGTCTGGCGCCATCCCGCCGGGCTTGAGTTCAACGTCTACTCAAGCGCAGGTGAACTTGCGGCCGTGCATCGACGCGCGCAGGTCATCGCCGTCGACATTCCCATCGGGCTGTCCGATCTCGGGCCCCGCGCGCCTGACGTGCTGGCCCGCACTTTCGTCGGTGGGAAGCGCGCAAGCAGCATCTTCTCTGCGCCGGTCCGCGGCATCCTTGATGCGGAGTCGCAGCCAGAGGCGTCGCGCCGCCATCGCGAGATCGACGGCCGCGGATTTGGCGCGCAGGCCTTCGCGATCCTGTCCAAGATCCGCGAGTGGGACAGCCTGCTGCAAGCCGACCCGCTCGCGCGCCGGCAAGTGCACGAGATTCACCCTGAGGTCTCGTTCGCGGTGTTGAACGGCAACCACGGATTGGCTGATGGAAAAAAGAGCGCCGCCGGCGCCGAGGCTCGCCAGCGGCTGCTATCGGCGGCGTTCCAGGCCGCTGAGATTGAGGCGCTGCTCGCGGCCGTGCCGCGGCGACTGGCCGCGCGTGACGACGTGCTTGATGCATTGGCGGCGCTGTGGAGCGCAGAGCGAATCCAGCGGGGTGCATCCGGATCGCTGCCGTCTCCGGTGACATTCGACTCCTGCGCCATCCCGACAGCCATCCACTACTGACCCGCGTCCACAATCGTCACACGAGTGGACGCGCCGCTTGCTGCACCGTTCTTTGCGGTTGCAAACCGCGGGACGCAATCCGGAGGTTCCATGTGCTACTCCGCCCAGATCCGCCAGGACTTCGACCGCTTCGTGCGCGAGTACGGCGCGGTGATCGACATCGCCACCTTCGTCAAGCTGTACTGGGACCGGCGCGAGGGCGCCAAGGTCAGGACCGCCAAGGCGATGGATGCGAGCTTCGCCCGCGCGCAGTCGGCCGAAGGCGAGCAGGTGCGGCAGTGGATCGCGGAGTACGACCGCATGGAGGCGGGCAAGCTGGAGCAGGAGCTGTTCAAGCAACGCAAGCGCCTGGCCGATGCGCAGCGCAGCCTGCAGACGAAGACCACGAAGAAGGCACTGGAGGACCAGCGCATCGCCACCGCCAAGGTCGAGTGGGCGCTGGGCAAGCTCGCCGACCTGCGCCGGACCACATTGGTGGACGAGGATTCGCGCATCTTCCCCGGCTGGTACGCGCCGGTGATCGTCAGCGAGGGTGGCCGCCGCGTGGTCAAGCCGATGCGCTACCAGTGCCGCGTCGCAGGCACGCCGGCGGCCTACGACATCAAGTTCCCCGGCACCTACAACGCGCGCCGCGACAGCCTGGAGAAGTTCTGGCGCGGCCAGTTCGGCGTCAGCCACGGGCTGATGGTGGTCAACGCGTTCTACGAGAACGTCGCCAAGCACGACGTCGAGCACCGCGAACTCGCGCCCGGCGAGAAGGAAGAGAACGTGGTGCTGGAATTCCGCCCGCGCCCGGCGCACGACATGCTGGTCGCCTGCCTGTGGTCGCACTGGCAGGGCGAGGGCGCGCCGGAGCTGCTGTCCTTTGCCGCGATCACCGACGAGCCGCCGCCGGAGATCGCCGCCGCCGGCCACGACCGCTGCATCATCCCGATCAAGCCCGAGCACATCGACGCCTGGCTCAATCCGGACCGCAACGACCTGGCCGCGCTGTACGCCATCCTCGACGACCGCGACCGGCCGTATTACGAGCATCGCCTCGCCGCCTGAGGCGCGCAGTGGATTGGCGTCGCCCGCAACACGCCGGCCGCGCAGCCGCGCCGGCGTGAACGACTGCTCAGGCCGAGGCGCCAACCGGCAGCGCCGGCCGCGGTTGCATGGCGGTCCTTGCCACGCGCAGGGCGCGCGCGAAGAAGATGCCGCTGCATAGCCCGCATACAGTGCAAGTAACGACAGTCAATGCGATCGAGTTCGACGCGCTTGCCGTCACGGCCCGCATCACCGCCACCGCGTACTTGGTGAAGAAGATGCACATCATCAGCGCCAGGGGCACCCAGCTTCCGGGCACCGCGAACATCCTGGCTTCGGGCGAATACGCAACGTTTCGCGGCGGCGGCAGGGCCAATCCCACCGCAATGGCGGCTAGCAATGCGACTGTCCACGATCCAGAGGCGAGGGGATCGGGACCGAAGGACGACCACACCCCGAGGAAGGACAGGCCCAGCATCGCCAGCGGCAAGACCGCCAGGCGCTTGCGGGAAACGAACCGGGCCCTGCTCTGCAGGTAACCCAGGTACGCCAGGCCAACGAACAGGCCGAAGACCCACCACGGCGTGTGCTTCAGCATCTGGACCAGCACGATCGACTCCCGCAACGCCCGCTGTCGGGCCGCGCCATCGTCGGGTTGCCGCGCGAATTACTGAGGTGCCGGAAGTCACCAGTTTTTGGGCCCGTGCCGTCAACGCCGCTTGCGCACCGGCGGCACGCCGGCCCGGGTCCGCGACACGTGCTCGTGCGCCTCGACATGCCAGCGCCACGGATGTTCGACGCCGTGGCGGATGCCGATGCGCGGGCCGGCGACCGGGCGCTCCGGCGGCGGCATGCCATCGCTGACGATGCGGATGCCGCGATCGCCGCGCACCAGGTCCGCGCCATCCAGCGCGCGGTCGATGCCCATCGCCTGGGCGAGCCGGCCGGGACCGCTGGCGACATCGCGCAGGCGGGTGGGGAAGTTGCGCGCCTGCAGCATCAGTTCGAGTCCGTCCAGCGGTTCCAGCGCGCGCAGCAGCACGCCGTGGCCTTCGCCGACCTCGCCGCACACCGCGTTGGCGCACCAGTGCATGCCGTAGGTGAAGTACACATACAGGTGTCCGCCCGGACCGAACATGGTCGCGTTGCGCGCGGTCTTGCCGCGGAACGAATGCGCCGCCGGGTCTTCCGCGCCCGCGTAGGCTTCGACCTCGACGATGCGGCCGGCGCGGCCGTCGTCGCGCAGCAGGATCTTGTTCAACAGTTCCGGCGCGACCACGCGCGGATCGCGGCGGTAGAAGGCGCGCGGCAGCGGCTTGCGGCTACGCCTGGCGGTTGAAGCCGGAACGCTCAACGATCGCCTCCAGTTGCGCCAGCGCATACGCGCGGTCGTTCGCGGCCACGCGGCCGAGCAGCAGTTCCACCTGGTCCTCGAACAGGCGCGGGAAGGCATTGCGATCGCGCAACATCGCCGGCACGCGCGTCTCCAGCGATTGCAGCCATTCCTCGATCTGGTCGCGGCTGAGCGGCATCGCGGGCTCCGTTCGGGCAGTCGAGTATGGGCGCGATGGCGGCATGGCCGGATCAAGGCGCGGTGCCTGATGAAGCTGCAAACGCACACGCCTGTTCAGCGACGCCGGCGCCGCGCGCTTGACGATCCCCTGCTTGACGATCCCTTGCTTGCGCCGGTGCGACGATCCGCGCGACAGGAACACTCCGGGAGCTGCCATGGCACGCGCGCATTCCTCCAACTCCCCATCGGGCAAGTCCTCGACGGGCAAGTCCTCACCCGGCAAGTCCGCCTCGGGCAACGGCAAGCAACCGCACGCCGACGCGATCCGCGCCACCGTGCAGCGGCAACAGGCGATCCAGGCCAAGGTCGACCGCCAGGATGCGCGCAAGGGCGCGCAGGCCAGGAAGGAAAAGCAGCCGCCGGTGCAGGCCGGCGTGGCCGAGCAGCCGCAAAACCCGATGCCGGCGCAGCACCTGCGCAAGCCGGGCAACGAGCACGAGCTGCAGGAAGCCCCGCGGTTCCTCGCGCCCGACTACCGCGGCAGCGGCAAGCTCGAAGGCATGGTCGCGCTGGTGACCGGCGCGGACTCGGGCATCGGCCGCGCGGTGGCGGTCCTGTTCGCGCGCGAAGGCGCCAACGTCGCCGTCGCCTACCTCAGCGAGCACGAGGATGCCGAGGCGACCCGGGAGCACGTGGAAGCCGAAGGCGGCGAATGCCTGCTGCTCGCCGGCGACGTGCGCGATCCGCGTTTCTGCGAGGAGGCGGTGGAAAAAACCGTGGCCAGGTTCGGCCGCCTCGACGTGCTGGTCAACAACGCCGCCTTCCAGCAGCACAGCGCCAAGCTGGAGGACATCACCGACGCGCACCTGCAGGAAACCCTGCAGACCAACATCGCCGGCTACATCCAGATGGCGCGCGCCGCGCTGCCGCACCTGGGCGAGGGCGCGTCGATCATCAACACCGGCTCGGAGACCGGCATCTTCGGCAGCAAGCACCTGCTCGACTACTCCGCGACCAAGGGCGCGATCCATGCCTTCACCAAGGCCCTGGCGAGCAACCTGCTCGAACGCGGCATCCGCGTGAACTGCGTCGCGCCGGGCCCGGTGTGGACGCCGTTCAATCCCGCCGACGCGCCCGCGGAGCGGGTGGCCAAGTTCGGCGAGGACAGCGACATGGGCCGGCCCGCGCAGCCGGAGGAGATCTCGCCCGCGTTCGTGTTCCTGGCCTCGCCGGTGTGCTCGTCCTACGTCAGCGGCGTGATCCTGCCGGTGATGGGCGGTCCGCACGGTTAAGGCGCGCACGCAGCCTACGCCGCCGCGTCGCAGCGGCGACAATGGGGCCATGCGCGATGCGAACGAACTGCCGCCCAGCCGCCTGCAACTGCCGCCCGGTCCGTGGCGCAGCGTGCTCGATTGCCTGTGCGCGCGCTTCCCGGCGATCGCGCGCGACGTCTGGCTCGACCGCTTCGCCCGCGGGCGCGTGCTCGACGCGGACGGCGCGGCGCTGGCGGCCGACGCGCCGTACCGGCTGGGCGCGGAGATCCGCTACTTCCGCGAAGTCGCCGACGAGCCGGAGCTGCCCTTCCGGGAAACGCTGCTGCACGTGGATGCGCACCTGGTGGTGGCCGACAAGCCGCACTTCCTGCCGGTGACCCCGGCCGGCGGCTTCGTGCGCGAAACGCTGCTGGCCCGGCTGGTGCGGCGGCTCGGCAATCCCGACCTGGCGCCGTTGCACCGCATCGACCGCGACACCGCGGGGCTGGTGCTGTTCTCGGCCGATCCCGCCACGCGCGATGCGTACCAGGCGTTGTTCCGCGAGCGCCGCATCCTCAAGCGCTACGAGGCGATCGCGCCGGCCTTGCGCGACGCGGCGTTTCCGCGGGTGCATGCCTCGCGGCTGGAGCCCGGCGAGCCGTTCTTCCGCATGCGCGAGGTCGCAGGCGCGCCCAACAGCGAGACACGCATCGACGTGCTCGAACGCGCCGGCGACCTGTGGCGCTACGCGCTGGAACCGGTCAGCGGGCGCAAGCACCAGCTGCGCGTGCACATGGCGACGCTGGGCGCGCCGATCCGCCACGACCGCCTGTACCCGCACCTGGCGCCCGACGCCGCCGACGATTACGCGCAGCCGTTGCAGCTGCTGGCGCGCGCGCTGGCCTTCGCCGATCCGCTCAGCGGGCAGGCGCGCCGCTTCGAGAGCGGGTTGTCGCTGCAGCGGCTTTAACGCCTACGGCAGCGTGCGCAGCTTCGGTTCGCGCGCCCACTGCCGGGTCATCGCGGCCTTGATGAACTTCGCGCTGTCGCCCGCCGTGACCACGCCGGCATCGACGGCGATGCCCGCGGCGTCGAGCACTGCGCCCGCGCCGGCATCGAAGGCGATCGCCTTGAGGTGGCCGTAGGCATCGCGCACGAAATCCACGGCGGCCGCTTCCGTGGCCAGCCTGGCGCCCGCGTCCGGCGACAGCACCAGGGCCACGGCGTCGAACACCACCGACGGCGTGCCGGCGAGCTGGCCGTCGGCCGGCTGCTGCTTCCTGCCCGACAGCAGCGCGCCACCGATCTTGGGCGCGACGATCTTGACCGTGGCGCCCGCGTCCTCGGCCGCCTTGCGCAGCGCGGCGACGGTCTTTGCGTCGGAACCGTCGTCGACGAGGATGCCGACCACGCGCCCCTCCAGCGTCTTCTTCATCTTGCCGATGATCTGCAGCGCCGGCGACGGCGGCATGTCGATCACCGGCGCCGCGGCCTGCGGCGAGGGCGGCAGCTTGTCCAGGCCGAGGCCGTCGGCGACGCGGCGGGCGAGGTCGGCGTCGACGTGGCGCAGGTGGCCGACCATCGCTTCGCGCACATGCGGCGTCTCCACCTTCGACAGTTCGAACACCAGCGCGAACGCCATGTGCGCCTGCTCGACGTCGGTCTGGCTGCGGTAGAACAGTCGCGCCTGGCTGTAGTGGTCGGCGAACGAGGCGCTGCGGATGCGGCCCTTGCCCGCATCCTCGGGCCGCTCGGCGGCGCTTTGGAAACCGGCCGGCGTGGCGCGCGCGGAGGCCGGGTCGAGCGAGCTGGGTTCGTAGTTCACCCGGCCGCGCGGCACCTGCATTTGCATGTGGCCATCGCGCTGCTGGTTGGCGAACGGGCACTTGGGCGCGTTGATCGGCAGCTGGTGGAAGTTGGGCCCGCCCAGGCGCAGCAACTGGGTGTCGAGGTAGGAGAACAACCGGCCCTGCAGCAACGGGTCGTTGCTGAAGTCGATCCCGGGCACGAGGTTGGCCGGGCAGTACGCGACCTGTTCGGTCTCGGCGAAGAAGTTGTCCGGCCAGCGATCCAGGACCATGCGCCCGATCATCGTCAGCGGCACCAGTTCCTCGGGGATCAGCTTGGTCGCGTCGAGGTGGTCGAACGGAAACGCCTCGGCCTCCTCCTCGGTGAACAGCTGCACGCCCAGGTCCCACTCGGGGAAGTTGCCGGCGCTGATCGCCTCGAACAGGTCGCGGCGGTGGAAATCGTTGTCCGCGCCCTGCAGCTTCACCGCCTCGTCCCAGCAGGTCGACTGCAGGCCCAGGCGCGGGCGCCAGTGGAACTTGCAGAAGGTCGAGCGGCCCTTGCCGTCGAGCAGGCGGAAGCTGTGCACGCCGAAGCCTTCGATCATGCGCAGCGAGCGCGGGATCGTGCGGTCGCTCATTGCCCACATGATCATGTGCAGCGCTTCGGGCGTGAGCGAGATGAAGTCCCAGAAGGTGTCGTGCGCGGACGCCGCCTGCGGGAAGGCGCGGTCGGGTTCCATCTTCACCGCGTGCACGAGGTCGGGGAATTTCATCGCGTCCTGGATGAAGAACACCGGGATGTTGTTGCCGACCAGGTCGAAGTTGCCTTCCTGGGTGTAGAACTTCACCGCGAAGCCACGCACGTCGCGCGGGGTGTCGACCGAGCCGGCGCCGCCGGCGACGGTGGAGAAGCGGGTGAACACCGGCGTGCGCGCGCCGACCTCGGTGAAGAGGCGCGCGGTGGTATATTTCGCCAGCGACTTGTCCAGTTCGAAGTAGCCGTGCGCGGCCGAGCCGCGCGCGTGCACGATGCGCTCGGGAATGCGCTCGTGGTCGAAGTGGGTGATCTTCTCGCGGAGGATGAAGTCCTCCAGCAGCGTCGGCCCGCGCGGGGTGGCGCGCAGCGAGTTCTGGTTGTCGGCGATCGGCACGCCCTGGTTGGTGGTCAGGGTGGCGTGCGCGCCGCCGACGTACTGCTGCAGCTCGTCGCCGTTGCCGCGGGTCTCGCGCGCGGCGGGCGCGGCCGGCTTGCGCGTGGCCTTGGTGGCCTTGGCCGGCGCGGAGGCTTTGGAACGGGACTTCGAACGCATGGCCATGGCGGCACTCCGGGCAAGGTGTCGTCGGATGCTGGGGACCGGCGCGTTAATGCAGCGTCTGGCGCGGCGGCGCCGGCGCCGCGCTGGCGGGCTGAATGCGCGCTGGTGCATGCTGCACGCCATCGGCGCACGCCCGCGCCCCGCAAGGAATCGCCATGAAAGCCCGCGCCACCACGCAACAGGACGACGAACAGCGCCGCCTCGCCGTGCTCATCGACGCCGACAACGCGCAGCCGGCGGTGATCGAGGGGCTGCTGGCGGAAGTGGCCAAGTACGGCGTGGCCAGCGTCAAGCGCATCTACGGCGACTTCACCTCCAACCAGCAGTCGCAATGGAAGAAGGCGCTGCTGCAGCATTCGATCAACCCGGTGCAGCAGTTCGCCTACACCAGCGGCAAGAACGCCACCGACAGCTCGCTGATCATCGACGCGATGGACCTGATGTACACGCGGCGCTTCGACGGCTTCTGCCTGGTCTCCAGCGACAGCGACTTCACCCGCCTGGCGCAGCGCCTGCGCGAGGAAGGGTTGACCGTGTACGGCTTCGGCGAGCGCAAGACGCCCGACGCCTTCGTCCAGGCCTGCGACAAGTTCATCTACACCGAGGTGCTGCGCGCCGAGGAACCCCGGCCCGCGCCGCCGGCGAAGAAGGCGGCGAAGGTCGCGACCAGGAAGGTGGCCACGCCCGCGGGCAAGCCCGCGCCGCCGGCCGCGCCCGCACCCGCCGCCAAGCCGGCCGGCCCGTTGCCGTTGCCGGTGGAACTGGTGCGCCAGGCGATCGAGGAAGCGTCCGACGAACAGGGCTTCGCGCACCTGGGCAGCGTGGGCAGTTACTTGAACAAGATCCGCCCGGATTTCGATCCGCGCCTGTACGGGCAGAAGAAACTCAGCGACCTGCTGCGCCAGCATCCGCGCCACTTCACCGTCGAGGAGCGCTCGGCGCCGGGCAGCGTCGGCAAGACGCTGTACGTGCGCGCGCTGGATTGAGCGCTGCGCGCGCGGGTCAGGTCGCCGCGATCACCGGGGTCTCGCCCTCGTCCTCGCCGTCGCCCGGGATCGCTGGCGCGATCGTGAGCGCGCCGTGGCGTTTCAGGCAGTCGTCCAGCAGCAGCAGCGCCAGGTCCTCGCTGATGCAGCAGTAGCCGTGGTCCTGCATCTCCAGCTGCATGCGCCGCCACACCGATGCGATGAGCACGTCGGATGGAATCGTGGCTTCGAGGATCAGCGGGCCGACGAGGGCGACGGCCGCGGCCGGCGGCGTCTGGTCGCTGGGCAACAGCAGCCAGCAGGCGGCTCCGGAATAAAGCGAGATCAGCACTGTCCTTCCCCCAAAGGCAGAAACCGGAATTCTTGCGCGAATGCCGGCCCAGCGAGCACCGCGGCGATGCTACGGCGTGCGCGGAAGCTGAACCGTTACGCGTGGTGAACCCCGCTCTACCCAGCTGTACGGGGCAGGCGTAGCATCACCTCGGGTGCTGCCCGGGGGATCTACGGCTATGGCCGACCTGTTCGGTTGTGACGGCGACGCACTGGTCAATGCGATCAAGCAGATGATCAGCAGTGCGTGCGTGCAGGGTGGCTGGGACGAGGTCGAGCCCGTGCTGGCCTCCGCCTGGGAGCGCCTGCGCACGCCCAAGTGCCCGCAGTGGAGCGACGTCGCGGCGCAGGTGCGCAAGTACTTCGAGCTGATGACCAGCGCGCGTTGACCGCGTTTGCACACGCGCAGGCGTACCACTCAGGTGCGAGGCACTGAGGGGCGCGGGCATGTCACGGCAGGCAACTCCATCGGATGACCGGATCCTCCTGGACGCCGTCCTCAGCGTCGCCCGCGAGCGCTGCTTCAACGGCCGCTGGCAGGACCTCGAACCGGTGATGGCGCGGATCTGGAACCGCTTCCGCAGCCCGGAGTGCCCGGCCTGGGCCGAGGTCGCCGACAGCGTGCGCATCGTCTGCGAGGGCAGGGGCCTGCTGCACTAGCCTCACCACCAGCGCCGCCGCTTCGCCAGCACCATCGACACCACCACCAGCACCGCCATTAGCACGATGGTGGTGACGAAGCCGCGCGTGCCGGTGCGGAAGATTGGCGCCTCGAAGTTCATGCCGAGCACGCCCGCCAGCACCGCCAGCGTGCCCAGCAGCACCGTCACGAAGGTCAGCGTGCGCATGATGTCGTTGGTGCGCTGCGCGGTGTGGGTGGCGAACAGTTCGAAACTGCCGATCACCAGTTCGCGCGCGCCCTCGACCGCGTCCAGGGTGCGTTCGAAGCGCTGGTTCAAGCCGCGGAACAGCACGTCGGCTTCCTTGCCGGCGTCGGGACGGAAGTCCGGGCGGGCCATCGCACCGTACACCTGCCGGTGCGGCGCCAGCATGCGACGCAGGCGCGAGGCCGCGCGCCGCAGCACGGCCAGCTCGGCCACGTAGCCGCGCGGCAGCGGCCGCGACAGCAACTGCACTTCGAGTTCGTCGACGTCCGCTTCCAGCTCCGCCACCGCGTCGAAGTAGGTGCCCAGCTGCCAGTCCAGCAGCGAGGCGGTGAAACTCTCGGCACTGAGCACGCCGATGCGCGTGTCGGCGCGCTCGCGATCGCGCAGCTGCGCCAGGTATTCGAGCGGTTCCCGGTGCAGGGTGATGACGAAGTTGCGTCCGGCCAGGATCAGCAGCGGCTGCGCGGCGCATTCCAGGTGCTCGCCGGGCGCGACCGCGATCGCGCGCACCAGGAACCAGTCGCCGAAGTTCTGCACGCGTGGCTGGCCATGGCCGTTCTCGTCGAGCGCCGGCACCGCGTCGCCGAGGCCCAGCCGCTGCAGCAGCGGGCGCAGGCCGTGGCCCTCGTGGTCGATCCACAGCAGCTGGCGCTCCGACAATGCGGCGAGATCGACCTGCTCGAGCGCGGCCTCGCGATCGTTGCCGTCGGCATCGAACAGCAGCGCATACGTGCCGCCCTTGCCGGGTTGCGGCAGCGAGCTGTCGTTGGGGGTCCGGCCATGCACGGACGGCAGTGCGGCCATCGCGTCAGTACGGCAGGCCGCCCTGGCCGTCGCGGCGCAGCCGGCGGCGGACGGGGCCTGGATCGATCGGTTCACGCGTGCTCATGGCGGCAGCTTCGGGCGAATGCGGTGAAGGTCAGGCGAACCAGCGCGCCCATGGCAAAGGCCCCGCTGTCGCGGGGCCCTTGCTGTGCTGTGAACCGGACGCGTCAGTGCTGGTCGCGGCTGGGGCTGGTCTTGCCGACCTGGCTGCCCTGGTTGCTCTGGTTACCCTGGCTCGGGCTCTGGCGGCTGGACTGGTCGCTACGCTGACCGGCCTGGCGCTGAGTCTGGTCCTGGTCCTTGCCCATGCCTTCGCGGCGTTCGTTGCTCTTGCCGCTGCTGTCGCGGTTCGGATTGTTGCCCATGGTGTTGTTACCCATCTGCGATCTTCTCCTGCGTTTGCCGACTCGTGTCGGTGCGCGCATGGTGCGCGAGCGGCAATAAGGCGGCGGTGAGCGGTGCGCGAACATTCCGCAAACATCCGCCGGATGACTGCGCGCAAGCGGCCGTCTCGCGCATTCACCCAGGCGCCGACGGCTTAATGGTTAAGCGCCGGCGCAGCCCGCGTTCACCAAGGCACGACCCTGGCGCGCGGAAGCTGGGGTCAGGATCCAGACCCGCGATCCCGCGGCGCGCGGGCACGCGAGCCGCCGTCTCGATGGACGCCCATTCACCGGAGCAGAACCATGAAACGCATGCTCGCCCCGATCTTGTTGCCAGTCCTCCTGCTGGTATTGTCCGCGTGCGCCACCCCGCGCGTGTACACGGACCACGACCCGGCCGCGCAGTTTGGCCAGTACCACAGCTACAGCTGGCGCGAGAAGGCGGAGAAGGCGCCGCCGCTGGTCGCGCAGCGCATCGTCGATGCGGTCGATGCGCAGCTGCGCGCGAAAGGCTGGACCCTGGCGCCGGCCGGCGGCGACGTGGTCCTGGCCGCGCACGTCGCCAGCCGCCAGGAATACGAACTCGACACCTTCTACGACGATCCCTTCTGGGGCGGTTGGGGCTGGCGTGGATGGGGCCCGTCGTGGGGCATGCGCGCCGGCTTCAACACCACCCGCGTGCGCAGCTACACCGTCGGCACGCTGGTCCTGGACATGTTCGATGCGAAGACCCAGCAGGCGATCTGGCGCGGCACCGCCGAAGGCACCGTGCCGAGCAAGCCCGAAAAGCTGACCGCCGACATCCAGGTGGCGGTGGCGAAGATGTTCGCGGACTTCCCGCCGGGCAGCGCGCCGGCGCGCTAGCGCGCACGGCGCCGACTCAGACCGATGGATGGCCCTGCCGCACGGCGGCGGGGCTTTCCGCGCCCGTGCAGATGTCGCCGCACAGCGCCTGCAGCGCGGTGATCACCTGGCCCGGCGTGTACGGCTTGCCGATCAGGGGCGTCCAGCGCAGGTCGGGAGGCATGTCGATGCGTCGCATCGACGAGGCGAAGAGGTAGGGAATGCGCCGCGCATCGAGCGCGCGCGCCAAGGGGTACGACACGCCGCCACCGATGCGGATGTCGAGGATCGCGGCGTCGATCGGTCCGGCCGCCAGCAGTTCCTCGCCCTGGGTGAGGTTGGCCGCATGCTCGACGTCGTATCCGGCGTCCACCAGTACGTCGCCCAGCATCAGCGCGAGCAGGGGGTCGTCCTCAACGATCAGTACGTTCTTCATGCAGGCAGTTGGAGCTTGGCTTGCGGTCGACGATGCGAGCCTCGCCGAAGCCTCGTATGCGTCGCGTCAGTGAAGGCCGCGCAACGACGGGTTCAGGCACCTCGGCTGAATGCTTCAGTGCGATTTGGCGTCTGCTTCACGGGCCACTAGCCGCCGCAGGAGAACCATCCCATCAGTTCATGCAGGCGACAGCGTTGGACGACCGTGAGCTCTTGCAGGCGTTGCTGGACAGTCCGAGCAGCCACGCCATCGTGGTCACCGACCTCCATGGCCACGTGATGCTGTGGAACACCGGTGCGGAACGGATCTTCGGCTACGCCGCGGAAGAAATCGTGGGGGCCAGCACCGACCAGCTGTTCGTGCCGCTCGATCGCAAGAACCACGTGCCGGCGCGGGAAATGCGCAAGGCACGCAAGGAAGGCTGCGCCGGCGACTTCCGCTGGCACCTGCGCAAGGACGGCACCACGTTCTGGGCCGACGGCATGATGTATCCGGTGCGGGTGCAGGGTGCGCACGTCGCGTTCATGAAGATCCTGCGCGATGCGACCGAGCAGAAGCTGCGCGAGGACGAATACGAGCGCCTCGCCTTCGTCGATGCGCTCACCGGCCTGCCCAACCGCGCCGAGTTGTACCGGCGCATGGCCGACATGCTGGGCACCGCGCAACGCCATGACGAACTGCTTGTGCTGCACCTGATCGACCTGGACGGGTTCAAGGAAGTCAACGATTCGCTCGGCCACCAGGCCGGCGACGCGCTGCTGGTCGAACTGGCCCACCGCATGGGCGCGGCACTGCGCACCACCGACCTGCTGGCGCGGCTGGGCGGCGACGAGTTCGCGGTGCTGCAGCCGACCGCGCATTCGCTCGATGCCGCGGTGGTGGTCGCGGAAAAGCTGCTGCACGAGCTCGCGACGCCGGTGGAGATCGGCGACGGCCGGGCGCAGGTGTCGGGCAGCATCGGCATCAGCGTCTACCCCAGCGATGCCGGCGACATGGAGCAGCTGATGAACAACGCGGACGTCGCGCTGTACCAGGCCAAGGCCGCCGGGCGCAACCGCTACCGCGTGTACGACGCGCAGGCCTTGGCCAACGGCGCGTCGTGACGCGGCAAGCGGCCGTAGGTGTACACGCTCCATCCACCGCCGCGGAGCGAAGGTGGATGTCCCGCATCAAGCGAGAGCAGCCATGGCACGCGACATCCTCAAGACGCTGAAAGACGAGCACGACGCGTTGCGCGCGCTGTTCGCTGAGCTGAAGGAAACCACCGACCGCGGCGTGAAGAAGCGTGAGGGCCTGCTCGAGGAGATCGAGGCCGGCCTGCTGCCGCACGCGAAATGGGAGGAACAGGTGTTCTATCCCGCATTCAAGGAGCGCGCCGATCGCGACGGCCTGCAGACGCATGCCGAGGCGCTGGCCGAGCACCACGCGGTGGAAAGTTCGGTGATCCCGGAAGTGCACGCGGCCGAGCCGGGCACGCCGGAATTCGCCGGCCGGACCAAGGTGTTCGGCGAACTGGTCGACCACCACGCCAAGGAAGAAGAGAAGACCATGTTCAAGATGGCGCGCGAGATGTTCTCCGCGGAGGAACGAGCCCAGCTCGACGAGGCCTATGAGGCGTGGAAGCAGTCCGACGCCGCCGCCAACCTCATGATCGCGGAGAAGGCCAAGGCCGGGCTCAAGGGCGCGGTCCGCTCGCTCAACAGCTGAGCATCAGCGCTGCGCCAGCAGCGCGTTGAGCGCACCGTAGTCCGTCCGCGGCGCCGCCACCGCGCGGCCGTCGCGGAGGAAGCCGCGCGCAAGATTTGCGGCGTGCGCGAACACGGCTTCGGCCAGGTCCGAGCCCGCGCTGAGCCGGCGCACGCCCAGCGCTTCGAGTTCGGCCAGCGGCGGCAGCGTGGGCCGCAGCAGCACGTTGAGCGGCAGCCCGGCGTGCGCGGCGATCGCGCGGATCTCCGCCGCCTCGGCCAGGCCCGGCACGAACAGGCCGTCGGCGCCGGCCTCGCGGTACAGCGCGGCGCGTTCCAGCACCACCGCCACGCGCTGCAGCGGCGGCGCCAGCGCGCGCAGGTACACGTCGGTGCGCGCGTTGACGTACACGTCGAAGCCACGCGCGGCCAGCGCCTGCTTGATGCGCACGATCTTGGCGCACAGCATCTCGGGCGTGCCGCGGCCGTCCTCCAGGTTGATCCCGACCACGCCGAGCTCGGCCAGCTGCACGACGTGCGCGGCGACCGCGTCGGGATCGTCGGCATAACCGCCTTCCACGTCCACGCTCAGCGGCACGCGCAGCACGCGCGCGATTTCCGCGACCGCCTGGCGCAGTTTGGCGAAGGGCAGGGCGTCGCCATCGGGGTAACCGCAACTCCAGGCCACGCCGGCACTGGTGGTCGCCACTGCGGCGGCCCCCAGGCTCTCGATCAGGCGCGCGCTGCCGGCGTCCCAGGCATTGGCGAGGAGCAGGACGCCTTGCGTGTGCAGGCGGCGGAAGTCGGCGGCGCGGTCGGCCTGGTGCATGGCGCTTCAGGGTTGGGAAGGTCGAAGGCGCAAGCGTCGCACGGCGTGCGCGGCGATACCGGCCGTATTCGGACATCGATCCGTCGCCGCGGCGGGTGCCGGCATTCCCACCGGCTTCCCAGGCAGCGCGCGGCCTATCGCTCAGGCCGTCTCCAGGCGCTGCAGGATTTCCAGTGGATTCACCGGCTTGACCAGGTGCGCGTCGAAGCCGAACGCCGCGGTGCGCGCACGGTCCGCCTGCTGGCCCCAGCCGGTCACCGCGATGATCACGATGTCGCGCCCGCTCGGCAGCGCGCGCAGGCGCCGGCACACTTCGCAGCCGTCCATCCCCGGCATGCCCAGGTCGAGCAATACGACGTCCGGGGCAATGGCCTCGAACACCGACAGGGCGTCGTCGCCGTCGTAGACGGTATGCGCCTCGTGGCCGCCCAGCGACAGCAGCTGCGCGAGCGAATCGGCGTGGGCGCTGTTGTCATCGACGATCAGGATGCGGCGCGATCGTGCGCTGGGCTCGATGCGCGGCGGATCGGGCTCGCCGACCGCGGCGCGCGCGTCGGACAGCGGCAGTTCGACGATGAACTCGCTGCCCTTGCCGATGCCCTCGCTCTGCACCGACACGGCGCCGCCATGCAGCAGCACGAGGTTGCGGGCCAGGGTCAGTCCGATGCCGAGGCCGCCACGGGCCTGGTGGCGACGGTGCTCGCCCTGGGTGAACAGCTCGAAGATTGCCGCCTGCTGGCGCGGGTCGACGCCGGTGCCGTCGTCGATCACGCTGATGCGCAGCTTGCCGCCCGCGATGCGCGCGCGCAGGACGACGTTGCCGCCGGCAGGCGTGTACTTGGCGGCATTGTTGAGCAGGTTGGACAGCACCTGGGCGATGCGGATGGGATCCACGTCCAGCACCACGGGCTGCTCGGGCAGGTCGATGCTGAAGCGGTGGCCGTAGGCATCCAGCAGTGGCCGGCTGGTCTCGGCCGCGGTGGTGACGATGTCGCTCAGGGCGCTGTGGCGCCGGCGCAGCTCGATGTGGCCGCGGGTGATCCGCGACACCTCCAGCAGGTCGTCGACCAGCCGCACCAGCTGGTTGAGCTGGCGGTCCATCATGTCGTACAGCGCGCGATCGTCGCCACTGGCCGCGCCTTCCATGCGCAGCAGGTGCAAGGCGTTGCGCAGCGGCGCCAACGGGTTGCGCAACTCGTGGCCGAGCATGGCGAGGAACTCGTCCTTGCGGCGGTCGCCCTCGCGCAATTCCGAATCGGTCTGCCGGCGTTCGATCAGGTCGGCGGCGAGGCGGGCGAGGATGTCGAGCAGGCGCAGTTCGTGTTCGGAAGGATGGTGCGGATACGCCCAGTGCGTGGACAGCATGCCGACGACGCGACCGGTGCGCGACTTGAGCGGCGTGGTCTGGATCGCCACGATGCCGGTATCGCGGTAGGTCTCCAGCAGCTCGGGCCCAAGTGTGTCGACCATGGTGCGCACGTCGCTGTAAGAGATGCGGCGCCCGGTGCTCAGGGCCTGTCCGCACGAGGTCGCGCAGCTGGCTTCGACCCATTGCCAGCCCTGGGCGGCCTTGGGCGTGAAGCCGCGGTGCGCGAGCAACTGCAGGCGGTCGGGCCCATGCCGCATCTGCAGGCTGGCGCATTGCGAATGCATGATCGCGCACGCCGCGTCGACGATCTTCTCGTAGATCTCCGCGACGTCGTCCTCGGCGACCAGTTCGACGCTGACCTCGTGGAGGATGCGTGCGTCGGCGAGCTCACGGGCCAGCTGCGCCTCGCCCGCATGCAGTGCCTCGATCACGCGGTCGCGCTCCACCAGCGTGCTGGCCAGCTGCGCGCCGAACACCGCGATCTGCGTCTCCCATTCCTCGGGCGGGCGCGCCTCGTCCAGGCACATGCAGAACGAGCCGATCGCGACGCCGTCGTTCGGGCGCAGCACTGGCACCGAATAGGCCGCGCGCACGCCGTGGGCCAGGCACAGCGCGCGCCATTCCGCCTGCCAGGCGTCGTCCTGCTCGATGTCGCGGCTGGCGAACGGGCGGTTGTGGCAGATCGCCGCGCAGCAGGTGCCGAACGAGGCGTTGCCCACGGGCATCGCGAACAGCTGCGCGATCGCATCGGCCGGGAACGGCGCCACGGCCTCGATCACCCGCGTGCGGCCTGCATCGGTGAGCACGAAGCAGCCGCGCACGTGCGGATCGAGCGCCGCGATGGCGTCGTTGACGGCGCGCAGGCACTCGGCGCGCGGGTGGCCCAGCGCCACGCGCTCAAGCAGCGCGTTCTGCGCCAGTGCCAGGGCTTCGGCGCGTCGCGGCCGCGTGATGTCGACGGTCACGCCGTGCAGGCAGTGCGGCTGGCTCGGCCCGATCACGCTGCCACGGGCGTGGATCCAGTGGATCGAGCCATCGGGCCAGACCACGCGGTGCTCGATGTCGTATTCGGTGGCGCCGGCGAGCGCGGCGTCGAGCGCGCGCTGCACGAGCGGGCGGTCGTCTTCGTGCACGACCCGCATCCCGGTCTCCAGCGTCAGCGCCGCGTCCGGCGGCAGGCCGAAGTTGGCCTTGCACATATCGCTGGCGGTGAGCACGCCGGTAGCCAGGTTCTGGTGCCAGGCGCCGACGCGACCGGCGGCCAGCGCGTGCTCCAGTTCCGCCGCGGTGGCGCGGGGCAGCTCCTCGACCGGCAACGCATCCAGGGACGCATGCAGCGGCCGGTGCAAGCTGACCAGGCCGCCTTCGTCTTCACCGGTACGTGTCATGGGGCGGGGCGCATCTCGGGACCGGGGAAGGAAAATCATCTTCCTGTCACGTGAAGGCGGCTTTCACATGCCGCCGCGGGTCGGCTTGGTGAAGAGGACGTCGCATGAATGCGCGTTCTGGGTGTTTTGCCCGATGCTGGCCGCTGCGTCATCACTTCAAATAACGCGCTCAGCGTTTTCATGTGCGCACAACTCTCTGGAAGAGAGGTCGGCATGAGTAAAGCCATTCCGGCACCGTCGCGGTTCTGGCAAGACTGCCTCCTCATGGCAGCGGTCATCTTCGTGCTGGGCTGGCTGTCGATCCAGTTCGCGCGCGGACCCGGCGAACTGGCGGCCGTCTGGTTCGGCAACGGCATCCTCGCTGGCTGGCTCTTGTCGCGGCCGACTTCGCTGTGGCCGCTGTATGTGCTCGCGGGGCTGTCGGCGGAAGTGCTGGCGCGACTGATCGCCCGCGACGGCGCGGTGTATGCCTTCGCGATCGCCGCCTGCAACCTCGTGGAGGTGCTGGTCATCGCCGGCGCGGTGCGCAGCCGCGTGCCCGACATCGGCGATCCGCAGCACTGGATCCGCCTGGGCGGCATCGCGACCGCGGCCACCCTGCTGGCGTGCGCGGTGTCCGGCCTGCTGGCGTCGGCGGTCAACCTGGCGCTCAACGAGGGCCGGTTCGGCACCAGCTTCCTCACCTGGTACGCAGCGCACGTGGTGGGCATGGTGATCTGCGGCACCAGCACGCTGGTGTTGCAGCGCGAGGGTCGCAGCCTGTTCTCCGCGGACGGGCGCGGCTTGGCGTTCGCCTCCACGATGCTGCTCGTAGCCGTGGTCAGCCTGCTCGTGTTCAGCGTGCGCTACCCGGTGCTGTTCCTGGTGTATCCGCCGCTGCTTATGGGGGCCTTCCGCTTCCGCTTCCCCGGCGTGGCGGTGGGCATCCTGCTGGTCGGGGTGATCGGCAGCGTCGCCACCACGCTCGGGCGCGGTCCGATCATGCTGGTGCCGGAACTGGGCACCGCCGGCCACGTCGTCCTGCTGCAGCTGTACATCGCCGGCGCTTCGCTGATGACGATCCCGGTGGCCCTGGCGATGTCCGAACGCAAGCGCCTCAACGCCCGCGTGCGCGAGAGCGAACTGCGCTACCGCCTGCTCGCGGACTATTCCCACGACGTGATCGTGCGCATGCGGCCCGATGGCCAGCGCCTGTACGTGTCCCCGTCCGCGCGCGACATCCTGGGCTGGACGCCGCTGGAGATGCTCGGATCGCGCTGGGACCTGGTGCATCCGGACGACCGCGCCCGCCAGCTCGAGGCGATGCACGAGGTGATCGCCAGCGGCGAGGCGCGCACCGCCACCTACCGCGTGCAGCACAAGGACGGTCACTACGTGTGGATCGAGGCGGTCACGCGCACGATCCCGAGCACCGACGGCGGCGGCATGGACATCATCTACACCGGCCGCGACATTAGCCGGCGCGTCGCCGCCGAACAGGCGCTGGAGGCGAGCCGCAGGGAACTGGAGCGGCTGGCGCGCGTGGATGCGTTGACCGGCCTGGCCAACCGCCGCCAGCTCGACGAACGCCTGGACCTGGCGCTGGGGCGTTTGCGCCGCCACGGCACCCCGGTCGCGCTGATGTTCCTCGACGTCGACCACTTCAAGCGCATCAACGACACCTGGGGCCACGCCGCGGGCGACAAGGTGCTGTGCTCGTTCGCGGCGCGGCTGATGCGCTGCGTGCGCGCGACCGACCTGGTGGCGCGGTTGGGCGGCGACGAATTCGTGGTCGTCGTCGAGGACGCGACGCTGCCGGCCGCGGCCGAGTCGATCGCGCGCAAGCTGATCGCGGAGATGCACCACTGCATCGACGTCGGCGGCACCGCGCTCACGGTCACCACCAGCATCGGCATCGGCTTCGCGACCGCGCCGACGGAGACCACGACGCTGCTGGCGGCCGCGGATGCCGCGCTGTACGCGGCCAAGCAGGCCGGCCGCAACACCTATCGCATGCAGGCCGTCGCCGGCCCGCTCCGCGAGGGCGAAGTGGCCGAGCGCTGAAACGCCGGGGTTTTCACGTTGCGTCCACGCTTGCGCGCGCCATTTCGTTTCCGGCCAGCTTCGCGTGGCTACCCTGCGATGAACCCTGCAAGAGGAGGTCGCCATGTCCGCGGAAACCAAGACGCCATTCGAGCGCGTCAATGACACGCTCGCCCAGCTCAAGGAAATGCGCCACTACTCGAAGAACAACGTGGAGCGGTTGACGGCGCAGTGGCTGCTGTTCGACGGCGAGCTCAAGAAGCTCAAGCAGGCCGAGAACATCGAGGAGTTGATGACGCGCCAGGGCGAGCTGCACGACGCCTTGGAAGCGGAGATCTCGGCGCTGGAGGAACTGGTGCAGCAGCTGCAGCCGGCGACGGACGAGGAAGCGCAGCCGTCGGGCGGCACTGTGCACTAGCGGAGCGGGTTGCTCGCGCGCCGCCTTCTCCCCGGCAGTGGGGAGAAGGAACTTAGCTGTTGCTGGCGCTGACCGTTGTTTGTGACGGCCAACGGCCTCAAGCGAACGCCTTCTCGCGTTCGATCGCGCGCCAGCCGATGTCGTGGCGGTGGAATTCGCCGTGCCAGGAGATGCCGGCGACGGCTTCGTAGGCGAGGTGTTGGGCCTCGGCCACGCTGTCGCCGAGCGCGCACACGCACAGCACGCGGCCGCCGGAGGTCACCATGTGCTCGCCTTCCAGCTTGGTGCCGGCGTGGAACACCTTGGTGTCGTCCAGTTCGGGGGCGTCGATGGTGTTGATCACGTCGCCCAGGCGCGGCGTGCCCGGGTAGTTCTCCGCCGCCATCACCACGCCCAGGCTGGGCCGCGGATTCCAGGTCGCCCTGGCCTCGTGCAGGCGCTCGTCGGTGGCGGCTTCCACCAGGTCGAGCAGGTCGCTGTCCAGGCGCATCATCACCGGCTGGGTTTCCGGATCGCCGAAGCGCACGTTGAATTCGATCACCTTGGGCGCACCGCTCGGGTCGATCATCAGGCCGGCGTAGAGGAACCCGGTGAACGGCACGCCGTCCTCGGCCATGCCCTGCACGGTGGGATGCACCACCTCGCGCATGATGCGGTCGTGCACCTCGGGCGTGACCACCGGCGCGGGCGAATACGCGCCCATGCCACCGGTATTGGGACCGGTGTCGCCGTCGCCGACGCGCTTGTGATCCTGGCTGGTGGCCATCGGCAGTGCGGTCTTGCCGTCGACCATGGAGATGAAGCTGGCTTCCTCGCCTTCCAGGTATTCCTCGATCACCACGCGTGCGCCCGCGGCGCCGAATGCGTAGCCACCCAGCATGTCGGTGATCGCGGCCTCGGCCTCGGCCAGGCTCATCGCGACGATCACGCCCTTGCCCGCGGCCAGGCCATCGGCCTTGATCACGATCGGGGCGCCCTTGATCCGCACGTATTCCAGCGCCTCGTCCATGTGCGTGTGCACGGCGTAGTGCGCGGTGGGGATCTTGTGGCGCTTGAGGAAGTCCTTGGCAAAGGCCTTGCTGCCCTCCAGCTGCGCGGCGCGTGCCGTGGGTCCGAAGATGCGCTGGCCCGCGGCACGGAACTTGTCGACCACGCCCGCCACCAGCGGGCCCTCCGGCCCCACCACGGTGACCGCCACGCCTTCCTCCTGCACCAGCGCCAGCAGGCCGTCGAGGTCGCTCGCGGCGACGGCGACGTTGCGGCAGCGGGGTTCGGTCGCGGTGCCGGCATTGCCCGGGGCGACGAGCACCTCGCTGATACGCGCGGATTGCGCGAGCTTCCAGGCGAGGGCGTGCTCGCGACCGCCGGAACCGATGACCAGGACTTTCATGGGCACATCCTTCGTCTGCAGGACGGGTTGAGCGCAGCGACACCGATATCGAGTAGAACGCGGCGCGCCCCGTCGTTGGGACATGGCATGGGTATCGCCACCGGCTCAACCCATCCTACGTTTGTTGCGGAACCGCGCGCCGACACCAGCTCCTGGCCAGGAGCCCTCGCGCGGCAGGCACGATGCCGGCGTTGCGATCGGCCTCAATGCCGGAAATGGCGCACGCCGGTGAACACCATGGCGATGCCGTGCTCGTCCGCCGCCGCGATCACTTCCGCATCGCGCATCGAGCCGCCGGGCTGGATCACCGCCTTGATGCCCGCCTCGGCGGCGGCATCGATGCCGTCGCGGAACGGGAAGAACGCGTCCGACGCCATGACCGAGCCCGGCACCACTAGGCCCGCGTCGTTCGCCTTGATCCCGGCGATGCGCGCCGAATACACGCGGCTCATCTGGCCGGCGCCCACGCCGACGGTCTGCTTGTTCTTCGCGTAGACGATCGCGTTGGACTTGACGAACTTGGCCACGCGCCAGGCGAACAGCAGGTCGCCGAGCTGCTCCTGCGTCGGCGCGACCTTGGTGACGACCTTGAGTTCGTCGGGGGTCACTTCGCGGATGTCGGCGGTCTGCATCAGCAGGCCCGAGCCGACGCGCTTCACATCCATGTTGTTCTTGCCAGCGCCGTGCGGGATGCGCAGCACGCGCACGTTGGCCTTCTTCTTCGCGTAGTCCAGCGCGCCTGCCTCGTAGTCCGGCGCGATCAGCACCTCGACGAACTGGCGGTCGAGGATGGTCTTCGCGGTGGCGGCATCGAGCGTGCGGTTGAAGGCGATGATGCCGCCGAAGGCCGAGGTCGGATCGGTGGCGTACGCGGCTTCGTAGGTATCCAGGCAGCCGGCGCCCTCGGCGACGCCGCAGGGATTGGCGTGCTTGACGATCACGCACGCGGGTTGCTCGAACTGGCGCACGCATTCCCACGCGGCATCGGCGTCGGCGAGGTTGTTGTAGCTCAGCTCCTTGCCCTGCAGCTGGGTGAAGGTCGCAAGGGTGCCGGGCACCGGCCACAGGTCGCGGTAGAACGCGCCGTGCTGGTGCGGGTTCTCGCCGTAGCGCAGGTCCATCACCTTGACGAAGTTGCTGTTCTGCTGCGCCGGGAACAGCGCGCGCGAGCCATCCTGGTTGATCGCCGACAGGTAGTCGCTGATGCAGGCGTCGTACTGGGCGACGCGGTTGAACGCGGCCACCGACAGGGCAAAGCGCGTCTGCGCCGAAAGCGCGCCGTCGTTCGCGGCGAGCTCGGCGACGATCCCGGCGTACTGCGCCGGATCGGTGGCGACGGCGACGCGGGCGAAATTCTTCGCGGCCGAACGCAGCATCGCCGGGCCGCCGATGTCGATGTTCTCGACGATGTCTTCCATCGTGCTGGCCGGGTCGGCCGAAACCTTCTCGAACGGATACAGGTTGAGCACCAGCAGGTCGATCCTGCCGATGCCGTGCTGCGCCATCACGTCGTCGTCGAGCCCGGCGCGGCCGAGCAGGCCGCCGTGCACGATCGGGTGCAGGGTCTTGACGCGGCCGTCCATCATTTCCGGGAAGCCAGTGACATCGGCGACGTCCTTGACCGGCAGGCCGGCGTCGCGGATCGCCTTGGCGGTGCCGCCGGTGGACAGCAACTCCACGTTGCGCGCCGCCAAGGCCTTGGCGAGGTCGATGAGGCCGGTCTTGTCGGAAACGGAAAGCAGGGCACGGCTGACTTTGACAGGCGTGCCGGGCTGGCGGTCGGTGGTCATGGGGGCGGGGGAAGCGGAGAAAGAGGCGGAATTATACGGCGGGGTCGCAGGAGGCCCGGCGCTGGACTGAAGCGCGCCGCCGCTCGGGTGCAAGCGCGTTCTGCCCGATCCCGTGCCTACGCCAAAACGAAACGCCGCGAGCGCACCCGCCGCTGCGCGCAGATGGAACGAAACGTTAAGCTGCGCCCCGACGGAACCAATTGGGGAAATGGGGCCTTGGCATCGATCTACGCACTGAAGGGACGCTTCCAGGCCTTGCTGCGGCCGCTGGTGCGGCGCCTGCATGGCGCAAGTGTCACTGCCAACCAGGTGACCGTGCTGGCGATGCTGGTATCGCTGGCCGTGGCCGCCGTGGTCTGGCGCGTGGCCGCCGCCCAGCCGCTGTGGTTCGCGCTGCTGCCGGCGTGGATGTTCGTGCGCATGGCGCTCAATGCAATCGACGGGATGCTGGCGCGCGAGTTCGGCCAGCAGTCGCGCCTGGGCGCGTACCTCAACGAACTGTGCGACGTGATCGCCGATACCGCGCTGTACCTGGCGTTGCTAGCGATCCCCGGCTTGCCCGCGTGGCTGCCGTGGCTGTTCGCCTGGCTCGCGGCCCTGACCGAGTACGCGGGCGTGCTCGGGGTGATGGTCGGGGCGCAGCGGCGCTACGACGGGCCGATGGGCAAGAGCGATCGCGCCTTCGTGGTCGGCGCGATCGGCTTGCTGCTGGCCTGCGGCGTGCCTGCGGGGGCGTGGGTGGCGATCGTGCTGGGCGTCGCCTGCGTGCTGTGCGCGGCCACGGTGGCCAACCGCGTGCGCGCGGGACTGCGCCAGGCGCGGGACGCGGCGTGAGGGAGCCGATGGATGCGGCGAGTCGGCGCAGGTTCCGGCGCTGGCGCGCGATCGCCCTGCTGTGGGGCTTCGCCGAGGCGACGCTGTTCTTCGTCATTCCCGATGTGTGGATCACCCGCGTCGCGTTGCGCTCGTGGCGCGAAAGCCTGGTCGCGGTTGCCTGCGCGATCGCCGGTGCGATGGCGGGTGGCGCGCTCGTCTACGTGTGGGGCGCGCGCGATCCGCAGGCCGTGCGCGCGGCCTTCGACGCACTGCCGGCGATCAGTCCCGGCCTGATCGACAGCATCGGTGCGCGCTGGCAGCAACTGGGCGTGTGGGCGCCGCTGGTCGGGGCCTTCAGCGGCGTGCCGTACAAGCTCTACGCGGCGCAGGCGGCGGGCTTCGTGGGGCTGCCGCTGTTCGTGGCGCTGAGCGTGCTCGCGCGCGGCGCGCGCTTCGTGGTTTTCGCCTTGCTTGCGCACCTGATCGCGCGCTGGGCCACGCCGCGGATCGGCGCGCGCGCGGTGCTGGCGACGTGGCTGGGACTGTGGGTCGCGGGCTACACGCTGTACTGGCTGCGCATGCCGAACTGACCAAAGGACACCGCAACGATGCTGGAAGGCCTGATCGCCCGTTCCATCAGCTTCACCATCCGCGCCCTGACCGGCGCGCGCGGCCTGTGGCGCGGCTGTGCGCCCTCGGACGAGTTGCGCGTGTACTACGGCAACCATGCCAGCCACGGCGACTTCGTCCTGATCTGGTCGGCGCTGCCTCCGGCGCTGCGCCGCCGCGTGCGGCCCGTGGCCGGCGCGGACTACTGGAACCGCGACGCGCTGCGTCGCTACATCATCAACGCCGTGTTCAACGGGGTGTTGATCGAGCGCGACCCCGACAAGCGCAGCAAGGATGCGATCGAGACCCTGTGCGAGGCGGTCGACGGCGGCGCCTCGCTGATCCTGTTTCCCGAAGGCACGCGCAATCCCGGCGACGGGCTGCTGCCGTTCAAGAGCGGCATCTACCATCTGGCGTGCAAGCGCCCCGAGGTGGAGTTCGTGCCGGTGTGGCTCGACAACCTGGCGCGGGTGATGCCCAAGGGCCGCGTGCTGCCGCTGCCGTTGCTGTGCACCGCGACCTTCGGCGAGCCGCTGCGCCTGCACGCGGGCGAGGAGAAGGCGGCGTTCCTGCAACGCGCGCGCGATGCGCTGCTGGCGCTGGCGCCGCCGGAATTCGTCGCCCAGGCGCAGGAGCGCGCGGCATGAACGAACACGTTGCCTTCCACGCGCAGACGCTGCCCGGATCGCGGATGCAATGGCTGTTCCTCGGCATCGCCGGGGTCCTGCTGCTGGCCACGCTGATCGCCGAGTTCCTGCGCTGGCGCACCCGCGGCAGGCCCAGTTCCGTGGTCGACAACCTGGTCGCGCGGATCCGCGCGTGGTGGGTGATGGCGGCGCTGGTCGGCGCGGCGTTCGCGCTGGGGCGCGCCGGTGTCACCGTGTTCTTCGCGCTGGTGTCGCTGTTCGCGCTGCGCGAGTTCATCACCCTCACCCCGACCCGGCGCGGCGATTACTGGGCGCTGGTGGCGGCGTTCTACGTGGTGCTGCCGTGGCAGTACTGGCTGGTGTACACCGGCTGGTACGGGCTGGCGACGCTGCTGATTCCGGTCTATGCGTTCCTGTTCCTGCCGATCCTGGCCACCTCCGGCGGCGATACCACGCGCTACCTGGAACGCACGGCCAAGGTGCAGTGGGGGCTAATGATCTGCGTGTACTGCATCTCGCACGTGCCGGCGCTGCTCAATCTCAAGATTCCCGGTTACGAAGGCAACCTGCTGCTGATCGCGTTCCTGGTGATCGTGGTGCAGTCCTCGGACGTGCTGCAGTACGTGTGGGGCAAGCTCGCCGGCCGGCGCCTGGTCGCGCCGAGGCTGTCGCCCTCGAAGACGGTCGAAGGCCTGGTCGGCGGCGTGCTCTCGGCCACCGCGCTGGGGGCGGCGTTGTGGTGGATCACCCCGTTCACCCCGCTGCAGGCGGCCGGGATGGCGCTGGTGGTCAACGTGATGGGCTTCTTCGGTGGGCTGGTGATGTCGGCGATCAAGCGCGACCGTGGCATCAAGGACTGGGGCCACATGATCGAGGGCCACGGCGGCATGCTCGACCGGTTGGATTCGGTGTGCTTCGCGGCGCCGGTGTTCTTCCACTTCACCCGCTACTGGTTCGCGGTGCCGGGATGAGCCCTGCGCCCAACCCAGGCTGGCAGCGGCCTATTGCTCGAGGCCGTATTCGCGCAGCTTCTTGCGCAGCGTGGCGCGGTGGATGCCGAGCATCGAGGCAGCGCGGCTCTGGTTGCCGTCGCAGTGCGCGAGCACTTCGATGAACAAGGGGATCTCGAGTTCGCGCAAGGCGATCTCGTAGAGGTTCTCGGTGCCGCTGCCGTTGAGGTCGCCGAGGTAACGGCGAATGGAAGTGGCGACGTGGTCGCGCAGCGGGGGGCGCGGTTTCGAGCGTTGATCGTGGCGATCGGCAGCGGCGTTCAAGCGGTTCCCCCCGGAATTCGTCCGTCGCGGGGCCAGCCGGCGCAACGGGACGGGGAGTCTAGCGCGGCGCCGTCGCAGGCAACAACAAGAACTGGCGCCGCCGTCGCAGATCGCGATTGACGCCGCGCGCCGGTCACATGAAATCGAAAGTGAACGCGACAACCTGTTGTGCGGGCTCGACGACGTCGAGCTGGATGGTGGCGCTTTGCCCCGGCGCGATGCGACCGGTTTCGCGCTTGCCCAGGTAGTCCGAGGGTGCGAACGCGCGCTGTCCGGCCTGGCGCCCGTCCATGTCCGACAGCGTCAGCAGCACCGTCGGCCACGGCTGTTCCCAGCGTGCGTCGTTGCGGAAGCTCGCGCTGACGTGCAGGACGCCGCGCTCGCCCGGCTTGGGCTGCACGCTACGCTGGAGCATGGTGAAAGCCGCAGGTTCGCGCCACGCCGGCACGTCGCAATGCAGGACCGAGCACGCGCCGCTGATCAGCGGCCGCCACTGCGCATCCGCCGCCAGCGATTCGCGTTGCGACAGCAGGATCTGTATGCCCAGCAGCAACGCCAGGCCCGCGATGACCAGCCAGTTGCGCCAGTGCGTCGCCCGCACCGGCGCGGGCGCGTGCAGGCGGGCGAAGCTCGGTGCGTGCATGCCGCGGCGACGGCGTGGCTTCTCCGCTTGCGCGGCAGCGGTGGCCGCAGGCGCGGCATCGTCGGTGGTGGTGGCGACGCCAGGCGCCGATGCCGGCGCCTGCGCCACTGCATCGGTCCGCACCAGCGGCTTGGCCAGCCTGGGGTCGATCGTGCTGCCACAACGCGGGCAGCGCTGGGTCGCGGCGCCGTGCGCGGCGACGAGGAAACCACAGTGCGGGCAGGCGACGAACATGGGCCTATTCAAGCATGCCGGCGCGTTCGCGGTCAGCCGCGGCGCCGCGTGCCCGTGACGCGCATCCAGTCCTCGAGGCGCTCCGCTTTCAGGTTCTCGAAATTGCCGGCATAGCGCGCGATCACTTCGTCTTCCTGCCCGGCGAGGATGCCGGACATCGCCAGCCGCCCGCCCGGCGCCACGCGCGCGGTCAGCGTGTCGGCGAGCGCCACCAGGGCCGAGGCAAGGATATTGGCGACCACGATGGGATAGGTGGCCGCCGGTTCGTGCTCGGGCAGGTACACCGCGAGACGCTCGGCGACCTCGTTGCGCTGCGCGTTGTCACGCGTGGCAATGAGCGCCTGCGGATCGTTGTCGACACCGACCGCCTGTCCCGCGCCGAGCTTGAGCGCCGCCAATGCGAGGATGCCGCTGCCGCAGCCGAAATCGAGCACGCGTTGTCCCTGCAGCTGGTTCGCCGCCGCCAGCTGGTCGAGCCATTGCAGGCACAACGCGGTGGTGGGATGCGTGCCCGAACCGAAGGCGAGGCCGGGATCCAGGCGCACGATCGCGGCATCGCCCGCCTGCGCGTCCTCGGGCAACTCGCTGTTCCACGGCACGATCCAGGTGCGCGCGCCGAAGCGCAGCGGCACGTACTGGTCCATCCACGCGCGCTCCCAGTCCTGGTCCTCGACCTTGCGAAAGCGCGCCTGGGTCCAGTCGAGCTCCTCGTCGAACGCTTCCAGCGCGGCGAGCAGCACCAGACCGTCGGTGTCCTCGGGGAACAGCGCGGTCAGGATGAGTTCGCCCCACAGCGGCTGTTCGCCGACGCCCGGCTCGAAGATCGCCTGCTCGTCCGGGGCGTCGGCGTGGGCGTCGGCCAGCGTGACCGCAAGCGCGCCGACATCTTCCAGCGCGCGCTCGTAGCGTGGCTGGCGGGCTTCGGTGCAGGGCAGGGAGAGCTCGAGGAAGGGCATGGGCGCGCGCCGCGGAAACTGGCGCGCATTATCCCGCGCCGCGGCCCATTTGGAGTCGCGCTGCGAATGGGCGCGCCGCAGCGCGCGGTGGGGACTGGCTGGCCGGGCCGGACCGCCCGAGGCCATCGCTGAGGCGGGCGCGGGCGACACGGAAAAAAGCCCGCCTGGTGACAGACGGGCTCGCATGTGTCGCAACCGTGTTGGCTTACGCCATCGAGATCGACTTTTCCTTCTGTTCCTTCAGCCGCTTCTCGAGGTAGTGGATGTTCTGCCCGCCCTGCTGGAAGCCGGCGTCGGACAGGATCCGCTGCTGCAGCGGGATGTTGGTCTTGATGCCGTCGACGACCATTTCCGACAACGCCACGCGCATGCGCGCGATCGCGGTCTCGCGGTCGGGGCCGTGCACGATCAGCTTGCCGATCATCGAGTCGTAGTTCGGCGGCACGCGATAGCCTTCGTAGATGTGGCTGTCGACGCGCACGCCGGGGCCGCCCGGCGCGTGGAAGTGCTGGATAAGGCCGGGGCAAGGCATGAAGGTTTCCGGATCTTCCGCGTTGATGCGGCATTCGATCGCGTGGCCTTCGAGGACGATGTCTTCCTGCTTCAGCGACAGCTTGTGCCCGGCGGCGATGTTGAGCTGCTCGCGCACCAGGTCGATGCCGGTGACCATTTCGGTGACCGGATGCTCGACCTGGATGCGGGTGTTCATTTCGATGAAGTAGAAGCGGCCGTTCTCGTACAGGAACTCGAACGTGCCGGCGCCGCGGTAGCCGATGCGCTTGCACGCCTCCACGCAGACCTTGCCGATCTCCGCGCGCTGCTCCGGCGTGATGCCCGGCGCGGGCGCTTCTTCCACGACCTTCTGGTGGCGGCGCTGCATCGAGCAGTCGCGCTCGCCCAGGTGGATCGCACCGCCCTGGCCGTCGGCGAGCACCTGGATCTCCACGTGGCGTGGGTTCTCCAGGAACTTCTCCATGTAGACCATGTCGTTGCCGAACGCGGCCTTGGCCTCGGTCTTGGTGGTCGCGATCGCCGAGCTCAGGTGCGCCTCGGTGTGGACCACGCGCATGCCGCGGCCGCCGCCGCCGCCGGCGGCCTTCACGATCACCGGATAGCCGATCTCGCGCGCGATCTTGACGTTGGTCGCGGCGTCGTCGCCGAGCGGGCCGCCGCTGCCGGGCACGCAGGGCACGCCGGCCGACTTCATCGCGCGGATCGCTTCGACCTTGTCGCCCATCAGGCGGATCGTGTCGGCCTTGGGGCCGATGAAGATGAAGCCGGACTGCTCGACGCGTTCGGCGAAGTCGGCGTTCTCGCTGAGGAAGCCGTAACCCGGATGGATCGCCTGCGCGTCGGTGACCTCGGCGGCGGCGATGATCTGCGCCATGTTGAGGTAGCTGTCGGTGGACGGCGCCGGGCCGATGCACACCGATTCGTCGGCCATGGCGACGTGCTTGAGGTTGCGGTCGACGGTGGAATGCACCGCGACCGTGCGGATGCCCAGCGCGTGGCACGCGCGCAGGATGCGCAGCGCGATTTCGCCACGGTTGGCGATGACGACTTTATCGAGCATGGGTGGATCTCATGGATTCTGGAATTCGTTCCGGCCGGTCGGCCACACGGTCGACTGGCGTTCGCGGGCTCGCGGCGGGCGCCGCGCGCAGCCTTCGCTCACCCGATCACGAACAGGGGCTGGTCGAACTCGATCGGCTGGCCGCTCTCGACGAGCACCTTGACGATGGTGCCGGCGACGTCGGCTTCGATCGGGTTGAACATCTTCATCGCCTCGATGATGCCCAGGGTCTCGCCCTGCTTGACCGACTGGCCCTGCGCCACGAACGGCGGCTTGTCCGGCGCCGGCGAGGCGTAGAAGGTGCCGACCATCGGCGCGCGCACGACATGGCCCGGCGGCAGGTCGAGCCCTCCCTTGGGCGTGCCGCCGCTGGCGGCGTCGGTCGGGCCCGCCATCGGCATGACCGGGGCGGGGGCGGCCGGCGCCGCCTGCATCTGCATCATCGGCGCGGCCATGGCGACGCTGCCCTTGGGCGTGCGCGCCAGGCGCACGGACTCTTCGCCTTCCTTGATCTCGATTTCGGCGAGGTTCGACTCTTCCAGCAGGTCGATGAGCTTCTTGATCTTGCGCAGGTCCATGGTGGGCCTCTGGGTACTTTGGAAATGGAAAAGAGGTGGGAGGCGGCCGCAGCCGTCAATGCAGCCGCGCGAGCGCCGCGTCGAGCGCGTAGCGGTAACTGTCGGCGCCGAAGCCGGCGACCACCCCCAGCGCGAGGTCGCTGAAATAGCTGGTGTGGCGGAACGGTTCGCGCGCGTGCGGGTTGGACAGGTGTACTTCGATGAAAGGAATAGCTACTGCGGCCAGCGCGTCGCGGATCGCCACGCTGGTGTGGGTGAACGCGGCCGGGTTGATGACGATGAAGCGGGTGCCGTCGTCGCGCGCGGCCTGGATGCGCTCGACCAGTTCGTGCTCGGCATTGCTCTGCAAACTGTGCAGTTCGTGCCCGGCTTTGTCCGCCAATTGCCGGAGATAGCCGTCGATCTGCGCCAGCGTGGTCGTGCCATAGACCTCCGGCTCGCGCGTGCCGAGCAAATTGAGATTGGGGCCGTGCAGGACCAGCAACTTGGCCATGGCGGGGCGGGTCCGGAGAGCGAAGGCCGGGAGTGTGGCCCAAGGCCTTCGGCGTGTCCAGACGTTCGCTACCGTATCGGCGAAGTTGGACGGAGTTAACCAGTTGTTGGAGCGGTCACTCTAGAACCGCGACGCTCTTGGCGGTTTCCGCGCGGATCAGTGCGCCCACGCCTCGATTTCGCCTGTTTCGAACGGTCCGATCTTCTGCTTGAGGACGCGTCCGTCGCCGTCCAGCAGCACCGAGTAGGGCAGCACGCCCTTGGGGTTGCCGAGGCGGACACCGGCGTCGCTGGCACCTGGCGCATCGATCAATACGGGGTAACTCACGGGGATGCGCTGCAGGAAGGCCTGTACCGCGTCGGCCTCATCCAAGGCGATGCCAACCACTTGCGTGCCGTTCGCCCCCTGCTTGCGGGCGAAACGCTCGAGCTCGGGCATTTCCCGCACGCACGGACCGCACCAGCTGGCCCACAGATTTAGCAGCACCGGGCGGCCGCGATAGGCCGCCGGGATGGCAACAGGTGCGCCGTCGAGGGCGTGCAGCGCGAATGCGGGCACGATCTGCCCGCGTTCGGCGATCTTCAGCCCGGCCGGGGGCTTCGGGGCCGAGGCCGACATGGCCTCCTGCAGGACGCGCTGGCCCACCTCGGTGTGCATCAGTGGCCCCGGCCCGCTGCGCCAGAGGCCGGCCACCACCCCCAGTCCGCCCGCGAGCACAGCGACCAGCAGCAGCTTGCCGGTGGGTCCCAGCTTCATCGCGCCGCTTCGGCCAGCGCCTCGCGCACCGAGTCGCCGGTCAGCACGACCGGCAGCACCCGGCCCTCGCCGCCATTGCGCGGAAACACGACGTACAGCGGCACGCCCACCGCCTTGAAGCGCTGCAGGAACGCGGTGAGCGCCGGGTCGACGTCGGTCCAGTCACCGACCATGTACACCGCATTGGTGGCGGCCATGGCATCGCGGAAGGCATCTGTGCGGAAGACCGCGCGCTCGTTGGCCTTGCAGGTCACGCACCAGTCGGCGGTCACGTTGACGAAGACGACGCGCCCGCTGGCGCGCAGGTCGGCCAGGCGCTGCTCGGTAAAGGGCACCGCGACGATGCCTTCGTTCGGCGCGGCGATCGTGGTTGCCGCCGGGCGCGGCAGCGTATGGATCGCTCGCAACGGCCAGATCAAGGCGACAGCGGCGAATGCCGCGGCGGCCATGGCCCAACGGTGGCCGGTGGTGCGCGCACGGGTCCAGGCCCAGGCGGTGAAGGCCAGCAGCACCGCGGCCAGCAGCCACCAACCCATCGCGTCGGCGCCCCGCTGGCGCGCCAGCACCCAGGCCAGCCACGCGGCGGTAAGGTACAGGGGGAAGGCGAGCGCCTGCTTGAAGGTTTCCATCCACGCGCCCGGTCGGGGCAGGCGGTGGGCGAGCGCCGGCACGAAGCCGATGACGAGGAACGGCAGCGCCAGGCCCAGGCCCAGCGCCAGGAACACCAGCAGCGCGACCGCGGTCGGAGCGGTGAATGCCCAGGCCAGCGCGGTGCCCATGAAGGGCGCGGTGCACGGCGTAGCGACGACGACCGCCAGCACGCCGGTGAAGAAGTCGCCGAGCGGCCCGGTTTTCGTGGTGAGTGCGTGGCCCATGCCGGTCCAGCGGCCGCCCACGTGCCAGACGCCGGACATGCTCAGGCCCAGGCCGAACATCAGCAACGCGAGGGTCGCGACCACCACCGGCTGTTGCAGCTGGAAGCCCCAGCCCAACGCCAGCCCGGCCTGCCGCAGCCCCAGCGCGAGCCCGCCCAGCAGCATGAAGCTGAGGACCACGCCGGCGGTGTACCAGAGCGCATGCCGGCGCGCGCGCGCGGGATCCTCGCCGTTGCCGGCCAACGACAGTGCCTTGAGCGACAGCACCGGCAGCACGCACGGCATCAGGTTGAGGACCATGCCGCCGAGCAGTGCGAGCAGCAGGGCGGTGAAAAGGTTGAGGTCCGCATGCCGCCGGGTTGCTGCATCGCCCGGTTTTGTCGGCGCGCTGGCAGCGGTCGCCTCGCTCGCGGCGGACCCGGCCGGCGTCGAAGCCTCGCCCTCGCCCGTTGTCGCCGAAGCGGTCGCGGTGGCGTCGGCGGGCAAGGGCGTGGCGGTGGACTCCGCCTTGGGCGTGATCGTCCCCGCCGGGACGTCCAGCGTCACCGTGCGCGCCATCGGCGGGTAGCAGATCCCGTCGGTCTGGCAGCCTTGGAACGTAGCCGTCACCGCCACCTTGGCGGCGCCGCCGCGCGTACGCAGCAGCGGCAGCGGCACATCGACCTGGTCGAAGAACACGATCACATCGCCGAAGTGTTCGTCGTGATGCCGCGTGCCCGCCGGCCACTTGGGCGCGCCGGGCGCAATGCCGGCGCGGGTGGCGGCCGGATCGAACTTCAGGGTCGTCTTGTCGCGGTAGAGGTAATAGCCCGGTGCGGGCGTGAACCGCAGCAGCAGCGTGTTGCCGTCGCCGACGATCGCCTCGAAGGCGAACGCCTGTTCCGCCGGCAACGCGGCCGCGTCGACCGCAGCCGCGCCCGGCTTGCCCAGCAGGCCGCCACCCAGTGGCACGCCGCGTGCGGCGTTGTTGCCGAATGCGACGACCGGCTCGTCGTCAGCCACGGCTTTGGGCAACGACACGGTCACGTTGCGCGTCTGCGGCGGGTAGCAGATGCCGGCGTCGGCGCAGCCCTGGTAACGCACCTTGAGCGTGGTCGTGGCGGCGCGTGCCTTGCCCGCGAGCACCACCGTCAGGTCATCGCGGTAGGTTTCGACGCGGCCGAAGATCTCGTCCGTGTGCGGCACGCCGGCCGGGATCTGTGGCGGCGCGGCCTCGAAACCGCCATCGCTCTGGATGCGCAGCTGGTGCCGATAGAGGTAGCAGCCCGGGGCGATCGTCCAGTGCAGTTCGATGCGATCGCTGGCCATCGCCTGTGTCGACAGGACGAACGCCGACTCGACCGGCAGCAGGTTGTCACGGTCGGTGCACGAGGGCGCGGCCCAGGCGGGCGCCGTGCAGGCTGCGAGGAGCGCGGCAGAGGCGAGCACGCGATATAGGAAAGGACGCAGAGCGCGCAGGCGCAGGGCGGAAACGGACATTCGGATCTAGCTGCCTTGGGCGGAGGTGGGGGCGGTCTCGGCCACTACCCATTCGAGATAGGCGGGCAGGCCGGAGCGGACTTCGACCGCGACCAGCTCGGGCAGTTCGTAGGGATGCAGGCTGCGCAGCCGGGCGGTCATGGCGTCCAGACGGTCGGCCGTGGTCTTGATCAGCAGCATGACTTCGGCGGCCTGCTCGATCTCGCCTTGCCAACGGTAGGTCGAGTGCACCCCGGGCAGCCGGTTCACGCAGGCGGCGAGGCGTTCGGCGACCAGCGTCCGCGCGATCCGGTCGGCGCTCGCGACATCGGGGCAGGTGCTGTAGGCAAGCAGGACGGACATGGCGCGATTGTAGCGGCCCGCGCCATCGGGCCTGTTTGCCGCACCAACGGAAAAGCCCGGGGTCGCCCCCGGGCTCTTCGTCAGCGGGCCCGGTGGGCTCAGTTCAACTGGCAGCTGGCCGGCTTGGCCGAGGTGAAGAGGCTCGACGTGGCCCATTCCGGATGGTCGATGAAGGGGTTGCGGTTGCCCTGGAAGCTGTAGATCACTTCATTGCGTTCGCGCTCGCCGGCATCGGGCGGGTCGGCCTGGTGCCAGGCCAGCAGGGTCGAGAGCAGGCCCATGTAGGCCGGCGAGGCCGAGGTGATCACGATCTTGCTGCGGTCGTCGGTGACTTCGAGGTCCGGCTCGCCCTGCCCGTTCTGGTCGACGCCGCCTTCGTACCGGATCGCCATGTACAGCACCGCGCGCGCGACATCGCCCTTGCGGTGGCCCCAGACCTGGAACGAGCCGCTGTTGCCGTCCGGCCCCTTCACCCAGTTCGAGTTGCCCGGGTAGATGCCGCTGCCGCCGCCGAAGCCGTTGTTCGCCTCGGTGGCGCGCTCGCCGCAGCCGCTGGCCAGCGTGCAGTCGGCGTAGGGCTTGTTGCCGCGGTCGGCATTCCAGGTCGCGTCGCTCAGGTACAGCATGTGCGTGTCGGTGTAGGGCGAGTAGGGCAGGCCCTTGTCGCCGGTCGCGGTGCCGAAGCCGAGCGAGTTCGGCCAGGTGTGTTCGCGGTTGTAGGTCAGGCCGGTGCCGGTGCCCGCGCGTTCGCTGCCCTTGATGTAGCTGCGGTTGCGGTACACGTCGAGGATGCGGCCGGCGTTGTTGGGATCCTCGTCGGCGATCTCGAGGATGCTCCAGGTGTTGGTGGTGCCGCCGCTGTACGGATAAGCGGTGTGGTTCTTGATCGTCTCGTGCAGCGAGCAGCGCAGTTGGCTGGCGCTGCTGGCGTTGACGTGCGCGTAGTAGCCGGTGCCGCCGCTGGCGGCGACGGTGAAGGTCGCCACCTTGTTCTGCGCCAGCTTCGCGCCACCCGTGTCGGTGACCTTGGTGGCGTCGATGGTGAAGGTGCACGACTCGCTGCCCGCGAGCGTCGCGCCGGTGGTGATGGTGAAGCTGGTGCCGCTGGCGGGATAGGTCAGCGCGACCGCGCCGGACTGCGTGCACTGCAGCGAGAACGCGCCGCTCGCGAGCGTGACCGCCTCACTGAAGGTGGCGGCCAGGTCGGTCGCCGGGGCGACGCCGGTGGCGCCATCAATGGGCGACGTGGACACCACCGTCGGCGGCGGATTGGGTGCGCTGAAGCTCTGGCTGTTGTTGCAGGCGCCGAAGGTCTGCGTCGCCGAAGCGCGCCAGGTGAACTGGCCGTAGCCGGTGCCCGTGCCGCCCAGTTGCAGCGAGGTGTTGCTGGGCGACTCGTTCTCCGACACCGGCAGGTTGCTGCTGGTGAGGCCGCTGGCCGGGCCGTTGGAGCCCGTCACCGCACCTTCGTAACTGAGGAACTGCACGACCTGGCCGCTGCCATTGACCAGCGCGATGGCGTCGTTGGCGCCGTTCTGGATGCCGTTGGCCGCGTAGCTGAGCGTGGCGATGCGCACGCTGCCGCCGCAGGTGACCGTGCTGCCAGCCGGCAACAGGTCGTTGTCGTAGTAGGTCGCGGCGGACGGCGTGGAGCCGTTGTAGAGGTACAGGCGATAGCTGGCGAGGTTCTCGCCGGCGGTGGCGACGACTTCAACGCGTTCGCCGGTATCGCTGCCGGTGTTGTCGTAATGGATCTCGTTGATGAAGACTTCGGCCGACGCCGCCCATGGCGTCAGTGCGAGTACGGCGGCGAACACGCGGCGCTTTGCGCCGGAAACCGACAGCGTCATGCAGGACTCCCCTCCCGAAAGAAGGGGCGACTCTAACGGGGTGATGTGACAGCCGCATGCGGCAGCGCCGCACCGCGGGCTCGCCAGCGCTAGCGGGCGCTGCCGATCTTGCGTCCGGTGCGTAGCGAGGCGAGTTGCTCCACCACTTCCACCAGCGGCGCGCGCGAGCGCGTCGGGGCGTCGCGGAAGGCGAGGATCAGGCGCAGTTCGATCGGGTCTTCGATCAGCAGCGCATCGGCGGCGGCGACCGAGTCCAGCGCGGTATCGCTGGACAGGCTCATCTTTCCGCGGCCGGTGGCGAGCCACTCGAACTGGACGCCGCAGGCGAGCGCCACTTCGCGCATGTGGGTGACGCTCGGGTGCTTGCCGTTGTTGGTTTCCCAGTGGCTGACTGCACTGCGCTGCACGCCGATGGTGCCGGCAAGGGCGGACTGGGACAGGCCGGCGTGACGCCGGGCCAGGCGGATACGTTGCTGCGGCGTCATGTCAGCGTGATTCCCGAGGCCGGAAATGGGCGAAGTGTTACCGCTAGTCACCTAGACATCAACAGACACCAAGCGGTGTGCGCCGGTGGTCTCCTAAATAAAAGTTAAACATTTAGATATCAAACACTTAATCTAAAGTTGGCCGCCAAAGCGATACCGATAGTCAACAAATGACTACGATTTCATACTGGACAAGCCGCTACCGCGAGCACAAATTGGCCCCGTCCGGCAAGGATGTCGGCGTCGACAAGAGGTCAGGTAAGGAGACGCGGCGCGGGACTGCGCCAAGCTGAGGACGGCCATCTCCAAACCAGAAAGAGCGCGAACCCCTGTCCGCGCTCTTTCTTTCTTTTTGGCCCGCCCAGTTGCGCTCTCCAAGGTCCGAACGTCCCCCGTTCGGACTTTTTTCTTTTCCGGCGCTTGAAAGCCCGGTGCCTGCCCCCATCTGCTCGCAGTCCCGGCTCGTCCGGGTCTTTCTACGTCCCAGGTCTGGCACTCGCCGCAAGCGACTGCCAACGCCCGGGTCTTTTTTCCGATCAATCAACCAGTTATGTGAGGGTTGCCATGAACATCAAGCCGCTGTTCGACCGCGTGGTCATCAAGCGCATGGAAGAAGAAAAGCTGTCCGCGGGCGGCATCGTGATCCCGGACTCGGCCACCGAGAAGCCGATCAAGGGCGAAGTCGTCGCCGTCGGCGAGGGCAAGGTCTTTGACAACGGCAACGTCCGCGCCCCGAAGGTCAAGGTCGGCGACAAGGTCCTGTTCGGCAAGTACAGCGGCACCGAGGTGAAGCTCGACGGCACCGAATACCTGGTGGTGAAGGAAGACGACATCTTCGCGGTCATCGCCTGATAGCACGTCGCTCCTGCTCTTTTCTTTTCGACTGAATTCTTTTTTGAGGTAATCCGCAATGGCTTCCAAGGAAATCCGTTTCGGTGAGGACGCGCGCACCAAGATGCTGCGCGGCGTCAACGTGCTCGCCAATGCCGTCAAGGCAACGCTCGGCCCGAAGGGCCGCAATGTCGTGCTCGAGAAGAGCTACGGCGCTCCCACCATCACCAAGGACGGCGTGTCCGTCGCCAAGGAAATCGAACTGGCCGACAAGTTCGAGAACATGGGCGCGCAGATGGTGAAGGAAGTCGCTTCCAAGACCTCCGACAATGCCGGTGACGGCACCACGACCGCCACCGTGCTGGCGCAGGCGCTGATCCGCGAAGGCATGAAGGCGGTCGCCGCCGGCATGAACCCGATGGACCTCAAGCGCGGCATCGACAAGGCCGTGGTCTCGGCCGTCGAAGAGCTGAAGAAGATCTCCAAGCCGTCGTCGACCTCGAAGGAAATCGCCCAGGTCGGCACCATCTCCGCGAACAGCGACGCCAACATCGGCGACCTGATCGCGCAGGCGATGGACAAGGTCGGCAAGGAAGGCGTGATCACCGTCGAGGACGGCTCGGGCCTGGAGAACGAACTCGACGTCGTCGAGGGCATGCAGTTCGACCGCGGCTACCTGTCGCCGTACTTCATCAACAACCAGCAGTCGATGCAGGCCGAACTGGAAGATCCGTTCATCCTGCTGCACGACAAGAAGATCTCCAACGTTCGCGAACTGCTGCCGGTGCTTGAAGGCGTCGCCAAGGCCGGCAAGCCGCTACTGATCGTGGCCGAGGAAGTCGAAGGCGAAGCCCTCGCCACCCTCGTCGTCAACACCATCCGCGGCATCGTCAAGGTCTGCGCGGTGAAGGCCCCGGGCTTCGGCGACCGTCGCAAGGCGATGCTGGAAGACATGGCCGTCCTCACCGGCGGCACCGTGATCTCCGAGGAAGTCGGCCTGCAGCTCGAGAAGGCCACGATCAAGGACCTCGGCCGCGCCAAGAAGATCCAGGTCTCGAAGGAAAACACCACCATCATCGACGGCGCCGGCGAAGTGTCGGGCATCGAGGCGCGCATCAAGCAGATCAAGGCGCAGATCGAAGAGACCTCTTCGGACTACGACCGCGAGAAGCTGCAGGAGCGCGTGGCCAAGCTGGCCGGCGGCGTGGCCGTCATCAAGGTCGGCGCCGCTACCGAAGTCGAGATGAAGGAAAAGAAGGCCCGCGTCGAAGACGCGCTGCACGCCACCCGCGCTGCCGTGGAAGAAGGCATCGTCCCGGGCGGCGGCGTCGCGCTGCTGCGCGCCAAGGCGGCGATCGCCGGCCTGAAGGGCATCAACGAAGACCAGAACCACGGCATCGCCATCGCCCTGCGCGCGATGGAAGCGCCGCTGCGCGAGATCGTGACCAACGCCGGCGAAGAGCCGTCGGTCATCCTCAACAAGGTCATCGAAGGCAAGGGCGCCTTCGGCTACAACGCCGCCACCGGCGAGTACGTCGACATGCTCGAAGCCGGCATCCTCGACCCGACCAAGGTCACCCGCACCGCGCTGCAGAACGCCGCGTCGATCGCCGGCCTGATGATCACGACCGAAGCGATGGTCGCCGAGCTGCCGAAGAAGGACGAACCGGCGATGCCGGGCGCCGGCGGCATGGGCGGCATGGGCGGCATGGACTTCTAAGTTCCTGTTATCCGTGCGGCTGAAGCCGCCGGATAACTCGCCGCGTTGGAGCCGCCGTGGAGCGGCGGCTCAACGCGGCGGAGTCCGAATCGGGAAAAGCCCTGCAGCGATGCAGGGCTTTTCTTTTTGGCCGATGCGTCGTGCCGCGGAGCGGCTCCTGGCTCATCGCTCGATCAGGTCGAGTCGTCCATACAGCCCATGCTCCTCGTCGTCCGGGCCCGAGGCGAAGAACAGCGTGTTCACCGGCTGGTTGGCGAAGCCATTGCCGAAGGCGATGCCCCACAGGCCTTCGATTTCGATCGGACGCATCCGGCTGTCGCGCAATGGCCCCATCGGAAAACCGAACACCGGCTCGAAGGCGTTGATGCGGCCGTCGCCGAAGTTGCCGATCAGCAGTGCGTTGCTGAAGGTGCCGAACCGCGCCGGCGCCAGCGCGATGCCCCAGGGCGCATTGAGGCGTCCGCGGCTGGCCACGCGCCGGATCAGTGCTCCGTTGGGCGTGTAGACGTCGACATAGCCCAGTCCCGGCCCGACCACCTCGTCAGCCATGGCGGCGTCCTGCTTGGCATAAGTGACGTAGATGTCGCCACCGATGGCCTGGATGCCGAATGGCGCGAAGCCGCCGGGGATGCCTGGGTCGGTGAATGCGCCAGGTGGCAGTTGCACCGGCTGGAACGTACTGTCGAACACGTCGATTCGGGCGTGGAATTTCGCCGGCGAACACTGTGCACTGGAGACGCAGGGCTTCATGGAGGGCGGGCGAGATCGCGGCGCGCGAGGTGCTGGCACAGCGCGGTCTCGGGCGATTCCCCTTCATCCGCCTGCGAAAGATCGCGGCGACCGCATGACTGCGCGCGGCGCACCGCACCCGTGCGGATGCGGTGCGCCACGCGAACCGATCATTGCTGCGCAGGCTGTGGCGCCGTTGCGCCGGTTTCCGGGGCAGCGCGTCGCTTCGGCCACGGCAGCAGCATGGGCACCCGGCGCTGGTACTCGCGGTAGGTGTCGCCGTAGAGCGCAACCAGGTCGCGTTCCTCGAGGAACTTCACCGCGACCAGGATGTAGCCCGTGGTCACCGCCGCGAACAGCACGTGCCCCAGCGTCATCGTCGGCGTGGCCCAGAAGGCAATCAGGAAGCCCAGCATCAGCGGGTGCCGCACGATGCGATAGAACGCGCGGGTGACGAACGGCTCGTCCATCGCCATGCGCTTGCGCGCGTGGAACCACACCTGGCGCAGGCCGAACAGCTCGAAGTGGTTGATGACGAACGTGCCGGCCAGCACCAGCAGCCATCCCAGTCCCGACAGGGCGACCAAGGCCCAACGCGCGGCGACGGCATCGACGTTCCATACCAGTTGCGGCAATGGCCGCCACTGCCAGAACAGCAGGATCAGCACGAGGCTGCTGGCGAGCACGAAGGTGCTGCGTTCGATCGGCGCGGGCACGAAGCGCGTCCACCATCGCTTGAAGGCCGGACGCGCCATTCCGCTGTGCTGCACCGCGAACAGGCCGAGCAGTGCCAGGTCGATGCCGAGCGCCGCCAGGAAGGGCGCCTGGCTGCCGTTGTCGATGTGTTTGAGCGGGCCGAAGCCGGCGACGAAGACGATGGCGTACACGAAGGTCGCCAGGAACACCGCGTAGCACGCGGCGCCGTACAGCAGGGCAAGCAGGCGGGACATGGCGGGCCTCGGATGACTAGCGGTAGAAGTAAGGGTCGAGCACGCGGACCTCGGTGATGCGTTCCACCGGCAGGTTGGTGCTGCCGGCGGCGCGCCGGATGGCCTCGGGGTTGGGACCGTCATAGACGCAGAACGTCTTCGTCTTGTCGGCACTCACGTAGGAATGCACCCAGGTCACGCCGTCCCTGGCATTGGCGTCGACGACGCCGAGGCAGGCCTGCGCGCCTTCGTCGTTCACCGGGATGTGCAGGCCGGCGGGGAAGTTGCGTTCGATCACGTAGCGGGTCATGTCGTTGTCTCCAGCAGATGAGCGGCCCACGGCCGCGGGCGATGGCTTACTTGGCTTCCAGCGTGACCGGGACTTCGGTGACCGAATCCACCGGGAGATGGTTGGCCGCGGCGGCCAGGCGGATGGCGTCCTCGGTCGGGCCTTCGTAGATGCAGAAGGTCTTGGTCTTGTCGCCGTTGGCGAACGACATCAGCCACTTCACGCCGAAGCGGGCGTTGGTCTGGTTGACCTTGGCCTTGGCGGCCGCATCCAGGCCAGTGAGCGCGCCCTGCGGGAAGGTGCGCTGGATGACGTAGCGGTGCTGGCTGGTGGCGGCGTTCGCGGCATCGGCCAGGGCCAGGCCGGACATCGTGATGCCATACAGGGCGATGCAGGCCAGCAGCCGCAGCGGCTTGATCGAGAGGGGTTTCATCGGGGGTCTCCGTTGGGGGAGCAGCGGAATGCTGCGATCCGAAGGCTACGGAGACGGCAACGGCACGGCGTCGGCAGGCTTGCCCAGATTGCGCGCGGCGGCTGCCTATTTTGGCGGCTGGATGCCGGCGGCCAGGGCCGCGGCCATCGCCTCGGTGCGGGTGCTCACCCCGAGCTTGGCGAAGATGGCGGCCACGTGGTGGTCCACCGTGCGCACCGAGCGGCTCAGGCGCTCGGCGATCTGCGCGTTGCGCAAGCCATCGCACAGCAGGCGCAGCACTTCGATCTCGCGCGCGGTCAGCGCATGCGGATTGGCCTGGGTCGACGCGCGTTGCCCGCGCGGCATGCCGCGCACGCCGGAATCGCGCAGTTGCCGGCGCAGGCGCTCGGCCATCGGTGCCGCGCCCAGGCGTTCGAACGCGGCCAGCGCATTGAACTGCGCCTGCGTGTCGCCCTCCGCCAGTGCGCGTGCCTCCTCGTACGGACAGCCCAGCGCGTGCCATGCCTCCGCGGCTTCGCGCCATTGGCCGGCGAATTGCAATGCGAACGGCCGCGGGCAATCGTCGGCAGGTTCCCAGGCGATGCCGGCGAGCCGGAGCTGGTAGGCGATTTCCGCCATCACCCAGCTGCGGTAGCGCGTGCGCTGGTCCAGCGACGCCAGTGGCCGGATCGCTTCGAGACAGGCCGCGCGGTCGTCGCGCAGGCGCGCGGCTTCCAGCTGCGCGGCGATCACCGGGCCGATCCGCAACAACGAACGCGTCGGCAACGCGAGCTGCAGGGCTTCGTCGAGCAACGGCGCTGCATCGGGATCGCCGCGCCGCGCGCGCACATGGCCGAGTACCGTGAGGGCCACGATGCGGTTGATCGGCGCCAGCTCGGGCGCGGCCAGGATCTGCGCGGCCTGTTCGGAGGCGCGTTGCCATTGGCCCAGCGCGAACCACGCAACCGCCTGGTACGCGGTCATGTAGCGGGTCCACGCATCGAGGTCGCGCGTGTCGCAGTAGGCGATGCCGCGCTCGAACCAGTCCAGTGCCAGCGGAATGCGCATCAGCGTGACCGCGTCGAACGAGAGGTTCACGTAGGCGCGCGCGGCATGTTCCTCGAAGCCGCCGGCGAGGGACAGCGCCAGGCTCTGCTCAAGTTCGGCGTGACCGGCATCGTCGCAGGCATCGTCCCCGGCATCGAGCCGCGCGGTACCGATGTTGTTGAGCGCGTGGGCCTCGATCTGCGGATCGCCCAGCGCCCTGGCCAACTCCAGCGCGCGCGTGCCCAGGGCGATGGCCTCGGCGCATTCGCCCTGCAGCATGTGCAATTGCGCGCGGTTGCTGTAGGCCATCGCGAGTTCGCGCCCCGGCGGCAGCGCCGCGAGCACGGCAATGGCCTCGTCGCCATAGGCTTCCGCGACGCTGGTCTGGCCGTTGAACCAGGACAGGCGCGACAACCAGCGGATCGCGTCGCCTTCCTTCAGCCGGTCCTCCATGCCGCGCCACAGTGCGCGTGCGGCATGGCGCGCGGCGAGCGCGTCCTCGATATGGTCGGTCAGGTAGCTCTCGTAGGACAGCCGGTCCAGGAGCGCGGCGCGCACCGGATCAGGCTGCTGCGCGGCGTAGGCGAGCGCCGTGCGCAGGTGCGCGGCTGCTTCCAGGTGCGCGCCGCGCCGCTGCGCCTCGTGCGCGGCTCGCGGCGCCAGGCGCAGCACGGCGGCGGCGTCGCCGCCGCGGTCGGCGTGGTGGACGCGCCACGCCAGCGACACGCGCGCGGGATCGGCGCAATCCAGCGCGGCCAGGACCTGCGCGTGCAGGTCGCGCGCGCGTTGCGGGGAAAGCGAACGCTCGATCGCCACCCGCGCCAGTTCGTGGCGGAAGGCCATCGCCTCGCGGTTGCCGTCCGCGACCAGCAGCCCGGCGTCGAGGCATTCCTCGAGCGCCGCCAGCGGTGGCGCCAGCACTGCGTGCATCAACCAGTCATCGATGCGCCTGGGCACGATCGAGGCCAGCTGCAGCACCTGCTGGGCCGTCGGGCCGAGCCGCGCGAACCGCGCCAGTACCAGGTCCTGCACGCCCTGCGGCACGCCGTCGATGCCGTGCTGGAGCAGTTCGCTGATGAAGAACGGATTGCCCTGCGTCAGCGCATGCAATCCTTCCGGCGAGCGCAGTGCGCCCCGTGCCATCTCCTCGACCGCCGCGGCGGACAGGCGCGGCACGGGCATCCGGGTGACGCGTGCCGCGGGCAACTCACCCATCAGTCGCCGCAACGGATGCCGCGCGGTGACTTCGTCGTCGCGATAGGTGACCAGCAACAGGCAGCGCAGATGTTCCAGCCGCCGGCCCAGGAACTTGAGCAGGTCCAGCGTCGCCTCGTCGGCCCAGTGCGCATCCTCGACCACGAACAGGATCGGCACCGCGGAGGCCTGCAGCTCGGCCAGCACGGCCTCGAACAACTGCGCGCGTCCGGCGTCTTCGGCCAGCAGCGGCTTGAAGCGGACAGCGTTGGCCCGTGCAATGTCGTGCAGCGGCGCCAGCGGATGCGGCGTCTGCAGCGCGTCGCACGCGCCCCACCACACGGCGGCCGCGCCGCGCCGGTCGCGCAGCGCGTGCGCGAGGCTGCTCTTGCCGATCCCGGCTTCGCCACCGACAAACACCACGCGCCCGGCGCCGTCCGCCGCCGCGCGCAGCAGCAGCTCCAGTGATCCCAACAATGCATCGCGTTCGAACAGGTGCATCGGGACCGGTTCCGCAGGCGACGCCGCATGACAGCACGCGGGGTGGGCGGGCTCAAGTCCGTGCAACGCGGCCCCTGCGTGTCGCAACGACGCCGCGATTGGCTCGCCGGTCGCCAATCGCAGTGCGCACCCGGACCTGAAGCCGCCGAAACCGGGGGGCATGCCCATGCTTGATGAACTGGTCAGTATCGTTTTGCACTGCAGCGTGCAAAGGGAATAACGGTTCCTTCACGATCGGCTCGCATCCCGACGTGGGGGAGGGAGCAAGGCCCGCTACCGGTTACGACCGCTAGCGGGCTTTTTTATTTCCGCTTCCCGATCTCCGCGCCGGCCGCTCGCGCCGCGCGCGATGCCGAGCCCGCGCAATCGCGCCGGCTTAACCCCCGTGCCGTCAGCGTGCCGATGGGGTTGCGGGTTCCGGGGAGTCCGATGCGTTCACCTTGGCCTGGCCGACTGGCATGGCTTTCCGCGTGCCAGTGGAAGGGGTGTGGGGAACGTCGCCGGGGTCGCGACGCCAAGCGCCTCTCGTCCACTTCTTTGAGGGAATCCAACATGCGCAATCTTTCCCGGGCCATCGCCTTGGCTCTCGGTACGCTTGGCTGTGCGGCTGCCGCGAATGCGGCCACCTTCGTCGTCACCGCCAAGTCGCAGGGGTTCGACACCCAGCTGGCACGCAAGGTTGAAGCGGCCGGCGGCACCATCACCGCGCGCCTGCCGCAGATCGGCGTGGCCATCGTCGAGTCGAACCAGAGCACCTTCGCCTCGCGCGCCGCGAAGGTGCAGGGCATCCGTTCGGTGGTGTCCGACTACACGATCAAGTTCGACGTTCCCGAAGCCCAGGCGTCGCTGGAAGAAGACTTCGCCAACCCGCCCACCTCGGGCGATGACGACACCCGCTTCAACCTGCAGTGGGGCAGCGCGGCCATCGACGTGGCGGGCGCCTGGAACGCCGGTTACCGCGGCGACGGTGCGGTCGTGGCCGTGCTGGACTCGGGCGTGGTCTGCCAGCACGCCGACATCGCGCCCAACCTCCTGCTGGCCGAGTCCACCTCGTTCGTGAGCGGCGAGGGCGTCTGCCACAACATCCCCGGCGGCTTCAACCACGGCACCCACGTAGCCGGCATCATCGCCGCGCCCGACAACGCCTTCGGCACCATCGGCGTGGCGCCGCAGGCCAAGATCCTGGCCGTGAAAGTGCTCTCCGGCGTGAGCGGCAGCGGCAGCTTCGGCGGCATCATCCAGGGCATCGTCTACGCGGCCGACCACGGCGCCGACGTGATCAACATGAGCCTGGGTGTGAGTGGCGGCCTGCCGGTCAACGGCCCGGGCGCCAACGACGTCGCCGAACTAATCAACGCGACCAAGCGCGCCGTGCAATACGCGCGCGACCAGAACGCGATCACCATCGTTGCCGCCGGCAACGACGGGCGCGACCTCGACCACGATTCCGGCGTCAAGATCTGCGACACGGACGGCTGCTACGTCGCCAACCTGCGCGCGTTCCCGGCGGAGCTGCCGAACACGCTGTCGATCTCGGCCACCACGCCGGCCGGCTGGGCGATCAATCCCAACAGCAACCTGGATTACCTGGCCAGCTACTCCAGCTACGGCCAGTCGGCGATCTCGTTCGCCGGTCCCGGCGGCGACACGCCGCTGTTCGGCACCGCACCGGGCATGGCCAACTGCACGGTGGCCGGTCTGACGCGCGCCTGCTACGTGTTCGACCTGGTGTTCGCGCCGGGCGGCTATACGTCGGCAGGCAACCTGTACTTCTGGGCCGCCGGCACCAGCATGGCGACCCCGCATGTCTCCGGTGTCGCCGCGCTGATCATCGGCAAGCACGGAGGCGAGCTGGCGCCGTCGGAAGTGGAGCGCATCCTGCGCGCGTCGTCGGACGACCTGGGCAAGCCCGGCACCGACGACATCTACGGCGCCGGTCGCGTCAATGCCGCCAGGGCCGTGCAGTACTGATCCAAGTCAGTGGTCTCTCCTGCGGCCGCCTTCGAGCGGCCGCTTTTTTTGTCGCGTGCCAGAATCGCGGCGATGAACGATCCCACGCTTGCCGCCATCGCCGATCGCGCCGTGCACCGGCTGCGCAGCCTGCCTGGTTGCGCCGCGGCGCTGGACGACGCGGCGGCCTGCGCGCAGGTGCGGCGCGTGGCGGTCGCCAGCGAGTTCGCGATCGACACGCTGCTGCGCCAGCCCGCGTTGTTGCCCCGGCTGCTCGCCGATACCTCGCCGCTGCCGGCGCCCGGGCTCACGGTCGAGAATCGTGGCGGCTGGCCCGCGCTGCTGCGCCGCTACCGCACCGCGGAATCGACGCGGCTGATCTGGCGCGATGTTTCGGGCGAGGACGACATCGGCGCCACGCTGGCCGGGGCGACCGCGCTCGCCGAAACCTGCCTGCAGTCCGCGCTGGCGGCGCTGGAAGCCGAGTTCGCCCAGCGCCACGGCGTGATCCGCGATCGCGACGGGCGCCCGCAGCGCCTGGTCGCGTACGGCCTGGGCAAGCTCGGCGGCGGCGAGCTGAACTTCAGTTCCGACGTCGACCTGGTCTACGCGTACGACTGCGAAGGCGAGTCCGACGGACCGCGCCCGCTCGCCGCCGAGACCTACTACGCGCGCCTGGGCCAGCAACTGGCGAAGCTGCTCGACGAGGTCACCGCCGACGGCTTCAGCCACCGCGTCGACCTGCGCCTGCGCCCGTACGGCAATGTCGGCCGGGTCGCCTGGTCGTTCGCGGCGATGGAGCAGTACTTCCAGCACGAAGGCCGCGACTGGGAACGCTACGCCTGGCAGAAGGCCCGGCCGGTCGCGGGCGACCTGGCCGCGGGCGAGCGCTTCCTGGAAACGCTGCGGCCGTTCGTGTACCGGCGCTACCTCGACTACGGCGCGCTCGATGGCCTGCGTGCGATGAAGGCGGCGATCAGCGCCGAGGTCGCGCGCAAGGAACTGGCCGACGACATCAAGCGCGGCCCCGGCGGCATCCGCGAGATCGAGTTCCTGGTCCAGGCCCTGCAGCTGATCCGCGGCGGCCGCGAGCCACAGCTGCGCGAGCGCCGGCTGCTGCCGGCGATGCAGGCCCTGGTCGATGCGGGCCACATGACCGCCGAGGCGGGCGTGGCGCTCGCGGAGGCATACCGCTTCCTGCGCAGGCTCGAGAACCGCCTGCAGATGCTCGCCGACGCGCAGACCCATGCCTTGCCCGAGCGCGACGAGGATCGCGCACGCATCGCCGCGGCGCTCGGCTTCGGCGGCTGGGGCGCGCTGCGCGTTGCGCTGGACGCGCAGCGCGCGCGGGTGACGACCGAATTCGAAGCGCTGCTCGCGCCGCGCCGCAAGGCCCAGGCCCCGGATGCGCTGGCTACGTACTGGGGCGCGCTGCCGGACGCGGGCGATTCGCGGGCGTTGCAGGACGCCGGCTTCGACGAGGCGGAACAGGCCGACGGCCTGCTGCGCGACCTGGCCCGCAGCCCCGGGGTGAAAGGATTGTCGGACGCGACGCGGGCGCGGCTCGACCGCGTGCTGCCGGCGCTGCTCCAGGCGGCCGCGGGTTCGCAGCAGCCGATGCTGGCGTTGCGCCGCCTGCTCGCGCTGCTGCACAACATCCTGCGCCGCAGCGCCTACCTCGCGCTGCTCGACGAGCAGCCCGCGGCGCTGCAGCGCCTGGTGGACGTGGTGTCGCGCAGCGCGTTGCTGGCCGAACGCCTGGCCGCGTACCCGCTACTGCTCGACGAACTGCTCGATGCACGCGTGGCGGGCAGCCTGCCCGAACGCGATGCGCTGCTCGCCGCCTGCGCGACGGTCGCCGGCGATGACGCCGAGTCCGTGCTGCAGGAACTCAATGAAGTGCGCCAGGCGCTGAGCTTCCGCATCGCGATGGCCGTGCGCGATCGCCGCCAGCCCGCGGCGATGAGTGCGCAGCAGCTTGCCTGGCTCGCCGATGGCGTGGTCGCGCGGATCCTGGCGCTGGCGCAGCACGAGGTCGCCAGTGCGCACGGCACCATCGCTGGTGCGCGCTTCGCGGTGCTCGGCTACGGCAGCCTGGGCGGCGAAGAGCTCGGGTTCGGCTCCGACCTCGACCTGGTGTTCCTGTACGACGCGCCGGCGGACGCGCATTCGGACGGTGATCGTCCGCTCGATGCCTCGCGCTGGTTCGCTCGCCTGGCGCAGAAGGTGGTCGCGCTGCTGGGCGCGGTCACCGCCGCCGGACGCCTGTACGAAGTGGATGTGCGCCTGCGTCCGGACGGGGCCAAGGGCCTGCTGGTGTCCACGCTCGCCAGCTTCGGCGACTACCAGCGCGAGCGCGCCTGGACGTGGGAACACCAGGCCCTGGTGCGCGCCCGCTTCGTGGCCGGCGACGCCGGGCTGCACGCCGACTTCGAAGCCGTGCGCGCCGCGACGCTGGCGCGCACGCGCGATGCAGCGCAGGTACGCGAGGATGTGCTGTCGATGCGACGGCGCATGCGCGCCGAGCTGGATCGCAGCGATGCCGCGGGCTTCGACCTGAAGCAGGGCGAAGCTGGCCTGGTCGACCTGGAATTCCTGTTGCAGGCGCTGGTGCTCATGCATGCGCATGCGCGGCGCGAGTTGCTGGGTCCGCGCAACACGCCGGGACTGATCGACGCGATGCACGATGCCGGCCTGCTCGGCGCGGAGGCTCACGCGCTGCGCGATGCGCACTCGACCCTGCTCGCGCGCGGCCTCGACTGTACGCTGGACCGGCGCCAGCGCCGGCTCCCGCTGGATGCGGAGATCGAGGCGGCGCGCAGTGCGATCCGCGCCGCGACGCGCCAGCAGGCGCTGGATTTCGCCGCGCCCGCCTGACGCGCGCTAGAGCCGCAGGCGCTGGCGCACTTCCGCGGCCACGCGCGCGGTCTCGCGCAACGGCATCACGGCGAACGGCGCCAGCTCCGCATCGAACGCGTGCACGCGCCCGAGGGCCACCAGGCTGTCGACGAAGGTGCGCGGGCGCCCGTGCAGCGCCTCGATGCCGCAGGCGAACACGGGCACGTTGGTGGCCGCGGCCTCGGACAGCATGTTCACCGAATCCGCCGTGCAGACGATGCGGTCGGCCCACCCCAGCAGCCCGGCGTAAGGATTGGCGCCATCGTGCTCGCCGCACCACACCACGCCGGGCAGCGCTGCCAGCTTCGCGCGCAGGATGGCAAGCGCGGCTGCGGGCGTGCGCCGCGATGCCGTTGCCAGCACGCTGCCGCCCTCGCGGCCGATGCGCGTGGCGAGCGCGTCGAGCCATCCCGCCAGCGCTTCGGCATCGAAGCGCGCATGCGCGCTGGCGCCGCCGACGAGCACCGCGGTGCGCGGTTGCGGCAGCTGCGCGAAGGCGGCGAACTGCTGGCGCGCCGCGGCCAGCCACAGGTCGTCGACGGGATGCAGGCTGCCCAGCATGCTGATCACGTTGTCGCCGTGCAGGCCGTCGTGGCGCGGTGCGATCACCAGGTCCCAATGCCGCGGGGCGAGACGCGGATCGAGGATCTGCACGCTGCGCGCGCCGTATTCCCGCAACAGTCGCGTGGCCAGGGCGCCCTGGCGCCCGCAACCGATCGCCAGCGACGGCGCTTCCGCCAGTGACTGCGCGAAGTCGTCGCCGAAGGCCCGCCGCGCGCCCGGCAGCCGGCGCGGCGAACACCACCGCCATGGCGCGCGCGCCAGCAGGTTCCACACGCGCGATGGCACGATGCCCATCGCCGCCGCGAGCGCCTGCGCCTGTCGCACGTTGCCGGCATGGCCGTCGCTGAGGGTCCAGGTGTCATGGCGCGGTGGCGACGTGCTTTGTTGCATCTGGGAGTAAGTCCGTTCCGGGGCCATCGCCTGTCGAATCACGCGCCAGACTCTACACTTTGCCGCCTCGGCCGATGGCCGCGCCCGTATTCCTGGAGATCGATTGATGCATTCCGCCTTGCCGGCCGACGCACTGGACCAGTTGTTCCGCACCGCGCGCACCCACAACGAGATCGGGGGCGAGGTCGACGATGCATTGCTGCACCAGCTCTACGACCTGCTGAAGTGGGGTCCCACCACCGCCAATTCCTGCCCGGCGCGCTTCGTGTTCGTGAAGTCGGCCGGGGCCAAGGCCAAGCTCGGCCCGGCGCTGGACGAGGGCAACTACAAGAAGACGATGGCGGCGCCGGTCACCGCCATCGTCGCCTACGACATGGCCTTCTTCGAGAAGATGCCGTACCTGTTCCCGCACACCGACGCGAAGAGCTGGTTCGACACCAAGCCGGAGACCGCGATCGAGACCATCTGCCTGCGCAACGGCAGCCTGCAGGGCGCCTACCTGCTGCTGGCCGCGCGCGCGCTGGGCCTGGATTGCGGGCCGATGTCCGGCTTCGACAACGCCAAGGTCGACGCGGCGTTCTTCGCCGGCACCAGCTGGAAATCCAACTTCCTGGTTAACCTCGGCTACGGCGATCCCGCCAAGCTGTTTGCGCGCTCGCCGCGCCTGGCCTTCGACGAGGCCGCGCGCATCGTCTGACCGTCCCGCGAATCCTCCGGCGCCCCGTGCGCCTCTGTCTCCTGCATCCATGCCCACGTACCCACGGAGCCTGCACCCATGTTCAAGCCCTTGACCCTCGCCGCGGCGCTGCTGCTCGCCGGCACCGTCTTCGCTGCCCCCGGTGGCGCCAGTGGCGCCACCACATACAAGATCGATCCCAACCACACCAACGTCGTCGCCGGCTGGAACCACTTCGGCTTCTCGCACCCGACCGCAAGCTTCAACCAAGTCGACGGCGTGATCGTGTACGACGCCGCCAACGTCGCCAAGTCCTCGGTCAAGGTGACGATCCCGCTGTCCGGGCTCGACACCGGCGTGGCGGATCTCGACGAACACCTGCGCAGCGGCGATTTCTTCGACGCCGAGAAGTACCCGACGATCACCTTCACCAGCACCAGGACCGAAGCGGCGGGCGAGAACAAGCTGCGCGTCAGTGGCGACCTCACCGTGCACGGCGTGACCAGGCCGGTGGTGCTGGACGTCACCCTCAACAAGAGCGGCGAGCATCCGCTGGGCAAGCGCGCGGCGATCGGCTTCGACGCCAGCACCACGATCAAGCGCAGTGAATTCAACGTCGCCAAGTTCGTGCCCAACGTCAGCGACGAGATCACCATCCGCATCACCACCGAGGCGATGGTGCCCAAGCCGGAAGCGGCGAAGAAGTAATCCGCGATGATCATCGATCGCCCCGCCAGCGCGCGTGGACACGGCGGTGCCGACTGGCTGCAGAGCTGGCATACGTTTTCGTTCGCGCGCTACTACGACCCCGCGTGGATGGGCTTCGGCCCGCTGCGCGTGATCAACGAGGACCGCGTCGCGCCCGGCGCGGGCTTCGCGCCGCACCGCCACGCCAACATGGAAATCCTCAGCTACGTGCTCGAGGGCGCGCTGGCGCATCGCGACGACAACGGCGGTGGCGGGGTGATCCGCGCGGGCGAGCTGCAATGGATGAGCGCCGGCCACGGCATCGAGCACAGCGAATACAACGCCAGCGATGCCGAGCCGGTGCACTTCCTGCAGATCTGGATCCAGCCCGACCGCCTCAACGCCCAGCCCGCCTATGCGCAGCGCGCGGCGGTGGGCCACGAGGCCGACGGCCGCTGGCTGCTGCTGGCCTCGCCGGACGGCGCCGAAGGCAGCATCGCGATCCGCCAGGACGCGCGCCTGTACGTCGCCCGGCTGGAAGCCGGGGCGTTGCTCGAGCGCCCGCTGGATCGGCAGCGGCGCTACTGGCTGCAGGTGACGCGCGGCACGATCGACGTGGCGGGGAGGTCCCTGGGCGTTGGCGATGCGATTGGCCTCGCCGACGAAACCGACGCACTGCGGCTGGCGGCGACGCAGGCGAGCGAAGTGCTGTTCTTCGACCTGCCGTAGGGCGGGCTCCAGCCCGCCCTGCGTTTCGTGGGCATGGTTGCGCAATGGCGGGCTTGAGCCCGCCCCGCGTACCACGGCAGTCGCTGCGCTAGTGGCGGGCTGGAGCCCGCCCTACAATGCGGGCCCACGCTTCACGAAGTGCCGCCATGACCGCAGCCCCCCTCCATCCCACCCAGGCCAACGCCGAGAAGCGCTACGTCGTCACCCGCGCCGATCTGCCGTTGAGTTGCCCGCTGCCGTCGATGGCGCTGTGGAACTCGCATCCGCGCGTGTACCTGCCGATCGAAGCGGAGCGCGAATGCCAGTGCCCGTACTGCGGCGCGCACTTCGTCCTCGCCGACGAACCCGAGCGGTAAGCCGCGGCATGTCCGTGTCGCGCGGAATGGCTTGCATCCCCAGCGTTCCGCCCGGCCGATGCGACGGCTGACGGTCGTCCAACTCCTGCCCGCGCTGGAATCCGGCGGGGTCGAGCGCTCCACCCTGGAGATCGCCGACGCGCTGGTCCAGGCCGGCCATCGCGCCCTCGTCGTATCCGCCGGCGGCCGCCTGGTGCCCAGGCTGCAGGCGTTGGGCGCGGAGCACATCGCGCTCGACATCGGCCGCAAGTCCTTGCTGACCCTGCGCCACGTGCGCGCCCTGCGCGCGCTGCTCGCGCGCGAACGCGTCGACCTCGTGCATGCACGCTCGCGCCTGCCGGCGTGGCTGGCGGTGCTGGCCCTGCGCGGCATGCAGGAGAACGCGCCGCGCTTCGTCACGACCGTGCACGGGCTGAACTCGCCCTCGCGCTACAGCGCGGTGATGACGCGCGGCGAACGCGTGATCTGCGTGTCCGCAAGCGTGCGCGACTACGTGCTGCAGCACTATCCGGGCACCGATGCGGCGAAGCTGCGGCTGATCCCGCGCGGCATCGATCCGGCGATGTTCCCGCGCGCGCCGCATCCCGACGCCGCCGCGCGTGCCTGGGCGGCCGCGCAGGATCCCGCGCTCGCGGCGGACGGGCCGCTGCTGTTGCTGCCCGGGCGCGGCACCCGCCTGAAAGGCCACGCCGATGCGCTGAAGCTGCTGGCGAACCTGCGCGCGCAGGGCAGCGCGGCGCGGCTGTGGTTGCCCGGTGCGCGTGAAACCGGGCGCGAGGCGTACATCGCCGAACTCGAACGCGAAGCCGCGACGCTCGGCGTCGCCGACGCCATCGCCTTCACTCCGCCCACCGACCAGATCGCGCGCGCCTATGCCGCCAGCGACCTGGTGCTGCAGCTGTCGCGCAAGCCCGAATCCTTCGGGCGCACGGTGATCGAAGCCCTGGCGGTCGGGCGCCCGGTCCTGGGCTGGGCGCACGGTGGCGTGGGCGAGCTGCTCGCGCAACTGCAACCCGGCGGCGGCGTGCCGCCGTTCGACGCCGATGCCCTCGCGCGCGCGGCGTGCGAACTGCTGGCGCACCCGCCGGCGCCTCCGGCTACCATTCCGCACACGCTGCGCGCGATGCAGGAGGCCACGCTTGCCGTCTACGCCGAACTCTGTGGTTGACCCTCGCCCGGGCGGGCCGGCTGCCCGCGTTTCCGCCCCCGGCGGCGACGCGGGCTGGCGTTGGGCGCCGGCATGGATCCTCACCTACGTCGCCTTGTGGCCCGCACCCGGCTATGCCGAAGCGGTGCTGGTGCTGGGCGCGCTGGCGGCCATCGTCAGGCTGCTGCTGTCGCGCTTCCGCGGCGGCGCGCAGTTGCTCAGCAACCACGCCTGGGCCCTGACCAGCGTCCTGTTCTGCGCCTACTGGGTGCCGGAGCTGCTGTCCGCATTCGACGCGATCGATCGCGCGCATGCCTTCGCGCAGACCGCCGAGGACCTGCGCTACCTGCCGTTCCTGTGGCTGGCCGCGTCCGCGGTCGCCAACCCGCGCGGGCGCCGCATCACGTTCACCGGGCTCGCGGTGATCGTCGGCATCTGGACGCTGGATGCACTGCTGCAGGCCGCGACGGGCACCAGCCCGCTGTTCTTCGGCATCGACGCGCTCAAGCAGGTCATCAGCCACCATCCGATGTGCACGGCGGCGCAAGCCGAAGCGGTCGACCGCCTCAGCGGCGTGCTCGGCCCGTGCAACCTCAAGCTGGGACCGGTGCTGGCGAGCCTGTCGCCGTTTGCGCTGTATGCCGCGGGACGGCGCTTCCACACCTTCGGCTGGCTCGTGGCCGCCGCGGCCGTGGGCGTGGTGATGCTGCTGGCGGGTTCGCGCGCGTCCTGGATCACCTACGCGCTGGTGCTGGTCGTATCGGGTTGGCGCCTGCTGGGCTGGAAGAAGCTGCTGGGCGTGTTCGCCTTCGGCGCGCTGGCGATGGCGGTGATGACCGCGACCGTGCCGCAGGTGCGCGAACGCATCGATCGCACCATGCATGCGCTGAACGCCGACGAGAGCGGCGTCGACAATGCGCTGTCGGGACGCGGCCGGATCTGGCGCGCCGCGCTGTGCATGGTGCGCGAGCATCCGGTCAACGGCGTGGGCGCGCGCGGCTTCCGCGATGCGTTCCCCGCGTGCGACCCCGAGCCCGCGCAGCCACCGGCCTGGGGCAGCGGGCCGGCACTGCATGCGCACCAGGTCGTGCTGGAAATCCTCAGCGAAACCGGATTCATCGGCCTGCTGCTGTGGCTGGCCGGCGTGGCGCTCGCCTGGCGCGCCTGGCGCTTCGCCGACGAACCGGCGCGCGACGACGCGCGCCCGGCCATGCTCGCGCTCGCGGTGACGGTGTTCCCGTTCAACACGCACCTGGCGTTCTACTCGACTTTCTGGGGTGGGCTGACCCTGCTGCTGGCGGCGCTGTACGCGGGCAGCCTGCTGTCGCGGGATGCGCAGCACTGACAGCATGGAACGCACCGGTGCGCTGCGCTGGCGACGGGTTGCCGCGCCTTGCGACGTGCGCGCGCCGCGCTCAGTCGCGTGCGGCCTTGTACGGCGACATCAGCCCCGGTGGTCGCCGCTTGAAGCGGCGGTGGATCCACAGGTACTGGCTTGGGGCCTCGCGCACCATCGCCTCGATGCTGGCATTCACCCGCGCGCTGTCGGCGGTCGCGTCGCTGGACGGGAAGTCGGCCAGCGGCGGCGCCACCCGCAGCACGTAATCGGCCCCTTCGCGGCGATGGAAGAACGGCACCACCGCGCAACCGCTCAGGCGCGCGAACTGGTGGGTGGCGGTGATCGTCGCCGCGGGCACGCCGAAGAACGGCGCGAACACCGTGTCCTTGCCGCGCATGTCCTGGTCCGGCGCGTACCAGAGGAAGCCACCCTGCTTGAGGTGACGCATGGCCGGGCGGATCTCGTCGTTGCTGTACATCGCGCAGGCGTAGCGCAGGCGGCCGCGCTTCACCGCCCATTCCAGCACCGGACTGCGCAGGCGCCGGTACATCCCGGCGAGCGGGATGTGGTCGCACATCAGCCGCCCGCACAGCTCCAGGGTCATGAAGTGGCCGGACACGAACAGCACGCCACGCTTCTGCGCCTGCAGCGCCTGCACGTGCTCCAGGCCCTCGATGCGCACGCTGCGGCGCATCGGTTCGGCCGAACCCCACCACGCACGGGCGAATTCGAACAGGCCGATGCCAACGTCGCGGAAATGCGCGCGCAGCAGCGCTTCGCGCGCGGCGGCGTCCAGTTCCGGGAAGCACAGGGCGATGTTGATGCGCGCGGCGCGGCGGCGTGCGGGAATGAGCAGCCGCGCCAGCCCGCCCACGATGCGGCCCAGGGCCCGCTGCAACGGCCAGGGCAGGCGCGCTGCCAGCCACATGGCGAAGTAGCCCAGCCACATCGGCCAGTGCTGCACGCCACGCGGAGGCGGACCCGGATCGGTGGGACTGGCCGCGTGCAGCGGCATGGCGTCGTCGGACATGCGGCGATTTTAACTAGCCCTGCCGCCATCGGGCGGTGCGTGATGCCGGCGACGGCAATGCCGGACAACTTCGTTATCCTTCGCCGATGCCGCCAGTGACGAAGCCAGACCTCATCGAGCGCCTGTTGCGCGTCCTGTATTCGGCGGTGCTGTACCTGCTGGTGCCGATCACCGTCTACCACCTGATCTGGCGCGGCTTCCGCCAGGCCGCCTACCTGCAGCGCTGGTCCGAGCGCTACGCGCGGTACAAGGATCCGCCGCATGCGCGCACGCTGTGGGTGCACGCGGTGTCGGTCGGCGAGGTCAATGCCGCGGTGCCGCTGGTGCAGGCGCTGCGCCGTGGCCGCCCCGACCTGCGCCTGCTCGTCACCACCATCACGCCGACCGGTTCCGAGCGCGTGCGCGCGCTGTGGAAGGACGAGGTCGAGCACGTCTACCTGCCCTACGACCTGCCCGGTGCGGTGGGGCGCTTCCTCGCCCATTACCAGCCGATCGCCGCGCTGATCATGGAAACCGAACTGTGGCCGAACCTGCTGTTCGGCTGCCGCGACCACGGCGTGCCCAGTTACATCCTCAATGCCCGCCTGTCGGCGCGATCGCTGCGCGGCTACCAGGTGCTCGCGCCGCTGGTCGGCCGCGCCCTGCGCACGGTGCGCGCGGTGGCCGCGCAGTCGCATGCCGATGCGCGCCGCTTCGTGCGCCTGGGCGCGCGCGAAGGCCAGGCCCTGGAAACCGGCAACCTCAAGTACGACGTCAGCGTGCCCGACACGGTGGCGGCGTTCGTCGCGGACTTCCACGCGCAGGTCGAGGGCCGTCCGGTGTGGATCGCCGCCAGCACCCACGAGGACGAGGAAGCGGACGTCATCGCCATCCACCGGCGGCTGCGCGGCGCGTTTCCCGACCTGCTGCTGCTGTGGGCGCCACGCCATCCCGAACGCTTCCGTGCCGTGGCCGAACACGCGCGCAGCGCCGGCTGGCAGGTATCCACACGCTCGCGCGCGCGCTGGCCGCAAGGCGAGGATGCGGTGTTCGTCATCGACACGCTGGGCGAACTGGTGAACTTCTACGCCTGCGCCGACGTCGCCTTCGTCGGCGGCAGCCTGCAGGCTGTGGGCGGGCACAACCTGCTCGAGCCCGCCGCCACCGGCACGGCGATCGTCACCGGCCCGCACCTGCACAACTTCGCCGAGATCGCCCACCGGCTCGAACACGCCGGCGCATTGAAGATCGGTGCCGATGCCGACGCCGTCGAACACGCCATCGCGTCGCTGCTGGCCGATCGTGACGCGCGCTCGCGCATGGTGGAGGCGGGACGCGCGCTGGTGGAGACCGGCCGCGGCGCCCTGGCGCGGACGATGGCCCTGCTGGAACCGGTGCTGCGCGGAAGTGCCTAGCGTGCAGCGAGTGCTCGTCGTCGGCCCGGGTGGCGCGGGCAAGTCCACGTTCGCGGTGCGGCTCGGCCAGCGCACTGGCCTGCCGGTGGTGCACCTCGACCGCGTCTACTGGCGAGCGGGGTGGGTGGAACCCGAACGCACGGCGTGGGACGCGGAGATCGCGCGGCTGGTATCCGGGGAACGCTGGATCCTCGACGGCAATTTCGGCGGCACCCTGGAGCGCCGGATCGACGCCTGCGACACCGTGGTGTTCCTCGATTTCCCGCGCCTGCTGTGCCTGTGGCGCGTGCTGCGGCGGCGCCTATGGCATCCGGCGCGGGCGCGCGCGGACATGGCGCCGGGTTGCCACGAACGCCTGACGCTCGATTTCCTGTGGTGGATCTGGACCTATCCGGAGCGGCGGCGACCGGCGTTGCTGCGCCGCCTGCGCGCGTTGCGCCCCGGGCAGCGGGCGGTAGTGCTGCGCTCGGATGCGCAGGCCGAGCGCTTCCTCGAATCCGTGCGCGCCTGACGGATCGATCCGCCGGAAACAACAAGGGCGGCCCGAGGCCGCCCTTGCAGGGTGCGTTGCGACGGACCTTACTGCACCGGCGTCTGCAGGCTCGCTTCGGTATCGACCGTGAGCAGGCGGTTGATGTCCTGCACGTCGTCGGCATCGAGCGTGCCGGCGGCCTGTTCCAAGAGCAGGCGGTTCTGCAGGAAGTTGTACTTCGCCTGGGCGAAGGCCTGCTGCGCCGTGAACAGGTTGCGCTGGTTGGTCAGCACGTCCAGCACGGTGCGGGTACCGACTTCCAGGCCGACCTGCGAGGCGTCGTAGGCGGCGCGTGCCGAGACCAGCGCCAGGCGGCGGGCTTCCACTTCGCTGATGCCGGCGACCACGGTCTGGTAGGCGTTGCGGGTATTGCGGTCGAGCGCGCGCTTGCTCTGCTCCAGGTCATCGCTCGCGATGTCGCGTCGTGCCAGCGCCTGGCGCACGCCCGACTGCGTGGCGCCACCGGAGAAGATCGGCACCGACAGGGTCAGGCCCACCGAACCGCGACCGTCGCTGAAGTCGAAGCTGCTGCCGTTCTCGCGGCCCCAAGTGGTGGTGTCGCCGTAATTGCCGCTCAGGTACAGGGTCGGGTAGTGGCCCGCGCGCGCGGTGCCGACGTCGGCCTCGGCCGACTTGAGCTGGAGCTCGCGGGCCTTGAGCGCCGGGTTGTTGGCCACCGCCATGGCGACCCACTCGTCGGCGCCGCCGGTTTCCGGCAGCGCGGGCTTGAAGTCGTCCGGCAGGCCCTTGAGGTTCGTGACCGGCTGGCCGGTGAGTTCGCGCAGCGCCTGGTAGGCGTCTTCCACCGCGTTGCGCGCGAGGATGGTGCTGGCGCGGGCGCTGTCGTACTGCGCGCGCGCCTCGTGCACGTCGGTGATCGGGGCGAGGCCGACGTCGAGGCGCTTGGAGGCGAAGTCGAACTGTTTCTTCAGCGCGGTCTCGGCGGCTTCCGCGGCGGCGAGCGTTTCCAGCTGCACCAGCACGTTGAAGTAGGCCGCGGAGGTGCGCGTGATCAACGTGTCGCTAGCCGAGTCGAGCTGGTAGTCCGCGGCCTGGCTGAGCGCGTTGGCGCTGCGCAGGCGGGTGAAGTTGGCGTGGTCGTACACCATTTGCCGCGCGGTCAAGCCGACGCTGCGCGAGTTGGTGCCGTCCTCGGTGCCGTCGGCGAGCCCGCGGTTCACCGAAGCCTCGCCGTTGAGTTGCGGCAGCAGCGCCGCGCGCGCCTGCACCGAGCCCTCGCGGGTGACGAGGCGGCTGGATTCGGCGGCGGAGAACTGCGGGTCGCCTGAGCGCGCCAGTTCGTAGGTCTGCATCAGGTCTTCGGCGTGGGCCGCGGCGGGCAGCAGGGCGAAGGCTAGGGCGAGAACAAGCGGGTGACGGCTCATGCAAGGTCCTTTTTTAAACGGCTCGTTTCAAAACGGCTCGTTACAACTCGAACGTGGGCGCCGGCGCAGCGCCGGCGAGGTAGGGGAGGTCGGTCTCGAACAGGGATTCGATGCGCGGCGCGCCCGATTGGTTGCGCAGCAACACCGCTTCCATCGCCGGCGAGCGGCCGCGGACGACGAACATGCGGCCGTCGGGCTGCAGCCATTCGATGAAGCGCGTGGGGATCGCCGTCACGGCACCGGTGACGCAGATCGCGGCAAAGCGACGGCTGTTGTCCCACGAGAACGCATCGGCGGTGATCACGTTGACGTTGCCGGCGCGCTGCGCCGCCAGGTTGGCGCGCGCGGTGTCGGCCAGGTCGGCGTGGCGTTCCAGGCTCACCACCTCGCGCGCCAGGCGCCCGAGGCAGGCGGCGAGGAAGCCGCTGCCGGTGCCGATTTCCAGCACGTCGTCGCCGGGCGAAAGCTCCAGCGCCTGCAGGGTGCGGCCTTCGACGACCGGCTTCATCATCGATTCGCCGTGACCCAGTGGCAGGGCGATGTCGGTGTAGGCCAGGGCGCGGTGCGCGGCGGGAACGAACGCCTCGCGCGGCACGGTGGCGAGCACGTCGAGCACGCGCGGATCGAGCACGTCCCAGGGTCGAACCTGCTGTTCGACCATCAGTTCACGGGCCTTGGCGAAATCGATCGTGCTCATCGGGGTATCTGTAGGGGGGTGGGCGGGGGCGCCAATTCTAACGACTGGACTTGCCGGCCGCCGCGGAACTGCCCGCGTAGCGGAAAGGATCGCCGTGCGGGCGTTTTCCGCCTTAGTGCCAGAAGTAACCAAGACTAAGTACCGGGCCGCGGCTCAGCGCCGGCGTGCCGGCGCGGTCTGGTAGGCCCGCAGGAACATGTCGACCGTGGCCTGCACGTGCGCCTCGGCCTCGGCCTCGTCGATGCAGTCGATGCAGCCGCACAGCAGGAGCATGTGCGCCTCGCCCTTGAGCATGCACAGGAACTGCGACGCGGCGCGGTGCACCTCGGGGATGTCTAGCGCGCCGGCGGCGATCTCGTCGCGCAGGAACGATTCGAACGCCTCCTGCACCCGGCGCGGCCCCGCGTCCCAGAACAGCTGGCCCAGCTTGGCCGGGGGCGGCTGCGTGGTCACCACGCGGTGGATGGCCAGGGCCTCCTCGCTGTTGATCAGGGCGAGGAAGGCGCGACCGATGCCCAGTAGCTGCTCGCGCAGCGACGAGTTCGGGTCCACCGCGAACAAGCCCTGCGCCAGCTGCTCCTCGCACTTGGCGCTGATCGCCGCCGAAAACAGCGTCTCCTTGTCGCCGAAGTGGCTGTAGACGGTGAGCTTGGACACCCCGGCCTCGGCCGCGATCTGGTCCATCGAAACGCGCTCGAAGCCGTGCGCCGTGAACATGCGCTTGGCGGCATCGAGGATCGCGGCGCGCTTGCCCAGGTCCTTGGGGCGGCCCGGGCTGGCGGGCTTCGGGGCGGGGGTGCGGGAAGAAGCGGATTTCATGGGATTGGATACTAGACTGGCCAGTTCGATAAATATACAGTACCGGCCGGTTCATTAATCCTTCCCCCGGTCCGAGGCGTCGCCATGAGTACCAAATTCCTTCAGAACGCGACATCCGGCGGCCTGCCGCTGGCCCTGCTGCTAGCAGCCTCGGCCGTCCTGGCAGGCTGCAACAGCGAGGCCGGCACGGTCGAGGCTCCCCGCCCGGTCCTCGTCGCGCACCCCAATGGCGGCGCCGAAGCCGCTGTCACCGCCTATGCCGGCGAGGTCCGCGCGCGCGAGGAAAGCCCGCTGTCCTTCCGCGTCGGCGGCAAGCTGGTGCGGCGCGAGGTCGATGTCGGCGCCCACGTGCGCAGGGGCGACCTGCTCGCCGTGCTCGATGCAGGCGACCTGGCGGCCCAGGCCCGCGCCGCCCAGGCCCAGCTGACCGCCGCCGAGGCCGAGCTCGCCCGCGCCCGGGCCGACCAGGCCCGCTTCGCCAAGCTCGGCCAGCAGCAGCTGGTCAGCCGCTCCACCCTGGATGCACAGAACGCCGCCGCCACCGCGGCGCAGGGGCAGGTCAACGCCGCGCGCGCCAACCTCGACGTCGCCCGCAACCAGGCCGCCTATACGCAACTGCGCGCGCCGCACGACGGCATGATCGCCAGCCGCGCGGCGGAGGCCGGCCAGGTCGTCGGCGCCGGCCAGACCGTCTTCACGATCGCCGCCGACGGCGGCCGCGAGGTCGCCATCGCGCTGCCGGAAGCGCGCATCCGTGCATTCGCCGTCGGCCAGCCGGTCGCGGTGGAACTGTGGAGCGCACCGGACCGGCGCCTGCCCGGCACGATCCGCGAAATCTCCCCCGCCGCCGATCCGCAGGCGCGCACCTACGCCGCACGGGTGAACCTCACCGGCGATGCCGCCAAGGCCGTCGACCTCGGCCAGAGTGCGCGCGTCTACGTGCAGGAAACCGGGGTCCGCGCCGCGCTGAGCGTGCCGTTGTCGGCGATCCAGCGCGGCGCGAACAACGCGACCGCGGTGTGGGTGGTCGATCCGGCCACCAGCAGGCTGCGGCTGACGCCGGTGCAACTGGGCGCGTTCGGCGAGACCACGGCGCCAGTGCTGGCCGGACTGCGACCCGACGCCTGGATCGTCACCGCCGGCGGCCACCTGCTGCGCGAAGGCCAGGCGGTCGCGCCGGTCGATCGCGACAACCGTCCGGTGGCGGTGACCGCGCGCGATGCCGCGCGCGCCGTCGCGACCACCCGCTGATTGCCCCGGAGCGCTGACCGATGCGTCGTTTCAACCTTTCCGAGTGGGCACTGCACAACCGCACCCTCGTCGTCTACGCGATGCTGCTGCTGGCGCTGATCGGCGCCTGGTCGTACCGCCACCTCGGCCAGTCGGAAGACCCGCCCTTCACCTTCAAGGTGATGGTCGTGCAGACGCTGTGGCCGGGCGCGACCGCCGACGAGGTCTCGCGCGAAGTCACCGAACGCATCGAAAAACAGCTGATGCAGACCGGCAAGTACGAGTTCGTGCGCTCGTACTCGCGGCCGGGCGAATCGATGGTGATGTTCATCGCCCGCGACTCGCTGAAGTCGAAGGAGATTCCGGACGTCTGGTACCAGGCGCGCAAGAAGGTCAGCGACATCCGCCAGACGTTGCCTGAAGGCGTGATCGGCCCGTTCTTCAACGACGAATTCGGCGACACCTTCGGCAACATCTACGCGCTGACCGGCAAGGGCTTCGACTACGCCGTGCTCAAGGATTACGCCGAGCGCGTCGAACTGGAGCTGCAGCGCGCGCCCGACGTCGGCAAGATCGAGCTGGTCGGCCTGCAGGACGAGAAGATCTGGATCGAGGTCAGCAACACCAAGCTGGCCACGCTGGGCATCCCGCTGGAGGCGGTGAAGGGCGCACTCGAGCAGCAGAACGCGGTGGTTCCGGCGGGCTTCTTCGAGACGCCGACCGAGCGCGTGCAGTTGCGCATCACCGGTGGCTTCAAGTCGGTCGAGGAAATCCGCGACTTCCCGATCCGCGCCGGCGGCCGCACGATCCGCCTCGCCGACGTGGCCACGGTCACGCGCGGCTTCAGCGACCCGGCCGCGCCAAAGATGCGCTTCATGGGCGAGAACGCCATCGGAATAGCTGTCGCGATGAAGGACGGCGGCGACATCCTCAAGCTCGGCAAGACCTTGGAAGGCGAATTCAAGCGCCTGCAGGACTCCCTGCCCGCCGGCATGGAGCTGCGCAAGGTGTCCGACCAGCCCGCCGCCGTGCACGAGTCCGTCGGCGAATTCGTCCGCGTGCTGGCCGAGGCCGTGGCGATCGTGCTGCTGGTGAGCTTTTTCTCGCTCGGCTTCCGCACCGGCATGGTGGTGGCGGTCAGCATTCCGCTGGTACTGGCGATGACCTTCGCCGTGATGCACTACTTCGGCATCGGCCTGCACAAGATCTCGCTCGGCGCGCTGGTGCTGGCGCTGGGCCTGCTCGTCGACGACGCGATCATCGCGGTGGAGATGATGGCCATCAAGATGGAGCAGGGCTTCTCGCGCCTCAAGGCGGCGAGCTTCGCCTACGAGACCACCGCGTTCCCGATGCTCACCGGCACGCTGGTCACCGCGGCCGGCTTCCTGCCGATCGCAACGGCGGCGTCGAGCACCGGCGAATACACGCGCTCGCTGTTCCAGGTGGTGACGATCGCGCTGCTGGTGTCGTGGGTCGCGGCGGTGTTGTTCATTCCCTACCTCGGCGACAGGATGCTGCCCGACCTGCACAAGCCGCAGCCGCCCAAGGCCGGTTCGCCGGGCGCGCGCTGGAACGCACTGCGCGCGCGCGCCGCCGACCGCTGGCCGGCCTTCGCCGGCGTGCTCGCGCCGCCGGTGCACCACGACCATGCGCACGACCCGTACGCGTCGAAGTTCTATGTCACCTTCCGCACCCTGCTCGAAGCGAGCCTGCGCCGGCGCTGGCTGGTGATCGGCCTCACCGCCGCCGCGTTCGTCGCCTCGGTGCTGCTGTTCCGCTTCGTGCCGCAGCAGTTCTTCCCCGATTCGACCCGCGTCGAACTGATGGTCGACATGGAACTGGCCGAGGGCGTGTCGCTGCGGTCGACCGAGGTGCAGGCGAAGAAGCTGGAAGGCCTGCTCAAGCAGCACGCCGGCATCGACAATTTCGTCGCTTACGTCGGTACCGGTTCCCCGCGCTTCTATCTGCCGCTGGACCAGCAACTGCCGCAGGCGAACTTCGCGCAGTTCGTGGTGCGGGCGCAGGACATCGAGGCGCGCGAGGAACTGCGCGACTGGCTGATCAAGGACGTCGCGCCGCAATTTCCCGAACTGCAGCTGCGCGTCACCCGCCTGGAGAATGGCCCGCCGGTCGGCTATCCGGTGCAGTTCCGCGTGTCCGGCGAACACATCGACCGGGTGCGTGCACTGGCCAAGCAGGTCGAAGCCAAGGTGCGCGAAAACCCGAACGTCGCCAACGTCAACCTCGACTGGGACGAGCCGAGCAAGGTGGTCAAGCTGGTGATCGACCAGGATCGCGCGCGTGCGCTCGGGGTGAGTTCGGCCGAGGTGGCTAAGTTCCTGTCCGGTTCGCTGTCCGGCCTGCACGTGAGCACCTACCGCGAGGGCAACGAACTGGTCGAGATGCTGATGCGTGGCCCCGACGACGAGCGCGCGCGCCTGGACCTGCTCGGCAGCCTCGCGGTGCCGACCGCGAACGGCCCGGTACCGCTGGCGCAGATCGCCAAGCTCGAATACGCGTTCGAGGACGGCGTGATCTGGCACCGCGACCGCCTGCCGACCGTGACTGTGCGCGCCGACATCCGCAACAAGCTCACCGCGCCGACCGTGGTGGCGCAGATACTGCCGACACTGGAGGACATCCGCGCGCAGTTGCCCGCGGGCTACCTGCTGCAGACCGGCGGCACCGTCGAGGATTCGGCGCGCGGGCAGAACTCGATCAACGCCGGCATGCCGCTGTTCCTGCTGGTGGTGGTGACGCTGCTGATGCTGCAGCTGCGCAGCTTCGCGCGCACGATGCTGGTGCTGCTGACCGCGCCGCTGGGGCTGATCGGCGTGACCCTGTTCCTGCTGGTGTTCCGGGTGCCGTTCGGCTTCGTCGCGATGCTTGGCACGATCGCCCTGGCCGGCATGATCATGCGCAACTCGGTGATCCTGGTCGACCAGATCGAGCACGACATCGCCGCCGGCCTGGATCGCTGGCAGGCCATCGTCGAGGCGACGGTGCGCCGCTTCCGCCCGATCGTGCTGACCGCGCTCGCCGCGGTGCTGGCGATGATCCCGCTCACGCGCAGCGCCTTCTTCGGCCCGATGGCGGTGGCGATCATGGGCGGCCTGATCGTGGCGACGGTGCTGACGCTGCTGTTCCTGCCCGCGCTGTACGCGGCGTGGTTCCGGGTGCGCCGCGATGAACCGCGTGCTGTGCACGAACCCGACGCATCGCTGGCGGCGCCGGCAACAGGCATGGCCTGACGGTTTCGCGGCGGGCCATCCGGAGGCTCTCTCCCCCTCCCGGACTTTCGGGTGGCCCGCCGCTCCTATTCCACGCTGCCGACGATTGCGCCGCTGCACACCGCAGCGGCGCGCTGGTTTCAGGCCAGCAGTTCCGCGTGCAGCGCGGCGTAATCCACGGCCATCGGCCGACCCCGTGCCGGACGTGCCAGCCACGCCGACAGCGACGGCGGTGGCGCCACGGCATGCCCAACCAGCGGCTCGACGATGCTGTCGAACTTGGCCGGATGCGCGGTCGCGACCACGGCCCAGGGTCGTGCATCGCCGGCCTCGCGCAACTGCTCGAGCACGCGCAGGCCCACCGCCGTGTGCGGACAGGGCACCACGCCATGCGCCACCGGCGCTTGCCGGATCGTCTCGCGGATCGCGGCGTCGTCGACGCGGAAGGCGCGCAGCGCCGCGCGCAGTTCGGCGTCGTCGCGGTGCCACCAGCGCAGGCGCTCGAAGTTGCTCGGCGCGCCCACGTCCATGGCATTGGCGAGCGTGGCCACGCTCGGCTGCGGCGCGTAGTCCGCGCCGGCGAAATAGCGTGGCAGCACGTCGTTGGCGTTGTTCGCCAGGACGATCTCGCCGATCGGCAGGCCCATGCGCCGCGCCAGCCAGCACGCCAGCGCGTTGCCGAGGTTGCCGGTGGGGACGATGAAGTTCAGGCGCGTAGCGTGCCGGGCCTGGAATTCGAGCGCGGCATGCGCGTAGTACGCGGTCTGCGGCAGCAGGCGTCCCAGGCTGATGCTGTTGGCCGAGCTCAGCGCCACCCGCGCGCGCAGCGACTCGTCGCCAAGCGCCTGCTTCACCATCCGCTGGCAGTCGTCGAATGTGCCGGCGACGCGGAACGTGCGCACGTTGTCGCCGAAGCATTCCAGCCCGTGCGCCTGCCGCGGCGACACCCGGCCCTCGGGGTACAGGATCACGACGTTGAAGCCAGGGCGCCGATGGAACGCCGCGCCCACCGCGGCGCCGGTATCGCCGGAGGTGGCGACGAGGATGGTCATCGGCGGCGACGCCGGGTCGCGCAGGCGCGACAGGCATTCGGCCAGGAAACGCGCGGCGTAATCCTTGAACGCCGCGGTCGGGCCGTGGAACAGCTCGAGCAGATGGTCGTTGTGCGCGCGCAGCGGCCGCAGCGGCGCCGGGAAATCGAAGGCGGTGCCGCAGATCTTCGGCAACGCGTCGCGCAGCCGCGATTCCGTGAAATAGGGCGCCAGCACTGCTTGCGCGGTCTGCGCCAGCGTCGCACCGGCGCGATCGATGACCAGGGCCGGCACTACTTGCGGCACGTACAGGCCGCCATCGGGCGCCAGGCCGGCGGCGAGCGCGGTGTCCAGCGGCGTCGGATCGGCGCCGCCGCGCGTGCTGACGAACCTCATGCCACCAGCTCGGCGCGCGGGCCGTTCACCGGCGACACGTAGGCATCGCTGTCCAGTCCGGCGCCGGTGAACGCGACCTGCATCGCGTGCGCGGCCCAGGAGGCTTCGTCGCGATTGCCGAACCAGCCGAACACCGTCGGTCCCGCACCGGAAATGCTTGCGCCCAGCGCGCCGTGCGCCAGCGCGGCCGCCTTCACGTCGGCGAAGCCGGGAATGAGCGCGGCGCGGCGCGGCTCCACCAGCACATCGCGCAGGCCCTCGGCGATCAGGCCGCGGTCGCCGCGCGCCAGGCCGGTGAGGAACAGCGCCAGGTGTTCGCTCTGGCGGACGAAGTCACCGATCGCATACGGTGCGGCCAGGGCCGCGCGCGCATGCCGCGTTTCCAGCACGAAATGCGGATGCACCGCGGCGCAGAACAGCTCCGGCGCGGTCAACGGAATCGCGCGCGTCGCCGTCGCCAGCACCACGCCGCCGAACAGCATCGGCGCGACGTTGTCGCCGTGCGTGCTGCCGCTGGCCACGGCTTCGCCGATCAGCGCGAGCGGATACAGCTCATCGCGCGTCAGCGGTGCGTCGAGGATCGCGCTGGCCGCGACCAGCGCCGCCACGCACGAGGCCGCCGAGCCGCCCAGGCCCGAGCCGAGCGGAATGCCCTTGTGCAGGCGCAGCTCGAAGCCGTGCGCGATCCCGCGCGCTTCGCGCAGCGCGATCAGGGCGCGTCCGGCGGTGTTGAGTTCTGCTTCCAGCGGCAATTGCGCCGCGCCTTCCACGTCGCCCTCGATCGCGGCGATGCGCACCACCGGCTCGTCGATGCGCACGACGTGCGCGCGATCGCCGGGCCCGGCGATGCTGTGGCCGAGCAGGTCGAAACCGACGCCGATGTTGCCGACGCTGGCGGGGGCGAAGGCGGTGGCTTGTGCGGCAGTCATGGAAGCGGCATCGCGGGAAAGGGAAGGCGCGACGACGCTCATGGACGGGCCCCCTGCGCCTGCGCGATGGCGAGGATATCGCCGAACACGCCCGCCGCCGTCACGTCGGGTCCCGCGCCGGGTCCCTGCACCACCAGCGGGTTGCACGCATAGCGGCGGGTGCGGAACTGGATGAGGTTGTCGGTGAGCTGGCTGTGCAGGCTGGCGTGGCTGGGGTCGGGCGAGACCAGGCCGACGCGCGCGCGGCCGTCGCGATCCAGGCGCGCGAGATAGCGCAACGCGCGGCCCTCGCTGCGCGCCGCCTGCAGCCGCGCCAGCAGCGGCGCGTCCATCTCCGGCAGCCGCGCCAGGAATTCCTCGCGGCTCACGGCGCGCAGGGCTGGCGGCACCAGGCTCTCGATCTCGACGTCCTCCAGCGACAGCTCGCGTCCGGCTTCGCGCGCCAGGATCACCAGCTTGCGCGCGACGTCGACGCCGCCGAGGTCGTCGCGCGGATCGGGCTCGGTGTAGCCGAGTTCGCGCGCTTCCTGCACCAGCTGCGAGAACGGCACGCTGCCGTCGAAGCGGTTGAACAGCCACGCCAGCGTGCCGGAGAACACGCCTTCGACCTCGGTGAGTTCATCGCCGGTGTCGAGCTGGTTGCGCAGGGTCTGGATCACCGGCAGGCCGGCGCCGACCGTGGCTTCGTAGCGGAAGTGGCCGCCGTGGCGGGTCGCGGCGCGGATCGCGCGATAGCGCTCGAGCGGCCCGGCGCCGGCCTGCTTGTTCGGCGTGACCACGTGGATGCCGGCCGCGAGCCAGCCGGCGTAACGCGCGGCGACGTCGTCGCTGCCGCTGCAGTCGACGATCATCGCGTGCGGCAGGTGTTCGGCACGCACGTGCGCGGCGAACTGGTCGAAGTCCAGCGGCTGGCCGAGCTCGAGCGCTTCCACCGCCTCGGCCGGATCGAGCTTGCGCGGGGCCAGGTGCATGCGCCGGCTGTTGGCGATCGCGCGCAGGCGCAGGTCGAGGCCGGCGCTTGCGAAGGGCGTGCTCGCAATCCCGCCGTAACGCGAAGCCGCCCGCGCCAGCTGCGCGAGCAGGGCGCGGCCGACGTTGCCCGGCCCGATGATCCCCAACGAGAGCGTCTGCGGCGACAGCCAGAACGCCGAATGCGCGGCGCGCAGTCCGCGCGTAGCATCCTCGGCGGCAATGGCGACGGAGATGTTGCGCTCGCTCGCGCCCTGCGCGATCGCGCGGATGTTGACCCGTGCCTGCGCGAGTCCGTTGAACAGGCGCGCGGACACGCCGGGCGTGCCGACCATGCCGTCGCCCACCGCGGCCAGCACCGAAACCCCCGGCGTGATGCGCACGCCTTCGACCTGGCCATCGGCGATCGCGTCGCGGAACGCGGCCTGCACCGCCATGCGTCCGCGCTCGGACTGGTCGGCGCGCAGCACGCAGCAGATCGAATGCTCGGACGAGCCCTGCGAGATCATCGTCACCGACACGCAGGCGGTGTGCAGCGCGGCGAACATGCGCTCGGCGGTGCCGGGCACGCCAATCAGCCCGGCACCGGTGAGCTCGAGCATCGCCATGTCCGACACCAGGCTCAGGCCCTTGACCGGCGACGCGGCCGGCGCGGACTGCGCGCTGATCAACGTGCCGGGCGCATCGGGATTGAGCGTGTTGCGGATGCGGATCGGCAGCCCGGCCTGCATTGCCGGCGCCATGGTCTGCGGATGCAGCACCTTCGCGCCGAAATAGGCGAGCTCGCAGGCCTCGGCGTACGACATCGAATCCAGGCACACCGCGTCCGGGACCAGGCGCGGGTCGGCGCTGAGCACGCCGTCGACGTCGGTCCAGATGGTCAGTTCGCTGGCGTCGAACAACACCGCGAAGATCGCCGCCGAGTAGTCGCTGCCGTTGCGGCCCAGCGTCGTGACGCCGCCGCTGGGATCGCGGGCGATGAAGCCGGTGACGATGATGCTGGGCTGCGGATGCGCCGTGCGCCAGGCGGCGAGCCTGCCGCGGCTGCCCGCCCAGTCGACGCCCACGCCCAGTTCGCCCGCATGCACTTCGAGCACGTCGCGGGCGTCGAGCACGGCCCATTCCCGCGCCGCCACGCCCAGCGCCGCGTGCAGCAGGCGCGAGGACCACACCTCGCCGGCGCCCTGGATCGCGGCGAACCATTCCGGCTTGCGCGACGGCGCCGACAGCGCGTCATGCAAGGCGCGGAACTCGCCCTCCAGCCAGTCGGTGAGGGCGTGCGCGCCGGCCGCATCCAGTTCGCCCGCAGTGTCCAGGTGGCGTGCGCGCAGGGCGCGGAACCCGTCCTCCCAGGCCTGCTTGCCCAGCGCCGCGTTCGCGAGTGCGGTCAGCGCGTCGGTGACGCCGTGCATCGCCGAGACCACGACGATGCGCGACGCCGGCTGCTCGCCCAGCAACGCGGCGACATGGCGGAAGCGCTCGGCGCTGGCCAGGCTGCTGCCGCCGAACTTGTGCGCGTGGCAGACGAGGGCGGGCGCGGCGGCGCGCGGCTGACCGGACATGCGTCCGTCAAGAGCCGCGGGTGCGGGGGGTGGCGAGACTGACATGCAAGGGCTCCTGGTAAGCCCCGCAACGGCCGGAGGGGTTGCCCCGCATCCGGTCCGGATGCGGGGCGGGGTGATGGATTCTCAGTCCACGACGCCCAACCGCATCCGCCACCGGGTACCGGTAGTGGTGGTAGTGCGGTTGGTGGTGGCCATCGCCATCGCGCAGGCGCCGATACGCGCCGCGAGGCGGCGATTCTTGGCGGCGAGGGCGAAGGCGTCGTGCATGGGCCAGTGATAGCGGTCGGATTCGCGTGCTGTCAAATGAACTTTCTGCTGAAAGCAACGGCAGGACCCGGCCGCGCCGGTCAATGGCGCGCCGCATGCGCACCGCGCGCTGGAATCGGGCAGCGCAGTCCCACCGCGCGCGCCGTTGCGGTCGCCACGTGGCGTGGCGTGCCGGCCAACGCGATTCCGCGGTAAATCCCGGCCCCCGAAACCAAAGACCCCGCTTTCGCGGCAGGCTCCCTGGATCGCCGCGCGGCTCGCGGCCAGGTCAACCCATGGGCTTCATCGCAGGGCTTCCCAGGCGCATCGAGCGCTCTCCGCCGCCCGGGCCGGTACGCAACGCGGCCGCGCCTCAATACTTGCGGAAGTAGCCGTTGGAGTACTCGTTCGCGTACAGCACCGAGACGCGCTCGGGCTTGTCGGCGAAGAACTCGTCGGTCGCGCGCTTCACGCCCGGCGATGCGTAGGTGGCGCGGATGCCCTCGCGCGGGAACACCTCGGGGTCGTAATACACGCCGAACATCGCGATCGCGCCAGGCGACATCCGTTCGTACACGTGCGGCAGCACGTGCACGGTCGAGGTGTACAGGTCGCAATCGATCATGGCGAAGCTGATGCGGCCCGGCAGTTGCGACGGGATGGTGTCCTCGAACCAGCCCGGGTGCACGACCGGGCGCGCCGCCAGGCCCGCATGCACGAACGTCTCCTCGAAGCGCTCGAGCGGCGCGAGCATGTCGCCCTTGTGGTAGATGCCGTCCCCGGCATCGGCGTCGGCGGGCGCGGGCAGCCCTTCGAAACTGTCGTAGACGTGGAAGCGCTTGCTCCGGTCGGCGCCGGCCGACAGCACGGACTGGATCACCACGGAGGACTCGCCGATCGCGCAGCCGATCTCGACCAGGTCGCCGGGCACGCCGTAGGCGCAGGTCTGGCTCGCGAGGTGGAACACGTTCATTCGCGACTCGACGTTGCCGTAGCCCCAGCGGTACGGCTGCGGCGCGACCCGGAGGCGGGTGCCCAGGCGGGCCAGCAAGCCGTTGGCCAGCCGCTGGCGGCGGCCGGGCGGCCGGTTCAATCGAGCGACGACGATATCGTCCATAGCTATAAACGCCTTTGGGGCCGGGGGACCCCGTTTGTGCCGCAGGGTAGGTGAGGGGGCTGTGGTCTAATACCACCCGAAGCGGGGGTACCGGCGGTGGCCGGTTGAGACACACCCTTCGAACCTGATGCGGTTGAGACCGCCGTAGGGAAGCTTCGCCGGACCCGTCCCGCGGTCCGTGCGCCGCCGCTTCGTCGCGCCGCGATGATCAATCCGCCGCCATAGCATCCAACGCGCCGCAGCGCGCGCGGAGGACAGGCCACCGGGTTTGCCTTCGCGATCGTGGTTCCCACGCACCGAAACCGGACGAACAGAATGAACGCGGTCCCCTCCGAACTCCTGCAGCAGGCCGAACAGCTTTCGGCCGACGTCACCCGCCCGATTCCCGGCTCGCACAAGATCCATGTCGCGGGCTCGCGTCCCGACATCCGCGTGCCGATGCGCGAGATCGAGCTGACGAAGACCCCGACCATGTTCGGTGGCGAGGACAACGCGCCGTTCGCGGTCTACGACTGCTCCGGTCCGTATACCGACCCGGCCGCGCGCATCGACCTGGCCAGCGGCCTCGCCCCGCTGCGCGCGCAGTGGATCGCCGAGCGCGGCGACACCGAACTCCTCGCCGGCCTGTCCTCGGAGTTCGGCCGCGCCCGCGAGAACGATCCCAGGCTCGACGCGGTGCGTTTCCGCTCGCGCCCGCAGCCGCGCCGTGCGCTCGCCGGCGCCAACGTCTCGCAGATGCACTACGCGAAGAAAGGCATCGTCACCCCGGAAATGGAATTCATCGCCATCCGCGAGAACCAGCGCATCGAGGCGATCCGCGAAGCGCACCTGTTGCGCCAGCATCCGGGCGAAGCCTTCGGCGCCAGCATCCAGCGGCTGATCACGCCCGAGTTCGTGCGCGATGAAGTGGCGCGCGGCCGCGCCATCATCCCCAACAACATCAACCATCCCGAGAGCGAGCCGATGATCATCGGCCGCAACTTCCTGACCAAGGTCAACGCCAACATCGGCAACTCCGCGGTGTCGTCGGGTATCGCCGAGGAAGTCGAGAAGCTGGTGTGGGCGATCCGCTGGGGCGCCGACACGGTGATGGACCTGTCGACCGGCAAGCACATCCACGAAACCCGCGAGTGGATCATCCGCAATTCGCCGGTGCCGATCGGCACCGTGCCGATCTACCAGGCCTTGGAAAAAGTCGATGGCCGCGCCGAAGAACTCACCTGGGAGATCTTCCGCGACACCCTGGTCGAGCAGGCCGAGCAGGGCGTGGACTACTTCACCATCCACGCCGGCGTGCTGCTGCGCTACGTGCCGCTGACCGCCAAGCGCGTGACCGGCATCGTCTCGCGCGGCGGCTCGATCCTGGCCAAGTGGTGCCTGGCCCACCACAAGGAGAATTTCCTCTACACCCACTTCGAGGAAATCTGCGAAATCATGAAGGCCTACGACGTGGCCTTCTCGCTCGGCGATGGCCTGCGTCCCGGCTCGATCGCCGATGCCAACGACGCGGCGCAGTTCGGCGAACTGGAAACCCTGGGCGAACTCACCCAGGTCGCGTGGAAGCACGACGTCCAGACCATGATCGAAGGCCCCGGCCACGTGCCGATGCAGCTGATCAAGGAGAACATGGACAAGCAGCTGCGCGAATGCGGCGAGGCGCCGTTCTACACGCTCGGCCCGCTGACCACCGACATCGCGCCGGGCTACGACCACATCACCAGCGCGATCGGCGCGGCGATGATCGGCTGGTTCGGCACGGCGATGCTCTGCTACGTCACCCCGAAGGAACACCTGGGCCTGCCCAACAAGCACGACGTGCGCGAGGGCCTGATGGCGTACAAGATCGCCGCGCACGCGGCGGACCTGGCCAAGGGCCATCCCGGCGCGCAGGCGCGCGACAACGCGCTGAGCAAGGCGCGCTTCGAATTCCGCTGGGAGGACCAGTTCAACCTCGGCCTGGACCCGGAACGCGCCCGCGAATACCACGACGAGACCCTGCCCAAGGATGCGCACAAGGTCGCGCACTTCTGCTCGATGTGCGGTCCGCACTTCTGCTCGATGAAGATCACCCAGGACGTGCGCGACTACGCGGCCGAACACGGCGTCGACGAAGCGGCGGCGCTGGAGGAGGGCATGGCCGAGAAGTCGAAGGAGTTCCTCGCCCAGGGCGCCGAGGTCTACCGCAAGGCCTGATTCGCGCGGCGACGGAAAAAAATGCGCCGGAGGACCGATTCCGGCGCAAAGGACTTGCCGAGGGGGAGATGACGGCCGGCGGGACCGGCGTCAGGTCGATACCCGCGCGCGCACGGGCGGGTAACCGGTGAACCTTAGAATGGGCCGGGTGTCGAAGCCTTTCCGGCATCGGCAACCCCGTTTGCCGGATCGGTCGGTTCCATTGACCGCACTGGCACCCGCGCAGTCGCCTCCGCATCATTCCGGGATTCATGTCGACCCCTCCGTTGCCCTCCCCATCGCTGCTGTCCGCCCGACTGCGCGTGGGCGACTGCACGGTGGACATGCCGCTGCGCGAGATCCGCTCGCCGTCCGCGCGCCGTCCGCGCCGGGTGACGCCCAAGGCGATCGCGGTGCTGGCGGCGTTGATCGAACACGGCGATCGGGTGGTCAGCCGTGATGCACTGATGGCGCAGGTGTGGGCCGGCACGATGCCGACCGACGACGTGGTGACGCAGGCCATCACCCAGTTGCGCAAGGCGTTCGACGACGAGCGCGGCAATCCGCGCTACATCGAGACCATCGCCAAGTACGGCTACCGCCTGCTCGCGCCGGTGGAATGGCTGGAGCAGGCGCGGCCGGACACGCCCTCGCCGTCCGCCGCCGAAGCAGTCACATCCGCGACGCCGGCGGCCGCGACCGCCTCGGCGCGGCCGCGGTATGCGCCCGCCCCGGTCCACATCCGTGGCGACTGGCGGGCGATCGCGGGCGCGGTGGCGATGGTGGGCTTGTTGTTCGCGCTGGTCCTGCTGTGGTCGCTGCGGCGCGACGAACCCGGCGCGCCCGCGACACAGCGACTGCCGTCCGCGTCGCGTCCTGGCAGTTCGGCCGGTTACCGGCTGATCACCTCGGTGCCGGGGATCGAAAGCAGCCCCAGTCTCTCTCCCGATGCCGCGCTGGTGGCGTACGTGGCCACGCCCGCGGGCAAGCGCAGCACCGCGATCATGGTGCAGACCACCGATCCCAGCGCGCCGCGCCAGTTGAGCCATCCCGAAGGCCTGGCCGCCGACAGCGCGCCGGCCTGGTCGCCGAACGGACGTGAGATCGCCTTCCTGCGTGTCGTGCCCGGCGACGACTGCAAGGTGATGGTGTTGCCCTCCAACGGCGGCACTGAGCGCAGCGTGGGCACCTGCGATCCGCGTAATCCGCCCAGCTTCGACTGGACGTTCGACGGACGCGGCCTGGTGTTTGGAAGCCGTGGCACGCCGACCGGTGGCGTCGGCCTGCGCCTGCTCGACCTGGCGAGCGGCGAGTGGCGCCTGCTCGATTACGGCGCGACCGCATCCGACATCGACTTCGCGCCGCGCTACTCGCCGGACGGCCGCTGGATCGTGTTCGTGCGCAATTCGCCGGTCGGCGACCTGTACCGCATCCCGAGCACCGGCGGCACCGCGCAGCGGCTGACCCGCATCCACGCGGACATCCGCGGCTGGGACTGGATGCCCGACGGGCGCAGCATCGTGCTCAGCCGCTGGAGCGGCAGCGCGAGCCGGCTGGTCCAGCTCGACCTCGACAGCGGGCTGGTCCAGGACATGGGCATGCAGGACGCGATCGAGCCGACCATCGCGGCGCGCACCCCAGCGATCGCCTTCACCGAATCGCGCAGCTACTTCGGCATCCACCGCGTGGCGCTGAGCGGGCCACCCACGCTCGACCGCCTGTTCCCGTCTTCCGGCCGCGACCGCCTGCCGGTGATCGCCCCGGACGACCGCCAGATCGTGTTCACCTCGGACCGCTCGGGCGATTTCGGGCTGTGGTGGGCCGACCTGCGCCGCCCGGAATCGCTGCGCCTGGTCGATTCGCTGCGGCCGGAATCCTGGCACCCACCGGACTGGTCGCGGGACAGCCGCCGCCTGCTGGTGGTCGGCGATGGCGAATCCGGGTTCGGCCTGTACGAGGTCACGCCGGCCAGCGGCCAGGTCGTGCGCCTGGCCAGTCCCTTGGCAGACGTCGTGCAGGCCCTGTACCTGCCGGACGACGACGCCCGCCTGCTGATGCTGGCCGGGGTCGACGAGGGCCGCCTGCAGCTCATGCTGTACTACCGCCGCACCCGTCCGTGGCGGCGGCTCGCCGCCATCGCCGACGTCGCCGTGGCGCGCGTCGACCCGGCCGGCAAGCGCGTGCTGTTCACCCGCCCCGGGCGGCCCGGCCTGTGGGAAGCCGACCTCGCCCTGTCGGCTGCCAGCATCCGCCAGATCGACCCCCGGGTGCCCGAAGTCGGCCGCTACCGCGCCTGGTCGGTCGCGGCCGACGGCCACATCTACTACCTCGAGCGCCAACCCGATTGCGCCTCCGCGCTGCGCCGGTTGGGCGACGACAAGATCCTGCTGTGCGTGGACCGCAGCCGCCGCAGCGGGCCCAGTGGCTTCAGCCTGGCGCCACGCAGCGATGCGATCTACGTCACGCTTTCACTTTGGGACGGCGGCGACATCGGCTTCATGCCCCTGACCGTCGCGTCCGAGCCCATCGGGTCGCAATAGCGCAACTGGTTGATCCTTCGGGAAAAGGTGTCTTCGTAAGTCCTTCGGAAATCGTTTCGGCCAGATTTCGCACAACTCTCCGCCAATTTTCCTGATGCCGGCGCGGCCATCGGGCAAATCCTCCAGCCAGTTCTGGCACAAGCGAGGTGGACCGGTGGAAGCAACGCAAGCGATGCAGTGGGCCGACCGTGGGCAGATCCTGCAGCCGGACATGGGCGACCCGGCCCAGGCCGGATGCATCGGCGTGGCCAGGCTGGGCAGCGTCCAGCTGGAGAACGGCGGCTTCTCGATCTGGGTCCAGGTCCGTGGCAGTTCCTGGGTCGAGGCGCGCGAGGGCCGCTTCCAGTTGCAGCCTGGCGAGTGGATCGCGCTCGAGCGGGACTCGCGGCCGCTGGTGCAGAGCGACCGCCATGGCCTGTGCATCGGACTGAGCCTGGGCGCCGATGTGCTGCGCACCCTGGGGCGCGTCTCCGACGGCACCTTGTACGCCGGGCGCGGTCGCCTGGACGCGCACGACCTGCGCATCGCCCTGCGCCTGTGGCGCGACACCGTCGCGCGCATGCCCATGGCCGACATCGGCCAGCTGCGTCCCCTGCTGCTGCACCTGATCGGCGTGCAGCGCGACCTCGCCGCGCGCGTGCCGCGCTGCCCGGGTCGTTCGCGCACCCGCAAGCGCCAGGTGTTCGGCCGCCTGCAACGCGCGCGCCTGTACCTGGAAGGCAACAGCGACCGCATCGTCCGCATCAGCGAGCTCGCCGAGCTCACCAGCTTCTCCAGCTGGTACTTCTCCAAGACGTTCCTGTCGCTCTACGACGAAAGCCCGCAGGCCGCCGCGGCGCGCCTGCGCATCGAGCGCGCCGCGGAATTGCTGGAGCGCACCTCGATGATGATCGGCGAGGTCGCCGCGGCGTGTGGCTTCGACAACTGCTGCAGCTTCGCGCGCGCGTTCCGCGCCCGTTTCGGCGTGCCGGCGTCGCGCTATCGCCAGGGTGCGCGTGCGCAGGTGCCGGACGCAGCCAATGCACCACTGGTCCGCGAAGCGCAGCTGCGCACCGGTACCTGAGCCGCTCCGGTCCGGTTGCAACAGCGCGCGCGGTACTTCCGCGCGCGCTTTTTTTTGCCCGGGGCCGCGGCCTGCGACCGGGTGCGTGGTTCGCGCTCTCCGCCTGATCCGGCAAAAACACCCATCGCGCGCCGCAAAGCTTCGCCGCGGACCGGAACGTAACGTGCGATGGCGCTCTTAACGAGCGGCTAACGCACCAATAACGATCGCAACACCAACGATCATCCGGAGAGAGAACAGATGACCCATCGCCACACCGCGATGCAGCGCGGCCTTTTGCCCGTCAGCATCGCGCTCGCCCTGGCCCCGGCCTTCGCCGGCGCGCAGGAAGCGGCCCCGGCCGAGAACGCGACCACCCTCGATCGCATCGAGGTCACGGGCTCGCGCATTCGCCAGTCCGACGTCGAGACCGCACAGCCGGTCATCCAGGTGACCCGCCAGCAGATCCAGCAGCAGGGCTTCACCTCGGTCGCCGACATCCTGCAGAACCTGACCTCGGCCGGCTCGCCGGCGATCTCGCGCTCGCAGGCCCTGGCCTCCGGCGAGGACGTCGGTGGTTACTACATCGACATCCGCAACCTCGGCGCGCAGCGCACCCTGGTGCTGGTCAACGGCAAGCGCCTGGGCATCTCGACCAGCGGTCTGCAGGACCTGAGCCAGATCCCGGTCTCGGCGATCGAGCGCATCGAAGTGCTGAAGGACGGCGGCTCCTCGCTGTACGGCTCCGACGCCATCGCCGGCGTGGTCAACGTGATCACCCGCAGCAACTTCGACGGCATCGAAGCCAACGCCTACCTCGGCCAGTACAGCCAGGGCGACGGCGACAAGAAGTCCTTCGACCTGACCATGGGCAACGTGGGCGAGCGTTCCAGCCTCACCGTCTCCTTCGAATACGCGAAGGAAGAGCCGGTGTTCGCGAAGGATCGTCCGTTCAGCGCCTACGGCAACGTCGGTGAAGGCTACGCGGACGACTATCCGTTCTCGGGCTGGAGCCCGGTGAGCCAGAACGGCTCGTTCTGCCAGCCGTGCAGCCCGTCCTCGGCCGCCGTGTGGTGGACGCTGACCCCGGGTACCGATCCGCGCAACCGCGCCAACTACACCCGCATCACCCCGGCGCAGTACGCCAACTCGAACGAGCAGATGTACGTGCAGACGGGCGTCGAGCGCCAGTCGGTGTTCGTGAACGGTTCGATCGACATCACCGACAACATCCGCTTCAAGGCGGACCTGCAGTACAACAAGCGCACCACCGACCAGCAGATCGCCGGCTATCCGTACCAGTCGGCTGCGTTCGGCACGCCGCTCTCGGGCAACAGCTACTTCACCCCGACCCCCGGCACCAACCTGACCTTCCGTCGCCGCCTGTGGGAAATGCCGCGTCGCACCGAAAGCAAGCTGGAGACCTTCCGCGTCGCCACCGGCTTCGAAGGCAGCTTCCAGATCGGCGAGAACTACTGGGACTGGGACGTCAGCGCCAACATCAACCGCAACGAGAACATCAAGAACGCGCGCGGTGACGCCAGCCTGCTGGCCACCGAGCAGGCGCTGGGTGCTTCGTGGTTCAACCCGGCCACCGGCCGCGTCGAGTGCGGCAGCGCCGCCAGCCCGATCGCCTACGGCACCAACTACGGCAATGGCGAATGCGTGCCGTGGAATCCGCTGGCGCCGTACGGCGACACCCAGGCCGGTTCGCTCTCGGGCAACCCGGACCTGATCGCGTTCCTGTTCCCGCAGTACACCGACACCGGCCGTACCAACTCGAAGACCTACAGCGCCAACCTGTCGGGCACGCTGTTCGCGCTGCCGGCCGGCGACCTCGGCCTGGCGGTCGGCGTCGAGCACCGTTCGGAAGACGGCCGCTTCGTGCCGGACGCGTTCGCGCAGACCGGCCTGAGCACCGGCCTGCCGGCGACCACCACGCAGGGTGCGTACTCGCTGGACGAGGTCTACGCGGAACTTGAAATCCCGGTCCTGGCCGACCTGCCGTTCGCCAAGGAACTGAGCTTCAACGTGGCCAGCCGTTATTCGGACTACTCGAACTTCGGCGACACCGTGAACAGCAAGTTCTCGCTGCGCTGGCGTCCGATGGACGGCGTGCTGCTCCGCGGCACCTACGCCGAGGGCTTCCGCGCGCCGTCGATCAGCGACCTGTATGGCGGCATCGGCGGCAGCTTCGAGTCGTACACCGACCCGTGCGGCGTCGGCGCCAACAACAGCGTCAACGGCAACGCGGCGTGCACCGCGGCCGGCGTGCCGCTCGGCTACGTCCAGCTCGGCCAGGGCCTGGTGCCCTGCACCGGCTATCCGTGCCAGACGCCGGACCAGTTCCTGAGCGGTTCGAATCCGAACCTCACCCCGGAAACCGCGAAGACCAAGACCGCGGGCCTGGTGTGGAGCCCGAAGTGGGTTGAAGGCCTCGACATCGAACTCGACTGGTACAACTACCAGCTGACCAACGCGATCATCTCGGACTCGGTCGACAGCATCCTCAGCGACTGCTACGTCCTGGGCAGTGCATCGCGCTGCGACGGCATCACCCGCGCCGCCGACGGCCACATCACCGGCATGTTCTTCGGCCTGGCCAACCTCGGCCAGCTCGAGACGGAAGGCTGGGACTTCAATGTCGGCTACAAGCTGCCCGAGACCTCGTTCGGCAAGTTCACGATCAACTGGGACAACTCGTACACCAGCAAGTACGACACCCTGGCGCAGGACGAGGACGGCAACGACATCATGGTCGGCCAGGTCGGCACCGGTGGCGTGTTCCGCCTGCGTTCGAACCTCGGCGTGAACTGGACCCGCGGCATCTGGAGCGCCAACTGGACCGCCCGCTACTACTCGGGCATCTACGAGAGCTGCGTGCCGAACCGTCCGTGCTCGGATCCGGACCGCATCGCCAACGGCGTGGATGACGCGATCAACCGCCTCGGCTCCAACACGTTCCATGACGTGCAGGTCGCCGCGAAGCTGCCGTGGGAAGCCACGGTCGCAGTGGGCGCGAACAACGCGTTCAACCACCTCGGCCCGACGATGTTCACCCAGCCGAGCAGCAACTTCCCGTACTACGGCGGTTTCGACATCGGCCGCACGATCTACGTGAAGTACCAGCAGCGCTTCTGATCCATCCGGATCCGCTGAGCAACACCGCTACGGCCCCGCAAGGGGCCGTAGTTCTTTGCGTGGGGCGGGATGCGGGGGCGGCGCCGCTGCGGCACACTCCGGCCATGGACACGCTCCCTTATCGCAACCGGCGTTGGCGCGCGTTGATCCGGCGCCACCCGTCGGCGTTCCTGCTGGCGGCGCAGCTGCTCAGCCTGCTGCTGTTCCCGCTGCTGGACGACGCGGCCACGGGCCGCGTGGTGTTCGGCGCTTTCACCGCGTTGTTCCTGGTACTCGCCGTGTGGGTGGTCAACCGCACACCGGCGCTCAACTGGATCGCCTGGACCATCGCGGCGCCCGCGTTCGTGCTGTCGCTGCTGTCGGTGGCGACCGGCAACAACCAGCTGCTGGTGTGGTCGTCGCTGCTGGAAGCGCTGCTGTACCTGTACGCCGCGGGCAGCCTGATCGCCTACATGATGGGCGACCACCGCGTGAGCAGCGATGAGCTGTTCGCCGCGGGCGCGACCTTCACCCTGCTGGCGTGGGGCTTCGCCTACCTCTTCCTCGTCTGCCAGGCCTGGTACCCGGGCAGCTTCACCGGCGCGGTCGAACCGGAACGGCCGCGCAGCTGGCTGGAGCTGCTGTTCCTCAGCGTGACCAATCTGTCCGCCGTCGGCCTGGGCGACGTGTTGCCGCTGGGCGCGCAGGCGCGGGTGCTGGTGATCCTGGAGCAGTTCTGCGGCGTCGGCTACGTGGCCGTGGTGGTGTCGCGCCTGATCGGGCTGTCGCTGCTGCGTGCCGGACAGCGCTGAGGGCGCGTAGCATTACCGGGTCTTCCGCGGGGTGCGTCCATGAAGTTGCCGGTGCCGTTCATCCAGTTGCCATTGCTGTTCGACGCCGACGCGCTGGCGGCCGAGATCAATGCCATCGAGGAGTCGCACTGGCGTCCGCATCCGCAGGGGTTTCCCGGCAATTCGATGCTGCCGCTGGTGGCGGTCGACGGCGATCCGGACAACGAGGCGTTCGCCGGCACCATGCAGCCGACCGACTATCTGCGCCGCTGTCCGTACCTGAGCCAGGTGTTCGCGAGCCTCGGCGCCACCGTCGGCCGCAGCCGCCTGATGCGCCTGGCGGGCCAGGCCGAGGTCACCCGTCACGCCGACCAGGGCTACTACTGGGTCGAGCGCGTGCGCGTGCACGTGCCGATCGTGACCCAGCCCACCGTGCGTTTCGAATGCGGCGGCGAGGTCATCAACATGGCCGCGGGCGAGTGCTGGATCTTCGACACCTGGCGCCAGCACAGCGTGCTCAACGACGCGACCTTGTCGCGCGTGCACCTGGTCGTCGATACCGTGGGCGGCGGCGGATTCTGGGAACTGGTCGGCCGTGGCCGGCCGCACAACGCGCCATCGGCGGGCTGGCCGACGCGCCAGGTGGCGCCCGTGCCGGCGCAGGTCGCGCAGTTCCCCTGCGAGACCGTCAACGTGCCGGCGGTGATGAATCCCTGGGAACTCAATTCCCACTTCGCGCTGCTGTTCGCCGACATCGTGCCGCACCCCAACGTGCAGCCGTTGCGCGCGCTGACCCAGCGATTCACGCGCGCCTGGCAAGGCCTGTGGTTCCGCTACGGCGACCGGCCCGAAGGGCACGAAGACTTCCGCCGCCTGCTCGCCGGTTACGTGGCGGAAATCCGGCCGCTGGCGGAAAAACTGCGATTGAACAACGAGCTGAGCTGGTACAGCGCGCTGCAGACGATGATCGTGAAGGTCGCCGTGGCGCGCACCGGCGCAGCGGCCCCATCGACGCAGCGCGAGCTCAGCGACAACGCCTGAGCGAAGGACGAGGGCCCTCACGAGCGAGCTTGCAGTGCAAGTTCCGCGCGCTGCGGCCCTCGCAAAGAGAAGGGGCCGCGCGCTGCGGCCTCCGCAAAGAGAAAGGGCCGCGCGCTGCGGCCTTCGCAAAGAGAAAGGGCCGCGCGACGCGGCCCTTTTCCGTTCCCGACGCCGGTCAGAAGTTGGGCTTGTCCGCGCTGTCTTCGTAGCGCTTCATCGCGTCGAGCAGGATCGCCTTGGCTTCAGCGGCGTCGCCGAAGCCGTCGAGCTTGACCCACTTGCCCTTCTCCAGGTCCTTGTAGTGCTCGAAGAAGTGGCCGATGCGGTCGAGCCAGTGCTGCGAGACCTGGGCGATGTCGGTGACGTGCGCGTAACCGCCGAACACCTTCGGCACCGGCACGGCGATCAGCTTCTCGTCGCTGCCGGCCTCGTCGGTCATCTTCAGCACGCCGACCGGCACGCAGCGGATCACCGAGCCCGGCACCAGCGGCAGCGGCAGGATCACCAGCACGTCGGCCGGGTCGCCGTCGCCGCACAGGGTGTGCGGGACGTAGCCGTAGTTGCACGGGTAGCGCATCGGCGTGGACAGGATGCGGTCGACGAAGATCGCGCCCGAAGCCTTGTCGACCTCGTACTTGACCGGCTCGGCGTCCTTGGGGATTTCGATGATGACGTTGATTTCGTCCGGCGGGTTCTTGCCGGTGGGGACGAGGTCCAGACCCATGGGGAGTGCTCCGACGTGCTGACCGGGCCTGGCGGCCGCGGTGGGGGTGGGGAAGGGCGGGGGAGAAATACGGGGCGCGCATTTTACCCGCCCGGCGCGCCGGCGGGTCCGTTCCGGATCTGGTCCGCTGCGAGCCTCAGGGAGCCCGCTCGCGCCCCGTCAGCGTCTGCAGCACGTCGATCGGCAGGGGAAACACGATGGTGGAGCTTTTCTCGCCGGCGATTTCGGTCAGGGTCTGCAGGTAACGCAGCTGGATCGCGCGCGGATCGGCGCCGAGCAGGCGCGCCGCCTCGACCAGCTTCGCCGCGGCCTGCAGCTCGCCCTCGGCGTGGATCACCTTGGCCCGGCGCACGCGTTCGGCCTCGGCCTGGCGGGCGATCGCGCGCACCATCACCTCGTTGATGTCGACATGCTTGATCTCGACGTTGGCGACCTTGATGCCCCAGGCATCGGTCTGCGAATCGAGGATGGTGCGGATGTCGTGGTTGAGCTTCTCGCGTTCGGCCAGCATCTCGTCGAGGTCGTGCTGGCCCAGGACCGAGCGCAGCGTGGTCTGGGCAAGCTGGCTGGTGGCTTCGTAGAAGTGCTCGACGTTGATGATCGCCTTCTGCGGATCGACCACGCGGAAATACACCACCGCATTGACCTTGACCGACACGTTGTCGTGCGAGATCAGGTCCTGCGAAGGCACGTCCATCACGATCGTGCGCAGGTCGACGCGCACCATCTGCTGCACCACCGGGATCAGGATGAACAGCCCGGGTCCCTTCACCTTCCAGAAGCGGCCGAGCTGGAACACCACCGCGCGTTCGTACTCGCGCAGGATCTTCACCGCGGCGAAGAACAGCAGCAGGACGAACAGGATCAGCGGGAACGAAAACAGGATGTTCATGGCCGGCCTCCAGCGGGACGGTGAAGTCAGGACTCAGGGTTCGATCGGCGCCACCTGCAGCACCAGCCCGGTCATCGCCCGCACGTGCAGCGACTGGCCGCGGTGCACCGGCGCGGCGCACTGCGCCTGCCACAGTTCGCCGCGGATCCGTACCTGGCCGCGACCGTCGTGGAAGTCGTCGACCGCGATGGCCGCCTGCCCGAGCAGTTCGTCGACGCCGGTGACCACCGGCTGCCGGCGCGCGCGCATCGCCAGCCAGGCCACGCCCATGAAGGCGATCGCGCTCGTCGCGGCGACGCCGGCGATCAACCGCCCGGAGACGCCAAAACCCGGCGCCTCGGTATCGAACAGCATCAGCGAGCCGGCGATGAGCGCCACCACGCCACCGATGCCGAGCGAGCCGAAGCTGGGCATCGCGAACTCCGCCGCCATCAGCCCGACCCCGAGCACGATCAGCGCCACGCCGACGTAATTGACTGGCAGCACCTGCAGCGCATACAGCGCCAGCAGCAGGCACACGCCGCCGATCACGCCCGGGAACAGCACGCCAGGGTTGAGGCCCTCGAACATCAGCCCATACACGCCCACCAGCAGCAACAGGTACGCGACCGTGGGTTCGGTGATCACGGCGAGCAGGCGGTTGCGCCAGTCCGGCGCGAAGGGCGCGACCGCGGCGTTCGCCACGTGCAGGGTCGCCTCGCCACCGAGCACGCGGACGTGGCGACCGTCGGCGCCGCGCAGCAGCATGGTCGTGTCGCGGGCGATGAAGTCGGCGACGTGCTGGGCGACGGCCTGGTTCGCGGTCAGGGTCGCGGCATCGCGCACCGCGGCTTCGGCGAAGGCGGTGTCGCGTCCGCGCAATTCGGCGAGCGTGCGCAGGTAGGCGATCGAGTCGTTGCGCGCCTTGCGTTCCATCGTGCTGGCGGGCGCCGGCGTGTCGCCGTCCTTGCCGCGCTGGCCATCCTGGCTGCGTTCCGGCTGCGGGGCGGTGTCGGGCGACGGCATCGCGCCGAGCGCGATCGGGGTCGCGGCGCCCAGCGAAGTCGCCGGCGCCATCGCCGCGACATGGCAGGCGTAGAGGATGTAGGTGCCGGCACTCGCGGCGCGTGCGCCTTCCGGGGCGACCCAGCCGATCACCGGCACGCGCGAGGCGAGGATGGCCTGGTTGATGTCGCGGGTGGCGGCGTCCAGTCCGCCCGGGGTGTCGATGCGCAGGATCACCGCCGCGGCACGACGCGCCTGCGCCTCGGCGATGCCGCGCTGCACGTAGTCGCGCGTCGCCGGACCGATGCCGCCCTTGATGTCCAGCAGCAACACATTGGCGCTCGGCGCCGGTGGGGCCGCCGCCGCAACCCAGCTGGCGAGCACCGGTGCCAGCACCAGGCTGCAGGCCAGCAACACTGCGCGTCCCTGCAGGCTCATGGCTACCTCCGCAGAGGATCTGAAGCCGACTGGTACGTGCCCAGTAGGCGCTTGTGCCTGTTAAGGAAAAGGGATTGGCTGGAAAGGAGCGTTCTTCCACGACCGGCGATGGCCCGCGGCGCAAAGACGTCGGCGCCGTTTCGAGCTGCCAAACAACAACGGCGGCCTTGCGGCCGCCGTTGCGTCGTACGGATGGTCGCGAGTGCCGGTTACAGCAGCGGCACCAGCAGCAGCGCGACGATGTTGATGATCTTGATCAGCGGATTCACCGCCGGGCCCGCGGTGTCCTTGTAGGGATCGCCGACGGTGTCGCCGGTGACCGCCGCCTTGTGCGCTTCGGAACCCTTGCCGCCGAAGTTGCCGTCCTCGATGTACTTCTTGGCGTTGTCCCACGCGCCGCCGCCGGTGGTCATCGAGATCGCGACGAACAGGCCGGTGACGATCGTGCCGATCAGCACGCCGCCCAGCGCCTTCGGGCCGAGCAGCAGGCCGACCACGACCGGCACGGCGACCGGCAGCAGCGAGGGCACGATCATTTCCTTGATCGCCGACTTGGTCAGCATGTCCACGGCCTTGTCGTACTGCGGCTTGCCCGTGCCCTGCATGATCCCCGGGATGTCGCGGAACTGGCGGCGCACTTCCTCCACCACCGCGCCCGCGGCACGGCCCACGGCTTCCATCGCCATCGCGCCGAACAGGTAGGGGATCAGGCCGCCGATCAGCAGGCCGATGATCACCATGTGGTCGCTGAGGTCGAAGCGCAGTGCCTCGTAGGCGACGCCGGTCGCCGCGGCTTTCGCTGCGCCGACCGTATTGAGGTTGTGCGTGTAGTCGGCGAACAGCACCAGTGCCGCCAGCGCGGCCGAACCGATCGCATAGCCCTTGGTCACCGCCTTGGTGGTGTTGCCGACGGCGTCGAGCGGGTCGGTGATGTTGCGCACTTCCGGCGGCAGTTCCGCCATCTCGGCGATGCCGCCGGCGTTGTCGGTGATCGGGCCGTAGGCGTCGAGCGCCACGATCATGCCCGCCATCGACAGCATCGCGGTCGCGGCGATGGCGATGCCGTACAGGCCGCCGAGTGCGTATGCGCCCCAGATCGCGGCGCAGATCACCACCACCGGCAGCGCGGTCGACTTCATCGACACGCCCAGGCCGGCGATGATGTTGGTGCCGTGGCCGGTGGTCGAGGCCTGCGCGATGTGCCGCACCGGCTTGAACTGGGTGCCGGTGTAGTACTCGGTGATCCACACGATCGCGCCGGTCAGGACCAGGCCGATCAGCGCGCACCAGTACAGGTTCATCGCGCCGTAGCTCGAATCGGCCATCAGCTGCGTGGTGATCGGATAGAACGCGACCGCCGCCAGCACCGCCGACACGATCACGCCCTTGTACAGCGCGCCCATGATCGAGCCGCCCTGTTTCACCTTCACGAAGAACGTGCCGATGATCGAGGCGATGATCGACACGCCGCCGAGCACCAGCGGATACAGCACGGCGTTGTGGCCGGCCTCGGCGATCATCAGGCCGCCGAGCAGCATCGTCGCGATGACCGTGACCGCGTAGGTCTCGAACAGGTCGGCCGCCATGCCCGCGCAGTCGCCGACGTTGTCGCCGACGTTGTCCGCGATCACCGCGGGGTTACGCGGGTCGTCCTCGGGAATGCCCGCTTCGACCTTGCCGACCAGGTCGGCGCCGACGTCCGCACCCTTGGTGAAGATGCCGCCGCCCAGTCGGGCGAAGATCGAGATCAGCGAGGAGCCGAACGCGAGGCCGACCAGCGCGTGCAGCGCGGCTTCGCCTTCCACGCCCAGTTGCCGGGTCAGCAGCATGTAGTAGCCGGCGACGCCGAGCAGGCCGAGGCCGACCACCAGCATGCCGGTGATGGCGCCGCCGCGGAACGCGACGTCCATCGCCTTGCTGATGCCGCTGCGCGCGGCTTCGGCGGTGCGCACGTTGGCGCGCACCGACACGTTCATGCCGATGTAGCCGGCCGCGCCCGAGAGCACCGCGCCGATCAGGAAGCCGATCGCCGTATGCCAGCTGAGGAAGAACCCGATCACCACGAACAGCACCACGCCGGCGACCGCGATCGTCGTGTACTGGCGGTTGAGGTAGGCGCGCGCGCCTTCCTGGATCGCGCCGGCGATCTGCTGCATGCGTTCGTTGCCGGCGGGTTGTGCGCTGATCCAGCGCGCGGAAACGATCCCGTACAGGATCGCGATGACAGCGCAGACCAGCGCCAAAGGTAGACCGTACTGCTCCAGCATGAACCCTCCCCCGAGTGGACATTTAAGGAATTTCTGGGAAATACCGCAGGTTGTAGCGTGGCTCCGCGCAACGGTCAGGCATCACGCCGCGCAGGGCAACGACCCGACTATGGCACATTTCCCGGGAAAACCACGGCCTCCGCGCGTGATGACCATCACGCCGACCAGTCGGCTCGCCACCGGCGCCGTGTCAAAACGCGTTCAGGGCCTGCATGCCAGCCTGCCCCGGTCCCCACGAAAGGAGCCGCACATGCGCATCCTTCCCGCACTGCTCGCCGCCGTCGCCATCCCCGCAGTCGCCGCCGGGAGCAAGCCCGAAATCACCCGCGGCGTCGGCACGCCGCAGGCGGTGGGAGCCGTGCACACCGTTCGCGCCATACCCGAGGCCTGCGCACGCCTGGAGGGCATGTTCACCGGCGACGCGGCCCAGCCGTACCGTTTCGCCGCGGTGAAAACCTCCGCGAATTGCCAGGCGCGCGCGCGGTTCGTCGATTTCGCCAAGGTGCAGCCGTCCGCCGCGAAGGGCTGGAAGCTCAATGACGAGGTCCGCGTGCCCAGTGCCGCGTGCCCGTCGCAACAGGCGGTGGTGCGGGTATGGCGCAAGCCGGTCGAGGTGGCGCCGCCGCAACTCGACGCACAGGGGCGCGCCCGCATCTACCTGCACGATGCGAAGCAGCAGGCGCAGCGCGGTGCGCCCAACGTGCCGCTGTACGCCGCGCAGCTGAAGCTCGAAGGCAAGGCCTGCGGCGGGTGATCGGCGCCTCCAACGGCACAAGGCGCCCCACTTGCGCGGCGCCAGCGGGACATGCGGGACGAGCCGGGCCGCGCTTGCTGCGACAGGTTTGAAGTTGAAGGCTATTGCCAGGCCGGCAGTTTCGCCTTCACCAGCGCATTCTTGAGTTCGACGTACTTGGGGATGCCATCGCGTCCGTAGGGCGGCGGCGCTTCGCCGCGGATCAGCGGTTCGAGGTAGCGCCGCGCGGCCTCGGTGATGCCGTAGCCGTCCTTGCGGATGAAGTTCGCCGGCATCTTCTTCTCGTGGTTGGCGATCTTCGCCAGCGGTGCGGCTTCGACCTTCCAGCGGTACGGCGCATCGGCGGTGCGCACGATCACCGGCATCACCGCGTTGCTGCCCTTCAGTGCGAGTTCGACCGCCGCCTTGCCCACGGCCTGCGCCTGCGCCAGATCGGTCTTGGAGGCGAGGTGGCGCGCGGAGCGCTGCAGGTAATCGGGCAGAGTCCAGTGCACCTTGTAGCCGAGCACGTCCTTGACCCGTCCGGCCAGGTGCGATGCGACGCCGCCCAACTGGGTATGCCCGAACGAATCCTTGCCGCCGCCGGCATCGGCGACGAAGCGCCCGTCGGCGGTCTGGATGCCCTCGCTGGCGACGACGACGCAGTAGCCGACGCGCTCGACGGTCGCCTTCACCTTGGCGAAGAATTCCGCTTCGTCGTAGGGCCGCTCGGGAAACAGGATCAGGTGCGGTGCCGCATCCATGCCGGATCCGGCAAGGCCGGCCGCGGCCGCGAGCCAGCCGGCGTGGCGGCCCATCGCCTCGTACACGAACACCTTGGTCGACGTGTCCGCCATCGCCGCCACGTCCAGCGCGCACTCGCGCACCGACACCGCGGTGTACTTGGCCGCCGAGCCGAAGCCGGGGCAGCAGTCGGTGACGGCGAGGTCGTTGTCGACGGTCTTGGGCACGCCCACGCAGGTCAGCGGGTAGCCGAACTCCGCCGCCAACTGCGAGACCTTGAGCGCGGTATCGGCCGAATCGTTGCCGCCGTTGTAGAGGAACCAGCGCACGTCGTGCGCCTGGAACACGGCGAGCAGCCGCTCGTAGCGCGCGCGGTCCTGCTCCAGCGACTTCAGCTTGACCCGGCACGAGCCGAACGCGCCGCCGGGGGTGTGGGCCAGGGCGCGGATGGCGGCCGCGGATTCGCGCGAGGTGTCGACCAGTTCCTCGCGCAGTACCCCGAGGATGCCGTTGCGGGCGGCCAGCACCTTGACCTTGCGGGCCCGTGCCGTCTGGATCACCGCGGAGGCGGTGGCGTTGATGACGGCGGTGACCCCGCCGGACTGCGCATACAGCAGGGTTCCAGAAGCCATGGGAATCAATGCTCCAGGCGGGATGGGGTAAGCTGGCCGTCCCGATTTTGACGCCCGACGGCCTGGCTGCTGGAGTGTAGCGCCGCCCTCGTGGGCTCCCCACGGTTTCTGTCGTTTTCAGGAGTGATGTAGATGCGATTGGTATTGCTCGGCGCCCCCGGTTCCGGCAAGGGCACCCAGGCCGCAAGGCTCAAGGACCACCTGCAGGTGCCGCACATCTCCACCGGCGACCTGCTGCGTGCCGAAGTGGCCGCCGGCAGCAAGCTCGGCCTGGAGGCCAAGGAAGTGATGGCGCGTGGCGAACTCGTCAGCGACGCGATCCTGCTGGGCATGCTCGAGGACCGCTTCTCGCGTCCGGATACCAAGGGCGGCTTCATCCTCGACGGCTACCCGCGCAACCTCGCCCAGGCCGACGCGATGGGCAAGCTGCTCACCCGCATCGGCCAGCCGATGGATTACGCGGTGCAGCTGGAAGTTCCGACCGAACTGCTGGTCGAACGCATCGCCGGCCGCGCCAAGGCCGAAGGCCGCGAGGACGACAGCCCCGAATCCGTGCGCAAGCGCCTGCAGGTCTACAACGACCAGACCGCGCCGGTGATCGACTACTACCGCCAGCAGGGCCAGCTCACGGTGGTCAATGGAGTGGGCACGCTGGACGAGGTGTTCGCGCGGATCGTCGAGGCGATCGTGCCGGCGCACGAAGTGGGGTGAGCTGACGCGTTTGCGAACTGCCCTATCGGCAGTTCGCGCGTCGGCGAACGCCCCGCCATGGACGGCGGGGCAAGGCGATCCGAAGCCGGCCTTGCCGCGCCATGGATGGCAACGAATCACATCAGGAGCCGTTACGTGAAACTCCACATCCTCGGCATCGCCGGCACCTTCATGGGCGGCGTCGCCGCACTGGCGCGCGAACTCGGCCACGAGGTCGAAGGCAGCGACCAGAACATCTACCCGCCGATGTCCACCCAGCTCGAGCAGCTCGGCATCGCGCTGCGCCAAGGCTACCTCGCCGAAAACATCTCGGCCGACTGCGACGAGGTCGTGGTCGGCAATGCGCTATCGCGCGGCAATCCGGCGGTGGAGCAGGTGCTCGACGACGGCCGCACCTACAACTCCGGCGCGCAGTGGCTCGCCGAGAACGTGCTGCCCGGCCGCGACACGCTCGCCGTCGCCGGCACCCACGGCAAGACCACCACCACCACCATCCTCACCTACCTGCTGGAAGCGGCGGGCCGCGCGCCGGGCTTCCTGATCGGCGGCGTGGCCGAGGATTTCGGCGTGTCCGCGCGCCGTGGCCAGGGACGCGAATTCGTGGTCGAAGCGGACGAGTACGACACCGCCTTCTTCGACAAGCGCAGCAAGTTCGTCCACTACAAGCCGCTGGTCGCGATCCTCAACAACCTCGAGTACGACCACGCCGACATCTTCCCGGACGTGGCCGCGATCCAGCGCCAGTTCCACCACCTGGTCCGCACCGTGCCGCGCCGCGGCCGCCTGATCGTCAATGGCGAGGACCGCTACCTGGCCGAGGTGCTGGCGATGGGCTGCTGGACGCCGGTGGAAACCTTCGGCCTCGACGCCAGCCTGATCGCGCAGGCGGCACAGCCGCAGGCGCACGGCGATCGCGCCGACGAAGGCGCCGCCGCGCGCGCGGGATTCCACTGGACCGCGCGCATGATCAACGAGGACGGCAGCGCCTTCGCCGTGATCCACAACGGCCAGGACATCGGCGAAGTGCGCTGGCCCCTGCTGGGCCGCCACAACGTCATGAATGCCCTGGCGTCGCTCGCCGCGGCCAACGCCGTCGGCGTCGACGTGACAACGGTGCTGCCGGCGCTGGCCGAGTTCCGCAGCGTCAAGCGCCGCCTCGAAGTGGTCGGCGAAGCGCAGGGCGTGACCGTCTACGACGATTTCGCCCACCATCCCACCGCAATCGCGACCACGCTTGCCGGCCTGCGTGCGAAAGTCGGCGACGCCCGGATCGTGGTGGCGATGGAGCCGCGCAGCAATTCGATGCGCCTGGGCGCGCACGCCGACGCACTGGCGCCGTCGCTGGACATCGCCGATGCGGTGGTGTTCCTGCACCGCCCCGAATTGGCGTGGGACGCGGGCAAAGTCGTCGCCGGCCTGCGCGGTGAGGGCGTGGCCGTGCCCGACGCCGACAGGCTGATCGCCGTGCTGCGCGAACGCGTGCGTGCGGGCGACCACGTGGTGTTCATGTCGAATGGTGGTTTCGACGGCGCGCCGCGCCGGTTCCTGGCCGCGCTGCGCGACGCCTAGCGGCGTCGCGTCCGGTTCCGCGTCGGTCCTGGCGGGCGCAGTAGACTGCCACCATGCCGACCGAATCCCTGGCCCTGTTTCCGCTGCACACGGTGCTGCTGCCCGGTGCCGCGCTGGGCCTGCGCGTGTTCGAAGCGCGTTACCTCGACCTGATCCGCGACTGCGGCCGCCACGGCCGCGGCTTCGGCGTGTGCATGATCCTCAAGGGCGAGGAGGCCGGCGCGCCGGCTTCGGCGGCTGCGTTCGGCACCGAGGCGGTGATCGAGGATTTCGGCCAGGGGAACGACGGCATGCTCATCCTGCGCGTGCGCGGCGCGCGACGCTTCCACGTCGAGCGCGCGCGCGTGCGCGACAACGGCCTGCAGGTGGCGGACGTGCGCTGGTGCGATGCCGACGCCCACCAGCCGGTGCAGCCCGAGCACGGGCTGCTTCCGGTGCTGCTCGACTCGATCATCGAGAAAACGGGCGGGGAACACGCCCGTGCCGAACGCGCGCTGCTGGACGACGCGGCCTGGGTGGGCTGGCGCCTCGCGGAGCTGCTGCCCCTGCACGACTCGCAGCGCCAGGAGCTGCTGCAGATGCACGACCCGCACGCACGCCTGGATCGGCTGCTCGGGCTCGTCTGAGCGCGACTGCTGGCGCGGCGCAGCAGCTAGCGCGTGCGCAGGCGCAACACCAGGCCGCCGCCTTGCGGGTGCGGCGCTTCCACCGGTGCGAATTCGCGTAGTGCCTCGCGCACCTGCGCATGCGCGAAGCCGTTATCGGCGATCGGCAACCACAGCGAGGCCGCGCGCAGCGGCTTCTGGTAGCGCAGGGTCTGCGCGGTGCCTACCCACAGCGGCGTCCCGTCACTGAGCGTGGCCGGCGCCGGCCACAGGCGCAACGCGATCTGTTCGCCGGCGTCGCGGCCGGCATGCAACAGCAGCAACTGTTCCGGGCGCGCGTCGAGCGTTGCCGGCAGCACCACCTGCTCGCGCGCGGGCTTGTCGTCGTCGAGCAGGCCGACGGTCGCCACCCAGTCCGCCTGCGGCTGCGCGTGCCAGCCACGCCCCACCAATGCCTGCTGCACGGGCTGCAGCGGACCCGCCACCTGCACGTCGAGCGCCCAGCGCCGGCGCACGTCGCGCTCGTTGCGCTGCGCCGGGAGCGTGGCCCAGTCGCGTTGCCACCATGCCTGCGCAGCCAGCGTCGTCGTCGGCGCCGCGGCGGCGAACTTGGCCAGCAGGCGGTCGGCATGGCGTGGCGCGTGCCAGAGCGCCGCGGCGGCGAATGCGGAATAGAACGCCCACGCCAGCGGTCGCATCCAGAACGACCGCGCGACATGGCGGCGATAGGCCAGGCCCAGCACCAACAGCCAGAGGATGCCGAACAACGTGCCGCCGACCAGGTCGCTCGGCCAATGCGCGCCCAGGTACAGGCGTGCGAAAGCGATCACCGTGGTGACGACGCCGGCGAGCAGGTACGGCCAGACCCGGTTGCGGCCAGGCAGTTCGCGCGCGATCAGCACCGCGAAGAAGCCGAACACGATCGTGGTCATCGTGACCGCGACCGACGGAAAGCCGAATCCTTCCGGCGCGGTGGGTGGACGCGGCATGGTGATCGCCGCTTCCAGCAGGCTGGTGAAGGCCAGGCCGAACACGATCGCGGCGATCCAGTGCGCGGCGGCCATCCAGCGCTTGCGCCAAAGCAGGTAAGCCAAGGCGACGAAGGCCGCCGGTCCCAGCACCTGCGCGTCGCCCAGGCTGGCCAGTGCCGCCATCAGGCGATCGGCGAGCGGGTTGCGCAGGTTCCACATGAACTCGTGGACGCTGTGGTCGAGCGCGAGTGGCCCGCCGCTGGCGAGCAGCGACGCGAGCAGGGTGAACCACGCCCAGCTGATCGCCAGCAGCATCACCGCGAGCACCAGCAGCGACGGCGATTCGGGGCGGTTGGGATCCATCAGCGCAGCGGCGTAGCGTCCCAGGTGGGGATGCTGTCGGGTCCACTTCAATCCACGCGCCAACAGGTTATCGGCGTGGCCGGCGAACCAGCGCCACGTGTAAAGCACGCAGGCCCATACCAGCGCGACCGCGACGAGCAGCCCGCCCAGCACCAGCGCAAGCCGGTCGGCGACGGCGGCCACCGCGTCGTACGAGGCGCCCAGCACCCAGCCCGGCGCAAGGAACAGCCCCGACCACAGCAGGCAGGCGGCGAAGCTGGGCAGCGCGTAGCGCCGCACCGGCATGTGCATCATCCCTGCGATTGCCGGCACGAACGGACGCACCGCACCGATGAATCGCGCGATGAAGATGCTCTGCACGCCCTTGCGGCGGAACAGGGCCTCGCCGCGATCCAGCCACTGCGGATAGCGCGAGAACGGCCAGCGCTGGCGCAACTGCGTGCCCCAGCGGCGCCCGATCCAGAAGCTCAGGCCGTCGCCGCAGAACGCGCCGAGCGCCGCGCAGGCCAGCGCGTACGGACCATTGACGTGGCCCAGGCCGATCATCGCGCCGACCGCGAACAGCAGCGGCAACGCGGGCACGAAGAAGCCCAGGATCACCAGCGCATCGCAGAACGCGATCAGGAAAGTAACCGCCCCCGCAGCGAAGGGGTGCGCGCTGATCCACGCGCTGGCGGCTTCGATCCAGGTCGGCTCCATCGGCCGATTATGGCAGCCGGCGCCGCGACTTCGTCATCGGTCCTGCCGGCCGCATGCCCGCACTGCGCACGATTCCTTACACTGGCGGCATGCCTTCCGCTTCGCACGAAGTCGCCGCCCTCAAGGCCGACAGTTTCGGCCGCATCGCACTCATGCGCGACGAGCGCGGCCTGTTCGTACGCCGTGACCTGGCCGCGGTGCCGCTGTGGCTACGCCTGCCCGCCTGGTGGCTGGCGCGGCGCGAGGCCCGGGCGCTGCAGCGCGTGGATGGCCTGCCGGCGATGCCGCGACTGCTGCGCTGGGATGGGCGGCGACTGGACCGCAGCTACCTCGACGGCGCCGCGATGTACCAGCGCCCGCCGCGCGGCGATGCCGCCTACTTCCGCAACGCGCACCGGCTGCTTCAGCAACTGCACCGGCGCGGCCTCGCCCACAACGATCTGGCGAAGGAGGCGAACTGGCTGGTGCTCGCCGACGGCTCGCCCGGGATCATCGACTTCCAGCTGGCCACGCGCGGGCAGCCGCGCTCGCGCTGGATGCGACTGCTGGCGCGCGAGGACCTGCGCCACCTGCTCAAGCACAAGCGCACCTACTGCCCGCAGGCGCTCACGCCCACGGAACGGCGCGTGCTCAAGCGGCACTCGTGGGTGCGCGCGGCGTGGTTCGCCACCGGCAAGCCCGCATACCGTTTCATCACCCGCAGACTCCTGAAGTGGGAAGACAACGAAGGGCAGGGACCCAAACCATGAGCACGCTCGCAGGCAAGACGCTGTTCATTACCGGCGCTTCGCGCGGCATCGGCCTGGCGATCGCCCTGCGCGCGGCGCGCGACCGCGCCAACATCGCCGTCGTGGCGAAGTCGGCGGTGGCCAATCCGAAGCTGCCAGGCACGATCCACACCGCCGCCGAGGCGGTGAATGCCGCCGGCGGGCACGGCCTGGCGCTGAAATGCGACATCCGCGAGGAAGACGAGGTGAGGGCCGCGGTCGCTGCCACGCTCGACGCGTTCGGCGGCATCGACATCCTCGTCAACAACGCCAGCGCGATCTGGCTGCGCGGCACGCTCGACACGCCGATGAAGCGCTTCGACCTGATGCAGCAGGTCAACGCGCGTGGCAGCTTCCTGTGCGCGCAGGCATGCCTGCCGCACCTGCTGCAGGCGCCCAACCCACACATCCTGACCTTGTGCCCGCCACCCTCGCTCGATCCGAAGTGGTGGGCGCCGCACACCGGTTACACGCTGGCGAAGATGGGCATGAGCTTCGTCACGCTCGGACTGGCGGGCGAGTTCGGGCCGCAGGGCGTGGCGGTGAACGCGCTGTGGCCGCGCACGCTGATCGCCACCGATGCGCTCAACATGATTCCCGGGGTGGGCGCGGGCAATGGCCGTTCCCCCGCGATCATGGGCGAGGCCGCGCATGCGATCCTGACCCGCGAGGCCGCCGGCTTCAGCGGCCACTTCCTGATCGATGACGAAGTGCTCGCCGAGGCCGGCATCACCGATCTTTCCGGCTATGCGGTGGATCCTTCGCAGCCGCTGTTCCCCGATCTCTTCCTCGACTGAACCGGTTCCCGGGCTCCGCCATGAAATACCTCCACACCATGGTCCGCATCCGCGACATCGACGCCTCGCTGCGCTTCTTCTGCGAAGGCCTCGGACTGGTGCAGAAGCGCCGCAACGACTACCCGGACGGCAAGTACACGCTGATCTTCCTGGCCGCGCCCGGGACGCCCGAGGCCGAGATCGAGCTGACCTACAACTGGCCGCCCGCTGATGGCTCCCCCGGCGAGGACTACGGCTCCGCCCGCAACTTCGGCCACCTCGCCTTCCGCGTCGACGACATCTACGCCACGTGCGCGCGCCTGCAGGCGATGGGCTACACGATCAACCGTCCGCCGCGCGACGGCCACATGGCCTTCGTGCGCTCGCCCGACCTGATCTCGATCGAACTGCTGCAGCAGGGCCACCTGCCGCCGCAGGAGCCGTGGGCATCGATGCCGAACACCGGCGTCTGGTAAGCGCGGGGCGGCGGAAAAAGCGGCAAAATAACGGCTTTCCGCCGCCTGCGATCCCATGAGCACGTCCGCCGAACTCTTCGCGCTGTCCGAGCGCTACTACCTGCCCGTCTACCGTCCGCGCCGGATCGTGCTCGATCACGGCAAGGGGTCGCGCATCTGGGACCGCGAGGGCCGCGAATACGTCGACTTCGGCGCGGGCATCGCGGTCAACGCGCTCGGCCACGCGCATCCGGGCCTGCTCGCGGCGCTGACCGAGCAGGCCGGCAAGCTCTGGCACACCAGCAACGTCTTCGTCAGTGAACCGCCGCTGCGCCTGGCGGCGGAACTGGTCGAGGCCTCGCGCTTCGCCCAGCGCGTGTTCTTCTGCAATTCCGGCGCCGAGGCGAACGAAGGCGCGATCAAGCTGGTGCGCAAGTGGGCCACGGCGCAGGGGCGGCCGCCGGAACGCCGCGTGATCCTCACCTTCCGCGGCAGCTTCCACGGCCGCACGCTGGCCGCGGTGACCGCGACCGCGCAGCCCAAGTACCACGAGGGCTACGAACCGCTGCCGCCGGGTTTCCGCTACGGCGATTTCAACGACCTCGCCGGCGCCGAGGCGGCGATGGCGGCAGGCGATGTCTGCGCGGTGTTGGTCGAGCCGGTGCAGGGCGAGGGCGGCGTCACCCCGGCGACACCGGAATTCCTGCACGGCCTGCGCGCGCTGTGCGACCGCCACGCGGCGCTGCTCGTCCTCGACGAAATCCAGTGCGGCATGGGCCGCACCGGCCATCTGTTCGCCGCGCATGCCTATGGCGTCACGCCCGATATCGTCACCCTGGCCAAGGCGCTGGGCAGCGGCTTCCCGATCGGCGCGATGCTGGTCGGCGACAAGGCCGCCGAGGCGATGCAGTTCGGTGCGCACGGCACGACGTTCGGCGGCAACCCGCTGGCCGCGGCAGTGGCGCGCGCGGCGCTGCGCGAACTGTCTTCGCCGGCGTTGCTCGACAACGTGGCGAGGCAGGCGCAGGCACTGCGCGACGGCCTGGCCGCGATCGATGCGGAGTTCAACGTGTTCTCGCAGATCCGCGGCCGCGGCCTGATGCTCGGCGCCCAGTTGCGCGACGCCCATGCGGGCAAGGCGGGCGAGATCCTCGATCGCTGCGTCGAGCACGGGCTGCTCACCCTGCAGGCCGGCCCGGACGTGCTGCGCTTCGTGCCGGCGCTCAACATCGGCGACGCGGACGTGGCGGAAGGGCTGGGGCGATTGCGGGCGGCGATCGCGGACTTCGCCAAGTCCTGATGCAGGCAAGAAAAAGCCCGGGAATTCCCGGGCCTTTTTGCGATCATCCGCGCGATCAGGTGCGCACGGCCGCGAACGCCTCGCGCGCCGCGGCCAACGTCAGGGCGATCTCCGGCGCTCCGTGCGCGCTCGACATGAAGCCGGCCTCGAACGCCGACGGCGCCAGGTAGACGCCGCGCTCGAGCATGGCGTGGAAGAAGCGGTTGAAGCGCGCCGTGTCCGACGCCTTCGCGTCCTCGAACGTTTCCACCGGTCCTTCGCGGAAATACAGGCCGAACATGCCCGGGGCGCGGGTCGTGGTGAAGGGCACGCCCGCTTCGCGCGCGGCCGCTTCGAGTCCATCGCACAGCGCGTGCGTGCCGCGTTCGAGCGCGGCGTGGAAGCCCGGCGTCCGGATCAGGTCGAGCGTCGCCAGCCCGGCCGCCATGGCCACCGGATTGCCGCTGAGCGTGCCCGCCTGGTAGATCGGTCCGCTGGGCGCGACCTGCGCCATCAGGTCGCGACGACCGCCGTAGGCGCCCACCGGCATGCCGCCGCCGATGATCTTGCCGAACGTGCTCAGGTCGGGGGTGATGCCGTACAGCTGCTGCGCACCCCCGAGTGCGACGCGGAACCCGGTCATGACTTCGTCGAAGATCAGCAGCGCGCCGTGTTGCGTGCAAAGCTCGCGCAAGTGCTGCAGGTAGCCGGCACGCGGCAGGATGCAGTTGGCGTTGCCGACGATGGGCTCGATGATCAGGCCGGCGATGTCGCTGCCGGCTTCCTCGAACAGCTTCGTCGCCGCTTCGAAATCGTTGTAGGGGAGGGTCAGGGTGAGGTCGGCGAGCGCCGCCGGAACGCCCGGCGAGTTGGGCAGGCCCAGCGTCATCACGCCGCTGCCGGCCTTGACCAGGAAGCTGTCGCCGTGGCCGTGGTAGCAGCCTTCGAACTTGACGATGCGCGAGCGTCCGGTCGCTCCGCGCGCCACGCGGATCGCCGACAGCGTGGCTTCGGTGCCCGAGTTGACCATCCGCACCATTTCGCAGCTCGGCACGATCTGCGTGATCGCTTCGGACATGGTGACTTCCAGCGCGTTGGGCACGCCGAAACTGAGGCCGTCGCGCATCGTGCGCTCGACCGCTGCCAGCACCTGCGGGTGCGCATGGCCGGCGATCATCGGTCCCCACGACCCCACGTAGTCGACATAGCGGTTGCCGTCGACATCGAAGAGATAGGCGCCTTCCGCGCGATGCGCGAAGAACGGCTCGCCGCCCACCGACTTGAACGCGCGCACCGGCGAATTGACGCCGCCGGGAATGAGCGCCTTCGCGCGGGTGAAAAGGGCGTGGGACGTGTCGTTCTTCATCGAGGCTCTTCGAAGCAGGAAAGATAGGCGCGGGTGGCTGCAGCGGGATCGGGCGCGTCGAAAACGCCGCTGATCACGGCGACCAGGTCGGCACCGGCCGCCACCAGTGGTCGCGCATTGTCCGGGGTGATGCCGCCGATAGCCACCCGCGGTACGCCCAGGGCCGCGGTTTCCTGCAGCAAGGCGGGTCCGGCGCGGCGCGCATTGGGCTTGGTGGGCGAGGGGAAGAAGGCGCCGAACGCTACGTAGCTGGCGCCGGCGAACACGGCCTGGCGAGCCAGTCGCGCCTGGTCGTAGCAGGAGGCGCCGACGATCGCATCCGGCCCCAGTTCATGCCGGGCCAATGCGATTTCGCCGTCGTCTTCGCCCAGATGCGCGCCGGCGGCTCCCACCGCGGCCGCAAGCGCCCAGTCGTCATTGATGACCAACGGGACGCCCAGGGACTGGCATAGCGGCTGCAGCGCCAGCGCCTGCTCGGCACGCAGGGCATCGCTGGCAGCCTTGTTGCGGT